>JBBSBL010000006.1:0-76077 GCA_038251325.1 Solirubrobacterales bacterium | reverse complement strand
GCTGGTCGACTGTCGATGGCATTGCCGCGCAGGCCCGTTAGGGGCAGCGGCGTGCATGCCCTGGCGATCGAGCGGCTAGGCGCGGCCGTCGCGGATCGCGAGCGCTCGAGCGAGCAAAGCGATGCTGCCCAGGGAGGCCCCGACGAGTGGACCGCTACGGTCGCGCTGGCAGCGGCGAACGAGCATGTGGCCGTCCGCGAGGCCTGGCTGAAATACATCGAACACGGCTACTAGCCGGGCGACTACAACGTCAGAGGGGGACGGGTGTCACCGCCCGTCCCCATCAAGAGAGGGAGGATGCGATGGCAGCCAACGTCAGCCGTGAGGAAGACGCCAGCACGAGCAAGGAGCCGACTCACGCGCCGATAACCGCCGATCCGGGCCCCCTCGGGCTCGGGGCGTTCGCGCTCACCACTTTCGTGCTTAGCATGTTCAACGCCGACCTTGTCGCCAAGGGCGGCGAGCCCGTCGTGCTTGGCGTCGCCTTGGCCTACGGGGGGCTGGCCCAGCTGCTCGCCGGCATGTGGGAGTTCCGGACCGGCAACACGTTCGGCGCCGTGGCCTTCACCTCGTTCGGCGCGTTCTGGCTCTCGTTCTGGGCGCTGAACCAGTTTTACGTGGCGGACATCCCGAAGGCCGACGTCGGTCATGCGGTCGGTCTCTTCCTGATCGCGTGGGGGATCTTTACGACCTACATGTTCGTGGCGTCGCTCAGGACGACCGCGGCCGTGGCGCTCGTCTTCTTCTTGCTCGCGGTCACGTTCTTCCTGCTCGGGATCGGCAATTCCGGTGCGCACCCGAACATCGTCAAGGCCGGCGGGTGGGCGGGTCTCCTCACCGCGGCGGCGGCCTGGTACGCGTCGTTCGCGGCGGTGGTGAACTCGACCTTCGACAGGGTGGTCCTGCCGGTCGTCCCGCTCAAGCGGTGAGGACGGGCCGGGCCACGGAGAGACACCGGCCAGGGATACGCGAACTAGAGCGGAGACAACTGCTCAGTGAAGATAGGAGCTGGAGATGACACCGGACGCCACCCCGACCGGACCCGGTGACGGGGGCGGCGAGGCAAAGGCCGCGATCGAGGTCCTCGTTCGCGAGAACAGGACCTTTCCCCCATCAGAGGAGTTCGTGGCCCAGGCCTTGATCAACGACCGCTCCGTCTATGTGGAGGCCGAGCGCGACTACGAGGGCTTCTGGCTCGAGCGGGCGAAGGAGTTCGTTGAATGGTTCAAGGAGCCCACCGAGTCGCTCCAGTGGGACCCGCCCCACTGCACCTGGTTCGCCGACGGCGAGCTGAACGTGTCCTACAACTGTCTCGACAAGCAGGTGAACGGCGGGCGCGGCGACAAGGTGGCCTACCACTTCGTTCCGGAGGCGGCCGACGAGGAGCACCGTCCGATCACCTACGCGGAGCTCAAGGACGAGGTCTGCCGCTTCGCCAACGCGCTGCGCAGGCTCGGCGTGAAGAAGGGCGACCGCGTCGGGATCTACATGGGCATGGTCCCGGAGCTGCCGATCACGATGCTGGCTTGCGCCCGCATCGGGGCGCCGCACGTGGTGGTGTTCGGCGGCTTCTCGGCGGAGTCGCTGGGCGAGCGCATGTCGAGCACCGGCGCCTCCGTGCTCGTCACCCAGGACGAGGGCTGGCGCAAGGGCGGCAAGATCCCGCTCAAGCGCACGGCCGATGAGGCGATTCAGCTCGCCCCTACCGTCAAGAAGGTTGTCGTCCTGCGGCGGACCGGCGACGAGGTGCCGTTCGAGGAGGGCCGCGACCTGTGGTGGCACGAGCTCGTCGGGGGCGAGTCCACCGAGTGCGAGCCCGAGCGCTGCAACGCGGAGGACGTCCTCTACCTGCTCCACACCTCGGGCACGACGGCCAAGCCCAAAGCGGCGCAGCACACCACGGGTGGCTACCTGACGTACGTGTCCTGCACGCACAAGTGGATCTTCGACATCCACGACGACGACGTCTGGTGGTGCGCGGCGGACGTGGGCTGGGTTACCGGCCATAGCTACATCGTCTACGGGCCGCTCAACAACGGCACGACCGGCGTGCTCTACGAAGGCGACCCGGCATACCCGAAGATCGATCGCCACTGGGAAATTGTCGAGCGCTACAGGGTGAGCCAGTACTACACCGCGCCGACGCTGATCCGCGCCTTCCTCAAGGCCGGTCCCGAGCACCCGCAGAAGCACGATCTCTCGTCGCTGAAGCTACTCGGGACCGTCGGCGAGCCGATCAACCCGGAGGCCTGGGTCTGGTACTGGAAGTACATCGGCGGGGAGCGCTGCCCCGTCGTCGACACCTGGTGGCAGACCGAGAACGGCGGTGTTCTGATCACGCCGCTGCCCGGCCTCACGACGCTCAAGCCGGGCACGGCTACGGTGCCGTTCCCGGGCAACCAGGCGGAGATCCTCGACGAGCAGGGCAACCCGGTCCCGCAGGGGCAGGGCGGCTACCTCGTCATGAAGCGGCCCTGGCCGGGGATCTTCCGCACGCTCTGGCAGGACGACGAGCGCTACGTGGCCAACTACTTCTCCAAGTACGGCCCCTCGGTCTACTTCGCGGGCGACGGCGCCAAGCAGGACGAGGACGGCTTCTACTGGCTGCTCGGCCGGATCGACGACGTGATGAACGTCTCGGGACATCGCCTGTCGACGATCGAGATCGAGTCGGCTCTGGTGGCACACGAGGCCGTGGCCGAGGCAGCCGCGGCGGCAGCGCCAGACGAGCTGACCGGCCAGACGCCGCTCTGCTTCGTGGTGCTGCGCGCGGGCTACGAGCCCTCCGAGCAGCTCGCCCAGGAGCTGCGCGACTGGGTCGGCCAGCAGATCGGCAAGATCGCCCGCCCGAAGGCGGTGATCTTCGGCGCCGATTTGCCAAAGACGCGGTCAGGCAAGATCATGCGGCGGTTGCTCAAGGACATTGCCCAGGGGAACGAACTCGGCGATACCACGACGCTGCGCGATCCGGCCATCGTGGCGACGCTCAAGCAGGAGGCGGATCGATCGCTGGGGAGGGGATGGCAACCCGCATAGTCCCACCGGCAGTTCCGGCCCGAGGGCCCGAACGCGCAGCGCGTCGATCCGAGCTTCGAGCCGGTCGAGAATCTCCGCCAGTCGAGCGCGCTGCTCCATGCCACGACGCTATCCGCGGCTCGGCCGCCGGACCCCGGCCGAACGGCTAGGTCGGCGCGCACTTGCCGCGGCGCGGCAGGCGTGGAGCCGCGCTGGCGGCACTCAGAAAACGAGCCGGGAGCGGCGGCGAGCCAGTCCGGCGGTGTCCTCCCCACTAGCCGGACTAGCCGGACTAGCCGCACTGTGGAGTGGCGGGCGATTCGGCCTACCCGGTCGTCCTTCGTGGGGAGCGGTTGCCCTCTAGTTGCCTCGGCGTCGGCGTGAGAGTCCGTATCATCAGTCGGGACGGGCGGATTTGAACCGCCGACCTCCTGCTCCCAAAGCAGGCGCGCTGCCAGGCTGCGCTACGTCCCGTGGGCCCGAGTGTAAGGGGCGCCGCGGTGTGATCCGGTGGGAGCCGGAGGCCCGAGCGGCGCCTGCCAGACTGGCGCGCCGATGCCCGCGCCCCCGCCCGACGCCCGCCGCGGCTACCTCCTCGCGGCGGCCGCCGCGACGCTGTTCGCCGGCAACGGCGCGACCGCCCGGGTGCTGCTCGACGACGGGATGCCGGCGGACCGGCTCGCGTGGCTGCGCTCGGCCGTGGCCTTCGCGCTCCTCCTCGTGGCGCTCGCCTGGCGGCGACCCGAGCTGCTCCGCGTTCGCCGCGAGCACGTCGCGCGCCTCGTCGTCCTCGGCGCCGCCGGGCTGGCCATCGTCCAGGCCTCCTACTTCGTCGCGATCGAGCGGCTCGGCGTCGGCGTGGCGCTGACGATCCAGTACCTCGGCCCCCTGCTGATCCTCGCCTGGCTGCACTTCGCCTGGGGCCGGACGCTGCCGCGCGGGATGTGGGCGGCGGCCGCGCTATCGGTCGCCGGGTGCTTCCTCGTCGTGCGGGGCTGGGCGCCGGACGCGCTCGACGCGGTCGGGCTCGCCGCCGCCGCGGTCTCGGCGGTGAGCTTCGCCTTCTACGCCTTCGGCACCGAGCGATCCGGGCGGACCTATCCGGCGGTCACGACGCTGGTCTGGGCCTTCGGGGTCTCGACCGCCTTCTGGTCGCTGATCGCGCCGCCCTGGACCTTCCCGTGGGACCAGCTTGCCTCCCCCGGCCACCTCGCCGCGGCCGCGTACGTCTGCCTGCTCGGCACGCTCGTGCCGTTCGTGCTCATCGTGACCGCGGTGCGCCACGTCCCGGCCGCGCGGGTCACCGTGATCGCAACGATCGAGCCGGTGCTCGGCGCGCTCATCGCCTGGCCGGCGCTCGGCGAGGCGCTCGGGCCGGTCCAGGTGCTCGGCGGCCTCGTCGTGGTCGGCGCGGTGATCTGGGTGCAGCTCCAGCGGGCGGCGGGGCCCGAGGAGGTCGCGCCCGCGTGGCCGGCGAGGGAGCTATAGCTATAGCCTCCGCCGCCGCCATGAGACGCGTCGAGCCGCTTCACGCCCTGCGCTACGACCTCGATCGGATCGGCGGCCTGCAGGACGTCCTCGCCCCGCCCTACGACGTGATCGACGCCGAGCGCCGCGCCGCGCTCGTCGCCCGCTCGCCTCACAACGTCGTGCGCATCGACCTGCCCGAGGGCGAGGACCCCTACGCGAGCGCCGCCGCGGAGCTCGCCCGCTGGGAGGCGGAGGGCGCCGTCGTCCGCGACGCCGAGCCCGCGGTCTACGTGCTCGAGCAGCGCTACACCGCGCCCGGCGGCGGCGCACACGTCCGCACCGCGTTCCTCGCGCGCGTGCGCGCGGAGGAATACGGCGCCGGCCGGATTCGCCCGCACGAGCGCACGCACCCCGGGCCCAAGGAGGACCGGCTGCGCCTGACCCGGGCCACGCGGGCGAACCTCTCCCCCATCTTCAGCCTCTACGGCGACCCCGACGGCGCCGCCCGGGCGGCGCTCGCCGCCGCCACCGCCGCGGACACCTGGGGCGAGGCGACCGACGACGACGGCACCGTCAACCGGGTGTGGCAGGTCACCGACGCCGACACGATCGCCGCGCTCACCCGCGCGGTCGGCGCCGCGGAGCTGCTGATCGCCGACGGCCACCACCGCTACGAGACCGCCCGCGTCTACGCCGAGGAGATCGGCGGCGAGGGCCCGCACCGCTACGTGCTCATGGCGCTCGTCGCACTCGAGGACCCCGGGCTGACCGTGTTCCCGACCCACCGGCTCGTGTCCGGCCTGAGCAGCGACCAGCAGGAGGCCCTGCGCGACGCGATCCTGCGCGACTTCGACGCCGAGCCGCTCGACGACCCCCGCGACCTGGAGCCCGAGCCGGCGCCGGACGGGCGCGTCCGCCTCGGCTACATCGACGCCCACCACCGCCGCCCCTATCGGCTGACCCTCAAGGACCCGGCGATCGCCGCCGCGGCGTTGCCCGACCGCGCCCCGCCCTACCGCCGGCTCGACACGGCGGTGCTCGAGGCGCTCCTGCTCGAGGGGGCGCTCGGCTACACGCCCGCGCGGATCGACCACCTCGACGGCTTCGGCTACGCGCGCGACCTCGACCAGGCGCTGGCGCTCATCGAGGACGGAACCTACGACGCCGCCTTCGTCATGGGCGCCACGCCGGTGGCGCGGATCCGCGAGGTCGCGGACACGGGCGAGAACATGCCGCCGAAGTCGACCTACTTCTTCCCCAAGATCCCCACCGGCCTCGTCTTCAACCCGCTCGTATGAGTCCGGTGGTGGCCGCGGGCCAGACGTCTGCGGCGGGGCTAGGATGGGAAGCACCATGCTGAAGGCCACCGCCCGGCGCACCGGCACGTTCTCCCATCTGATCAAGGTCCGCGACCACTCGCTGGAGGCGGACGAGCCGATCGACGCCGGCGGCGACGACAGCGCCCCGAGCCCGCAGGAGCTGCTCGCCGCGAGCCTCGCCTCCTGCACGGCGGTCACGATCGAGATGTACGCCAAGCGCAAGGGCTGGGAGCTCGGCCCGGTCGAGGTCGAGGTCGAGTACACCCCGGCCGAGCGCGGGTGCCCGACCCGCTTCGAGCTCGTCCTGCACCTGCCCGACGGGCTCAGCGACGAGCAGGTCGAGCGCCTCCAGGTGATCGCCGCCAAGTGCCCGGTGCACCGCACGCTCGACGGGGAGGTCTCCTTCGAGGAGCGCGTCGAGGTGGCCGGCGCGGTCTGACGCGGAGGTGGGTGCCGCCGCGCTCACCCGGCTGGCCCCCTCGCTGCTCGACGCCGAGGTCGCGGCCGGCCTCACGGTCCGCGGCGGCGTCCAGGCCGCCGTGCTCGTCCCGCTCTTCGCGACGGCCGACGGCGTCCACGCGGTCTTCACCCGTCGACGCGACGATCTGCGCCGCCATCCGGGCGAGGTCTCGTTCCCCGGCGGCCGGCGTGACCCCGGCGACGCGGATCTGCGCGCCACCGCGTTGCGCGAGGCCGAGGAGGAGATCGGCCTGCCGCCCGATGCCGTCGAGCTGATCGGGGCGCTCCAGCCGACCTCGACGATCGTCACCGGCTACGCCGTGTACCCCTTCGTCGGCGTGATCGCGCCCGGGCTGGCCTGGACGCTCAGCGAGCGCGAGGTCGCCGAGGTGCTCGAGCTGCCCATCGCCGACGTCGCCGCCGGCTACGAGCGCCGGCGGCTCGTGCGCCGCGGCGTCCCGATCCGCACCGACACCTATGCCGTGGCGGGGCAGCTCATCTGGGGCGCCACGGCGCGGATCGTGGCCGACCTGCTCGCGCGGGTCGACGCCGCCGGGGCCGGCCTCCCGGCCCCGGCCCCGCCCTAGACGTCCTTCTCGATCGGCACGCCCACGAGGTTGCCCCACTCGGTCCACGAGCCGTCGTAGTTCTTCACGTCGTCGTGGCCGAGCAGCTCGTGCAGGACGAACCACGTGTGTGCCGAGCGCTCGCCGATGCGGCAGTAGGCGATGATCGGGCCGCCGTTCAGCACGCCCTTGCCGGTGTAGAGCTCGCGGAGCTCGTCGGCGGACTTGAAGGTCCCGTTCTCCTGGACGGCCTGGGCCCAGGGCACCGACGCGGCGCCCGGGATGTGGCCGGCGCGCTGCGCGCCCTCCTGCTCGTAGCCGGGCATCGCGATGAGCTCGCCGGAGAACTCCTGCGGGGAGCGCACGTCGACGAGGCTCGTGCCGGCGTCGAGCGCGGCGGTGACCTCCTCGCGCACCGCGCGGATCGCCGGGTTCCCCGCCTGTGCGGTGAACGTCGCCGCCGCGTGGCTCGGGACGTCGGTCGTCGTCCGGCGGTTCTCGGAGATCCAGCGCTCGCGGGGGCCGTTGAGCAGCTTCACGTTGTCGTGGCCGTAGTACTTCAGGTACCAGTAGGTGTAGGCCGCGAACCAGTTGTTGCGATCCCCGTAGAGGATCACGAGGTGGTCGTTGGAGATCCCGTGGCGCCCGAAGAGCTCGCCGAAGTCCTTCGGCCCGAGGAAGTCGCGGCGGACCTGGTCCTGCAGGTCGGTCTTCCAGTCGAAGCCGATCGCGCCCGGGATGTGGGCCTCCTGGTAGAGGGCCGGGTTCTCGTCGACCTCCACGATGCGGATCGCGTCGTCCTCGAGGTGCGCCTCGAGCCACTCGGGCTCCACCAGCACGTCCTTCGCATATTCGGCCACGGTCTCGGACCTCCCGGGGGGTGAATCCCTATCGAGTTTCAGGCGTATCGGCGGCGAGTGTAGCGCAGCCCAGCAGGCCATCGATCTCCGCACGGGCCGCCGCCAGCCAGCGCGGGGGGTCGGCGGGGTCGGCGTCGAGGAAGGCGTGCGGGATCTCCGAGTACGCACAGGCGCGTGCGACCGCCGCGCGGCCCTCCGCCAGGACGTCGGGCGCCACCGTGCCGGCCGTCTCGTAGACGATCCCGCGGATCGTCGTGTCGATCGCGCGCTCGAGCAGCATCTTCAGCCGTGGGCCATGCAGGGCGCGGAGCGCGGGGTCGGGACCGGTCGCGCTCCCCAGCAGCCAGCAGAGGATCGTGACGTTGTCCAGCGCGTAGGTGAGCGTGGCGATCCGGTCGGGGTCGCCGACGTAGGGCTCGGCGCCGGCGGTCGCGATCGCGGCGGCGCGGGCCCGGTCGCGCGTCGTGCCGCGGACGGCGTGGCCGTCGGCGCGCAGCGAGCGGGCGAGCCCCTGCCCGCGACAGCCGCAGCCGACGATCAGGACCCGGGCCATGGGGGGGCTACTGCGGCGGGGTCTCCGCGCCGCGGCGCGCCGCTCTCGCCGCCCGGCGCGCGGCGATCGCCTCGCGCATCTCGGCCTCGTCCTGGTCGGCGAGGTAGTCCTCGCGGCGGGCATCGAGCGCGTGGCGGTCCTCGGCCACCCGCCGGTGGAGGTCCTCCTCGGTCAGCTCCGGCTCGCCGCGGGCGCGGCGCCGGGCGTTGCGGGCCTCGAGCATCTGCTCGAGATCGTCGGCCTCGGCGGCGAGCTTGCGCTCCTGGAGGTCGCGCGGATCCCAGTCGAGCACGTCGGCCCCGCTCCCCGGATAGAAGCGGCCGATCAGGTAGAGGACGAGCACGATCGCGCCGATCCCCCCGAACATGACGAGGGCGAAGCCGTCCACGGGCCCAAGCGTACCGCTGCCCCTCCCCTGCCCCGCGGATGACGACGTAGGATCGCCGCGCGATGCGCGACGCGCTCATCCTCGACATGGTCCGCACGCCGTTCGGCCGCTACGGCGCGGCGCTGGCGAAGGTGCGCCCGGACGACCTCGCGGCCCACGTCCTGGCCGCGGCCGTGCAGCGCAACGGGATCGACCCCGCGGACATCGACGACGTGATCCTCGGCGATACCAACGCGGCCGGGGAGGACAACCGCAACGTGGCCCGGATGGCCGCGCTGCTCTGCGGGTTCCCGGTCGAGGTGCCGGGCGTGACCGTCAACCGCCTCTGCGCGTCCGGACTCGAGGCCGTGAACCAGGCGGCGCGGCTCGTGGCCGTCGGCGACGCCGAGCTCGTGCTCGCCGGCGGCGTGGAGTCGATGAGCCGCTCGCCACTCGTCGCGCTCAAGCCCGAGCGCGGCTTCCCGCGCGGCGGGATCGATCTCGTCGACACGACGATCGGCTGGCGCTTCGTGAACCCGCGCATGCCCTACTCGACGGAGTCGATGGGCGAGACGGCGGAGAACGTCGCCGAGCGCCACGCGGTCGCCCGCGCCGACCAGGACGCCTTCGCGTTGCGTTCCCACGAGCGGGCGATCGCCGCCCGGGAGACGCTGCGCCGGGAGATCGCGCCGGTCGGCGAGACCGCTGACGACGAGGGCCCGCGGGGGGACACGACGGCCGAGCGCCTCGCCGGCCTGCGCACGATCTTCCGCGAGGATGGGACGGTGACCGCCGGGAACGCCTCGCCGATCAACGACGGCGCGGCCTGCGTGGTCGTCGCCTCGGCGGAGGGCGCGGAACGGATCGGGCGAGCGCCGCTGGCGCGGGTCGTGGCGAGCGCCGCCGCGGGCGTCGACCCGGCGGTCATGGGGCTCGGGCCGATTCCCGCCAGCCGCAAGGCGCTGGAGCGCGCCGGCCTCACGGTCGCCGACCTCGACCTCGTCGAGCTCAACGAGGCCTTCTCCGCCCAGGCGCTGGCCTGCGTGCGCGAGCTCGGGATTCCCGAGGAGCGGCTGAACGTCAACGGCGGGGCGATCGCCCTCGGCCATCCGCTCGGCGCGAGCGGGGCGCGCCTCGTCGGCACACTCACCCACGAGCTCCGCGCCCGCGGCGGCCGCTACGGGCTCGCGACCCTGTGCATCGGCGTCGGGCAGGGGCTCGCGACGGTCATCGAGGCGGTCTAGCCGGCTTCAGCTCTCGACGGCGAACAGCCGCCACTCGCCGGGCACGCCGCGCAGCTCGCGCGTGCCGCGATCGCCGAAGGCCAGGCCCGAGCCGACGACGAGGTCCTTGACCGTGCCGGAGACGAGCACCTCGCCCGGGGCCGCCGCCGCTCCCACCCGGGCGCCGATGTGGACGGCGAGGCCGCCGACGTCGTCGCCGATCACCTCGCACTCGCCGGTGTGGAGCCCGGCGCGCATCTCGACGCCGAGGCCGCGCACCGCCGCGCGGATCGCCTCGGCGCTGCGGATCGCGCGGGCCGGGCCGTCGAAGGTGGCGAACACGCCATCGCCCGTGCTCTTGATGAGCCTCCCCCGATAACGCTCGATCTCGCGCGCGACGACGTCGTCGTGCGCGGCCAGGACGTCGCGCCAGCGGCGGTCGCCGAGCTCCGCGGCCAGGCGAGTGGACTCGACGATGTCGGTGAAGAGCACGGTGGCGAGGATCCGGTCGGGGTCGCGCGCCGACCGGGATCCCGTGAGGAACTCCTCGATCTCGTCCATCATCGCGTCGGCGTCGCCCGTCATCGGCAGGGTGTCGTCGCCGGGGAGCTCGACGTGCCGTGCGCACGGGATCCGCTCGGCCAGGAACCGCGCGTGATCGGCGACGACCTGCGTGTTGCCGGTCCGGTTGAGGATCAGCGTCGGGACGGTGATCGAGGCGAGGATCGGGCGGATGTCAGCGCAGTCGGACTCGCGCAGGCGCCGGAAGCCGCGCGGGGTGGTGGTCAGCCGCTCCAGCGCGGCGAACCACAGGCGAAAACGCTCGTCGTCGGCCAGCGACGGCGCGAGGTGCGCCGCCATCCGCCCGGTGCCCCATGCCTGCTCGAGCCCCGCGAACCAGGCGACCCGCTCCTCGGGCGTGAAGGTCCAAGTGATCTCGTCGTTGGTGACGTGGGCGGCGATCGGCGAGCAGAGGACCATCGCCTCGACCCGGTCGGGGTGGGAGGCGGCGAAGAGCAGGCTCATGAGCGACCCCTCCGCCAGGGTGACGAGCGTAGCGCGCTCGGACCCCGCGGCGTCCATCACGGCCCTGACGTCCTCCATCTGGTCCTCGAGCGCCACCGACGAGACCAGCCGCTCGGACAGCCCCGTCCCGCGGCGGTCGAACATGATCAGCCGCCCGAAGCCCGACAGCCGCTCGAGCCAGTGCGCCACCGAGGGCTCGTTCCACAGGTGCTCGATCTGGTTGATCCAGTTCGGCACCAGCACGAGGTCGCGGTCGCCCTCGCCCACCACCTGGTAGGCGATCGCGACGTCGCCGCTGTAGGCATAGCGGGTCTCGCGCGTCATGCGCAGGAGGCTAGCGGCGGATACCCTCGTGCCCCGCCCGTCCCCGCCAGCCAAGGACCCGCATGGACTTCGACCTCACCGACGAGCAGCAGCTCATCCGCCGCACCGCTCGCGAGTTCACCGACAAGGAGATCTGGGCCCGCGCGCGGGAGAACGACCGCAACCACCACTTCGACGTCGACCTCGTCGGCAAGATCGCCGACCAGGGCTACCTCGGGGCGATCGTCCCGCGCGAGTACGGCGGCGCCGGCCTGGACTACCTCACCTACGGGATCGTGGTCGAGGAGATCGGCCGCGGCTGCTCGGCGATGCGCACCGTGATCTCGGTCCAGACCTCGCTCGTGTGCTCCTCGATTCTGCGCTGGGGCACCGAGGAGCAGAAGCAGACCTACCTCCCGAAGCTCTGCACGGGGGAGTGGCTCGGGTGCTTCGGGCTCACCGAGCCCGACACCGGCTCCGACGCCGCGAACCAGAAGACGCGCGCGAAGAAGATCGACGGCGGCTGGTCGATCACGGGCGGCAAGATGTGGATCTCGCTCGGCAACCACGCGAAGGTCGCGCTGATCTTCGCTCAGACCGATCCGGCCCTGAAGCACCGCGGGCTCGCCTGCTTCCTCGTCGACACCGACCATCCGGGGTTCACCTCGCAGCTCATCGAGCACAAGATGGGACTCCACGGCTCCGACACCGCGTCGCTCGCGCTCGACGAGGTCGAGGTCGGCGAGGACGCGCTGCTCGGCGAGGTGGGCGACGGCTTTAAGGTCGCGATGAGCGCGCTGGACTCCGGCCGCTACTCGGTCGCCGCCGGGTGCGTGGGGATCTGCCAGGCGTGCGTCGAGGAGTCGGTGAGCTACGCGAAGGAGCGCACGCAGTTCGACCGCCCGATCGCCGCCTTCCAGCTCGTGCAGGCGATGATCGCCGACATGGTCGTGCAGACCGACGCGGCGCGGATGCTCGTCTACCGGGCGGGCGCGCTGAAGGACCAGGGCAAGCCGTCGACCACGGAGACCTCGATCGCGAAGCTCTACGCGACCGAGGCCGGGAAGAACTGCGCGGACCTCGCGATCCAGGTCCACGGCGGCGCCGGCTACGTGGACGACCATCCGGTCGAGCGCTTCTACCGCGACGTTCGGGTCACCTCGCTCTACGAGGGCACGACGCAGATCCAGAAGCTCATCATCGGGCGCGCGGCGACGGGCATCAACGCGCTCGTGCCGAGCTGAGGGCGCGGCGCCTCAACAGGCCGCCGTGGCGATCGGCCGGCGCGGCCTGAGCGCGGCGGCCCCGGCCGACGGGTAGGCGATCGCGCCGATATCGGGAACCCGGTCGACGAAGCCGCACGCGAACGACCCGGCGACCCAGGAGAAGCTCGTTCCCCCGCCCAGGGCCGAGAGGGGCACCGTGAGCGTGACGACGTTCGGGCTCGGGTGGGTAACCGATCCGGCTCCCGCGACCACGGAGTAGGGCGGCCCGTCGAGATAGTGCCGTATGCGGACGGGCGCCAGGCAGCCGGGGTCCAGGCACGGGTCGAGGTCGTAGTCATGCGCCGCCCCGCCCGTCGGCTTCGTTGTCCACACCTCGAAGACCGGATACGACGCCGCGTCGGTGAACGCGGTGTAGCCCTCGACCGTGAAGGTCACCTGGCCGCCGGCGCCGGCCGCGGAGGCCGACTTGAGGTCGACCTCGGTGCACGGGCCCTGGTAAGGGCAGGGAAGCAGGTCGCCGAGCGGGTCCTGGGTGACGCCGGGGGTCGTCGGCAGCGTCGTCGGCGGCAGCAGTGGACGCCGGCTGTAGATGTAGTCGTAGAGGAAGCGCGACCTCACGAGCTGGACCTTGCCAGTCGTGAGGTCCGTCACCTCGAGCAGTAGCGGGCCGACGTAGCGGATGCGCCAGCCGTTGGGGTACTCGACGACCGTCCACGTCGGCGAGGCCGCGGCGGCGGACGCCGTCGGGGCGCGCGCCGGGGTCTTGAGCCGAACCCGGCCGAAGCACGTGCGGGTCGTGAACCGCCCACTCGTGCGGACGCGCAGCGTGCGGCTCGCCTTCGCGGAGCCGTAGGGCGCGCGGCAGGTGAGTCCACCGCCGGCGAGCCGCAGCTCGACCTCGCCTTTGGCTCCCTTCGACTGGGCGATCGTGAACGCGCCGCCGTCGGCCTTCGCCTCCCAGGTCGCATGGCCGCGCGAGGACGCCGCGGCGATCAGGCGCACGGTGCCCTTCGTCGCGTCGATGGTCGCGCCGAAACCGACGCTCGTCGCACGGCGGAGACGGGTGCCCCTGCGCTTCCCGCGCCCCGTGATCGTCGCCGTCCCGCCCGCCGGCACGGCGACGAGGTTCTTCGCGAAGTGCGGGATGGGAGCCTGGTGTGTCCGTCGCGAGCCGGCGGCGTGCGCGCCGCCCGCGGCGATCAGCACAACGAGGAGTCCGACCAGTCCGACCGCTGCGACACGTGGCGCCATGGCGCCGAACGTATGGCGGGGCCGCGGACGTCGTCAAGGCTGGTCAAACCTCGCTCACACCGGGGATTCGCCGTTCCGCCCCTGACGGTAGGGTCGCCGCTGCGATGCCCGGGAAGCCGCCAGCGAGGATCGGCGTCTGCGGCGCCGGGACGATGGGGCGCGGCATCGCGCAGGCGGCGGCGCTCGGCGGGATGGCCACGCGGCTGTGGGATCCGGTGGAGGGGGTCACCGGCGCGGCGCTCGAGGCCGTCGGCGCCGCGCTGGCGAAGGGCGCCGAGCGAGGGCGCTGGGACGCCGGCGCGGTCGAGGCGGCGCGCGCCCGGCTCACCGAGGCCCACGACCTCGCCGGCCTCGCGGGCTGCGAGGTCGTGATCGAGGCCGCGCCCGAGGACCTGGCGGTCAAGCACGACCTCTTCGCCCAGGTGGCCGCCGTCGTGGGCGAGGACTGCGTACTCGCGACGAACACCTCCTCCCTGCTCGTCACCGCGGTCGCCGCGCCGGTGCCGCGGCCCGAGCGTGTCGTCGGGCTGCACTTCTTCAACCCGGCGCCGCTCATGCGCCTGGTCGAGGTCGTGGCCGGCGAGGAGTCGGCGGCGTGGGCGCTCGACCGGGCCGCGGCCGCCGGCGAGGCGATGGGCAAGCGGGCGATCCGGGCGGCCGACGTCGCCGGGTTCGTGGTGAACCGCTGCAACCGGCCCTTCGGCCTCGAGGCGCTGCGCGCGCTCGGCGAGCGGCAGGCGAGCGTCGAGCAGATCGACCGGATCTGCCGGGCCGCCGGCTTTCGCATGGGGCCCTTCGAGCTCGCCGACCTCGTCGGGGTCGACGTCGGCTTCGACGTGTCCCGCTCCTTCTACGCGCAGAGCTTCGGCGAGCCGCGCTGGCGCCCGTCGCCGATCGCGGCCCGGATGGTCGCGGCCGGGCGCCACGGGCGGAAGGCGGGGCGCGGCTACCACGACTACCGCGACGGGGCGCACCGGCCCGACGACCCGGCGGCGCCGAAGGCCGGCGGAGGCGACGGGCTCGTCGTGGTCGCCGGGGAGAGCCGGCTCGCCGACGAGCTGGCCGGGTTGGCGGCCGCCGCCGGGTGGGACGCCGCCCCGCCCGCCGTCGCGGCCGGCGAGGTTCCGTTCCTGATCCTCGACTGCGGCGCGAGCGAGGGCGAGGAGCCGCTGCAGGGCGGCCCGCAGGCGGTGTGCTGCGGTGACGGCTCGCTCGCGGCGCTCGATCCCGGCGGGAGCGCGGTCGGCTTCCACGCCGTGCCGCCGCTCGCGGAGACCGGCGTGGTCGAACTCACCCGCGGCACGGGCACGAGCGGGGCCGCGGCGACCGCGGCGGAGCGCTTCTTCGCCTCGCTCGGCCTGCGCGCGGAGTGGGTCGGGGACGGCCCCGGGCTCGTGCTCGGCCGGATCGTCGCCCAGCTCGTGAACGAGGCCGCGTTCTCGCTCGGCGAGGGCGTGGCGAGCGCGGAGGACATCGACGCCGGCATGGTCCTCGGCCTCAATCACCCGCGCGGACCCCTCGCCTGGGGCGACGCGATCGGCCTCGACCGCGTGCTCGCCCTGCTCGACGCGCTGCGCGAGGAGTCCGGCGACCCCGCCTACCGCGCCGCCCCGGAGCTGCGCCGCCGGGTGTGGGACGGGCGCCTCGGCGTCGAGACCGGCGCAGGGTTCCACCGGCACGCCGCGTAGGCCGAGGGGCGCCGCCCCCGCGCTAGGGTGCGCCTGCTCGCCACGCACGCCCGGGAGACCACGATGGCCCAGCCCCAGCACATGGATCGGCTCAGCGCGGTCGACGCCGCCTTCCTGGCGCAGGAGGGCGACGCGACCCACATGCACATCGGCGGGATCTCGATCTTCACCGGGCCGCCACCGGAGATCGAGGCGGTCACCGAGCACATCCGCTCCCGCCTGCACCTCGTCCCCCGCTATCGCCACAAGCTCGCCTGGCCGCCCTTCGAGTCCGGCCGGCCGGTGTGGGTCGACGACCCCCGCTTCAACCTCGCCTACCACGTCCGCCACACCGCGCTGCCTGCGCCCGGCGACGAGGACCGGCTGCGCGATCTCGTCGGCCGGCTGTTCGCGCAGCGGCTGGATCGCACCAAGCCGCTGTGGGAGATCTGGATGGTCGAGGGGCTCGACGACGATCGCTTCGCGCTGATCACCAAGACCCACCACGCACTCGTCGACGGCGTCTCCGGCGTCGACCTCATGACCGCGCTCTTCGATCTGGCGCCCGAGCCGCGCCACGAGGAGCCGGAGGACGAGTGGCAGCCGCGGCCCGAGCCGGGGCGCGCGATCCTGCTGGCCTCGGCGGCCCAGGGCGCGGTCGAGCGCTCGGTGGAGGTCGCGGGCGACACCATCGGAGCGATCGCGCGGCCGCAGCGCACCCTCGGCGCGGTGCGCTCGGCGCTGGAGGGCGTCGGGGAGGTCGTGTGGACCGGGCTCAACGCGCCGCCGCCGACGCCGTTCAACGTCGAGATCGGGCCGCACCGACGCGTCGCGACCGTGCGCGCCTCGCTCGCCGACTTCAAGGCGATCAAGAACGCGCTCGGCGGCACGGTGAACGACGTCGTGCTCGCCGTCGTGGCCGGGGCGCTGCGCCGCTTCCTCGGCCTGCGCGGGATGAGCACCGACGGCCTGGAGCTGCGGGCCTGCGTGCCGGTCTCGGTCCGCACCAGCGACCAGCGCGGCCAGCTCGGCAACCAGCTCACGCAGATCCTCGCGCCGCTGCCGATCTACATCGAGGATCCGGTCGAGCGCCTGCGGGTGGTGCGCACGGCGATGGACGGGCTCAAGGAGAGCAAGCAGGCGCTCGGCGCCGAGGTCATCGCCGGCATGCAGGGCTTCGCGCCGCCGACGATCCTCGCGCAGGCCTCCCGGATGAACTTCTCCAACCGCTTCTACAACCTGCTGGTGACGAACATCCCCGGCCCCCAGCTCCCGATCTACCTGCTCGGCCACGAGATGCAGTCGCTCTTCCCGATCCCGTTCCTGGCCGGCGACCGGGCGCTGGCCATCGCGATCATGAGCTACCACGGCGCGCTGAACTTCGGCCTGCTCGCCGACCTCGACGCACTGCCGGACCTCGACCTCGTGGCCGAGGGGATCACGTCGGCGGTGGACGAGCTGCTGGAAGCGGCAGGCGACCCTGTGGCGCGCTGAGAGCCCGGGACCGCGGGCTCGCCCTCACACCGCCGGGTCGGGTCTATGCTGAACGGTCAGCATGGCGGCACGCCCCGGACCGACGCGCAAGCAGGAGCAGTCTGACGACACCCGCGCCCGCCTCGTGGACTCGGCCACGAAGCTCTTTGCCGCCCGGGGCTACCGCGACACCTCAGTGCAGGCGATCGGCGAGATGGCGGGCATCAGCCGCGGATCGATCTTCTGGCACTTCGGCTCCAAGGAGGGCCTGCTCTGGGCGGTGGTCGAGCGCGCGTTCACGCGCTGGGAGAGCGAGACTCTCGTGCCGGACATCGGCGATGCCGTGGGCCTCGAAGCCGTTCGTCGCGGCGTGCGCTCGCACCATCGCTTCCTGACCGAGGACGCCGAGGCGCTGCGCCTCTTCTATGTCCTGATGTTCGAGGCGCTGGGTCCGCGACCGGAGCTCGCGGCCCGCTTCGCCGATCTGCACCGGCACCTTCGCCGGCTCCTGCGGGAGCCGATCGCCGCGGGGATCGCCTCCGGAGAGATGCGGAGCGGCCTCGCTCCCGAGACGGTGATCACGATCATCGCGGCGGCGCTCGGCGGCATCGTCTACCAGCACCTGCTCGACCCCAGGGGCTTCGACCTCGAGGCGACCTACGCGCAGCTCGTCGAGGTGCTCGAGCGAGGACTGGCGTGAGGCGAGCGACGCGGCGCGGAGCCAGTCGCACGCGAGGCGCGTCATCATCCACGGCCATGCCCTCGCCGCGCTCCCGGCCGTGCTGACCGTCTGATGCGCGCCGTGACCTTCCAGGCCCCGGGCGAGGTCCGGGTGGAGGAGCGGCCCGAGCCGGAACTCGCCGCGCCCGACGACGCCATCCTCGCCGTCGAGGCCACCGGCGTGTGCGGGTCGGACCTCCACATCTACCACGGGCGCATCGCGATCGAGGCCGGCTTCACGATCGGCCACGAGTTCGTCGGCACGGTGCTCGCCGCCGGCGAGCAGGTCACCCGGGTCGCCGTCGGCGACCGCGTGCTCGGCACCTTCCAGACGGCGTGCGGGACCTGCTTCTTCTGCCTGCGCGGCGCCTACCACCGCTGCGAGACCGGCCGGACCTTCGGCCACGGCGCGACGCTCGGCGACCTGCCCGGCGCGCAGGCGGAGCAGTTGCTCGTCCCCCACGCGAACCTCGCGCTGCGCCGGGTGCCCGAGGGCATGTCCGCGGAGGTCGCGCTGTTCGCCGGCGACGTCATGGGCACGGCCTACCACGCGGTGGTCGCCGGCGGGATCCGCGTGGGGGACAGCGTGGCCGTGCTCGGCCTCGGCCCGGTCGGGCTCTGCGCGGTCCAGGTGGCGCGGGCGGCCGGCGCCGCGCACGTCATCGCGGTGGACACCGTCGCCGACCGCCTGGCGATGGCGGAGCGCTTCGGCGCCACGGCGGCCCACCTGACCGAGGGCGACCCGCGCGCGGCCGCGCGCCAGGTGACGGCCGGTCGCGGCGTCGACCTCGCGATCGACGCGGTCGGCGACCCGCGCGCGCTCGAGCTCGCGATCCGCCTGGCCCGCAACGCCGGAACGGTCTCGGTCGTCGGCGTCTACGCCGAGCGACAGGAGGTCCACATGGGGCTCGTGTGGATCAAGGGCCTCACGCTGCGCACCGGCCAGGCGAACGTGATCGCCCACGTCGACCCGGTGCTGGCGATGCTCGACGCCGGGGTGATCGACCCCTCGCCGCTCGTCACCCGCCACATGCCGCTCGACGCCGCGCCGGAGGCCTACGCCGCCTATGCGAACCGCGAGGCGCTGAAGATCGTGCTGACGCCCTGAGGGGCGCCCGCCGTCACGACGCCTTCAGCGCGAACCACACGCCGCCGACGCCATCGCCCTTCGCCTTTCCGGGCGCCATGTCGGGCGCGAAGGTGTAGAGCGGCTTCCCGCGGAAGGTGAGTTGGCGCTTGTGGTCGGGGCGCCGCACGACGCCGATCTTCCCGCGCACCCCCCGGCCGCCGACCAGCTTGCCCTTGGCGGGCGCGCCGACCACCGGCCACACGCCGAGGCAGGATCCGGCGCAGCCCTCGCCCTTGCGATCGCCCGTCAGGAAGTAGACGGTGAGGCCCCGGGCGTTGGTGAGCAGCGTCCGCTTGCCGATCTTGCGCGCCTTGAGCACGGTGGCCGTCTTCGGCTTGGGCTTGTGGCGCGTCGCGGCCGCCGCGGCCACCGTGGCGCCGAGGAGGGCGACGAGCGTGAGCACGACGAGCACGAGGCGGGCGCGAGAAGAGCGGGGGATCGACACAGGCGTCCTTTCGGGGAGGGGTCTCCAGGGAGAGGACGCCGGCGCGCCGCGCTCCCTTCCCGGGCGCGGAGCCTACGCCGACGCGGCGGCGCCGGCCGCGCCGGCGGCCAGCGGCGTGTCGCGCAGGTACCACTCGGCGTCGAGCGCGGCCTGGCACCCCGACCCAGCGGCGGTGACCGCCTGGCGATAGGTGTGATCGACGAGGTCTCCCGCCGCGAAGACGCCGGGCACGCTGGTCCGCGTCGAGCGCCCGTCGGTGAGGACGTAGCCGTTCTCGTCGGTGTCGACGAGGCCGTGCACGAGTCCCGACTGCGGCTCGTGGCCGATCGCGACGAAGGCACCGCCGGCCGGGACGTCCTGCGTCTCGCCGGTCTCGGCGTGCCGGACCCGGACGTGGGCGAGCGCGCCGTTCTGCCCGGCCACGAACTCCTCGACGAAGAACGGCGTCATCCAGCGGATGTTGTCCACCTCGCGGGCGCGGTCCAGCATGATGGCCGAGGCGCGGAACTCGTCGCGGCGATTGAGGATGGTCACCGAGCGCGCGAACTTCGCGAGGAACATCGCCTCCTCCATCGCGGAGTCGCCGCCGCCGACGATGAGCGTGTCGCTGTCCTTGAAGAACGCGGCGTCGCAGGTCGCGCAGTACGAGACGCCGCGGCCGGCGAGCGCGTCCTCGCCCGGCGCGCCGATCTTCTTGTGCTGCGCGCCCATCGCGAGGATGACCGCACGGGTCGCGTGGAGCTCGTCGCCGATCGTCACACGATGGACGCCCCCCGGCTCGGCGGCGAGCTCGACCGCGGTCGCGTCGTCGGTCACGAGCCGCGCGCCGAAGCGCTCGGCCTGGTCGCGGAGCTGCTGCATCATCTCGGGGCCCATGACGCCCGCCGGATATCCGGGGAAGTTCTCGACGTCGGTGGTCTGCTGGAGCAAGCCGCCCCACGCGAAGCCCTCGGCCACGAGCGGCGCGAGGTCCGCGCGGCCCGTGTAGAGCGCGGCCGTGTAGCCCGCCGGCCCGCTGCCGATGATGACGATGTTCTCGATGTCGGTCATGTCCTCCGCCGCGTCCGCTTCCGTGTCGCCGGGTCAGTCACTTCAAAAAGTATAGTGTTACGCCACGCGGCCGAGCTTCCAGCGCTGGACCGTCTTGCGCAGCTGGAGGTAGGCGATCCCCCCCGGGATCGTCGGCAGCCAGAACGCGAAGGCACGATAGGTCAGCACCGCCACCAGCGCGAGCCCCGCGTCGACTCCGAAGCCGGCGAACGCGCCGACCATCGCGCCCTCCACCCCGCCCACCCCGCCGGGCAGCGGCAGCACGTTGCCGAGCTGGCCGATGAAGTAGGCCATCACGACGACGGCGAAGGGCGGCGCGAGCCCGAAGGCGTGGAAGCACGCCCACAGGACGGCGATGTCGAAGTACCACCAGCCGATTGCCCCGAGCAGGCCGGGCCGGCGCTCGCGCGTGAGCCGCAGCGCGGTCCGCGTGCCGCTGGCCACCGAGGCCGGAGCGGTCGCCAGCCGGCCGGCGAGGTGGCCGAAGCGGCCCTTCCCCTTCGACCACTCCCGCAGGCGGCGCTCGAAGTCGCTGGGCAGCAGCGACATCGCCAGGAAGATGAGGATCACCGCGCCGCCGAAGAGCGCCGGCACCGTGGTGAAGGCGAAGGACGTGCCGCCGGGCAGGATCCCGGAGTTGAGCCCCAGGCCGCCGATGACCAGCGTGCCCATGAAGACGCCGTAGACGATGACCATGAAGGCGACCATCCGGCAGGCGACAAGCCGCGGCTCCATCCCCGAGCGCCGCAGCGCCCACGCCGTCACCGCGATGCCGCCCGCGCCGGCCGCGGCGAAGAGCCGCGTCGCGGCCACCCCGGCCAGGCTGATCTGGTAGCTCTCGCGCAGGCCGATCGGGGATCCTTCGTCCACGCACACTGCGCGGAAGAGCACGACGTAGCTCAGGTAGGAGGCGATCTCGAGCAGCCCGGCCGCCACGAGCCAGGCCGGGTCGCCGTTGCGGATCCGCGACCACGTGTCGTCCAGCCCGCCGATCCGCGGCAGCACGAAGTACAGGAAGGCGACGGCGGCCAGCACGAAGAGCACGAACACGAGCACGCTGCGCGGGGTGAAGACGACCTGCGGCATCTCCTCGTCGTCGTCGACCCGCGTCAGCGGATTCGCGTCCGCGACGGGGGCGCGATGTCGCGCGCTGGCGAGGACCTCGTCCGCCATCGGCTAGGCGATCGACTCCGCGGGGCGGGCGGGCCGCTCGAGGGCTGCGATCCGGCGCGAGACCGTGGCGAAGGCCGGCGCGGCGTGCGGCGCGGCGGCGCGAACGCCCTCGGTGAGCGCCAGGCCGGCGAGGAGATCGACGACGTAGTGCTCGCCGAGATAGACGAGCGCGGTGCCGAGCGTGCCGGCGTAGGCCCACCCGATCGCCCCGGCGACCGGGCCGGTCTCGCTCAGCAGGCGCGCGGCCATCACCGAGGTGGCGAAGTGGATCGACGGCATGGCGGCGAGGGGATTCCCTCCGAACAGAGCGTAGAGCGGCGCCCACCGGTCACGCCAGAACTGGCGTCCGTACTCGATCATCATCCGCCGCACTCGCGGGGTCTGCCCGTCCTCCAGGCGCCCGTGCTCGGCCGCGTACCACGGCGGGGCGGTCGGCAGCGCCCAGTAGACCAGCGCCCCGAGGTCGAACACCGCGTAGGTCTGCACCGCGGCCCGGGGGAAGCGGTCGCGATGGAAGAGCAGGATGTAGACGACCGTGGTGTGGGGCACCGCGAACCAGACCCAGTGCGACCACGCCAGCACCCTCTCGTAGGGCCGGATCCGGTCGGGGTGGGCGAAGAGGCGCTGGAGGCGGAGCGTCGGAGGGACGCCGAGGCCGAGCGCGCGGTCGATCCGCACCGGGTAGTCGATGTGCACGCGGCGCTCGAGGGCCTCGGGGTCGTCGGCCGGCATCTCGTAGGCGGCCACGTAGGCCCACATCTGGAGCACGCAGAGCGCGAGGTCGCGCGCGCGCGAGCGCGGAACCACGACGCTGAGCGCGACCGGCGCCGCGGCGGCCGTCCCGATCACCACCGGCGCGGGCAGGCGCACCCGGCGGCGCACCAGCGGCGCGGCGACCCCGGCGGCGACCACGACCCAGGCGGTCGCGCGAATGGCCGAGGAGCGTCGCAAGGCGCCGAGTCTAACGTCGGCCTCCCCGCCTCCGGCCCGCCCGGCGGGGCGGTCGGCCTGTAGAACTCCGGGCGTGGCGCTCGCCCCTCGCAGCCTCGCCGTGACCGGCGCCGGCGGGTTCATCGGCGCCGCGCTGTGCGCCCGGCTGACCGGCGAGGGACGCGACGTCCTCGGCCTCGACATCGCGCCCGGGGCGGCGGCCCGCGCCGCCGAGGCCGGAGCGGAGTTCCGCGCGGTCGACGTCACCGACCCCGAGGCGCTGGCCGCCGCGCTCGCGGGCCGTGACGGGGTGATCCACACCGCGGCGATCGTCTCCGACCAGGGCTCGATGGCCGACCACGTGCGGGTCAACGTGCGCGGCACGCGGAACGTCCTGGCGGCGGCGGCCGGCGAGGCGCGGGTCGTCCACCTCTCCTCGGTGGCGTCGTGGGGCTACGAGTTCCCCGACGATCTCGCCGAGGACGCCGAGCCGCGCGCCTGCGGCGTCCCCTACGTCGACACCAAGGCGGCCTCCGACCTCCTCGCCCGGCGCGCGGGGGCGGCGGTCGTGCGTCCCGGCGACGTCTACGGCCCGGGGTCGATCCCGTGGTCGGTCCGCCCTCTCGAGACGCTGCGCGCCGGAGTGTTCGTCCTCCCCGGCCGGGGCGAGGGCCTCATGACCCCGGTCTACATCGACGACCTCGTGGACTGCGTCGTCCGCGCGCTCGACCACCCCCAGGCGGGCGGCCAGGCGTTCACGGCGTGGGACGGGCACCCCGTCACCGCGGCGGACTTCATCGGCCACTACGCGCGGATGCTCGGTCGCGACCGGGTCCCGACCGCGCCGAGCGCGCTCGTCTCGCTCGGCGCCCTCGCGCTGGAGCTCGGCGCGCGCGTCACCGGCCGCCCGCCGGCGGTCTCGCGCACCGCGATCACCTTCATCGACCGCCGCGCCACCTACCCGAACACCCGCGCGCGCGAGGTGCTCGGCTGGGAGCCGGCCGTCGATCTCGAGGAGGGCATGCGCCGCACCGAGGCGTGGTTCCGCGAGACCGGGCTGCTGCCGTAGACCCGGATAGGGTCCGCCGCCATGACCGACCACGCCCTGCCGCACGCCTACGACACCGTCAACCTCTCCGCGCGCGAGGGCGCCGCGCGGATCGAGCTCAACCGGCCCGAGACGATGAACGCGTGGAACAAGCAGTTCGGCGTGGACCTGCTGGCGGCGATCGAGCGGGTCGCCGAGGACCCGGCGGTGCGCGCGGTGGAGATCCGCGGCGCCGGGCGCGGCTTCTCATCCGGCGCGGACCTCAAGGCGGGGTTCGACCCGACCCCGGAGGGCCATCCGGACGTCCACACGACGCTCACCGAGCGCTACCACCCGATCATCACCGGGATCCGGCGCATGCCGAAGCCGGTTGTCGCCGCCGTGCACGGGCCGGCGGTGGGCATCGGCTGCTCGCTCGCGCTCGCCGCCGATCTCGTGGTGGCCGCCGAGTCGGCCTACTTCCTGCTCGCCTTCGTGAACATCGGGCTCGTGCCCGACGGCGGCTCCTCGGTATTCGTCCCCGCACGGGCGGGCTTCTCGCGCGCGATGGAGATGTCGCTGCTCGGCGAGCGGGTGCCCGCCGCCCGGGCGTTGGAGTGGGGCCTGGCCAACCGCGTCCTGCCCGACGAGGGCTTCGACGCCGGCGTGGCAGAGCTGATGGCGAGGCTCGCGGCCGGCCCCACCCGCTCCTACGCGGGCACCAAGCGCCAGCTCAACGCGCGCGCCTACGCCGGCATGGACGCGCAGCTGGCGCTCGAGGCCGAGATCCAGCAGGAGCAGGCCGCCACCGCCGACTTCGCCGAAGGCGTCGTGGCCTTCGTCGAGAAGCGCTCGGCCCGCTTCACGGGGGCCTGAGCGTCGCGGTGCCCATCTATAGAATGCCGCGCGCTGTGAGCTCCGTCCGCCACCTCGCGGCCCGGCGCGGGCGCCTTCTGGGGGCGCTCAGCCTCGCCCTCCTCCTCGTCCTCGCCGTTCCCGGGCCCGCGCTCGCGCTGCGGATCACCCCCCAGTCCGGCGGCTCGCCGAACGCCGACGGAATCGCCTCGCTCTACGAGATCGTCCTCGTCATCGCGACGATCATCTTCGTCGTCGTGGTCGGCACGCTGATCTACTCGCTGGCGCGCTTCCGCCGGCGCAAGGGCGCCAAGGCGGCCCAGATCCACGGCAACACGCGGCTCGAGCTGTCCTGGATGCTCGGTGCGGCGCTGATCCTCGTCGTGCTCGCCGCGATCACCTTCCTCCAGCTCTCCGACATCCAGGACCCGCCCAACGGCGGGCCGAACGGCCTCGCGATCGCGTCCGGCGGCAAGGCCGCGGGCAGCCCCGGCGCCGTGCTCACGGCCTCGACGACCGCGCCCAGCCCGCCGAACGGCAAGAAGATCACGATCAACGTCACGGGCCGCCAGTTCGTCTGGCGCTACACCTACGGGCCCGGCTTCGGCAGCCCGTACTCCTACGAGACGATGGTCGCTCCCGCCGACACCGTCGTCGTCCTGCGCATCCAGGCCACCGACGTCATCCATTCGTGGTGGATCCCCGCGATGGGCGGCAAGTTCGACGCCGTGCCGGGCTACACGAACTACACCTGGTTCAAGGCGCCGATGCCGAAGGACCCGGTCAACGGCAAGGTCTACACCGGCCAGTGCGCCGAGCTCTGCGGCCGCCAGCACGCAAACATGTACGCCCGCGTCCGCGTGGTCTCCCCGTCGGTCTTCCAGGCCTGGCTCGCCCGCCAGAAGGTGAAGATCCGCGACGCCAACCGCAACGCCGAGCGCCTGCGCCAGCAGCTCCAGGCCCAAGGCCAGATCTCCTAGAGGAGCCATGTCCGCCACGCTCGAGCCCACGACGGTCCGCCCCGTGCCCGAGGTGATCGCCCACGAAGTCCGTGCGCCGCGCTCCCGCCATCGCTGGATCGACTGGGTCGCGACGACCGACCACAAGCGGATCGGGATCCTCTACATCGTCACCACGCTCGTCTTCTTCGTGCTCGGCGGCGTCGAGGCGCTCCTGATCCGCCTCCAGCTCGGGGTGCCGAACAACTCGCTGATCACCCCCGAGCACTACAACGAGCTGTTCACCATGCACGGCACGACGATGGTCTTCCTCTTCGTCGTCCCGATCATGGCCGGCTTTGGGAACTACTTCCTGCCGCTGATGATCGGCGCCCGGGACATGGCGTTCCCGCGGCTCAACGCCCTGAGCTACTGGCTGCTGCTGTTCGGCGGGATCGTCTTCTACGCCTCGATCTTCTTCCAGCCGCCCGAGGCCGGCTGGTTCTCCTACACCCCGCTCTCGGAGTCCACCTACACGCCGAGCGGCGGCCAGGACGCATGGATCTTCCTCATCCACATCACCGGCATCAGCTCGCTGGTGGGCGCGGTGAACTTCTACGCGACGATCGTGAACATGCGGGCGCCCGGGATGAGCTGGTCGCGCCTGCCGATCTTCGTCTGGACGCTGCTCACCTATTCGATCCTGCTCATCCTCTGCCTGCCGGTGGTCGGGGGCGCGGTGACGATGCTGCTCACCGACCGCCACTTCGGGACCTCGTTCTTCAATCCGAGCCAGGGCGGCTCGCCGCTGCTGTGGCAGCACCTGTTCTGGTTCTTCGGCCACCCCGAGGTCTACATCATGATCCTGCCGGGGTTCGGGATCATCTCCGAGGTCCTGCCCGTCTTCGCCCGCAAGCCGATCTTCGGCTACAAGGCGGTCGCCGCGTCCACGGTAGTCATCGCCTTCCTGTCGATCCTCGTCTGGGCGCACCACATGTTCGCCACCCCGACGCCGACCGTGGTGCTCGGCTTCTTCATGCTCTCGTCGTTCCTCATCGCGGTGCCGACGGGGATCAAGATCTTCAACTGGATCGCCACGCTGTGGCGCGGCACGATCGTCACCGCCACCCCGCTCTACTTCGCCGCGGCCTTCATCGTGATCTTCGTGATCGGCGGCATCACCGGGATCTTCCTCGCGATCTTTCCGGTCGACTGGCAGCTCACCGACACCTACTTCGTCGTCGCGCACTTCCACTACGTGCTGATGGGCGCCGCGGTCTTCTCGATCTTCGCGGGGCTCTATTACTGGTTCCCGAAGATGAGCGGCCGCATGGCCGGCGAGCGCCTGGGCAAGGCCTCCTTCTGGGTGATGTTCATCGGCTTCAACCTCACCTTCCTCGTCCAGCACTCGCTCGGCCTGGAGGGCATGCCGCGGCGGATCTACGAGTACCCGGTCGGCGCCGGGTGGGACACCGAGAACCTCATCTCGACGATCGGCTCCTTCGTCCTCGCCGTCGGGATCGCGATGTCGCTCTACAACTTCGCGCGCTCGATCCGCCACGGCGCCCACGCCGGACCGGACCCGTGGAAGGCGAACACGCTGGAGTGGTTCGTCTATTCCCCGCCGCCGGTGAACAACTTCGACGTCGTGCCGCGCGTGCGCTCGCTCGAGCCGATGCGCGACATCCGCCGCCAGGTGGCGCGGCAGACCGGCCAGCCCGCCGGGACCGGCGACGAGCTGACGAAGGTCTAGTGCCGGCCTCCCCCGCCACCTCAACCGTCGCCCCCGCCCGGCCCGTCCCGGTCGGCGCGCGGCGCGTGGTGGCGGACTACGTCGCGCTGACCAAGCCGAAGGTCCAGTCGCTGCTACTGCTGACCACGGTCGCCTCGATGGAGATCGCCGGCAGCCCGGCCCTGTCCACCATCCTCCTCACCTGCCTCGGCGGGTACCTGTCAGCCGGTGGCGCGGGCGCCGTGAACCACTGGTACGACCGCGACATCGACGGGCGGATGACGCGGACCGCCGACCGTCCCGTCGCCGCCGGCCGCATCGCCCCCGGCCACGCCCTGGCCTTCGGGCTCGCGCTGGCGGTCGCGTCGTTCGCGCTGCTCTCGCTCACCGTCAACGTGCTCGCCGCGTGCCTCGCGCTGTCGGGCTTCCTCGGCTACACGCTCGTCTACACGATGTGGCTCAAGCGCACCACCGCCCAGAACATCGTCATCGGCGGCGCCGCGGGCGCGGTCCCGCCGCTCGTCGGCTGGGCGGCGGTCACGGGGTCGCTGAGCGGCACCGCGCTCTACCTCTTCGCGATCGTCTTCTTCTGGACGCCGCCGCACTTCTGGGCGCTCTCGCTGCTCATGAAGGACGAGTACGCGAAGGTCGGCGTGCCGATGATGCCGGTCGTGCGCGGGGAGACGGAGACGCGCCGCCAGATCCTGCTCTACACGCTGCTGCTCTACGCGGTCACGCAGCTGCCCTTCTGCGCCGGGGCCTTCGGCGTGCCCTACCTCGTCGCCTCGATGCTGCTCGGTGGCGTCTTCATCGCCGGGGCCGTCGCGCTCCAGCGCCGGGCCGACCGCCGCTCGGCGCTGCGCCTCTACCTCTACTCGCTCGGCTATCTGGCGCTGCTCTTCGGTGCGATGGTCGCCGACGCGAAGCTCTAGGATCGCCTCCGGTGGATCGCAAGCTCGCCCGCAAGAACATCCGTTCCGCGCTGATCGTCGCCGCCGTGGCCGTGTTCATGCTCGCAGCGTCGTTCGTGGCCGCGGCGATCTACAACGCCTGATGGACGAGCCCCGCGAACAGGAGGCGCCGCCGGTCGGGGAGGAGATCCACCTCCCGGGCCCGACCTTCCTTCCGATGCTGTGCGCCGCCGGCATCACGCTGGCCGTGATCGGCACGACGATCAGCATCATCCTCGTGATCGTCGGCGTGCTGCTCGTCCTCGGGACGGCGATCCGCTGGATCCGCGAGACCCGGCGCGACATCGCCGCGCTGCCGCCGGACCACACGCAGTAGCGAGCGCCGGCTGGGGCCCTACGCCGCGGTCGCCCCCGCGGGCACGGCGCAGTGCGCTCCGTCCTTCGTCCACAGGCGGACGATGTCGCGCACCGAGAGCACACCGGCGATCTCGCCGCCCTCGACGACGACGAGGTGGCGGAACCCGCGGTCGACCATCACCCCGGCGGCCTGCTCGAGCGACCACTCCGGCGAGGCGTAGACGATCGCCCCGGTGAGGTGGTCGACCACCTTCGCCCGGTCGACGTCGAGCCCGTTGCCCACGGCGTTGAGGATGTCTCGCTCGGTGATGATGCCCGGGCCCGGCGCCTCGGGGTCGAGCACGACGGCCGCGCCAACGCCACGGGCGCTCATGCCCTGCGCCGCCTCGCGCAGCGTGTGCCCCGGACCCACCGTCAGCGTCACCGTCGTCATGCCCTCGCGCACCTGCATTCGGCCCTCCCGGCGCTGTATTGCAACGATTGGCGCAAGCATAGCGACGCGCGACCGGCGAGTTCGTACGCGCCACGTTGTGGTCGAATAGCCTTTGGCTCATCCCGTTTGCGGGCACCCCGCGTATTCCAGGCACCGTGTCAGTCCAACGCCCCTCCACCATTCGCTACCGCACCCGGCTCTTCGAGGAGGCCGCGGGCATCGTCGAACAGGAGTACGCCTCCGACCTCGCGCTCGACGACATCGCCCGCCGCGTCGCCTCGTCCCGCCGGCAGCTCCAGCGCGCCTTCACCGAGATCGGCAAGACCACCTTCCGCGAGCACCTGACCCGGGTCCGCATGGCCAAGGCCGCCGAGATGCTCACCACCCGGCGCATGACGGTCCGCGAGGTCGCCCGCCGGGTCGGCTACCGCCAGCCCGCGCAGTTCGCCAAGGCGTTCCGGCGCTACATGGGCGCCGCGCCCTCCGAGTACCGCGCCGCGACCCCCTCCGGCGCGCCGCGTCCGGTCGCCGTCGGCCCCGGGTTCGGGCTGGTCGAAGAGCGCCGCGCAGCCTAGCCCGCCGGCCCTCCACCACGCGTCGAAACGCCCCGGCACCGGGTCGGTGCGCGGCGACGCGCCGCGCCTCCAGCCCGGATTGCCGTTCGTCTCTCAGAGCGCGTAGGATGCCCCGCGATGCCGACGGGGAACCGCACGGGTGCGTAGCAATCGCCTGCTCTGGCAGATGATCGCCGTCGGCGCGGTGGCCACCGCCGCCGGCATCGGCCTCGGCCTGCTGATCGACTGGTTCCCGGTCGCCGCGTCCACCCAGGCCGGCCCGATCGACACCCTCTACGACGTGCTCGTGGCGGTGTCGGTGCCCTTCTTCGTTCTCGTCGTCGTCGTTGTGCTCTTCTCCGCCTGGAAGTTCCGCATGCGTCCGGGCCAGGAGAACGAGGACGGGCCGCCGATCCACGGCAACACCCGACTCGAGGTCGTCTGGACCGCGATCCCGGCGCTGATCCTCGTCGCGCTCTGCTCCTATGCCTGGGCGGTCCTCAACGACGTCGAGCGCTCGAAGGCCGACTCGCTGGCGATCGGCGTCTACGGCCAGCAGTTCGCCTGGACCTACCGCTACACCGGGCCCGACGGCAAGGCGTTCTCGGTGAACCAGCTCTACCTCCCCTGCACGCCGACCGGCGGGAGCACCGCCACCGGCGCGCCCTGCCGCGGGCGCCCGATCCGCTTCTCGATCCGCGCCGTCGACGTGATCCACTCCTTCTGGGTCCCCGCCTTCCGGATGAAGCAGGACGCCGTGCCGGGGATCGTCACGACCCAGCGCATCCAGCCGACGCGCCTCGGGAGCTACCCGGTGGTCTGCACCGAGCTGTGCGGCGTCGGCCACGCGACGATGCGCTCGACGGTGCACGTCATCCCGCCCGCCGCCTTCGACGCCTGGCTCGCCCGCAAGGGCCAGGGCGCCGTCCCGGGCGCCGGCTCCACGACGGCCCACGCCCCCGGCGGGACCGCATGACCCAGAGGCAGGCCGACACCATGGACGAGCGTCGATGACCGCCAAGCTCCGCGCCCCCGGCTGGTACCGCGCCACGCTCTTCGTGCTGCTCGGCCTCGGCTTCTGCTTCGGCCTGACCACGCTGCTGCGCGCGCTCTACGACTTCAAGCCGCTGGTGGACGGCGAGGCGATCACCACGGTCTCGCTGATCGGTGTCCCGCTGTTCTTCCTCGTCGGCCTGGGCGCGTTCGACTACTGGTTCTACTGGGCCGCCGGGCGGGCCTCCCGGCCCGAGGACCACTCCTCCCACGGGGCCCACTCGTGGAAGGACTACTTCCGCGTCAACACCGATCACAAGGTGATCGGGATCCAGTACATCTGCAACTCGTTCATCTTCATGTTCATCGGCGGCCTCATGGCGATGGTGGTGCGCGCCGAGCTCGCCCAGCCGGGCAGCCAGTTCCTCGACGGGCAGGACTACAACGCGTTCTTCTCCGTCCACGCGTCGCTGCTGATCTTCCTGTTCATCATCCCGGTCTTCGCCGGGATCGCGAACTACGTGCTCCCGTTGATGATCGGCGCCCCGGACATGGCGTTCCCGCGGCTGAACGCGCTGTCGTTCTGGCTGCTGCCGATCGCCGGGGTGATGATGCTGGCCAGCTTCCTCGCGCCCGGCGGCGCCTTCGCCAGCGGCTGGACGGCCTACGCCCCGCTGTCGACCACCCAGCCGCTCGGGCAGATCTTCTTCACCGTGGCGGTGCAGTTCGCCGGCGCCTCCTCGATCGCCACGGCGCTGAACTTCCTCGTCACGATCATCACCATGCGCGCGCCGGGCATGAGCTTCTGGCGCATGCCGCTGCTCGTGTGGGCGAACTTCTCGACCTCGCTCCTCGTGGTCATCGCCACGCCGTTCATCGCGGCCTCGCAGTTCTTCGTGCTGCTCGACCGGGCGCTGGCCTTCAACTTCTTCAACTCGACGATCGGAAACGGGATAGACGGGAACGTGCTGATGTATCAGCACGTCTTCTGGTTCTACTCCCACCCGGCCGTCTACATCATGATGCTGCCGGGCTTCGGGATCATCAGCGAGATCATCTCGGTGAAGGCCCGCAAGCCGATCTTCGGCTACCGGATGATGGCCTTCTCGCTGCTGGCCATCGTGATGCTCGGCTTCACCGTGTGGGCACACCACATGTTCGTCTCGGGGATGCAGTCGTGGATCCGCATCCCGATGATGATCACCACCGCGATCATCGCGGTGCCGACCGGGATCAAGATCTTCTCCTGGCTGGCGACGCTGTGGCGCGGCGTGCTGCACATGGACACGCCGCTGCTCTTCGCGCTCGGCTTCCTCACGATGTTCACCCTCGGCGGGATCTCCGGCGTGATGCTGGCCATGGTGCCGCTCGACATCCACGTCTCGGACACCTACTTCATCGTCGCCCACATCCACTACGTGCTGTTCGGCGGGTCGCTGTTCACGATCTTCGCCGGGATCTACTACTGGTTCCCGAAGATGACCGGGCGGATGTACGACGAGACGCTCGGACGGGTGCACTTCTGGGCGACGTTCGTCTTCTTCAACCTCACCTTTGCGCCGATGCACGTGATCGGCATCCAGGGGATGCCGCGGCGGGTCTCCGACTACGCGCAGCAGTTCGCGGGCTGGAACCTGGCGATCTCGATCGCCTCGTTCTTCCTCGGGCTCTCCTCGCTCATCTTCCTCTACAACATGGTCGCCAGCTGGCGCGGCGGGCCGCGCGCCGCGGCGAACCCCTACCGCGCGCTGACGCTCGAGTGGCAGGTCTCCTCCCCGCCGCCGATCTTCAACTTCGACTCGATCCCCACCGTCGTCGGCGGCCCCTATGAGTACGGGGTACCCGGCGCGGTCCACGGCATCTTCCAGTCGCCCGCTGAAGCGGTGCCGGCGGCGGCCGGCGCGTCGACCGAGAGGGCCCGCGAGTGATCGTGACCGCGCGCGCGCCGCAGGAAGGGAGCTGAGATGGCCAAGGTGCTGGTGGTCGCCAACGAGACGCTCGGCGGGCGTCGGCTCGTCGACGCCGTCAGGGCGCGCGCGCCGAAGGGCGACGCCGAGTTCGTCGTCATCGCGCCCCAGGGGCGCCCGAAGTCCGGCCTGGTGATCTACAGCGACGCCGCGCGCGACGCCGCCCAGCACCGCGTCGACCACCTCATCGACCGGCTGCGCGAGGTAGGCGTCGAGGCGACGGGCGAGCTCATGGACCCCGATCCCTTCTCGGCGGTGGCCGACGCGGTGCGGGAGTTCGGCGTCGACGAGATCATCATCTCCACCCACCCCGAGACCCGCTCCGGGTGGCTGCGCCGCGACCTCGTGGAGCGCGTCGAGCACGAGACGGGCCTGCCGGTCGAGCACGTCGTCGTCGACCTCGACGCCGACCGCGAGGGCGTCACCCGCACGCTCGTGGTGGCGAACCAGACGGTCACCGGCGAGCCGCTCTTCGGCCTGCTCAAGGGCAAGGCCGCCGAGAAGCGTCACCAGTTCGTGGTCGTCGTCCCCCAGGCCGGCGGCGGCGGCCACCACGCCGACGAGGCCCGCGGACGCCTGGCGGCGATGCTCGAGCGCATGCGCGACGAGGGCCTCGACGTCACCGGCGGGATCGGCGACCCCGACCCGTTCACCGCGGTGATGAACGCGCTCCAGTTCTACCAGGTGGACGAGATCGTGATCTCGACCCTCCCCGCCGAGCGCTCGGGGTGGCTGCGCGGCCACCTCATCGAACGTGTCCGCGGCGCGACGTCGAAGACCGTGGAGCACGTCGTCGTCGACCCCCAGGGCGCCCAGGCGCCGCAGGCCACCGCGTGAGACGACCCGTGAGCCGCTGACCCAGGAGCCCGATGGAAGCCGCCTCGATCACCCACGCCGACGCGCACGACCACCACGGTCCACCGCCGGCGAACCGCTCCTCGCGCGTGGACCCGCAGGTCCTCGGGATGCTGCTCTTCATCATCAGCGAGATCATGCTCTTCGGAGCGTTCTTCACGGCCTACTTCTTCATCCGGATCGTGAACGACAACCCGTGGCCGGCCGCGGGCACCGAGCTCCCCAAGCTCATCGCCGGCTTCAACACCGCCGTGCTGCTCTCCTCCTCGCTGACCATGCACTGGGCGCTGACAGCGGCCAAGCAGGGCAACCGCTGGGCGCTCAAGGCCGGCCTGCTCACCACCTTCCTGCTCGGCGCGACGTTCCTCACCGTCCAGATCAACGAGTACGTCCATCTCGGCGTCGCGCCGGCCACGAGCGCCCAGGCGTCGGTCTTCTACGGGCTGACCGGCCTGCACGGCGCCCACGTCTTCATCGGGCTCACGCTGCTGCTCTTCGCGACGCTGCGGGCCTTCCGCGGCCACTTCACGCCGGAGCAGCACCTGGGCGTCGAGGTGCCGGGCATCTACTGGCACTTCGTCGACGTGATGTGGGTCATCGTCTTCACGACCGTCTACCTCCTGTAGATGGCGGGCGCCGCGGCGGCCTCGCGCGCCCCAGCGCGGCGGACGCGGTGCTGAACCCGCTGCGCTCCGAAGCGGAGGCCTTCCGCCTCCTCATCTACGTCGTGGTGGTGGCCTTCGCTGTGGTGGCCGTCGTGCTGGTGGCGCGCGCGGCCTTCTGAGACCCGTCACCATTGAGGGCCGATGCGGCTCGCCCTGGACCCGATCGTGCTCGTGCTGCTCGCCCTCGGCGCCGGTCTGTACGTGCGCGCGGTGCGGATCCTTGCCCGGCGCGGGTACCGGGTCCCCGGCGGGCGGCAGGCGTGCTGGTGGCTCGGCTGGTCGCTGCTGCTGATCGGCTTCACCTCGCCGGTCGCCGCCTACGCAGAGGACCTGCTGTCCCTCCACATGGCCGAGCACCTGCTGATCGGCGACCTCGCGGCGCCCTTCCTCGTGGCCGGGCTGCGCTCGCCGGTCCTGCTCTTCTACCTCCCCCGGCCGGTGCTCGTCTTCCTCGCCCGCCGTCACGGCCTGCGGGCCGCGTTCCGCCGCATCCGGCGGCCGATCCCCGCCTTCATCCTCTACGTGCTCGTGCTCTACGGCTGGCATCTCGCGCCGAGCTTCGAGGCCGCGGCGCGCGACCCGGCCGTCCACGTGCTCCAGCACGAGTCGTTCCTCGCGGTCAACCTGCTCCTCTGGTGGGTCGTGCTCGAGCCCCAGCACATGCGCCTGCCCGCGGACCTGTGGAAGATCGGCTACGTCTTCGCGGCGCGGATGGCGAACCTCATGATGGGCATGGCGATCGTCATGACCCGCACGCCGATCTACGCCGGCTATTACGGCGAGCGACCGCGGAAGTACGGGCTCGCGCCGCTCGCCGACCAGCAGATCGGGGCCGGCCTGATGATGAGCGTCGACGTGCTCATCATCATGGGGGCGTTCGCGTTCCTGTTCTGGAAGGCGTCGGCGGCCGCGGACGAGGATGCGGGGCGTCCGCACGATGTCTCTCCCCCCGCGGTGTCGGCGGGGGCGTAGGCGCCGCGTCGGGCTCCGCGGGCGGCCGCGGCGGGCTGCTTCGGCGTCGTGCCGGGCTCGCCGCGTTGGCGGCAGCCCGCCGCGGCCGGTCGCCCTTGTTCCGAGGCGACCGGCCGCGCCGGTCTCCGCCTCGCGGGTTGGCGGGCTTGCCGGGTTGGTCGGGGCGTGGGCCGGGGCGAGGGTTCCGCCGCGGGGGCCTTCGGCCCTGCGGCGCAGTCCTGGCGGGGCTGGTGTCGGTCGGCGGTGTTGGCAGACCGCCCGTTGCGGCTCGGCTCTGCGGCCTACTTCACCGTGATCGTGCCCTGCATCCCGGCCTGGCGGTGGCCGGGGACCGTGCAGAAGAACTGGTAGGCGCCGGGCTTGACCGTCACGCTGACCGTGGAGGTGGCGCCGTTGGCGATGACCTTGCCGGCGGCGTTGGCGCCCGGGCCGGAGATGGCGATGTTGTGCGGGGTGCTCGAGGCGTTCTTGGAGTTGATGGTCAGCTGCCCGGCGGGGGCGGTGGCCGCCGAGACGAGGTAGGCGAGCTGGCCGTTGGGGTCGGTCGGGATCTCGAGCTTGCCGCCGCTGGCGACCGCGGTCTTCTTCTGGACCCCGGCGACCGCGTTGGCCAGGATCCCGGTGTCCTTCCCCCCGCGGTCGACCGCGTAGGCCACGTAGGCGGCGACGTCCTTCGCGTCCTGGCCGTCGACGAGCTTTGCGGGCATCACCCCGTCGCGGTCGGGATAGAGGATCTGCTTGTGAAGGACGCCCTCGACGGTCGAGCGCTCCAGGCCGTCGGAGAGCGACTGGCGGAACGCGGCGTCGAGGTTGGGTCCGACGGCCCCCTTCGTGCCGGCCCGATCGAGCACGTGGCAGGAGCCGCACTTCGTCGTGAAGAGCTGCTTGCCGCGGACGAGGTTCGGCTCGCTGTCCTTCACGTCGCCGCAGCCCGAGGCCAGCGCGGCGAGGACGAGGGCCGCCGCGAGCGCGGCGCCTGCGGCGGCGGTGCTCCTGCTCGTCCGGGCCATCGTCGCGCGGCACTCTAGCGGGGCGGGTGGACCGCGTGCGCGCCCGGCGGGATCACTTGGCGGAGGGCGGCGGGCCGGGTTTCGGGAGGCCGTCGAGCTCGCCGTTCGCGGCCGCCACGACGCCGCGCGCGACGCCCTCCCAGGAGAAGCGGGCGCGGGCGGTGGCGACGAGCGCGGCACGGGTCCGCGCACGCAGCTCATCGGGCGCGGCGAGCCAGGCCACGAGTCGCTCCGCGAGGTCCGGGACGACCCCGGGACCGAGCGGGACCGTGAGCCAGGGCCGGGCCGGTGGCGGGAGCTCGGCGGCCAGGGCGGCGGCGACCTCGGCCAGGCCCGAGTGGTCGGCGACGGTCGGGAGCACGCCGCACGCGGCCGCCTCGGCGGCGACCATCCCGAACGCCTCGGGGAAGGTGCTCGGCACGACCTGCGCGGCGCAGGCCGGGAGCAGATCCGCGAGCTCGTCGTGCTCGAGGCGGCCGACGACGGTGGCGTGATCGGGAAGCGTCGCCGCCGCGGCGAGGTAGCGGCCGCGGCGGTCACCTTCCAGGCCGTCGAGGAAGGCGAGCAGGTGGGTCAGCGGGGCGCGCGGGCCGCCCTCGGCGGCGCGGCCGTCCAGCGCCATGGCGCGTACGGCGTCGAGGTCGCCGGCGGCGAGCGCGGCGAGCAGGTCCTCGAACCCCTCGCGATAGGCGCCGAAGCCGACGACGACGAGGCGGGCGTCCGGCACCGCGGCGAGGACGAGCGGCCATGCGGCGGCGAGCAGGTCGACGCCCTTGGCGACGATGAGCTTGCCGACGTAGGCGACCACCGGTCCCTCCCCCGCCGCGACCTCGCCCAGCGCGGCGGCGATCGCCGGCAGGTCGCGGGCGAAGGCCGAGTCGGGCGGGTGCGCCTCGCGCGTGGCCGCCAGCCGCGCGGCGAGGGCGGTGACGCCGGCCCGGGCGGCGGGCGCCTCGCGCGGGCCGAAGCGCTCGACGTCGACGCCCGGCGGCCCGAGCCGCGTGCGCGCCGGGAGCTCGGGATCCTCCATCGTCGCCCACAGCCGCTCGGCGATGTGGCGCGAGCCGACGAGCACCGTCCGCGCCGGTGCCAGGCCCTCGCGGGCGTAGGGCCGGAAGCGCTCGGGCTCCGGCGCGACGGTGTACTCCATCGCGCTGCCGTGGATCTTCACCGCGTAGGGCGTCTCGGGGCCCAGGGCGCGGGCGAGGATCGCCGGGCCCATGGCCATGTGGTTGGCCAGCGCGACGTCGGGCCGCACGCGGGTCGCGACCTCGGCGACCGCGGCGACGTTCGCGGCGAGGTAGCGGTCGAGCTCGCCGTCGTCGAGCGTCGTGAACGGCCGGGCCTCGATGCCCTCGTAGCGGTCGGCGACGTAGACGGGGAGCAGGCCGCCGAGATTCGGGCGGTAGGTCGTGCAGCGCGCCGGCTCGCGCGCGACGGCGAGGCGGAGCGTGCCCGCGTCCCAGTCGCCGGTCGCGTCGACGAACTCGAGCTCCGCGGCGGCGCGGTCCTGGCAGAAGAGGTGGACCTCGTGCCCGAGGCCCACCAGCGCCCGGGCGAGATTCGCGTTGTAGACGTTGGACCCCGTGCCGCGGAGCAGGTAGCCGTGGAAGATGAGGATCCGCACGCTCGGCGCCACGCTACCGGCGGGATCGGGCGCCCGGGCCGCTGGTAGGATCCGCCGCCGTGACCGACGGCCAGCGCTACCGGCTCCGCGACCCGTCCAACGGCCGGGAGATCGTGCTCGAGGCCGAGGCCGAGCAGGTCTACGTCGACCGGGAGAGCGGCGAGGAGATGGAGGTCGTCGGGGAGCTCCTCCCCCTCGCCCCATCGTCCTCGAAGCTCCCGTGGGCGGTGGAGAACCTGCGGTTCTGCAACTGGTGCGAGCAGCTCGCCCAGAAGGACCTCAACGACTGCCCGCACTGCCGCCGTCGCATGGCGCCGCTCGACGCCTGATACTCCACGGCGTGTCCCCCACCACTCGCCGGACCACCCTCCTCGCGCTCGCGGCCCTCGCCGGGGTGCTCGTGCTCGCCCTGCTGCTCGGCTCGTGCGGCGGCGGCGGCTCGTCATCTGGAAACGTGACGACGCCCGACCTCACCGTGCCCTCCGACACGACCGCGGCGCCGGCCACGACCCCGAGCACCACGACCACGACGCCCTCGACCACCGGTTCCGGCGGCGGGACCGGGGGCGGCTCCGGCTCGGGCGGGAGCACCGACTCCGGCGGCGGCGCGGCGCCGAACACCGGCGGCGGCGGCGCCCCCGGCACCGGCGGCGGCGGCACGGGCGGCGGCGGAACCGGCGGCGGCGGGGGCGGTGGAGCCGGGACCGGCGGCGGGACCGGCGGCGGCGGCGGAAGCTCCGGCGGCGGGGCCGCGCCGACCGGTTAGCCGCGCCGAGGTACCAGCCGGCTCAGCGCCGCTTCCCGGCTACGGCTTCGTGACCGGAGGCGGCGTGGGCAACGTGACGAGCGTCGCGGAATAGGTGGGACGCTCGTTGGTGTAGAAGCAGCTGAACGCCCCGCTCGTCCCGACGCCCAGCAGCGCGGTCTCGACGTTGAAGAGCTCGCACGAGCCACGGGCGCGACTCGTCCGCCACGTGTTGTCCATGCCGGCGTTGACCGTGAGCACCGGGGCGAAGGTGTCGGTCGTGATGCCGACTCCGTCGCCCTTCTTCACGGCGAGCGTCTTGCCGAGCGGGATCTGGACCGTCTTGCCGAAGTAGGGCTCGAGGCGGATCTCCGAGCTCTGGTGGGTGACCCTCGCCGCCAGCCTCTTGCCGAAGCGCACCGTGGTCAGCCGGATCCGCGCGGTTCCGCCGTAGGTCTGCTTGAAGAACAAGTTCTGCTTGCGGGTCGGCTTTCCGACGCGGAGCGTGAGGGCGACGATGCGGCCGTCGGCAGGCACCGTCATCGGCGCCTTGGTCTGGCCAGTGCGGACCGGATACGCGGTCGTCTTGGTGATCGCGCGGCAGTTGGTGTCCGACGAGGTGTTGATGCAGCTCGGGACCGGCACGGCCGGGTCCTGACCCAGGTCGATGACCCGCGCCGAGGCGGGCGCGGCGGCGGTCAGGGCGAGTGCGGGCACGGCGAGGAGGGCGATTCCGGTTCGCTTCATGGGCGACATTGAACCGCAGAGGGCGGCCGGAGGCGCCGGTTGCCGCACGATATGTTGCGTTCGGCACGATGGCGGCGATCGACGCGCGAGGGCTCGAGCGGCAGTTCAAGGGCGGCCTGAAGGCCGTCGACGGCATCGATCTCGAGGTCGCCGAGGGCGAGTGCTACGGCTTCCTCGGCCCCAACGGGGCGGGCAAGACCACGACCGTGCGGATGCTCGTCACGCTGCTGCGGCCGACCGGCGGGGTGGCCCACGTGGCGGGCCACGACGTCGCGCGGGAGCCGGCGGCGGTGCGGCGGCGGATCGGCGTCGCCCTGCAGGACGCCGCGCTGGACCCGCTGATGACCGGGCACGAGCTGATCGTGCTCCAGGGCAAGCTGCACGGGTTGGCCTCCGCGGACGCGGAGAGCCGCGGGATGGCGCTGGTCGAGCGGGTCGGCCTGGCCGACGCCGCCGAGCGGCGCGTCGGCACCTACTCCGGCGGGATGCGGCGGCGGCTCGATCTGGCGATGGCCCTCGTCCATGGCCCCGAGGTCCTCTTCCTCGACGAGCCGACCACGGGCCTGGACCCGGTCTCCCGCTTCACGCTGTGGGAGGAGGTCGCGCGGCTCAAGGCCGAGGGGACGACCGTCTTCCTCACCACCCAGTACCTCGAAGAGGCCGACCAGCTCGCCGACCGGGTCGGGATCATCGTCGGCGGGCGGATCGTCGCGGAGGGGACGCCCGGGGCGCTGAAGGCGGAGGTCGGGAGCCCCCACCTGGAGATCACCCTGGCCGACGGCGACGACGCCGAGGCCGCCGGCGCCGTGCTGGGCCGCTTCGGCGAGCTGATGCCGTGCGCGGAGGGCAACGACCTCGCGGTGCGCATCGCCAGCGGCGCGAGCGGCGTGGCTCCGGTCGTCCGCGCGCTCGACGAGGCCGGACACGGCGTCGCCTCGCTCGAGCTCGTGCGCCCCACGCTCGACGACGTGTTCGTGGAGAAGACCGGCCGGCGGCTCGAGGGCGCGGCCGAGGGCCCGCCGGCGGAGCCGACGGCCGAGCCCGAGCCCGAGCCCGCGTGATCCGGGTCGTCCTCGCGCTGGCCGGCCGGGGCCTGCGCATCGCGCTGCGCCGCCCGCAGTTCCTCGCGCCGCTCGTCGTCTTCCCCACCCTGCTGCTGGCGGTCAACACCGGCGGCCTCAGCCAGGCGACGAGCCTGCCTGGCTTCCCGCCGGTGCAGAGCTTCTTCGCCTTCCAGATCCCGGCGGCGATCACCCAGTCGCTGCTGCTGGGCGGGGTCTCCGCCGGGATCGCCACCGCGCTGGAGATGGAGCTCGGCTTCTTCGACCGGCTCGTCGCCGCGCCGGTGCCGCGCTCGGCGATCGTCCTCGGCCGCCTCCTGTCCGCGGCCGGGCTCGCGTGCCTGCAGGTCACGTGGTTCCTCGTGCTCGGGCTGATCTTCGGCGTGACGATCGAGGGCGGGATCCCCGGGGTGCTCGTCGTGTTCCTCATCGGATCGATCGCCGGGACGGGCTTTGCGGCGATCGGGGTGACGCTCGCCGTGCGGGCGGGCAACGCGTCGGTCGTGCAGGGCGTCTTCCCGCTCGTCTTCGTCGTGCTCTTCCTCTCCTCGGCCTTCTTCCCGCAGGACCTCATGACCTCGCCGGCGAGCGAGATCGCCCGCTACAACCCGCTCTCCTACATCGCCAACGGGCTGCGCAACCCGATCGTCTCGGAGATCCAGCTGAAGCCCGTGCTCGAGGGGCTCGCCGCGGCGGTCGGCGTCGCGCTGGTGTTCGGATCGCTCAGCGTGTGGACGCTGCTCGGGAAACTGCGCGACGCATGAGGGAGCGGGCCCGCGTCGTCGCCGCGCTCGTGCGCCGCGCGGTCAACGAGATCGTTCGGGTGCCCGGCGCGGCGATCCCGGGCGTGCTGGCGCCGACGATCTTCATGCTCGGGCTCACCGCGGTCTTCTCGAAGGTGACCGACCTGCGCGGGTTTGGCTCGACCGAGGGGTACCTCGCGTTCATCCTCCCCGTCGGCTTCCTCCAGGGCGCCGGCTTCACCGGCGCGGCGACCGGCGTGAACCTCGCGCGCGACATCGAGCAGGGCTGGTTCGACCGGCTGCTGCTCGCGCCGGCGCCGCGGCCGATCCTGCTCTCCGGCCTCGTCGCCTCGGCCGCCCTTCGCTCGCTCGTGCCCGCGACCTTCCTGCTCTGTGTCGGCCTCGCGCTCGGCGTGCCGTTCCCCGGGGTCGGGCACCTGCTGCTCTGCGCGGTGCTCGTGATGGCCCTGGCGGCGAGCGCGGCGTGCTGGGGCACGCTCGTCGCGCTGCGCTTCCGCACCCAGCAGGCGGCCCCGCTCATGCAGGTCGGCGCGTTCGTCGCCGTGCTCTTCACCACCGCCTACGCGCCGGCCGTCCTGCTCCAGCCGTGGATGCGGACGATCGCCGACCTCAACCCGGTGACCAAGGTGCTCGAGGGCGTGCGACAGGGCTTCGTCGGGCCGCAGTCGTGGGCGGTGACCTGGCCGGCGCTCGTGGCCGCGGCAGGGATCCTGCTCGTGCTCGGCGCGCTGGCCGTGCGCGGGATGCGGCGGACGGGGAGTTGAGCGGCCGAGCGCTCAGGCCGCGCGGCCGGCGCGGCGCCGGCGGCCGGCCGGGGCGCCGCGCTCGACGTCGGCCACGTGCTCGAGGATGGCCGCGCTCGTCGCCTCCTCGGCGTCGGTGCCGAGCAGGTGCCCGCAGTCGGGGACCATCACCAGGCGCGCGCCCGGGATGGCGGCGGCGAGCTCCCGAGCGCGGGCCGGCGGCACGAGGCGGTCCTCCTCGCCGTGCAGGACGAGCGTCGCGATCCCCGCGAGCTCGCTCAGCCGGACGCGGACGTCGTGGCCGGCGGCGGCCGCGAGCTGGGCCCAGATCGTCCGCGGGTCCGTGCCCTCCCGCACGCGCCGCTCGTAGTCCTCGCGCACGCGCTCGGGCCGCTCGCGCCGCGTCCGGGCCGCGTAGAGGTCCGGTGCGACGAGGTCGAACGTGCCGCCCGGCCCGAGGAACGGCCGGGCCGCGGCGCTGGCCAGCAGGCGCCACGGCGGGACGCCGCGCCGCCCGCCGGGGCTCGTGCAGCCGAGCACGAGGGAGCCGACGCGATCGCGGTGGGCGAGCGCGAGCTGCTGGGCGACCATCCCGCCGAGCGACACGCCGACGACGTGCGCGCGCTCGATCCCGGCGTCGTCGAGGACGGCGAGCGCGTCGCCGACGAGGTCGGCCATGGCCAGCGGACGGCGCACCGGATCGGAGTCGCCGGTGCCGCGGTGGTCGAAGACGATCGCCGTGCGGCGTGCGGAGAGATGCGGGACCAGGCGCCACCACATCGCGCCGCTCCCGCCGAGCCCCATGATGAGGAGGACCGGCTCCCCGTCGGGCTCCGCGGGCCCGTGCGCCCGCCAGTGGATCCACGCGCCGTCCGGCGCGACGGCCGCCGACACGCTCAGCGGCCCTCGAAGCTCGCGGTCCCGGGGCCGGTGTCGAGGAAGGCGCGCACGCCGGCCTGCAGGTCCCCGGTGGCGAAGAGATCCCCGGCGAGCCGCGGCGTCGCGCCGTTCGCGCGCTCCAGCCCGCCCTCGAGGTAGGCGCGGAGGATCGCCTTCGTCGCGGCGTGCGCGCGGGTCGGCCCGGCGGCGAGGCCGGCGGCGAGCTCGCGCGCGGCGGCGTCGAAGCCCGCGTCGGGCAGGACGCGGTTGACCACGCCCCAGCGCTCGAGCGTCTCGGCGGCGTAGACCTCGCCGGTCATCACCAGCTCGCGCGCGCGACCGGTCCCGGCGCGCTCGGCCAGACGCTGGGTCCCGCCCATCGCCGGCGTGAGGCCCACCCGCGCCTCGACGAGGCCGAAGGCGGCGGACTCGGCGGCGAGGATGAGGTCGCAGGCGAGGGCCAGCTCGAAGGCCCAGGTCAGCGTGAGCGCGTGGGCGGCGAGGACGGTCGGGCACGGCAGGGCGTCGACGCGGCGCGCGGTGTCGATGAGGTCGGCGAAGAGCGCCGTGGCCGCGTCGGCGCTCTCCAGGGCGGCGAACACCTGCACGTCGACCCCGCCGGTGAACGCGCGCCCCTCCGCGCGGAACAGCACGGCGCGCGGCGGCTCGGCCTCCAGCGCGGCCACCGCGGCCTGGAGGCCCGCGCCGAGCGCGGCGTCGAAGAGGTTGAGCGGCGGGGCGTCGAACGTGACGACCGCCAGGCCGCCCGGCTCGCGCTCGAGCCGGACCGGATCGCCGCTCATCCGCGCAGCGCCACCGCGGCGGCGGCGATCTCGGCGGCGTCGCCGGGCGCCGGGATCCAGGGCAGCGTAATCCCGTCGTCGGCGTAGCGGGGGATCACGTGGAGGTGGACGTGGAACACCGTCTGGCCGGCCACCGGGCGGCAGGCGTTCAGCACGTTGACGCCGTCGGCGTCGAGGCGGTCGAAGGCCCGGCGGGTCAGCATCTGCGCCGCGGCGATGCTCGCCGCGAGGTCGGCGGGCTCGGTCTGGGTGATGTCGGCGCTGTGGGCGCGCGGGACGACGAGCAGGTGGCCGCGCGTGGCCGGGTTGATGTCCATGAACGCGACGGTGCGCTCGTCCTCGGCGACCATCGTGGCGGGCAGCTCGCCGGCGACGATGCCGCAGAAGATGCAGTCGGGATCGGCCACGGCGCGAAGCCTACCCGCGGCCCGGCGTCCGCTAGCTTGCGCCGCCGTGCCGGTCTCCCCCGCGACCCTCCGCGCCGTGATCGAGCGCCTCGCCGCGATCGAGCGACCCTCGGCGTCCGCGGGCGAGCGTGAGGCCGCCGAGTGGATCGCCGCCGCCCTGCGCGAACGCGGCACCGAGGCCGGGGTCGAGCCCGAGCGCGCGCACGGGACCTACTGGTGGCCGCTGGGGCTCCCCGCCGGCGCCGCCGCGCTCGGCGGGCTGGCGGCCCTGCGTGGCGGGCGGGGTGCCCGCGGGCTCGCCGCGGCGCTCGGGGCCGCCGGCGCGTGGGCGGTGTGGGACGACATCGGCTCCGGCGCCTTCCGCTGGCGCCGCCGGCTCCCGCAGCGCACCACCTGGAACGTGGTCGCCGAGGCCGGCGAGCGGCAGGCCGAGCGCACCCTCGTCATCGTCGCCCATCACGATGCGGCGCACTCGGGCCTCATCTTCCATCCGGGGATCCTGCCCGCAATCACCCGCCTCGCGCCCGGGCTCCTCGCCCGCGCGGAGACCTCCCCGCCCCTCATGGCCCCGGTGCTCGCCGGGCCGGCGTTGGTCGCGCTCGGCGCGCTGCTCGGCCGGCGCGCGCCGCTCATGGCCGGCACGGCGCTCAGCCTGGGCAGCGCCGCCGCCTTCGCCGACATCGGCTCCCGCGCCGTGGTGCCCGGCGCGAACGACAACCTCAGCGCGGTCGCCGTGCTCGTCGGCCTGGCCGAGGCGGTGCGCGACGACCCGGTGCACGGGCTGCGCCTGCTGCTCGTCTCGACCGGGTCCGAGGAGTCGTTCATGGAGGGCATGGACGGCTTCGCGCGTCGTCATCTCGACCGCCTCTCCCCGGAGACGACCACGGTCCTGTGCCTCGACACCGTGGGCTCGCCGGAGCTCGCGCTGATCGAGGGCGAGGGGATGCTCGTGATGCGCGACTACCCGGCGGCGGTGCGCGACGAGGTCGCCGCGGCCGCCGCGGAGGCAGGCGTCCCGCTGCGGCGCGGGCTGCGCCTGCGCAACGCGACCGACGGCGTGATCGCGCTGCGGCGCGGCTTCCCCTCGGCGTCGATCGGCTCGGTGACGGAGTACAAGGCGCCCGCCAACTACCACTGGCCGAGCGACACGCCGGCGAACGTCGACCACCACACCGTCGGGCGGGCCGCGGCGCTCGTCGAGGCCCTGGTGCGACGCATGGGGCGCCGGGCCTGACAGGATCCCGCGCCATGACCCGACCCCGCCCCGCCCTCGTCCTGGTCGACGTCTACCGGCCTCGGGCTCGCAGCGGCGTCCCTCCGTCCTCGGCGTCCACGGCGGCGGCTGGATCGGCGGGGACAAGGCCGACTGGGTTCGCTTCGGCAACCAGCTCGCGCGGGGCGGCTTTGTCGCCTTGGTCGTGGACTACCGGCTGATCTGCGCGAATCGCGCGAACCGGCTCTGCACGACCAAGCGCTATCCGGCCCAGGTCCGCGATGTCCAGGCCGCGGCGCGCTGGGTACGGGCCCACGGGGCCCGCTACGGCGCCAGCACCCGCCGCGTCGGCGCCGTGGGCGGCAGCGCCGGCGGGTACCTGGTCGACGCGCTCGGGGTGCTCGGCCGGCCGGGCGCCCGGCCACGCCGACGCGGTGGTCTCGTGGTCGGGTCCGCCGGACGACCGCCTGTACTCGAGTGGCGTCGGACTCGGCCCGGTCGACAAGACGCGGCGCGATCTGGTGCTCAACTTCCTCGGCTGCGCCTCGGCGACGCGCTGCCCGGTGGGTCAGGTCGCCTCCCCGGTGACGCACGTCACGCGCAGCTCCGCCCCCACGCTCCAGTTCAACAGCGCGAACGAGCTCGTCCCGCTCGCCGGGCCGCGCGAGTTCGCACGGGCCCTGACGCGCAAGGCCGTGCCGAACCGTCTCATCGTCCTGCCCGGCATGCGCCACGCCGAGACCTACGGCGACGACGCCATGCCCGCCACCCTGCGCTGGCTACATCGCTACCTGGACTGAGCAGCTCCGGCCGCCGGGCCCGGCCGCGGCTCAGCCGCCCGCGGCCTGCCGCGCCCGCGCCCAGGCGATCGCCTCCTCGCGGGTGACCACCTCGCCCGCGAAGCGCGCCTCGTCCACCTCGGCGAGCAGGCGGCCGAGCTCGGGGCCCGGCGCGATGCCGAGCGCGACCGCGAGCTCGTCGCCGCGCACGAGCGGCGCCGGGCGCCCGTCGCGCCAGGCGAGCGCCTCGCCGAGCATCCCGTCAGCGAGCTCGAGGTGGCGGGCGATGGCCTCGTCGGCCTTGCGGCCCCGCGTGGCCAGGCGGTCGGCCACAGAGAGCACCGTCACGTCGACCTCGACCGGCTCGCACGCGGCGAGGTAGCGGTAGACCTCGCGCCGCGAGAGCGGGGCGTCGTGGACGAGGAAGCCGAGGCGGAGATGGTGCCGGGCGAGACCCCCGACGTGGGCGCGCAGGCGCTCGCTGGCCCGCAGCCGCGTCAGCGCCGCACGCGCCATCTCGGCGCCCTCGGCGTCGTGGCCGGGGAAGCCGATCCGCCCACCCGGGAACGTCTGCCGCGTGCTGGGCTTCGCCACGTCGTGGAAGAGCGCGCCGACGCGCAGCGCGCCCCAGCCGCTTAGCTCGTCGGCCAGCGGTCCCGCCAGCCGGGCGGCGGCGGCCGCGCCGTGCTCGCCCAGCGGGGCGGGATCGCGCTCCAGGGCCACGACCTCGGCGAGCACCGCGAGCGTGTGGTCGTGGACGTCGAGGTGGTGATAGGCGCTCTGCTCCACGCCGCGCAGCGCCGCCAACTCGGGCAAGACGAGGTCCGTCGCACCGACCGAATCCATGAGCGCCATGCCCTCGAGCGGGCGCTCGGACTGCAGGATCCGCCGCAGCTCGGCGAAGACCCGCTCGCCGGCCACCTCGCCGAGGCGCGGCGCGCGCCCCCGCGCCGCGGCCACGGTGCCGGAGTCCGGGTCGAACCCCAGCTCGGTGGCGAGGCGCGGTAGCCGCAGGACCCGCAGCGGATCGGCGTCGAAGGCGTCGGCCGCGACCATCCGCAGCACGCCGGCCTCCAGGTCGGCGACGCCACCGGTCGGATCGACGGCGGCGCCCCCGGCGAGGGGCTCGGCGATCGCGTTCACCGTGAAGTCGCGCCGAAGCAGGTCCTCCTCGATCGACGCGCCGCCGAGCGGAGTCAGGTCGGCCTGCCACCTCTGCTCGGGTCCCACGACCCGCCAGTGCCCGAAGGCCTCCGAGAGCGGGAAGGCGGTTCCTCCCGCCGCACGCGCGAGCGCTCGCGCGGCGCGGGCGGGGTCGCCGGCGAGCACGATGTCGGCGTCGGCCGTGTCGCGGCCGAGCCGGCGATCGCGCACCGCGCCGCCGACGAGCCACGCCGGCTCGCCGGCCAGCGCAGCGCGCGCGGGTTCCAGCGCGTCGCTCATCGCCCCGGTCGTCGGCCGCTCCCTCACCCCGCGTCGCCGGTGGAGTGGTGGACGCGCGGCACGCGGTCCGAGATCCCGCAGGTGATCTCGTAGTTGATCGTCTCCGCGTGGCGCGCCCACTCCTCCGGCAGGATCCGCTCGCCGCCCTGCGCCCCGAGGAGCACGACCTCCGCGCCGACGGCGACGTCGGGCGCCGGCCCGAGGTCGACCGTTACCGTGTCCATGCTCACCGTCCCCGCGAGGCGGCGCCGCCGGCCGTCGACGAGCACGTCCGCCCGGTTGGAGAGCAGCCGGCGCACGCCGTCCGCGTAGCCGATCGGCACCACCGCGATCCAGCCCGGCTCCTCGGCGACGAAGGTGCGCCCGTACCCCGCGCTCTCCCCCGGGCCGATGGGTTTGACGTCGGCCACGTAGGAGCGCAGGGCGAGCGCGGGCTCGAGCTCCTGCTCCTCGGGGTCGAAGCCGAACGGGTCCATGCCGTAGACCGCGATGCCGCAGCGGACGAGGTCGAAGTGCGTGCCGGGATCGCGCAGCGTCGCGGCGCTGTTCGCCGCGTGGGCCACCGCGCCCGGAGCCATCATCCGGACCTCGGCCGCGAAGGGCTCGAAGCGGTCGCGCTGCAGCTCCATGAACTCGGGATCGGCGTCGGCGGTGGCGAAGTGCGTCATCGCCCCGGCGAGCTCCAGCCCGGGCGCGGCGAGCACGGCCTCCGCGACCGCGCGCGCCTCGTCGGCGTCCCGCGTCCCGAGCCGTCCCATCCCGGTGTCGAGCTTCACGTGGACGCCGACCCCCTCGCGGCCGTGGGCCGCGAGCGCGGCCACGAAGGCCTCGCGCCAGGCCACGACGTCCGCCGCGGCGTCGAGCACCGTCGGGATCTCCTCCGCGCTCAGCGCGCCCATCACCAACACGCGGCCCTCGACGCCCGCGGCCCGAAGCTCTGCGGCCTCCTGCGCGGTGGAGACCGCGAGCCAGGCCGCGCCGCCGGCCTGCGCGGCGCGCGCCACCGGTGCGGCGCCGTGCCCGTAGCCGTCGGCCTTGACCACGGCGCACAGCGCGGCGCCCGGCGCCAGGGCCCCCCGCAGGCAGGCGCAGTTGCGCTCGACGGCCGTGAGGTCGACCGCCGCCTCGGCCCGGATCACCGGGCCCCGGCCCGCTGCGCGGCGTGGGTCATCTCAGGCGGTGAGCGCGTCGAGCACGTCGACGCGCGTCACGACGCCGACGAGCCTGCCGTCCGCGCCGACCACCGGGAGGCGGTTGTGCTTGCGCTCGGCGATGAGCCGCGCGGCGTCCTTGACCGGCGCACCGGGCGCGATGGTCACCGGGTCGGCGGTCATCATGTCCGCCACCGTCGAGGCCAGCGCCTTCTTCACCCGCGCCTCGAAGTGCTTGGTCGACTCGAGGAAGATGACCCCGCCCATGATGTCGATGTGGTGCGGGAGGCTGATGTCCGCCGCCTCGTCGCGCAGGACGAGGTCCGCCTCGGTGACGATCCCCACGCAGCGCCCGTCGGCGTCGACCACCGGGATGCCCGGGAGGTCGTGCTCGCGCAGCGTCGTGATCGCGGTGTGGACGTCGTCCTCCGGGCGCACGCTGACGACGTCGACGTCCATGATGTCGGCGACGGTGGGCATCAGTCGGACGCCCGCCGGGCGGTGAGATCGCACATCGTCCTGAGCCTAGCGGGCCAGCGACGCCGGGAGGTGGGCCGCGACGTCGGAGGCGAGTACCCCATCGGGCCCGTGTGCCGCGCCGGCCAGGCGGCCCGCGTGGAGGTGGAGCAGCACGCCGGCGCACGCCGCCGTCCAGGGATCCAGGCGCTTGGCGAGCATCGCGGCGATCGTGCCCGAGAGCACGTCCCCGGTCCCGGCGGTGGCCAGGGCCGGCGCGCCGCCCGGGCTCACGGCCACCCGCCCGTCGGGGTGGGCGACGAGCGTGTCGTCGCCCTTGAGCACCACCACCGCCCCGGCCTGCGCGGCGGCTTCCCGCACCAGGGCGAGGCGATGGGCGCGCACCGCCTCACCCTCGACGCCGAGGAGGCGGGCGAGCTCGCCGCCGTGGGGCGTGAGGACGGTCGGCGCCGCACGTCCCGCGAGGTCGGCCAGGCGCCCGGCGTGCGCATTCAGCCCGTCGGCGTCGAGCACGAGCGGCAGCCCGGCGCGCGAGGCGATCGCGCGCGCGAGCTCCTGGGTCGCCTCGCCCCGCCCGAGGCCCGGCCCGAGGACGAGGGCGTCCTCCCGCTCCGTGCGCTCCAGCACCGGGTCGAGCGCGTCCGGGCCGAGCGCCCCGCCGCTCTCCGGCAGCGCCAGGCTCATGACCTCGAGCAGCCGCACCTCGACGACGAGGTCGAGCGAGGCCGGTATCCCCGCCGTGACGTACCCGGCGCCGGCCCGCGCCGCGGCGAGCGCCGCGAGACAGGGCGCGCCAGAGAGTCCCGTGGAGCCGCCGCAGACCAGCACGCTGCCGGCGGTGAACTTGGTCGCGTCCGCGCCGCGTCGCGGGACGGCGTCGAGCACCGCGTCGCGGATGAGTCCGATCGACGGCGTGGCGGCCGCTTCGGACGGGATCCCGATGTCGACCACCGTCACCGCGCCCGCCAGGGCTTTGCCGGGCGTGATCCACAGTCCGGGCTTGCCGGCGTCGAAGGTCACGGTGGCGTCGGCCGCCACTGCGGCGCCCGGCGCCTCGCCACTCGAGGCGTCCACCCCGCTCGGCACGTCGCAGGCCACCACCACGCCGCCGCCCTCGCGCGCCGCGGCCAGCGCGGCGACGGCGCCCGCCACCGGCTCGCGCGGCGTACCCGCGAAGCCCGTGCCGAGCATCGCGTCGACGACGCCGGCCGCGCCGGCGGGCACGGCGCCGGTCCACGAGGCGGGCGGCTCACCGGGGAGCCGGTCGCGGTTCGCGGCGGCATCGCCCTGCCACCCGGCGGGATCGCCGAGGGCCAGCACGTCGACCTCGCGGCCGAGCTCGCGCAGCCGCCGCGCGGCGACGAGCCCGTCGCCCCCGTTGTTCCCCGAGCCGCAGAGCACCACGACCGGGCCGGTCGGCACCCGGTCCGCCACCACCTCGGCGAGCCCGATCCCGGCCCGCTCCATGAGCTCGACGCCGGGGATCCCGAGCGCCTCGATCGCACGGCGGTCGGTGGCCCGCTGCTCCGCGGCGCCGGGCAGCGGCTCGAGCCAGTCCGGCAGGCTCACGCGGCGAGCGCGACCGCGGCGGCCTCGCGCCGCGTGTGGGTGAGCGAGATCTCGACCGCGACCCCGAGCTCCTCGGCGCGCGCCGCGGCCGCGCCGTGCAGTCGCACCACCGGCGGCCCGCCGACGTTCGCGACCTCGATCTCGCGCGGCCGCAGGACGGGCAGGCGCCGCGCCTTGGCCACCGCCTCCTTCGCGCCGAACCGCGCGGCGTGGTGCTGGCCCGGTCGCGCGCGCGACGCCGCGTAGGCCCGCTCGGCGTCGGTGAAGAGCCGCCCCGCCAGCCGCGGGTGGCGGGCCAGGGCCCGCTCGAGGCGGGCGATCTCCAGCAGGTCCACGCCGACGGGGCTCACCCGGCCGATGCTAGATGGTTGGTTCCGCGGCCGCGTGTGCGCGAGGTCGGGGAATCAGCCATCTCCCCGGCGCGGGAGTCCTACTCGACCGTGACGGTCTTTGCGAGGTTGCGCGGCTGGTCGACGTTGAGGCCGCGCAGGCGGGCGACGTGGTAGGCGAGCAGCTGCAGCGGGATCACGGCGAGGATCGGCGTGAGCATCCAGTGGGTGCGCGGCACCTCGACGACCTCTTCGGCGTGCTCGCCGATCGCGTCGTCGCCCGCCGAGACGATCGCGATGACGTGGGCGCCGCGGGCCCGGACCTCCTGCATGTTGGAGGCGACCTTCTCCAGCACCGGGGAGTCCGTGGCGACGCAGACCACGGGGGTGCGGTCGTCGAGCAGCGCGATCGGCCCGTGCTTCATCTCGCCGGCGGCGTAGGCGTCGCAGGCGATGTAGGAGATCTCCTTGAGCTTCAGGGCGCCCTCCAGCGCGACCGGGAGCCCGACGTGGCGCCCGAGGTAGAGGAAGAAGTCGGCGTCGTGGAAGCGCTCGTCGATCGAGCGCACCGGAGCCTCGGTGGTGGCGATCACCGTCTCGACGTGGTGAGGCAGGTGCTTGGTCTCGGCCACCAGCGCCGCGAGCGCGTCGGGCTCGAGCGTGCCGCGCAGCTCCGCGAGGCGGAGGGCGAGCAGGTACATGGCCGCCACCTGGCTCGTGAAGGTCTTCGTGGCGGCGACTCCGATCTCCAGCCCGGCGCGCGTGTAGAGCACCCCGTCGGACTCGCGCTCGGCCTGGGAGCCCATGACGTTCGTCAGCGCGAGCACGGTGGCCCCGCGGTCGCGCGCGAGCTTCATCGCGGCGAGGGTGTCGCGCGTCTCCCCGGACTGGGAGATCCCGATCACGAGGTCGTCGGCGCCGACGACCGGGTTGCGGTAGCGGTACTCCGAGGCGAGGTCCATCTCGACCGGCACGCGCGCCCACTCCTCGATCGCGTAGCGCCCGATCAGGCCGGCGTGGTAGGAGGTGCCACAGGCGACGACGATGATGCGCCGGATCGTCCGCAGCCGCTCGTCGTCGATCGAGCCGAGGTCCCCGAGGTCGACCCCGGTCCCGCGCGCCGTGCGATCGGCGACGGTCTCCGCCACCGCGTCCGCCTGCTCGTGGATCTCCTTGAGCATGAAGGTGTCGTAGCCCCCCTTCTCGGCGGTCTCGGCGTCCCAGTCGACCTCGACGACCGGGCGGGTCACCGGGGTGCCGTCGGCGGCGGTGAACTCGGCGCCGTCGGGCCGGATGGCGACGATCTCCCCGTTCTCGATGTACTGGACGTGCCGCGTCTCGGCGAGGAACGCGGGGACCGCGGAGGCGAAGAACGCCTCGCCCTCGCCGCGGCCGACGACGAGCGGGCACTCCCGGCGGGCGCCGACGAGCAGGCCCGGCTCCGCGGCTGACATCGCGACGAAGGCGAAGTGGCCCTCGAGCCGGGCGTAGGCGGCGCGGACCGCGGCGAGGAGGTCGCCGTCGTCGTGGCCGGAGACGAGGTGCGCGATGACCTCGGCGTCGGTCTCCGAGGTGAAGACGGCGCCGTCGGCCTGGAGGTCGCGCCTGAGCGCGACGAAGTTCTCGACGATGCCGTTGACCACGATGTGGATGCGGTCGGCCGTGTCGGTGTGCGGGTGGGCGTTCTCCTCGGTCACCTTGCCGTGCGTGGCCCAGCGTGTGTGGCCGATGCCGGTTCCCGTCTCCCGCTCGGCCACGGCCACCGCGCCGGCGCCGGAGCCGGCGGTCGCCCGGGTCTGCGCCTCGATCGCGGCGTGGAGCGCGGAGAGGTTCCCGACCGCACGCACCGAGCGGATCTCGCCGTGGTCGAGCACGGAGATGCCGGCGGAGTCGTAGCCGCGGTACTCCAGCTTCTCGAGGCCCGCGAGCACCAGGTCGCGAACGGGCCGGGCGCCGACATAGCCGACGATGCCGCACATGGGCGAAACCTCCGTTCTCAAAACGCATCGGACGCCGCGTCCGAGGCGGCGCCCGTCCCGCCGAGGCGGGTGCGACCGAGTGTAGCGGCGGCCGGTCGCTCCGCCGGTATTGACCCGGTCAGGGCGGTCAGCGCGCGGTCGCGGCGCCGAGCGACGCTTCGACAAGCGCGGCCAGGCGCCGGCAGACGTCCTCCGCCTCCGCGTCGGAGGGCGCCTCGACCATGACCCGGATGAGCGGCTCGGTGCCGCTGGGGCGGACGAGGACGCGCCCGCGGCCCTCGAGCGCCTCGGCCTCGCGGTCGATCGCGGCGTGGACCTCCTCGGCGCCGGCGAACGCCTTGCGGTCGCGCACGCGGACGCCGACCAGGCGCTGGGGCAGCTTCTCCATCGCGTCGCGCTCCGCGAGGTCGCGCCCGCCGAGGGCCTCGAGCGTGAGCAGCGCGGTGGCGATGCCGTCGCCCGAGGGCGCGAACCCCAGGTCGATCACGTGCCCGGACTGCTCGCCGCCGAACGCCCAGCCGCGCTCGCGCAGCGCCTCGAGCACGTAGCGGTCGCCGACGGGGGTCGTGGCCACCGCGATCCCCGCTGCGCGCATGGCGGCGTGGAACCCGAAGTTCGCCATCACCGTGACCACGACGCCGTCGCCCGGGAGCCGGCCGGCCGCGCGCAGGTGGAGCGCGGCGAGCGCCAGGATCTCGTCGCCGTCGGCCACCGCGCCGGTCCGGTCGGCGGCCAGCACGCGGTCCCCGTCGCCGTCGAACGCGAAGCCGGCGTCGTGGCCGCCCGCCGCGGTGGCGGCGGCCAGCGCCTCGACGTGCGTGGAGCCGCAGGCGGCGTTGATGTTGCGGCCGTCCGGCGTGTCGGCCATCACGTCCACGGTGGCGCCCAGGCGCCGGAAGATCTCGGGCGCCGCCTCGAATGTGGCCCCGTTCGCGCAGTCGAGCAGGACGCGACGGCCGCTGAGATCGAGCGCCGCGAAGCGCTCGTGGAGCGCGCGCAGGTAGTCCTCGAGCGTTCCGTGCATCGCGCGCACGCGCCCGACCGGGCGCGTCGGCTGTCCGGGCGCCCCGTCGAGCCGCGCTTCGATCGCCCCCTCCGCGGCGTCGGTGAGCTTGTCGCCGTCGGCGCCGAAGAACTTCACGCCGTTGTCGGCGAACGGGTTGTGGGAGGCGGAGATGACCGCGCCGAGGTCGAGCCCGTGACGCGCGATGAGCAGCGGCGCGGCCGGAGTCGGGAGCACGCCGGCCAGCAGGGCGTGGCCGCCGGCCTCGGCGATCCCCGCGGCGAGCGCCGCCTCGAGCATCGGGCCCGACTCCCGGGTGTCCCGGATCACCAGGACCTGCGGCGTGGCGGCCTCCAGGGCTCCAACCGCCGCGCGGACGAGCGCGAGGACGAGGTCCGGCGTGAGCGTCTCGCCGACGGGGCCGCGGACGCCGTCCGTGCCGAACAGCCTGCGGGTCATGTGGGCCGCCGCGGGCGCCGGAGCGCTATCGCTTGGAGAACTGCGGCCGCTTGCGGGCCTTCTTCAGGCCGGCCTTCTTGCGTTCCTTGCGGCGCGGGTCGCGCGTGAGGAACCCGCGGCGCTTGAGCTCGCCGCGGAGGTTGGGGTCGGCCTCGAGCAGCGCCCGCGCGATCCCGTGCCGCAGCGCGCCCGACTGCGAGGAGACGCCGCCGCCGTGGATGCGGGCGGTCACGTCCATGCGGGTCTCGTAGCCGACGGTCTCCAGCGGCTGGCTGATGACGCGGCGCAACGTGATCCGCGGGAAGAACGCGTCGAGCGTGCGCCCGTTGATCGTGTAGGTGCCCGACCCGGGCGTGAGCACCACGCGCGCGACGGCGCTCTTGCGCTTGCCGGTCGCCTTGTAGGCCGCGCCCTTGGCGAGGTCGATCGTGGCGCCGGCGATCGGCTGCTCGTCGGGCGCCGGCTCCTCGCCGTCGATCGGGGTGGCCGCCTCGGGATCGGCGTCGACCGCATCGGCGACGCCCTCCGCGCCTTCGGCCCCGAGCGCGTCCTGGCCTTCGGGGACGATGTCGGGTTCGAGGTCGGCGCCCGGGATGGCCGGCTTCTCGCGCGGCGCGGCGGCCTCGGGCTCGGCGTCCGCCGGCGGAGCCTCGGCGGCGGGAGCGGCCTCGGCATCCGGCGGGGACGTCGTCTCCGCCGCCGGCTCAGGGGTGGGCTCGGCGTCGGGCGCCGGCCCGGGAGTGGACTCGGCCTCCGGCTCGGTGTCCGGCGTCGGCTCGGGGGCGGTCTCGGGCTCCGGCGTCGCCTCGGCCTCCGGGGCCGCCGGCTCGTCTTTGGGCGGCTCCGCCGCGGGCGCCTCCGGCTCCTGCGGCTCGTCGGTCGGCGGCTGCTCGGTCACGAGGAAAGCTCCAGGGGCTCGGGCTGCTGGGCGGCGTGGGGATGCTCGGGGCCCGCGTAGACCTTAAGCTTGGTGATCTGGCGGCGGGCCAGACGGTTGCGCGGGAGCATCCCCTTCACCGCGCGCCGGATGACCTCCTCGGGACGGCGCTGGAGCATCTCCTCCAGCGTGCGTGAGCGCAGGCCGCCCGGGTAGCCCGAGTGCCGGTAGTAGCGCTTGTCGGCCCGCTTGTTGCCGGTCACCGCGATCTTCTCGGCGTTGACGACGATCACGAAGTCGCCGGTGTCGACATGCGGCGTGTAGTCGGGCTTGAGCTTCCCACGCAGGGTGTCCGCGAGCCGGGTGGCCAGCCGGCCGAGGGTCTGGCCCTCGGCGTCGACGACGTACCAGCGGCGATCGCGGGTCTCCGGATTGGCGACGTAGGTCTTCATGACGCAGGACGCCGCGCCGGTCGGGGCGCGGCGGAGCGACCCATGATAGGGAAACGCCGGCGAGCGTGGAATCAGCCGTCGACGACCGGACACCGGAGGTGCCCACATCCGCCCGGGCGGCGCAACCCGGTCCCGCCCGCTGTGTATGTTGAGGACAGAAGCATTGAACGCCAGCCGAGTCCTTCGTCCCCGCCGCCGGGCACGAAGGAGCGGGGAACCCACTGGTCGCCGCTGTGGCGACCGAGGGGCGAATCCGGGCACTGGCGCCCGGTAGCGCGGTCCCTTCGCGCGAGCCCGACAGCTAACCCCGCAGGCACGAGAAAAGGGAGGCATCGACCTCGATGCGAGCGGAAACCGTCGCGCGCCGCTGCGCGGCAGCCACGATCACGATCAGCGCGCTGGGCGCCGGCTTCGCGCTGCCCGCCGCCGCCGATGACGGCGGGGCATTCGCCGCTCCACGCCCCACGGCCGACTCGGTGCGCTGCGCGACCCGCTGCACCGCCGCCACGGCCGTCCGCCCCGGTGGCACGGTCCGGGTCGCCGGGCGACACCTCGAGGGACGCGTCGCAGTGGTCTTCCTCGGCGCCCGTGGCAGCGCGGACGACGCCGGCGCCCGGGCCAGGGCCACGGCCGGGACGGCGAAGGTCCGCGTGCCCGCCGGCGCCCGAACGGGCCCGGTGCGGGTCACGGACGCCGCCGGCGTCCCCTCCCCCGCGAGCCGCGCGACGATCGTCATCGACCGCAGCACTCCGCTCACCAGCCGCTCCGGGGTGCGGGCCGAGCTCGAGGCCGGCCACGTCACCTTCTACGGCCGCCGCCGGGCAGGGCTCACCTACGTGCTGCAGACCGCCGGGCCCCAGGACGTCCGGGTCGACCTCGTCCGGCTCTCCGACGGGCAGGGCGTCGCCGCCTGGACGGCGTACGACGTCGATCCGGGCACCCCGCAGACCGTCCGCTGGGGCGGGACGCTCCACGGCCGCGTGCAGCCCGCGGGGCGCTACCAGTTCCGCGTCACGATCGGCGCCCAGGCCCGGGGCGTCCGCACGAGCGCCGAGGCCCTCGGGACGCAGGGTCAGGCGACGGCCGGCTCGTTCACCTTCCTCCCCTACGTCTTCCCGATTCGGGGTGCGCACGCCTTCGGACTCTCGGCCGGGCGCTTCGGCGCGGGCCGCTCCGGCCACAGCCATCAGGGCCAGGACACCTTCGCCGCCTGCGGCACCCGCCTCGTCGCCGCGCGCGGCGGCCGCGTCCAGTACGCCGGGCACCAGGGCGCCGCCGGCAACTACCTCGTGATCGACGGGGCGGGCACGACGCGCGACTTCATGTACGCCCACCTGCGCTCGCGGGCGCTGGTCGGCAAGGGCGACCGCGTGTACACCGGCCAGACGATCGGCTACGTCGGGGACACCGGCGACGCGGTCGGCTGCCACCTCCACTTCGAGATCTGGACCGCGCCGGGCTGGTACCAGGGCGGCTCCCCGATCGACCCGCTGCCCGCGCTCCGGGCCTGGGACCGCGTGAGCTGAGGACAATCCCCCCGGCCGCCGGCCACGCCAATAGGGACGGCCGGGTCAAGCCTGGCCAGGACGCAGGGGGAGGGACAGTGCAGCGCACGGCCCTCCCCCGAGGACGCCGCCGGGCTTCGGCCCGGGCGTTCCTATTCCCATTCGATGGTGCCGGGGGGCTTTGAGGTGATGTCCAGCACCACCCGGTTGACCTCGCGGATCTCGTTGATCATCCGCGAGGCGATCTGCTCGAGCAGGTCGTAGGGCAACCGCGCCCAATCGGCGGTCATCGCGTCGTCGCTGGTCACCGCCCGGATGACGACGACGTGGCCGTAGGTGCGCTCGTCGCCCTGCACCCCGACGGTCCGCACGTCCGGGAGCACGCAGAAGGACTGCCAGAGCTCGCGGTAGAGCCCGGCGCCGCGGATCTCGTCCTGGAGGATCGCGTCGGCCTCGCGCAGCGTCTCGAGCCGCTCGCGGGTCGCCTCGCCGCCGACGATGCGGATCGCCAGCCCCGGCCCGGGGAAGGGCTGGCGCCAGACGAGGCGCTCGGGGAGGCCGAGCTCGGCGCCGACCGCGCGGACCTCGTCCTTGAACAGGGCCCGGAGGGGCTCGACGAGCTCGAAGCCGAGATCCTCGGGGAGACCGCCGACGTTGTGGTGGGACTTGATCGTCGCCGCGCCGGTGCCGCCGCCGGACTCGATGACGTCGGAGTAGAGCGTCCCCTGGACGAGGTAGCGCGCGCCCTCCCCGCCCTGCGCCAGGCGCGCGGCCTCCTCCTCGAAGACGCGGATGAACTCCGCCCCGATCGCCTTGCGCTTGGCCTCGGGATCGGTGACGCCGGCGAGCCGGGCGAGGAAGCGCTCCTCGGCGTCGACGGCGACGAGCGGGACCTTGAAGTGGTCGCGGAACGCGGCGATCACCTGGTCGCCCTCGTTCTTGCGCATGAGGCCGTGGTCGACGAACACGCAGGTCAGCTGATCCCCGACGGCCCGATGGACGAGCAGCGCGGCGACGGAGGAGTCGACGCCGCCCGAGAGCCCGCAGATGACGCGACCGTCGCCGACCTGGGCGCGGATCCGCGCGATCTGGTCCTCGACGATCGAGCCCGCGCTCCACGTCGGCTCGCAGCCGCAGACCTCGGTGAGGAAGCGGGTGAGGATGTCCTGGCCGTAGGGCGTGTGGACGACCTCGGGGTGGAACTGGATGCCGTAGATCCCGCGCTCGACGGACTCCAGCGCCGCGACCGGCGAGGAGGCGGAGGCGGCGAGCGCGCTGAAGCCGGGCGGCGGGGCGAACACCGTGTCGCGGTGGGACATCCAGCAGGTCTGCTCGCGCGGCAGCCCGGCGAGCAGCCGGCCGGGCTCGCCGACGGTGAGCGTCGAGCGGCCGAACTCGCCGACCTCGGCGCCGCGGACGTCCCCGCCGAGCGCCTTGACGACGAGCTGCATGCCGTAGCAGATGCCGAGCACCGGAATCCCGAGCTCCAGCAGCTCGGGCTCGAGCGCCGGGGCCCCGTCGGCGTAGACCGACGCGGGGCCACCGGAGAGGATCAGCCCCTTGGGCCGGCGTCGCGCGACCTCCGCGGCCCCCGTGTGGTGGGGCAGCAGCTCGGAGAAGACCCCGCACTCGCGCACGCGGCGGGCGATCAGCTGGGAGTACTGCCCTCCGTAGTCGAGGACGACGACCTCGTCGACGGCCGGGGGCGACGCGACCGGGCCGGACTCGTCCGTGGCGGCGGGCGCCGCGGTGGACGCGGTCAGCGGCTCAGTCGGCGGCGCCGACAAGCGCGGCGGCCTTCCCGTTGGAACCCATCCCCACCTGCTGCTCGCGCTGGAGGTACTTGCCCTCGGTCTGCAGGGACGGGGCCACCATGAGCTCCGCGCGGTTGAACTCCGCGATGTCCCGGTAGCCGCACGTCGCCATCGAGGTCCGCAGCGCGCCCATGAGGTTGAAGGTGCCGTCGTTCTCCCGCGCGGGGCCGGTGACGATCTCCGCCAGCGACCCGTTCTGCACGGTGGCGACGCGGGTCCCGCGCGGCAGTGTGGGATGGAACGTCGCCATGCCCCAGTTGTAGCCGCGACCCGGCGCCTCGTGGGCGCGGGCGAGGGGCGAGCCGATCATCACGGCGTCCGCCCCGCAGGCGATCGCCTTGGCCAGGTCGCCGCCGTTCTTCATGCCCCCGTCGGCGATGACCTTCACGTAGTCGCCCGTCTCGAGCATGTGCTGGGAGCGGGCGGCGGCGACGTCGGCGATCGCCGTGGCCTGGGGCACCCCGATGCCGAGCACGCCGCGCGTCGTGCAGATCGCGCCCGGGCCGACTCCGACCAGCACGCCCGCCGCGCCGGTGCGCATGAGGTGGAGGCCCGTGTGGTAGGAGGCGCAGCCGCCGACCACCACCGGGATCGGCAGGTCGGCGATGAACTCCTTGAGGTTCAGCGGCGGGCGGCTCTCGTCGGAGGAGACGTGCTCCGCGGAGACGACGGTGCCCTGGATGACGAGGATGTCGAGCCCGGCCTCGAGCGCCGTCTCGTAGTGCGTGCGGACCCGCTGGGGGGTGAGCGAGGCGGCGACGACGACGCCCTGGTCCTTGATCTCGCGGATGCGCCGCGCGATCAGCTCGGGATGGACCGGCTCCTGGTAGATCGCCTGCATCTCCCGGGTCGCGGCGTCGCGCGGGAGCCCGGCGATGCGCTCGAGCTGCGCCTCGGGATCCTCGTAGCGGCAGAAGATGCCCTCGAGGTTGAGCACGGCGAGCCCTCCCAGCCCCCCGAGGATCCCCGCGGTTCCGGGGGACACGACGCCGTCCAGCGCCGAGGCGAGCAGCGGCAGCTCGAAGCGGTAGGGGCCGAGCGTCCACGAGATGTCGACGTCGTCGGGGTCGCGGGTGCGGCGCGAGGGCACGATGGCGACGTCGTCGAAGCCGTAGGCGCGCCGGGCCTTCTTCCCGCGACCGATCTCTACCTCCATCGGAGGCCTCCCGCTCGCGCCGGCCGGGCCCGGCGAGGGGCCGGACGTGGGGTCGGAGGCATTATCGAGGCGGCAACCATCGAGTGGCGGCGATGCTAGCACCCGTCCCGGCGGCTCCCTCGGCCCGCCGGGGGCGCCCTGAGCTGCGCTACGGGACCGCCGCGGGGAGCGGCAGCGGCGTGATCTCGACCTCGCCGCGCAGGCGTTCGGCCCGCCCGGGATCCAGCACGCCGGCGCCGAAGTGCTGGGTCGACTCGGCACCGCAGGCCACCCCGAAGGCCAGGCACCCGGACGGCGGCTCCTCCGTGTAGCGGGCGGCGACGTACCCGGCGAGGAACGCGTCGCCGGAGCCCACCGCCGAGCGGGCCTCCTGGGGGTCCACGCGCACCCGGTACATCTGCGGGCCGCCGTCCTCCATCACCCGCGCGAAGCAGCCGTCGGGAACGGTCATGATCGCCTCGCGCGCGCCGAGCTCGGCCATCTCTGCGACGGCGATCACGCGGTCCTCATCATCGTTGAACTCGTGGCCGACGAGCTCCTCGGCCTCGAGCACGTTGGGCGAGACCACCGCGGGCTCGGCGCGGACGGCCATGCGCAGCGGCTCGCCGTCGGTGTCCACGACGGTCGTGACTCCGAGGCGCCGGACGTCGCGGACGAGCGCGGCGTACTCGTCGGCCCCGACACCCGGCGGCAGCGAGCCCGCGAACACGCAGACGCTCGCGCCGCGCGCCAGGTAGAGCAGCTTGTCGCGGAAGAGGCCGAGCTCCTGCGGAGAGACGGCCGGACCGCGCTCGTTGATCTCGGTCACGACGCCCGTCGTCGGGTCGAGCACGGCGGTGTTCGTGCGCGACTCCTCCCGGATCCGGACGAAGTCGTTAAGGATCGACTCGTCGGTCAGCGCCTCGACGATCCGGGTCCCCGTCGCCCCACCGGCGAACCCGGTCGCGATCACCGGCTGGTCAAGCGCCTTGAGCGCCCGAGCGACGTTGACGCCCTTGCCGCCCGGCATCGTCGCGCCGTCGACCGAGCGGTGACGCCGGCCCGGGCGGAAGTTCGGCACCTCCAGCGTCTTGTCGATGGCCGAGTTGAGGGTGACGGTGATGATCATGCGATCTCGGCGTCCGCTCCGGGCGCCGCCCGCCGGCGCGCCCGGTCCTCGTCCCGGCGCCGTCGTCGCCGACTGCGGCGGAGCGCGAGGGCGACGGCGGCCAGCCCCGCGAGGACGAGGATGAGGCTACCGGGCCACAGCAGCCACCGGCCGGCCCGCTCGAGCAGCGTGACCTCCGGCACGGGCTGCGCCGTGACCGCCGGGATCCGGACCTCCGGACGGCCGCGGGCCCGCACGACGACCGTGCCGACGCGCCGCCCGGCGGGGATCGGGCCCTCGAGCTCCGCGGGCACCGTCACGGAACGGCTCACCCGCACGCCGCGCGGCACGACGGCGCGGACGGTCCGGGCGGCGACCACCCGGACCCGGGCGTCGTCGAAGCGCACCTTGGGTCGGGCGACGACGGTGCCACGACGGCCCAGGACCTCGACGCGGAAGCTCCTGAAGCCCCAGCGCAGCAGCGCGAGCGTGTCGGCGTCGCGGGCCGACTCGCTCGGCGTGCCGAGCACGGCCGAGAGCAGCGTCTCGCCGTCGCGCGTGGCCGAGCCGACGAGCACGTACCCCGCGCGGCCCGTGTGGCCCGTCTTGACCCCGTTGACCCAGGGCACCGCTGCGACGAGCGTGTTGCGGTTGACCACGACCCGCCGCCGGTCGCCGGTGCGCAGGAGGGCGCGCGGGCGATCGACCGTCCGGCGCAGGAATCCGTCCCGGCGGAACACCGCCGCCAACCGGGTCAGATCGCGGGCGCTCGAGTAGTTGCCCGGCGTCTCCAGGCCGACCGGGGTGGCGAAGTGGGTGTGCCGGAGGCCGAGACGGCGCGCCTCGGCGTTCATCAGCGCGACGAAGCGCGGAACGGACCCGCCAACCCGGACGGCGAGCGTCCGGGCCGCGTCGTTGGCGCTCGGCAGCAGCGTCGCCGTGAGGAGGTCGGCGACGCTCATCCGCTCGCCGGGGCGCAGGCCGAGCCGCGACTCGACGGCCCCCCCGCCGTAGGCCACGGCCGCGAACCGGGTTCCCAACGAGGCGCGCCGGCGCACGATGAGCGCGGTCATGAGCTTCGTGGTGGAGGCGATCGACCGACGCTCGTCCGCCGCCCGGCGATACACCGCCGTCCCGGTTGAGGACTCCACGAGGATCGCGGCGCGGGCGCTGAGCGGAGGCGCCGGAGCCGCGCCGGACGGGGGCGCCGCCGCCAGGCAGACCCCCGCGAGGAGCGGCCCGGCCAGGAACCGCCCGCCGGTGCGGCTCACGGCCGCAGCCGCAACCGCTGCCCGGTGCCGAGGGCCTGCGGATCGACGTTCGGGTTCAGCTCCTCGATCCGCGCCACGGTGACGCCGGTCCGCTCGGCGATGACCGAGAGGATGTCGCCCGGGCGCACGACGTAGAAGCGCGGCTGCGCCCGCCGGCGGGCCCGCTGGCCGGTCTTCGCTGCGGGCGTCGTCGCGGACGAGCCTCCGTGGCGGTCGGAGCCGCCGGCCGCGACGACGAGGACGACGGCCCCGAGCGCCGCCAGCAGCGCGAGCGGGGCCAGGAAGCGCGCGGGGCTGCGGCGGGGCGCCATGGCGCGGGCGATCATAGCCGCGCCCCCGGGCCGGTCAGACCAGGCTCCAGGCGAGCGCGCGCAGGCGCTCGGCCTCGGCGCGCGCGGCGTCGGCGGGCGTGCCGCCGAGTCGCTCGTGCGCCCCGACGAGGCCCCGCGAGACCGCGACGAGGCCGCCCGCCCGGCCCGGCGCGAAGGCCGGGGCGAGATCCTCGACCCGGCCGCCCTGGGCGCCGACCCCGGGCAGGAGCAGCACCGCGGCGGGCATCCGGGCGCGCAGCGCGGCCAGCCGCCCGGGCGCCGTCGCGCCGACGACCGCGCCGACGTCGGAGAGCCCGGAGCCCCCGGTGCCGTCCGCGCCGAGCGTCGCGACCATGTCCGCGAGGCGGTCGCTCACGTCGCCCCCCGCCGCCAGGGCCTGCGCCTGGACGTCCGCCGCCCCCGGGTTCGAGGTCCGCACGAGGACGAAGATCCCGGCGCCGCGGCTGCGCGCCGCGTCGATCAGCGGCACCAGCGTCTCAGCGCCGAGCAGCGGGTTCGCGGTCACCGCGTCGGCGCCGAGCCCGGCGACCTCGCCGTAGGGCGTCGGGGTGGAGGCGAGCAGCGCCTGCGCGTAGGCCGCTGCGGAGACGCCGATGTCGCCGCGCTTGCCGTCGGCGAGCACGAGGAGCCCGGCGTCGCGCGCGTGGGCGGCGACCTCGGCCAGCGCCGCCCAACCGGCCGCCCCGAGCCGCTCGAAGCAGGCGAGTTGGAGCTTGACCGCGACGCATGCGGTCCCCACGGCGTCGATGACGAGCGCGGAATGACGGACGACAGCGCGGGCCGCACGCTCCGCGGGCACGGCGTCCGGCGCAGCCGGCTCGGAGCCGACCCCGTGCTGCGGCTCGAGTGCCGACGGCCACAGCCGCATCGGGTCGGGGTCGAGCCCGAGGACGAGCTGCGAGCAGCGCGCGTCGACGGCCGTCGCGAGGCGGTCGCCGAAGGCGAGCGGGCGGCCGGGTGGAGCCCCGGTCCCCGAGGTGGGGCCCGGGGCCTCCATCAGGCGCCGTTGAACGAGGCGCTAGCTCTTGACGGCCTTCTTGAGCCCCGCCCCCGCGCTGAAGCGCGGGACCTTCGAGGCGGCGATCTGGATCGTGGCGCCGGTGGCCGGGTTGCGACCCTCGCGGGCGCTCCGCTGGGCCACGTGGAACTTGCCGAACCCGGAGAAGACGACTTCGCCTCCCCGCTTCAGCGTGTCCTCGATCGTGCCGAGGACGGCCTCGACGGCAGCGTTGGCCTCCTTCTTGCTCAGGTCGGCCTTGTCGGCGACGACGTCGACGAACTCGGACTTCGTCACAGTCTCCTCCTTGGAGGTGGTGGAAGGGCGCGAAGCTAACAGCGCCGGCGGACGGGAAGGACGGCGCTTCCCCGTGGGCACGCCGTTCTACCCCCTTCGGCTGCGGCGCGGGGCGCCCGCGGGCACCAAAAACCCGCATTGTGCGCCTTTCGCGGCTGCGCCACGTCCTCGCGACGCCGTCCAGGGCCCCGGCGACAATGCGCGGATGCCGCTCACCCGCCTGGCCTGGCTCGTGACCGTCGCCGCCTGCGCGGTGACCGCCATCCTGCTCTTCCTCAGCGGCTACGTGGGCTACGGCCTCGTCGCGGTCGCGGTCGGCCTCTCGGCGGCGATCAACCTCCGTTGAGCGGCGAGGGACGCGGCGCCGGCAGCTCGGACCCGGGACGGACGCGGTCCTCCGGCTCGAGGTGGATGAGCACGTCGGCCTCCCGCAGCCGGGCACGGATCGCGTCCTGGAGCTCGTGCGCGACCTGATGGGCCGCCTCCAGTGTCGTGCCGCGGCGGAACTGCACGTGGAGGTCGACGTGACGACGCGATCCGGCGCGGCGCGTGCGCAGCTCGTGGTATCCGACGACCCCGCGCGACCCGAACCCGAGCAGGGCCTCGCGGATCGCCGCCATCTCGTCCTCGGGCAGCGCCTCGTCGACGAGCACGCGCGAGGAGCGACCGAGGATCCGCACGCCGGTGACGACGATGACCCCGGCGACCGCGAGCGCGACGACCGGATCGACCCACGTCCACCCGGTGAGTGCGACGAGCACCAGGCCCGCCAGCACGCCGCCGGAGGTCAGCGCGTCGGTGCGCAGGTGGGCCGCATCGCCCTCGAGCGCCGGGGAGTCGGTGCGCGAGGCCACGCGCGAGATGTGCCGCGTGACGAGCAGGTTGACGACGATCGAGAAGGAGATGATCGCGATGCCGACCGGCACCTCCCTGATCTCGGTGCCCGAGGCGAGCCGGCGCACCGCCGCGTAGACGATCACGGCCGAGCCGACGAGGATCAGCAGCCCCTCGATCGCGGCGGCGAGGTTCTCCACCTTCTCGTGCCCGTAGCGGTGGGTCTCATCGGCCGGCTCGCCGGCCTTGCGGATCGAGAAGAAGGCGACGAAGGACGCGATGAGGTCGATGCCCGAGTGCATCGCGTCGGTGAGGATCGCCACCGAGCCGGTGATGCTGCCGGCCACGACCTTGAGCACGATCAGCGTGGTGTTGGAGCCGATCGACAGCGCGGCGGCGCGTCGCTTGGCGCGCGCGGCCTCGGCATCCACGACGGCTGGCGCCGGCGTCACGATCGTGCCCCGTCGCCCAGCCACCCGAGCAGCGCACGAGCGGCGCGACCCCGATGGCTGATCGCGTCCTTCTCGGGGTCGGAGAGCTCGGCCATCGTCCGGTCGTCGGGATCCTCGGCGGGCAGGAACGCGGGGTCGTAGCCGAAGCCGCGGAGGCCCCTCGCCTCTGCCGCGAGCCGGCCCTCGCACGTGCCAGCGAACGTCCGTTCCTCGCCGACCGCCGGATCCGCCCACGCCACGACGCAGACGTAGCGCAGCGCGCTGCCGGGTGGCGCGTCGCGCCGCAGGCGCGCGAGGTTCTCGGCGTCGGTGGCCGCGGAACCCGCGAAACGCGCCGACCGGACCCCGGGCGCCCCGCCAAGCGCCGCCGCCTCGATCCCCGAGTCGTCGGCGAGCGCCGGTCGGCCCGTCCCGGCGGCCGCCGCGCGCGCCTTCGCCATCGCGTTCTCGGCGTACGTCGTGCCGGTCTCCGGCGGGAGCACGACGGCCTCGGGCAGCGGATCCACCCCGTACGGCGCCAGCAGGCGCGCGTACTCCCGCACCTTGTGGGCGTTGCGGGTGGCCAGCAGGAGCGACGCCACGATGGCGGCTCAGCCGGCGGCGGCGGCCTCGCGCTGGACTTCGCGCAGGGTCGCGATCCCCTGCTAGGCCAGCGCCAGGAGGTCGTCGAGGTGCGCGCGGGAGAGGGGCGTGCGCTCGGCGGTGGCCTGCACCTCGACGAGCCCGCCCTCCCCGGTCATGACGACGTTCGCGTCGACCTCGGCGGTGGAGTCCTCGGCGTAGTCGAGGTCGAGCAGCGGCGCGCCCGCGACGATCCCGCACGAGACCGCGGCGATCGTCCCGGTGAGCGGCGAGCGGGGAAGTCGCCCGTCGGCCACGAGCGCTGCGCAGGCCAGCTCCAGCGCGACGTAGCCGCCGGTGATGGCCGCGCAGCGGGTGCCGCCGTCGGCCTCGAGCACATCGCAGTCGACCCACACCGTGCGCTCCCCGAGCGCCTCGAAGTCGACGACGCCGCGCAGCGAGCGGCCGATCAGCCGCTGGATCTCCACGGTGCGCCCATCGAGACGGCCGCGCGCCGCGTCGCGCGCCTTTCGCCGGCCCGTGGACGCCGGCAGCATCCCGTATTCGGCGGTGAGCCAGCCGTGGCCCTTCCCCGCCATCCACTTCGGGACGCTCTCCTCCACGGAGGCCGTGCAGATGACGCGGGTGCCGCCCGCGGCGATGAGCGCCGACCCGGTCGCCGAGCGCACGAACCCGGGCTCGATGGTCACCGGCCGCAGGCCGTCCGGCGCCCGACCATGGCTGCGCTCGGGGCTCGTTGCGGCGTCCCGTTCCGGGCTCACGCCGCCACCCCGGTCGGCGTCTCGACCTTGGTCACCGGGCCGAGCGGCATCTGCAGGAAGCGGGTCCCGAGCTCGCGGAACGTGGCGGGCTCACCGGTGCACAGGAAGCGGTAGTCGCCCTCGTCGTCCCGTTGCGCGCCGAGCCCGCGCACGGCGAGCGCGTGCTCCACCCGGCGCGCCACCGCGGCCCCGGAGGTGATCAGCGCGACCTCCGGGCCCAGCGCGCGTTGGAGCATCGGGCGCACGAGCGGGTAGTGGGTGCAGCCGAGGATGACGGTGTCGACCTCGGCCGCCCGCAGCGGGCGGCACGACTTGCGCACGACCTCGACGACGTGCTCGTCGAACGGGAACCCGCTCTGGATGATCGGCGCGAGGTCTGGACACGCGACGCTGGTCAACAGCGTGTGGGGGTCGGCGGCGCCGACGGCACGCTCGTAGGCGCCCGAGGTGACGGTCGTCGGCGTGGCCAGGAGCCCGATCCGCCCGGAGCGGGTCGCGGCGGCGGCCAGCACCGACTCGGGGCCGATGACGCCGATGACGTCGAGGACCCGGCCGCGGGCCGCGACGTGCTCACGCACCGCGTCCAGACCGGCGGAGGTCGCCGAGTTGCAGGCCACGACGAGCAGCTTCGCCCCGCGTTCGAGCAGGAGGTCGGCGATCTCGGTCGCGAAGCCACGGAGCTCCCGCGGCGAGCGATCGCCGTACGGGAACCGCGCGGTGTCGCCGAGGTAAAGGAAGTCCTCGTGCGGCAGGCGCACGAGCAGCTCGTGCAGCACGGTGAGGCCTCCGACGCCGGAGTCGAAGACGGCGATCGGCAGGCCGCGCTGGTCCTGGAAGGGGTCGGACACCGCGCCATGGTCGCAGAGGAGACGGCCGGGGATCGCTCCCGCGAGATCATCGTCTAGCCTGCGCCGCGATGGGGCTCCGCGTCACCCGCCACGGCGACCATCTCGTGCAGCTGACGAGGTGGGGCGCGATCAACTGCTACCTCGTCCGCGAGGACGACGGGCTCACGTTGATCGACACCGGCGTCACCGGGACCACGAAGGGGATCCTCGCCGCCACCGCGGCCGAGGGCGGCGGCGCCATCCGCCGGATCCTCCTGACCCACTCCCACGGCGACCATGCGGGTTCGCTCGACGCGTTGCGCGCCGAGCTCGGCGACGTGGAGGTCGGCGTCGGCACGCGCGAGGCCCGTCTGCTCGCGGGCGACCGTGCCCTCGACCCGGACGAGGCGCCATCCAAGCTGCGCGGCGGCTTCGTGAAGGCCTCGCCGCCGACGCGCCCGCTCGAGCCGGGCGATCGCGTCGGCTCGCTCGAGACCGTGGCCGCCCCGGGCCACACCCCGGGACACCTCGCGTTCCTCGACACCCGCGACCGGACGCTGATCGCCGGCGACGCGTTCCAGACGCTCGGGGGGATCGCCGTCGCCGGGGTGCTGCGCCCGCTGTTCCCGCTGCCCGCCCTGGCGACGTGGGACAAGCCGACGGCGCGCCGCAGCGGCGCGGCCCTCCTCGCCCTGACGCCGGCGCGCCTGGCGGTCGGCCACGGGCGGGTGCTCGAGGACCCCGTGCCCGCGATGGAATCGGCCCTCGCCGCGGCCGGCTGAGCCGCCGCTCACTTCACCGACTCGAGCGCGCTGCGCAGCTGCTTGACGATGGTCTCGGCGATCCCGGTCGCCCCGAAGCGCCGGCCCTTGGTCGCGGCCACGACGCCGGCCAGCACGGCGGCGACGAGCAGGATCAGCGCGACGTACTCCACCGTGCCCTGCCCGCGCTCGGCGGTCCAGGCCCGGTGCGCCACGGCGTGCAGGCGGCCCATGATGCGATAGCCCATCGTTGTCTCCTCCGGTTCGTGGTGGGCGGCCCGCGGCGAGCGCCGCGCGACCCGGAGTCACCGTGCCGGACCCCGCGTGCCGGCTCCAGACGCGCTCGTGCCGAAAGGACGCCGGCATCGTCACGCCCGTGCCCGCGCTGCGCCTCGCGCGGCCTGAGCGCGGCACCGCGCCGGGCTAGGGTGCCTCGCCGTGCGGGCGCTCGTCGTCACGAACATGTACCCGTCGCCGGCGGCGCCCGCGCTCGGCGTCTTCGTCCGCGACCAGGTCGAGGCGCTCCGCCGCCGGCCGGGGGTGGAGGTCGAGGTGTTCGCCTTCGCGCCCGGCGGGGCGCTCGGGTACCTGCGGGCCGCACGGGCATTGCGCCGCCGCCATCGCCGCGCGGCGTTCGACGTCGTGCACGCGCACTTCGGGCTCTCCGCGTGGCCCGCCCTCGCGGCGGGCGCCGGCCCGGTGGTGATCACCTTCCACGGCACCGACCTCGCCCACCCCCGATCGCGGCGCATCTCGCTCGCGGCGCTGCCCCGCGTCGCGCTCGCGGCGGCGGTGTCGCCGGAGCTCGCCGCCACGATCCCGCCGGGGCGCGCCCGGCGACCGGTCGCCGTGCTCCCGTGCGGCGTGGCGCTCGACCGGTTCGCGCCGAGTCCCCGGGCCGCGGCCCGGGCCGCCCTCGGCCTTCCTCCGGATGAGCGGATGCTCCTCTTCCCCGCCGATCCGGCCCGGCGGGAGAAGCGCGCGGACCGGGCCCGCGCGCTGGCCGGCTCGACGCGGCTCCTGACGCTCGGCGGGGTGCCGCCGGAGCGGGTGCCGCTCTACGTCAACGCCGCCGACGCCGTCGTCGTGCCCTCGGATCGCGAGGGCTTCGGCCTGGCCGTGCTGGAGGCGCTGGCCTGCGACGTCCCCGTGCTGGCCACGCCGGTCGGCGTGCACGCCGAGGCGCTGGCGGGGATCGCCGGCTGCCTGTGCGCGCCGTTCGACCTCGCGACGTGGCGCGCCACGCTCGCCCCGCACCTCGCCGCCGCCGACCCCCGGGTCGCGGGGCGCGAGCGCGCCGCGGCCTGGTCCTCGGACGCGATGGCGAAGCGCGTGCTCGACGCCTGGCGGGAGGTCGCGTCCGGCCCGGCCCCCTCCTTTCCCGCGGGCTAGGCATCTAGGAGCCCCAGCGCCGGCCAGTAAGGCGCGAGCCGGGCCCGGGCCTGGCCGGCGAGGGGGTGCTCCGCGCCGTCAGTTGCCCGGCCGAGGGCGGCGGGCGGCGCCGCCAGGGCGCGCATCGTCGCCACCACCGAGCGGGAGAGCGCGCCGAGGTCGTATCCGCCCTCGAGCACCGCGCCGACGGGCGCGCCGACCTCCGCGCTCAGTCGCGCCATCGCCGTGGCCATCGCCGCGAAGCCGGCGTCGGTCACCTCCCCGTCGGCCAGCGGGTCGTCGCGATGGGCGTCGAACCCGGCCGAGACGAGGACGAGCTGCGGCTCGTAGGCGCGACCCAGCGGCAGCACGACATGCTCGATCAGCGAGGCGTAGACGCCGTCGCCGGTCCCCGGCGGCACCGGCAGGTTGACCGTGTGGCCGCGTCCCTCGCCCGAGCCCACGTCGCTCGCGGCCCCGCTGCCCGGATAGAGCGGCGACTGGTGTATCGAGACGAAGAGGACGCGCCGATCGGCGTGAAAGATGTCGTTCGTCCCGTTGCCGTGGTGGACGTCCCAGTCGAGCACCAGCACCCGCTCGACCCCGTGGCGATCGATGGCGTGACGGGCGGCGACCGCCACGCTGTTGAACAGGCAGAAGCCCATCGCCCGCGCGGCCTCCGCGTGATGGCCCGGCGGCCGGTGCGCGCTGAAGCCCGTCGGCGCCGCTCCGGTCACGAGCAGCTCGGCGAGCAGTGCTGCCCCCCCGGCGGCGTGCGCGGCGGCCACGAAGGAGTCCTCCACGACGACGGTGTCCGGGTCCACCATCCCGCCGCCGCTCCGCGCCAGGCCCTCGATGCGGTCGACATGGGCGGCCGGGTGCACGGCCTCGAGCATCGGCCGGTCCGCCGCCGGCGACTCCTCGCGGGCGTAGCCCAGCCAGTCCTCCGCGACCAACGCCTCCGCGATCGCGGCGATGCGCGCGGGTCGCTCGGGGTGCGGGCCGGTGTCGTGCCCCAACGAGGATGCGTGATGGACGAAGACCGGCGCCGCCATGCCGGTACGGTACGGCCTGCCCCGCATGACCCGCCCCTCCCCCCTGCACGCCGACCTCGCCGTGGTCGGCGCCGGCGCGGCCGGGCTCTACACGGCGCTCACCGCCGCGAGCGCCGGAGCGCGGGTGGCGCTCGTGTCGGCCACCCCGCTGGCCGAGTCGGCGAGCTACTGGGCCCAGGGCGGGCTCGCGGTCGCCCTCGCGGCCGACGACAGCCCCGACCTGCACCTGCGCGACACGCTCGTCGCGGGACGCGGCGCCGTCCGGGAGGCCGCGGCCCGCGTCCTGGTCGACGAGGCGGCCGTCGTGCTCGGGGACCTGGAATCGCTCGGGGTCTCCTTCGACCGCGACCGCTACGGGCGGCTCGCCCTCAGCCTGGAGGGCGGGCACACGGCCCGGCGGATCGTCCACGCGGGCGGCAGCGCGACCGGCCGCCGGGTGACCCGCGCGCTCTCCGCCCTGGTCGCTGAGGCCCCGCGGGTCGATGCGCTCGAGGGTCGCCGCGCGATCGACCTGCTCGTGGCCGAAGGGCGCTGCGCGGGCGTCCGCTGCGACGACGGCCCCGATGTGCTCGCCCCGGCCACCGTGCTCGCCACCGGCGGTGCCGCGGCCCTCTGGTCGAGGACGACCAACCCGCCTGGCGCCGTGGGCCGGGGCCTGCTGCTGGCCCATCAGGCGGGGGCGGCGCTCGCCGACCTCGAGCTCGTGCAGTTCCATCCCACGGCGCTCGTCGATCCCGACGGCCGGGACGGGTTCCTCGTCACCGAGGCCGTCCGCGGCGAGGGCGCGCGCCTGCTCGACGCCGCGGGAGAGCGCTTCGTCGACGAGCTCGCGCCGCGCGACGAGGTGGCGCGGGCGATCGAGCAGCGTCTCGTCGCCTCGGGAGCGGCCTCGGTCTCGCTCGACATGCGCGGGGTCGATCCCCGGCACTTCCCGAACGTCGCGCGGGTCCTGCGCGAGGCCGGGATCGACCCGCGGCGGGACCTCGTGCCCGTCGCGCCCGCCGCCCACTACGTGATGGGCGGTATCGCCACCGACCTCCACGGGCGCGCGACGCTGCCCGGGCTCTACGCGGTCGGCGAGTGCGCGTGCACCGGCCTCCACGGCGCCAACCGCCTCGCGTCCAACTCGCTCACCGAGTGCTTTGTGTTCGGGCGCCGAGCCGCGCTCGCCGTCCTGGACGAGCCGCTGCGGGCGGCGCCGCCCGATCCCGCTCCGGGCGACTCCCCGCCGGCGCCCTCGCCCGAGACCCGTGCGGCCCTGTGGGCGCACGCGGGGCTCGTGCGCGATGCGTCCGGGCTCGGGCGCCTGCTCGACGATCCCCACCCGCTCGCCCGCCTCGTGGCGGCCAGCGCCCTCGCCCGCGAGGAGAGCCGGGGCGCCCACCAGCGCGCCGACTTCCCGGAGGTGGATCCCCAGCTCGACGGCGCGCACGTCGTGATCGGCCCGGTCGGGCCGCCCGCGGCGCAGCACTGGCGCTGAGCCACCCAGGCGGCGCCCGGAGGGCCGGACGACGTCGTTGCGGGGACGATATGCGCATGGCATAATGCGGAGCGCATGTCGAGTGACGACGCACGGCTCACCAATCTCCTCGGCGCGCTCGCACTCGCGATCGGCGACCTCGAGCGCGAGGCGACGGAGGCCGTCGCCGGTCGTGGCGCGGGCGCCGCCGCCGCGCTGGTCACCCTCCACGCGAACCCCGGGCTGGCGATCGAGGAGCTCCGGGTCGCACTCGACCTGACGCACTCCGGCGGGGTGCGCCTGGTCGACCGCCTCGTCCGCGACGGCCTGCTCGAGCGCCGGCCGGCCACCGGCCGGAGGCTCGCTCTGCACCTCACCCGCCGCGGCACGCGGGCCGCCCGAGCCGCGCTGCGCGCCCGGGAGCAGGCCGTGGAGACCGCACTCGCGGCGCTGGACCCCTCCGAGCGCCGGCTGCTCGCGCCGCTCGTCGAGGCCATGCTCGCGCGCCTCACCGACTCCCGGGCGCGCGCCTGGTCGATCTGCCGACTCTGCGACGACCGGGTGTGCCCGCTCGAGCGGTGCCCCGTCGAGCGGGCCGCCGACGCGGCGCCGGCATGAGACGCGTGGGCCCGATCGGCCTGCTGCTCCTGGCCGCCGCCGCGTGGGGCAGCGCGACGACGCTCAGCGACTTCGCGCTGCGGGAGCTGCCCGCCATCGACCTCCTCGCCCTCGAGCTCACCGTCGGCGCCGTGGTGGTCGCCGGGCCGGTGCTGGCCCGGAATCGTGACGCGCTCGGCACCCCGGGCCGCGGCGGCTTCCTGCTGCTCGGCCTCTTCGAACCGGGCCTGACCTTCCTGCTCGGCAACGAGGGCCTGCGCCGCGCGAGCGCCGCCACCGGGAGCCTGCTGCTGGCCACCGAGGTCGTCTTCGTCGCCGTGCTCGCCTTCGCCTTCCTCGGCGAGCGGCCGCGTCCCAGGACCGTGCTCGCGCTCGCGCTCGGGCTGATCGGCACCGTCGCGGTGGCCTCGAGCGCCGACGCCGGCGTCGACACCCCGGCCGGCGTCGCGCTGATGATCGCCTCCTCGCTCACGGCGGCGACGTACGTGATCCTGGCCCGCCGCGCGGGAGGGCGCGCGCCGGCGGCGATCGTCACCAGCCTCCAGCTGATCGCCGCGCTGGCCTTCGCGCTCCCGCTCGTCGTCGGCGTCCATCTCGCCGGTCACGATCCGCTCCCCGCCGCCGGCCCGGGGTACTGGCTGGCCGGCACCGCCGCCGGGCTGCTCGGCGTCGCCCTCCCGTTCCTGCTCTACAACCGGGCGATCGCGGCCGTGCCCGCGGCCTCCGCCGCCGGGCTGCTCGCCCTCATCCCGCTGGTCGGCCTCGCCACCGCGGTCGCCTTCCTGGGCGATCGGCCGGCCATCGGCGAGCTGATCGGCGGCGCGCTCATCCTGCTCAGCATCGTCTGGATCGGCACGCTGACGGCCGGAGCCCGCAACGACGCGGCGCGCCCCGTGCCGTCGGCGCCACCCGCGCCGCGCCCGTCCGGGTCGCCCGCGATCTGTGCCGACGCGCACAGTTAACGCGGCGTTAACACAGCGGACCGCGGTACTTCACGGGAGCCGGAGACACTGCTGTCCATCACACCGGGGTCCCGAGCTGACCCAGGAGGGTTCGGGAATCGTGACGCTGTATCAAGTGAGCCGCGGCATCTACCGCGCACTCGCACATGACATCCTGCGCGACCGCTGCGGCGGCGGCGCAGCCAACAACCACGAAGCCGTGCTGCGCGCGTGCGAGGCGACGGTGGAGCGCATGGTGCGCGACCGCGAGGAGTTCCCGCGGCCGGCGCGCTCGCTGTTCAACGACATCCGCATCCACTTCCCGATGACCGCGCAGGGCCGGGTCTGGAGCGTCGTGGAGTGCCACGTGGCATGCGCGCAGGGCTACATCGACCGCCTCCCGCGGGCCGGTTACGACGAGTCCGGGAACCCGGTCGAGTGTCGCGCGACGACGCGGCGGGGGACCGCCTGCCAGCGGATGCCGCTCCCGCACAACGGGTACTGCCCCTCCCATCAGCACCTCGCCGAGACCGAGCACGTCCCGGCCGCCATCGCCGCGTAGCGGTCGCGGGCGCCCCGCTAGGCTGGGGCGCCCATGACCGGCCCCGCTCTCCACGGCCGCCGCGTGGCCTGGCTCGGGCTGGGGATCATGGGCTCCCGCATGGCCGCGAACCTCCGCGCCGCGGGCGCGGAGGTCGTCGTCTGGAACCGGACGCGGGCCACGGCGGACGCTTGGGCGGCGCGCCACGGCGCCGCCGTCGCGGCGACGCCCGCGGCCGCCGCCGCCGGCGGGGAGATCTGCTTCTCGATGGTCGTCGACGGGCCGCAGGTGGAGGCGCTGCTGCTCGGGCCCCACGGCGTCGCCACCGCGGCGCCCGACGGATTGCTCTGCGTGGACTGCTCGACGATCGGCGCGGTGGCCGCGCGGCGGGTGGGCGCGGCGCTCGCCACCCGGGGCGTGCGGTTCGTCGATGCCCCGGTCACCGGGTCCGCGCCGCGCGCGGAGGACGGCACGCTGACGATCATGGCCGGCGGCGAGCGCTCGGATGTGGAGCGGGCCCGCCCGTTCCTCGAGGCGATGGGCGGCCTCGTGGTCCACGCCGGCCCGCTCGGCGACGGGCAGCTCGTCAAGCTCATCAACAACGCCGTCGCCGCGGTGAACGCCGCGATGGTCGGCGAGGCGCTCGTCGCGGCCCGGGCCGCCGGCGCCGATCTCGACGTGCTCGTCGCGGTCATGGCCTCGGGCTCGGGCGGCTCCGCGATGCTGGACCTCAAGGCCGGCCCCATGCGCGCCGGGGACCGGACCCCGCTCTTCCGGCTGGCGCACATGCTCAAGGACGTGAACCTCTGCCTCGCCGAGGGCGAGGCCGCCGGCGCTCCGCTGCCGCTGACGGCGCAGGTCCGCGAGACGCTCGTGGCCGCCGTCGGCCGCGACCTCGGCGACGCCGACTTCGCGGCGCTGGTCGAGGTGCAGCAGGCGGCCGCCGGCGTCCGCCTCGACGACGGATCGTCGGAGCGTTCGACGGATGTTTGACGTCATGTCGAGAATGGCGTCCCGGGAGGGGTCATTCGGTGACGATTTCCAGCGAAGTTTGGGGATCTACGGCCTCTCGCGTAGAATCCCGCTTTCCCGCGCTGCCGCCGGACGCATCTCCCGGTCGCGCGCATACGTTCACGTCCTCCACCCCCTCACAGCCAGCCATGCCAATCGCCTTCAAGGAATGGGCCGTCACCGTGCGGGCACTCGCCGAGGGCGAGCAGCTCCTCACCCTCCGCAAGGGCGGCATCCGCGAGACCGACCGACACTTCGCGCTCGAGCACGACCGCTTCTTCCTGTATCCGACCTTCGACCACCAGCGCACCGACCTGGTGCGGGAGAGCCACCGCGCCGAGCTCGGCCGGGCGCTCGAAGAGGGGGTCTGGGCCGACGGCGAGCCCTCGCCGCACGCCATCGGGCCCGACGGCCACCTGCCGCAGCCTGATCGCGTGCGCATCCGGGCCTGGGCGGAGGTCGCGGGTCACTGGACCGTGACCGACCGGCGCGCCGTCGACGCCCTCTCGCCGTTCTACGTGTGGACGCCGGACTACGCCGAGAAGCGCCTGCACTGGAAGCGCCGTCATCCACTCCACGTGGTGCTCCTGCGGACCTACCGGATCCCGCGGCCGGTGACGGTACGTGTCCGGGAGGAGTACGCCGGCTGTCGCTCGTGGCTCGAGCTCACCCGCGAGTTGCCGTTCGAGGGCACCCCGGTGCTCTCCGACGACGAGTTCGAGCGGGCCGCCGAGGCGATCGCCGGCATCGCCGACGATCGCGTCGCGGCGCTCGTCTGACCGCCGGCGCCCCGCTTCCCGGCCTCGCCGCCCGGCTGGACGGCGTCCGGCGCGTCCTCTGTGTCGGCATCGGCGGGGGGGGCGATGTCGTCGGCGCCCTCGCCGTGGGCGCCCTGGCAGAGGCCTTCGGCGCCGAGGCGGTGCTCGGGGGCACGACCTGGGAGCGGCGGCCGATCGACCCCCGCCCGGGCCCGCGCCGGCTCGACGAGCTGACCGGGGCCGAGCCCCTCGGCCCGGCCGTCGCCCTGGCGGGAGCGGACACCAGCGGCCCCGGGGGCTTTCGCTTCGCGGAGGCGCGGATGGCGGAGCATCTCGGCACCCCGACCCTGCTCGTCGATCCGAACCCGGGCGCCGAGGCGGTGGCCGACGGCCTCGCCGCGGCGGCGAGCCGGCTGGGGTGCGACCTCGTGGCGCTCGTTGACGTCGGCGGAGACGTCCTGGCCCACGGCGATGAGCCCGGACTCGCCTCGCCGCTCTGCGACGCGGTCCTCCTCGCCGCCGGCGCCCGGCTCGGTGACCGGATGCCCGTGTTCGCCGCCGTGATCGGCGCGGGGTGTGACGGCGAGCTCACCCCGCCCGAGGTGCTCGACCGCCTCGCGGAGGTCGCCGCCGCGGGCGGGTCGAT
>JBBSBL010000005.1:0-82326 GCA_038251325.1 Solirubrobacterales bacterium | reverse complement strand
GCGCCGCGATCACCTCCACGACGGCGGTCGCCTCCCGCGATGCGACCGCGCGAGCCGCCCCGGTCGCCTCAGGCGCGCCGACGCCCTCCGGCTCGCCGAGCGCCGGCAACGGCCAGTACGTCGCCCCCCAGGCCGCGGCTCCGGCGACTCCCGCACCGGCGGCCCCGACCCAGACCGAGTCGGACACGACGACGCTGCCCTCGAGCCCCGACGCGGGCACGACCATCGACCCGACCGTCACCACGCCGGCCGACACCGCCCCGCCCCCGACGGTCCCGACGACGCCGACCGTGCCGGTCACGCCCCCCGCCGGCAACCCGCCGCCGCCCGGCAACCCCCGCCCGCCCGTCGACGGCGGCCAGGGCCCGCCACCCGGTCCGTAACCCCGCAGGGCGAGCCCCCGGCTCCCGCAGCGCGCGCGTAAGCTGGCGCGGCCGTGGAGATCACGTGGGCCGACTTCGAGAAGGTGGACATGCGCGTCGGGCGCGTGACCGCGGTCGAGGCGTTCCCCGAGGCACGCCAACCGGCGTGGAAGCTCACCATCGACTTCGGCGTTGAGATCGGCGTCCGCCGCTCCTCGGCGCAGATCACCCACTACCCGGCCGACGCGCTCGAGGGACGCCTGGTGGTCGCGGTCGTGAACTTCCCGCCCAAGCCGATCGGCCCGTTCCGCTCCGAGTGCCTGGTGCTCGGCGCCCTCGACGACGCGAAGGGCGTCGTCCTGCTGGCGCCCGACGAGGACGTGGCGCCCGGGGACCGGATCGCGTGACGACCGCCGCGCTACGGCCCGGGCTCGGCGCCCGCGACGAGCCGCCCGGCTCGCCGGCCGTCCACGGTGATGGCGTAGGTGCCGTGCGGCGGCGGCGGGATCTGCCGCGCCGCGCGCCCGCTCGCCGGCACGTCCACCCGCACCACGCGTCGCGTGAGCAGGCGCAGGACGTGCTTGGACCGATCCCCGCTGCGGGCTGTGAGGTCGAGCGGGACGCGGCCCGGGACCGCGACCTGTGCGGGCACGAGGCGCCCGGCGGAGACGACGAGGTCCACCGGCGCGCGGGCGGTCTCGGGTCCCGGGACGGACGGCGACGTGCGATCGGGCGGGGCGTCGGTCGGCGGCGCGCCGGCCTCGGGCGCCGTCGCGGTCGGTCCGGGGCCGGCCGGGAGCGTGCCGCCCGGGGCGGCGGTGGTCGTGGCGCCGGTGCCGCCGGCGAGCGCGCCGCCTCCGCCGCACCCGACCGCGAGTGATCCGGCGAGCAGCGCGAGAACCGGCGCGCGCCTCATGCCGGCACCTCGACGCGCTGGCCGGGCACGCCGTCGCGCGTCGCCGTCCGGTGGCGAACCGCTAGGGCGCGCGCATAGGTCGCCGCGAGCGCCGGCGCCACGGCCTCGTGGGTGAAGCCCGTCCGGGCGTGAGCCAGCGCCTCCTTGCCGGCGGCGGCCCGCGCGGACGGGTCCTCCCACCAGCCGCGCATCGCCGCCGTCCACGCCGTGAGATCGTCGACCGCGAGCGGCTGCCCCCTTTCCGGCACCAGCTCCGGCAGCCCGCCGCGATCGCTGACGAGCACCGGAAGTCCGGCGGCCATCGCCTCGAGCACCGCGAAGGGGCACGGCTCCTCCCAGCGCGAGGGCGCGAGCGCGAACGCCGCGCCTCGCCGCTCGGCGTCGAGCGCGGCGGCGTCGAGGTGACCGAGGATCGTCACGTCCGCGCCCATGGCCAGCGCCCGCAGGCGCGGCCCGTCCGGCCCGTCGCCGGCGATCCGCAGCGGGACGCCGGCCGCGCGCGCGGCGGCGATGGCGAGGTCAACCCCCTTCTCCTCCGCCAGACGGCCGGCGAACAGCGCGTAGCGACCCGACCCGGCGGCGCTGTCCGGCGCGAAGGCCCCAGTCGCGAGCGCGCCCGGGATCACGTCGGTCGCGCCGGCCGGCAGGCCGAGCGTCTCGAGCCGGGCGCGCGTCGCGGCGCTGACCGTGACGAAGCGATCGGTCGCGGCGAGCAGCGACGCGCGATGCCCGGCGAGCGCGGCGGCGTAGGTCGCCGACTCCGCCACCCCGCCGCGGCAGCGATGGCGCAGCCCGGGGCGCGTGTTCCTGCCTCGGCAGGCGAAGCAGACCGCCCCGTCGCGGTACCCCACGCCGATCGCGCAGGAGAGGCGGAAGTTGTGCAGGTGCAGGACGACTGCCGCGCCGGCGTCACGGGCCGCGGCGAGCGCGCGCGGCCCGAGCCGCGGATGGATGTTGTGGGCGTGGACGACATCGGCGCGGAAGGCGCGGACGGCGGTCGCGACCGCGTCCGGATCCTCGCCGCCACGCAGCATGGCCGCCCCCGCGCGGGCGCGGCTGATCCCGGCGCTCGAGCGCTCCAGCACCTCGACGGCATGTCCGCGCGCGATCAGCAACGTCGCGATCTCGGCCACCGAGCGCTCCTCGCCGCCGGTCGCCCGATAGCGGTTGTGGAGCAACAGGACCCGCGGGGGGGCCGGCGGCTCGGCCGGATGGACGCCCATGGGTACGGCAGTATCGTGGCGCGCCGTGTCGGTCGCCCTGCTCACGAACGTGCTGGCGGCCTACCGGCTCCCGCTCTACGAGCGCCTGGCGGCGCGGCACGACGTCGAGCTCCTCTGCTTCGGCGGCGACGCGAGCTACGTGCCCTCCTGGTTCCGCGACCTCGACGCGCAGATCGCGGCGGCGCCGTTCCCGGCCCGGCGGATCGCCTCGGTGCGCGAGGCGTTCGACGCCGGCCGCCGACACGACGCGATGATCGCGCCGGTGGCCGGCGGGGCGATGCTGCCCGCCGCCTACGCGGGGGCGAGGCGGGCCGGCGTCCCGTTCGTCCTCTGGGCGTCGATCTGGACCCGGCCGCGCACGCCGCGGCACGCCCTGGCCTGGCCGGTCCTGCGCCGCATCCATCGCGACGCGGACGCGGTCGTCGCCTACGGGGAGCACGTGCGCCGCTTCGTGCGGCGGATTCGCGGGCGCGACGACGACGTCCTCGTCGCGCCGCAGTGCGTCGAGCCCGAGCGCTTCGGGCGAACGGTGTCGCGTGAGGAGATCGCCGCGGCGCGCGCCGCCCACGGGCTCGGCGCGGATCCGATCGTGCTCTACGCCGGACGCCTGGTGGCGGAGAAGGGCGTGGAGACGCTGCTCGACGCCTGGCGCGGCCCCGATCGCCCGGCTGCCTCGCTCGTCCTCGCCGGCGAGGGACCGCTGGCCGACCGCGCGGCGGCGGCCATGCCCGGCGTGCGGGTGCTGGGCCCGGTGGACCGCGACGCGCTGCCCGCGCTCTACGCGGCCGCCGCCGCGGTCGCGGTCCCGTCGATCGCCACGCGGGGCTTCCTCGAGCCGTGGGGCCTCGTCTGCAACGAGGCGATGCTCCAGGGCCGCCCCGTGGTCGCCACGCCCGCGGTCGGCGCCGTGGCCGGGGGCCTCGTGCGCGGCGGGGAGACCGGCCTCGTCGTGCCGGAGGCCGATCCCGCCGCGCTGAGCGAGGCCCTCCGCGGCCTGCTCGACGATCCCGCCCGCGGCGAACGCCTCGGCACCGCCGGCCACGACGCCGCCCACGCGCTCACCTACGACGACGCGGCGGACGCCTTCGGCCGTGCCCTGGCGCTGGCCGGAGGCACGGCCGGCGGTCGAGTTCCATCCTGATCCCGCTCAGCGGGATCAGAACGCGATTCGACGCTGACGGCCGGCCACCGTTCGCCAGATGCCGTTCCCGGCGGCTGCGTCGCCGCGCGGAGCCGAGCCTCCCGCCCGCGCCTCAGCGCACCGTGTACCGCTCGCCCGGCGCGAGCACGACCACGCCCGCGTGCCCAGCGCCCTCGACGTCGGCCTTGAACCCCTGGGCGTCGGTCTCGATCGGCGGGAAGGTGTCGTAGTGGATCGGGATGACCGTGTCGGCGCCGATCAGCCTCGTCGCCTCGACCGCGTCGAAGCGGTCCATCGTGTAGTGGCCGCCGATCGGGACGAGCGCCACGTCGATCGGTCGCCCGTGCCCGACGAGCGCCAGGTCGGAGAAGAGCGCGGTGTCGCCGACGTGGTAGATCGTCTTTCCGCCGAGCTCGACGAGCAGGCCGGCGGGGGTGTTCACGGTCCCCTTCGGCGTCGTCGAGGTGTGCCAGGCGGGGACGAGCTTCGCCCAGCCCCAGTCGAAGCTCACCGTCCCGCCGAGGTTCGGGTCGAACACCTCGACCCCCTCCTCGCCGATCTCGCCCGCCAGCTCGACGATCGCGAGCACGGGCGCGCCGGTGCGCTTCGCGATCGCCACCGTGTCGCCGATGTGGTCGGCGTGGCCGTGCGTGAGCAGGATCGTGGTCGCGGCGACCTCGTCGGCCGTCGCGGCGGCCTTCGGATTGCCGGTGAGGAACGGGTCGATGAGCACGGTCTCCTCGCCGTCCTCCAGCGCGACGGCGGCGTGGCCGAGAAAGTGGATGTCCATGTCGTCTAGGTCTCCTGGGTTGGGTCACCGAGCTCGCGGGCCAGCTCGAAGCCGACGGCGACGCCGACGAGCATCCCGAGCCGCGTCTCCTCGGCGACGAGCGTGTGCACGGCGCGGCGGCGATCCCCGACCGCTTCCGTGGCCGCCGCCTCGCCGACCGCCTGGTCGTGCGCGGGGCCGAACCAACCGCCGTTGTGGAGCGCCTCGTCCAACACGCGCTGGAGTTGCGGCGCGGCCCGGGTCACGAGGTCCTGCGCCCCCTGCAGCCGGCCGTCCCGGGAGAGCGCCGCGACGGCGGCCTCCACCTCGGCATCGGTGAACTCGCGGGCGGGCACCGCCGGGCATCATAGGGGCGTGCCGCCGCCGCTCACCTCCCTCTCCCACGGCGCCGGGTGCGGCTGCAAGATCGGGGCCGCGGCGCTCGCCCCGATCCTCGCGGGCCTCCCCCGCTCCGCCGATCCGGCCGTCCTGGTGGGGCCCGCGCTGGCCGACGACGCCGGCGTGTACCGGCTGCGCGACGACCTCGCCCTCGTCTCCACGGCCGACTTCTTCACCCCGATCGTCGACGATCCCCGCGACTTCGGCCGCATCGCCGCGACCAACGCGCTCTCGGACGTCTACGCGATGGGCGGCGAGCCGGTCACCGCGCTGAACCTCGTCGCCTTCCCCCTCGAGACGCTCGGGCCGGAGATCCTGCGCGAGATCCTGCGCGGCGGCGCCGACGTCGCCGCGGCCGCCGGGGTGGCGATCGTCGGCGGCCACTCGATCGACGACCCCGAGCCGAAGTACGGGCTCGCCGTCACGGGGACGATCCACCCCGACGCGGTCCTGACGAACGCCGGCGGGCGGGCCGGCGACGCGCTCGTGCTCACCAAGCCGCTCGGCGCCGGGGCGGTCGCCACGGGGCTGAAGCGGGGGCTCGTCCAGCCGCCGCTCCTGGCGCGCGCGGTCGAGGTGATGACGACGCTCAACGCCGACGCCGCGCGCGCGGCCCGGGCGGCGGGCGCGCACGCCCTGACCGACGTGACCGGCTTCGGCCTGCTCGGCCACCTGCACGAGCTGACGGGCGCGAGCGGGGTCGGGGCCGAGCTCGACGCCGCGGCCGTGCCCGCGATCGAGGGCGTCGAGGCGCTTCTCGCCGGCGAGGACGCGACCGCCGGGGGGAGCCGGCGCAACCGGGCCCACGCCGAGGAGTTCGCCACCTTCGCCGAGGCCGTCCCGGAGTGGCGCCGGCGCCTCGTGACCGACGCGATGACCTCGGGCGGGCTGCTCGCCGCGGTCCCGCCCGGCCGGGCGGGCAAGGTGCCGGGCGCGGTCGTCGGCCGGCTCACCGACGGCCCGGCGGGCACGATCGCGGTCGTCTGACGATCGGCGCCGCAAACGGCGGGCATCGAAGAAGCACGCGCCCGCCCGGCGGGGACGGCGAGCCCCGCGGCCGGCCTCGCCTCGAACGACCGGCATCGAGAACGGGGCTCACCGACCCCGGCAATCCTCATCCAGGTGCGATCGACGTCGATAATCGAAGTCGATCGCACCCGCATCTCCCGCGGCGGGACGGACCCCTTCCTTGATGCCGTTCGCCGGCGGGCCGGGGGGCCCCGCCCCCCTACGCCACGCGCCGGGCCGAGAGCCCGAGCCCGCCGACCACGCCGACGAGCAGGCCGGTCACGCCCGCCACCGCGCTCGCCTCGTCGTCGGCCAGCGGCATGAGCAGCAGGACCACGAGGAACACCGCGACGCCGAGCAGGTCGCCCTCGACCTCGCGCCCCCGGCGCAGGTCCCGGACGTCCGGGATGGCCCACGCCGCGGCGAGGCCGAGTCCGATGCCGTTCCCGCCCAGGGCGAGCGGGATCGTCGCGCTCGCCAGCTCGACCGCCATGCCCCCGGCGCCGGCCGCCAGCGCGAGCAGGGCCAGCGGAACCAGGCCATGGCGCTGCTCGAGCAGCCAGCCGAAGATGCCGATCGCCAGCAGCGTCGCGAAGGCGTAGCCCCAGTTGCCGTAGGCCAGCGGCGCGGTGACCAGCCGCCACCACTCGCCGTCGAGCGGCCCGACGATCGCGAGGTCCGCGAGCCGGACCACGCCGCCCCGCACGAGAACGGAGAGCACGAGGCTCGCGATGAGGATGGCCACCGTGCCCCACGGCCGCGACTCGGGCCGGATCCCGGGGATCTCGCCCCGTCGCAGGCGGGGCAGCGCCGGGGCGTGCGGTCGGCGGCGGCGCGGTTTCTCGGCCGGGCGGCCGTCCTTGTCGAGCTTCGGTGCCCGCTTGCGCAGGCGGCTCCCGCAGTACGGGCACTCGGTGATGTACGGGCTGACCTCCGAGCCACAGCTCTTGCAGACGACGAAGAGATCCGGACCGCCGGAGGTCACGGCCCGATCGTAGCTCCTCACCGGCGCCCTCCCGCCGGGTCCGGCGCCTCAGACCGCGGTCGCCTCGACGATCTCGCGCACGACCTCGCGCAGGTCGTGGTTCGCCTCGTAGACGACGACCTGCCGCGCGGCCCCGTTCCCGCGTTCCAGGAGATCGTCGATGCCCGCCAGGGCGTCGGCCGAGCCGAGGTCCTGCGCGTGCTCGCGGATCCGGTCGAGCACGCGCCGGGTCAGGTCCCGGGTCCCGACCCTGTCGGTGCCCGGCAGGTCGACGAGCGCGCCCTCGAGCCCGTGGCGGGCAGCGAGCCACTTGTTCTCGTCGAGCATCTCGTAGGGGTATTTGCTGAGCGCCTGGCCGGCGTCGAAGTGCTCGGCCAGCTCCTTGACCATCGCCTGCACGAGCGCGGCCAGCGCGATCGTGTGCTCCACGCGCGTCTGCCCGTCCATGCAGCGGATCTCGACCGTGCCAAGCCGGGGATGGGGCCGGACGTCGTACCAGAGGTAGGTGTAGTCCTCGATCACCCGCGCGCGGACCATGAACTCGATCCGCCGGGCGTAGTCCTCCCAGTCCGCGTAGGTCGGGGGGATGCCCACGCGCGGGAAGGCCCGGAAGATCGGCGTGCGGGTCGACGCGAGGCCGCTGGCGTCACCGCGCCAGAACGGCGAATTGGCCGACAGGGCGAGCAGCAGCGGGACGTGGACGCGCATCCCGTTGGCGACGTGGACCGCCTTGTCGGCGCCGTCGATGCCGACGTGGATGTGGATGCCGAACAGGAGCTCCTGGCGGGCGACGAAGCGCAGGTCGCTGATCAGGTCGCGGTAGCGCGGGCGGGCGACGATGCGCTGGTCCTCCCACATCGCGAAGGGATGCGTGCCGGCCGAGCCGATCGCCAGCCCCTTCTCCTCCGCGACCCGCCGCACGGCGCGACGGAGCTCGCGAAGCTGGCCGGCCGCCTCGCCGACGTCGCGACAGGGCTCGGTGGCGACCTCGAGCACAGACTCCATGAGCTCGGGCTTGACCTCGCCGACCGGCGGCTGGTGGAGCATCGACTCGATCGCGTTGGCGAGGTCGAGCGTCTCGGCGTCGAGGATCATCAGCTCCTCCTCGACCCCGAGCGTGAACGCCGGCCCGGTGAAGTTCTCCTCCATGGGCGGCGAAGGCTACCCGCGGGTATGGATCGCGATCCCCGGCGGGCCGCACCGCCCGTCCCCGCGTAGACTGGAGGCCCGCGATCGACCGACCGATGAACCCCAGGAGCGAGCAGACATGGCCGCAGTAGCCGAGCTGACGACCAGCCGGATCGAGGAGCTCCTCGGCGAGGACGCCGCGGGCCTCCTCGGACACGCGTGCGAGACGTTCCCGGCCTCGAGCCTCCACCTCCCCGGGCCCGACTTCGTGGACCGCGTGGTCGCCGAGACCGACCGCTCCCCCCAGGTCCTGCGCAACCTCCAGTCGATGTACGGCCACGGGCGCCTGGGAGGCACCGGGTACCTCAGCATCCTCCCCGTCGACCAGGGGATCGAGCACTCCGCCGGCGCGAGCTTCGCTCCGAACCCGCTCTACTTCGACCCCGGCCACCTGCTCGAGCTCGCCCTCCAGGGCGGCTGCAACGCGATGGCCTCGACGCTCGGGGTGCTCGGCGCCGTCTCCCGCCGCTACGCCCACCGCATCCCGCTCATCGCGAAGCTCAACCACAACCAGCTGCTGACCTACCCGAACGAGTTCGACCAGATCATGTTCGCCGAGGTGCAGCAGGCCTGGGACCTCGGCGCGGCCGGCGTCGGCGCGACGATCTACTTCGGCAGCGAGCAGTCCAGCCGCCAGATCATCGAGGTCTCCAAGGCCTTCGCCGAGGCGCATCGGCGCGGGATGTTCACCGTCCTGTGGTGCTATCTGCGCAACCCCGCGTTCAAGTCGAACGGGGTCGACTACCACCTCGCCGCCGACCTGACCGGCCAGGCCAACCACCTCGGCGTGACGATCGAGGCGGACATCATCAAGCAGAAGCTGCCCGAGGTGAACGGCGGCTACCCGGCGATGAACGAGAACGGGTCCTACGGCAAGACCAGCAAGCTCGTCTACGAGAAGCTCAGCACCGACCACCCGATCGACCTCACCCGCTACCAGCTGATCAACTGCTACCTCGGGCGCTCGGGGCTCATCAACAGCGGCGGCGCCTCCTCGGGCGAGAGCGACCTCGCGGAGGCCGTGCGGACCGCCGTGATCAACAAGCGGGCCGGCGGCATGGGCCTGATCAGCGGGCGCAAGGCCTTCCAGCGCCCGATGGACGAGGGCGTCGCGCTCCTGCACGCCATCCAGGATGTCTACCTCTCCGGCGAGGTCACGGTCGCCTGAGCCGGGGTCGGGCGAGGCGGTGGAATCCGTCGTCCCGGCGCGGCTTCGTGACGGATCGCCCGCGCCGGCCGATCGGCCGGCGCGCACGGGTGAGATCCGACGCCGGCGCCGCCTAGCCTGGGTCGGTGACCTGGCCCCGCGCCCTCGCCCTCGTCGCGCTGATCGCCGCCGCGACCGTCGCGCTGTCCTGCGAGCGGCAGTCCACGCGCGACGCGACCCCGCCCGGCGGGATCGTCGAGGGGCGGATCGTCCGGGTGGTCGACGGCGACACGGTGGTCGCCCGCCTCCCCGGCGACGAACGCGAGAGGGTGCGCTACATCGGCATCGACACGCCCGAGTCGGTCAAGCCCGGCACCCCGGTGCAGTGCTTCGCCAAGGCGGCCTCCAGGCGCAACGCCGAGCTGATCGCCGGCCGCCCCGTGACCCTGCGCCTCGGGGCCGAGCGCCGCGACCGCTACGGCCGGCTCCTGGCCTACGTCTACCGCCGCCCCGACGGCCTCTTCGTCAACGCCGCGCTGGTCCGCGAGGGCTACGCGGAGACGCTGGAGATCGCCCCCAACACCGCCCACGCGGGCGAGTTCGCGCGACTGGAGCGGGCCGCCCAGGACCGGGCGGCGGGCCGCTGGGGCGCCTGCCCGGCGAGCGGATGAGCCGCCCGCTCCGGGCCGGTGAAACCCAGACCCGCTGGTAGGGTTGCTCTCGGCATGAGGATGCGTCAGGACAGCGCCTCGTTCGAGGAGGCCTTCTACGAGGAGATGCAACTCGAGCGCAACCGCCGTGAGCGGCTGCGTCGTGACGCCGCGGCCCGCTCTCGCCGGCGCCAGACCGAGCGCATCCACAAGGCCGGCACCTTCCGCTTCATCCTGCTGGTCCTGGCGATCGTCGGCACGGCCGTGGGCGTGACCCTGGCGATGTTCCAGGTGCTCTACATCGCGCTGGGCTGACCCGCCCGCGCGACGCTAGGCGGCCGGCTCGTCGCCGGTGAGCCGCCGCAGCGCGGCGTCGACCTCGTCTCGGGCGGCTCCGTCGGTCGCGGCCGTCGCGCTCACCGCCTCGGATGGCTCCCCGGCCGCGTCGCGTTGGATCTCGATGTAGACCTCCTTGCGGAAGACCGGCACCGAGCGGGGCGCAGCGATTCCGATCCGGACCTTCTCGCCCATGATCGCGAGGACACTCACCTCGACCTCGTCGCCGATCATGATGCTCTGATTCGACTTCCTCGTGAGGACGAGCATGGCGGAGCGCCTCTCTGGCCGCGGGAGGGCGCCACTAAAGCAGGCGGGTGGGTGCTGCGCAAGCGCCGACACCGGGCGCCCACGCACCGCGGCCGAGCGCCGTCCGCCCGGCCAGTTTCGCTAGTCTCCGCCGCCGATGGCCCGCCGCTCGCTGCGCCCCCAGCTCAACCAGATCCGCACGTGGGTCCGTCAGGGGCGAACCGACGCGTGGATCGCGCACCAGCTCGAGGTCACCGTCCAGCAGATCCAGGGCTTCAAGCGGGAGAACGGGCTCGTTCCCGACGTGAACGGCGAGGCCGCGACCGACGACGAGGTCGATCTCCGCGCCGAGGACGACGCGCTCATCGCCAAGGAGCTCGAGGCGGAGGCCGAGCGGGCCGCGGTCGAGGCCGAGGCGCGCGCCGACGAGACGCCGGAGGAGCCGGCGGAGGAGGACGACGCGGACGGCGCCGGGACTCGGGCGCCGCGCCGGCGCCGCGGGCGCCGCGGCGGGTCCGGGCGCACCCGCCGGGGCGCGGGCCGCAGCACGCTGGAGGGCACCTTCGACCACGGCGAGGAGGGCTACGGGCTGTGGCTCGATCCCGCGGTCAAGGACGACCCGACCTACGCCGAGCACTGGGCCGGACACCGCCCGGTCGAGGTCACGATCGAGGAGAACGAGATCGTGATCCGGCGCGCCGGGCCGGACGCGGACGACGACGACGACTGAGCGCGAGGCGACGGGCTCCGCGCGCGACCGCGTGCGGATCGACGCCGCGCTGCGGCGGCGTGAGGATCGCCGGGCAGAGCACATCGTCACCTTCCCCTGGGGCGCGGCGCTGCTGGTCGAGCGGCTGCCGCGGGTCTGGGACCTGAACTTCGTCCGGGTCGATGCCGCGCCGCGGCGTCACGGGGCCGCACGCCTGGCCGCGGAGGCCGAGCGCCTGATGGGCGCCGCCGGGCTTGCACATCGCAAGCTCACGGTCGCCGACGACGCCCTCGGCGAGCGCCTCGCGCCCGAGCTGGCGGCGCTCGGTTGGTCGGTCGAGAGCCTCGTGGTGATGACGCGGCCCCCGGATGCGGCGCCGCTGCCGGCGCCGGACGCCGACGCGCCGGTCGCGCGCGAAGCCTCGCTGGACGAGCTGCGGCCGCTGCTCGGGCGGGTGCTGCGCAGCATGCCCCAGGTCCGCGACGAGGAGACGGTGCGCCAGTTGCTGGGCGAGAGCGAGCTGACCGGACGCGTTGCCGACACCCGGCGCTTCGCCGCGCCCGGCGACGGGAGCGACCCGCTCTCCGCCTGCCGTCTGCACCGCGACGTCGAGGGGATCGCCGAGATCGACGACGTCGGGACGCTCGAGGAGGGACGCGGCCGCGGGCTGGGCAACGCCGTCGTCCGCGCCGCCCTCGGCGCCGCGCGCGAGGAGCGGCGCGAGCTCGTGTTCCTGATCGCGGACGCCCACGACTGGCCGCGCGCGTGGTACCGGCGGCTCGGGTTCGTGCCCGTGGGGCGGCGCTGGGCCTTCGTGCGTTCCGGGACGTAGCTACGCGATGCGCCGGCCGCCCGCGTAGTCCTCGGCCTCGCGCAGATAGCGGAAGAACGCGGCGTCGGCCACCGTCCCGGCGTCCCAGGCCTCAGGTGTCTCGGGCGCCACGCGCACGGCGACGCCGAGGCACCAGTCGGTGCCTTCGGCGTAGAGGTCAGCAAGCTCGCCCGTGGTGAACGGGCCGCCGAGGCGCCGGCGAAGCGCGTCGACCACGGACTCGACGACCCGGTCCAGCAGCGCGCGCCGCTCGGGCGGCGCCGCGCGCAGGCGCCGCTCGCCCTCCTCCCACTGGAAGATCGCCGTCTGGAAGCTCGCCACGAGGGCGGGAAGGGTAGCGCCGGGTCGCGCCCGCGCTACCGCGACCCGCCGGGGAGCCCGGTGACGACGTACGGGATCTCGCCCGGCAGCACCATCCCCAGCCGCCGGGCCTCCCGGGCCAGCACGCGCGGATCGTCGAGCGCGCGCCGCTGGGCGAGCAGCGCGCGGTGCTCGCGCTCGAGCCGCTGGACCTTCGCCTGCGCCTGGCCGGACTCCTGCCAGGCCGAGAGCCACGAGGTCAGCGGCTCGATGTAGAGCGCGGCGACGACGACGAGGCTCAGGAGGAGCGCGACCCGGCCGACACGGTCCCAGCGCACGCGTAGGGCCGCGGCGCCCACGTCCGGAACGGCGCGCGGGCGCAGCGGTCCGCGGGGCGCAGTCCGGCGAGGCTCGGGTCGGCGGCGGCGAGCGGGCTCCATCCCTCGGGCCTTCGTTCGCCGCCGCCGAGCTCCTTCCTGCCGCACGGCGGTGTGCAGCCGCCGACCCGCTACGTAGTCGCCTGCACCAGCCGGATCTGGTTGCCCGACGTGTCCCGGAACCCGGCGTCGATGCCGTAGGGCTGACGGGTCGGCTCCTGGGAGAACTCGACCCCGCGGCTCTTGAGCTCCTCGTAGGTGCCCTGGCAGTCGTCGGTGGAGAAGAAGAGTCCACCCGCGGCGCCCTTCCCCATCAGCGTCCTGATCTGCTCGGCGGTGTCCGCGTCGAAGACGGGCGGCCCGGGCACGGCCATGAGGGTGAGCGCGACGTCGGGCTGACCGGGGGGGCCGACGGTGAGCCAGCGGAAGTTCATCTCGTCGAGCGTGACGTCGTCGCGAAGCTCCATCCCGAGCTTGTCGGTGTAGAAGGCGAGGGCCTCGTCCTGGTCGTGGACCCAGACGTTGACGTGGCTGAGCTGCGTGATCATCTGGGTTCTCCTCGGAGGTTGGTCGGACTGGTCTCCGGCCAAGCTAGCCGGGCGAGGAGCGGCTGTCTTCTCCAAACCTGCTCGACTGCGGGCGCGCCCACGCCTGCAGCACGCAGGTCGGGATCCGCGCCCGCGTCGTCGCCGGCGGATGGGCGGCCCGGTAGGCGGTCGGGGACATGCCGAAGGTGCGACCGAAGCTCGTCGTGAACGAGCCGACGCTCGCGAGCCCGACGGTGAGACAGACGTCGGCGACCGAGCGGTCGGTGGTGCGCAGCAGCGCCGCCGCCCGCTCCATCCGCCGCGTCAGGAGGTACTGGTGCGGCGTCTCCCCGAAGGTCCGGCGAAACTCGCGGCTGAAGTGAGCCGGGGAGCACCGCGCCGCCCGGGCGAGCGTCGCCACGTCGAGCGGCTCCCGGTAGCGGGCGTCCATCAGATCCTTCGCGCGGAGCAGGTGCCGGGCCGGGGCGACGGTGGACACGCCGGGCCGCCGCCTCAGCCGTGCGCCCGGAAGGCTCCGCGCCCGGGGAAGACGGCGCGGTCGCCCAGCGCCTCCTCGATCCGCAGCAGCTGGTTGTACTTCGCCACGCGATCGGAGCGCGACGGAGCGCCGGTCTTGATCTGACCGCAGCCGGTGGCCACGGCGAGGTCGGCGATCGTCACGTCCTCGGTCTCGCCCGAGCGATGCGACATCACCGCGGTGTACCCGGCCTCCCGGGCCGTGCGGACGGCCTCGAGCGTCTCGGTCAGCGTGCCGATCTGGTTCACCTTCACGAGGATGGAGTTCGCCACGCCCTCGTCGATGCCGCGCTGCAGGCGCTCGGTGTTCGTCACGAAGAGGTCGTCGCCGACGAGCTGGACCCGGTCGCCGATGGCGGTGGTGAGCCGCGCCCACCCGGCCCAGTCCTCCTCGGCCATGCCGTCCTCGATCGAGATGACGGGATAGCGGGCGCAGAGGTCGGTCCAGTAGGCGGCCATCTCCTCAGCGCTCAGCGAGCGGCCCTCGGCCTCGAGGTAGTAGCGCCCGTCGCGCTCGATCTCGCTCGTCGCCGGGTCGAGCGCGATCGCCACGTCGTCGCCCGGCGCGTAGCCCGCCGCCTCGATCGAGGTGACCAGCGCGGCGAGCGCGGCCTCGTTGGAGACGAGATCCGGGGCGAAGCCGCCCTCGTCTCCGACCGCGGTCGAGAGCGCCCGATCCTTCAGCGTGGCCTTCAGCGTGTGGAAGACCTCGGCGCCGATCCGCAGCGCCTCGGAGAAGCTCGGCGCGCCCCACGGGACGATCATGAACTCCTGGAAGTCGACCTTGTTGTCGGCGTGGGCGCCGCCGTTGAGCACGTTCATCATCGGGACGGGCAGGACGTGTGCCGCCTCGCCACCGAGGTAGCGCCACAGCGGGACGCGCTCCTCGGCGGCCGCCGCGTGCGCGGTGGCGAGCGAGACCCCGAGGATCGCGTTGGCCCCGAGGCGCGACTTGGTCGGCGTGCCGTCGAGCTCGATGAGCGCCCGATCGAGGCCGGCCTGGTTGCCCGCCTCGCGCCCCTTGACCGCCTCGGCGATCTCGGTGTTGACGTTCGCCACCGCGCCGGTCACGCCCTTGCCGAGCCACCGCTCGCCGCCGTCGCGCAACTCGGTGGCCTCGAACTCGCCGGTCGAAGCGCCCGACGGGACCGCGGCCCGGCCCCACGCGCCGGAGGCGAGCGCGACCTCCACCTCGACGGTGGGATTGCCCCGGGAGTCCACGATCTGGCGGGCGTGGACCTGCTCGATGGCGCTCATGGCTGCGGGTCGGCTCCTTCGTCGATCTCCATACGGGCCCGCGCGTAATAGGCGAGCTGCTCGTCCGGCGAGCAATCGTTCCATTCGCGGCCGTCCCGTGCGGCCTCCTCCGCGGCGCGCTCGACCCGGCCGCGGAAGCGGGTGCTGGAGGCCCGGAGCGCGAGCTCCGGATCGACCCGCAGCTTCCGTGCCAGGTTGACCACGGCGAAGAGCACGTCGCCGACCTCGCCGAAGAGCTCGTCGCGGTCGCCGGCGGCGAGCGCGCCCTCGAGCTCCTCGAGCTCGCCCTCGACCGCGGCCAGCGGCCCCTCCACCCCGGGGAAGTCGAACCCGCTGGTGGCGGCGCGCCGCTGGACCTTCCGGGCGTGGAGCAGGCCGGGGAGGTTCTCCGGCACCTCGCCGAAGACGCCCCGTTCGCGGCCGGGCTCATCGGCCTTGATCCGGTCCCAGTTGGCCAGGACCTCGCCGGCGCTCGCCGCCTCGGCCTCCCCGAAGACGTGCGGATGGCGCCGGATCAGCTTCCGGCGGCAGTGGTCGGCCACAGCCGCGAGATCGCCGGTGCCGCGCTCCTCGAGCAGGAGCGCGAGGAAGTGGACCTGGAAGAGGACGTCGCCGAGCTCGTCGAGGAGCTTGGCGTCGTCGCCCGCCTGCGCGGCGTCCGCGAGCTCGTAGGCCTCCTCGAGCGTGTGCGGCACGATCGAGCGCTCGTCCTGCTCGCGGTCCCACGGGCACTCGCGGCGCAGCCGGCGGGTCAGCGCGTCGAGACGCTCCAGCGCGGCGGCGGCCTCGGCCGACCCGCTCAGGGCGAGGGCGCCTGCGACGGCGGCGGGGCCTGCTGCTGCGGGGCCTGCTGCTGCGGGGCCTGCTGCTGTGGCGCCTGCTGCTGCGGCGCCTGCTGCTGCGGCGTCTGCTGCTGCGGCGTCTGACCCTGCTGCGGGGCCTGCTGGCCCGGCTGGGGCGCCTGGCCGGGGACCTGCCCGGTCGTCGCCTTGGGCTTCGGCGCGTTCTTGCAGCTCTGCACCACGTAGCCCTCGCGGCAGTCGGTCTTGCCCTGCCAGCGCTTCTGGAAGTCGGTGACGAAGGTGTTCAGCGCCTTCTGCTGGCCCTGGGAGACGAGCAGCTGGCGGATCGAGGGCTTGACCTCGGTCAGCGTCTGCTGCCGCCCCGGCGTGATGTTCGTCACCTGGAAGATGTACCAGCCGAAGGAGCCCTTCACCGGGCCGCCGATCTTGCCCTTCTGCGCGGTGAACGCGGCGCTGTCCAGCGCCCGGTCCTGCTGGCCCTTCGTCACGCCCTTGAGCTGGCCCCCGGTGTTCTTGCTCTGCGGGTCGGTCGAGTACCGCTTCGCCGCGGCCGCCCAGCTCTGGCCGCCCTGGACCGCGGCCTTGGCCCGCTCGGCCTGCGCCTTGGTCTTGGTGAGGATGACGTTGATGTCGCGCTTCTCAGGCTGCGCGTACTGGGACTTGTTCTTGGCGAAGTAGGCGGCGACCTGCGCGTCGGTGACCTGGTCCTTGCCCTTGGTGATCTTGGCGCGGATCTTGTTGGAGAGGTAGTCGACGCGGACCCGGAAGAGGATGTCCTGCTCGCTCTGCCCGGACTGGGCCAGGAACTTCTTGTAGTCCGCCTCGTTCGGGAACGCCTGCTTCTTGGTCTTCTGGAACTGCTTCTGGACGTCCGCGTCGGAGGCCTGGATCCCGAGGTCGGAGGCCTGCTGCTCGATCCACTGGGAGGAGATGAGCAGCTGCATGACCTGGTCGCGCAGCATGTCGAACTCGCTCTGGCACTGCGCCTTGATCTGGGTGTCCGAGATCTTCGGCTGCCCCTGTGCGGGCTTGGGCAGCTGCAGGCGCTTGGCGGCGATGCACGCGGTGAAGTTCGGCGGGAGCGGGGCGACCGCCGCCTTCGCACCGGGCGCCTGCTGGGAGGAGCGCGCGGCGATCCCCAGCCAGTGGTTGAAGTCGTCCTTGGTGATCGGCGTGCCGTCGACGGTGGCCACCGCGTTGCCGGGAACGCCGCCCCCACACGCCGCCAAAAGCGCCGCAGACACGAAAAAGGCGCCGAGCGCCGGGAGAACCTTGAGCCTCAGAGACACGAGCAGCGGCGATGGTAGCGGAGTCACGCCGCGGCCCGCGTCACTGCCAGGAGGGCGTCCGCCGCCCGGACCACGGCGGGGAACCGTTCCACCGGATCGTCGGGCACGCGAACCGAGAGCTGCGAGCGGCCGGGCTCGTAGGTGGAGTCGGGGATCTCCTCGCGCGGGCGGGACGCCTGCGCGGCGTCGAGGTCCACCGGGGTGACCGACAGCAGGCCGCCGCGGAAGGTCACGGCCCGCGCCCCCGCCTCGCCGAGCTTGATCCGGGCCTGCTGGAGGGTGAGCAGGTTCTCCACCGGGGCGGGCACCGGGCCGAAGCGGTCCTCGAGCTCGGCCCGAAGCGCCTCGAGCTCCGCGACCTCTCGCGCGCCCGCGACGCGGCGGTGGACGTCGACCTTGGCCAGCTCGTAGGGAACGTAGTCCGCCGGGACGTAGGCGTCGACGTTGACGTCGAGCCGCACCGGCTCGGGCTGCTCCTCCCGCCCTTCTTCCTCCGCCGCCGCGACCGCCTCGTCGAGCATCGAGAGGTAGAGCTCGAAGCCGAGCGCCGCGACGTGGCCGGACTGCTCGTCGCCGAGCAGGCTGCCGGCGCCGCGGATCTCGAGGTCGCGCATCGCGATCCGGAAGCCGGCGCCGAGCTCGGTGTGGTCGGAGAGCGCCGCGAGGCGCTGGGCGGCCTCCGGGGTCAGCGCGGCCGCCGAGGGATAGAGCAGGTACGCGTAGGCGCGCTCGGGAGAGCGGCCGACCCGACCGCGGATCTGGTAGAGCTGGGCGAGCCCGAACTGGTCGGCGCGCTCGACGATCAGCGTGTTGGCCTGCGGGATGTCGATCCCCGACTCGATGATGCTCGTGCAGACGAGCACGTCGGCCTCGCCGCGCAGGAACCGCAGCATGCGCTCCTCGAGCTGGGACTCGTCCATCTGCCCGTGGGCGACCTCGACGCTCGCATCGGGAACGAGCCCGCGCACGCGGACCGCCGTCTCCTCGATCGTCTCCACGCGGTTGTGGAGGAAGAAGGTCTGGCCGCTCCGCTCGAGCTCGCGGCGGATGGCCTGCCGCACGAGCGCCTCGTCGTACTCGCCGACGTAGGTCCGCACCGGCCGGCGGCCCTCGGGCGGCGTCTCGATCACCGAGATGTCGCGCACGCCCGCCAGCGACATCTGCAGCGTGCGGGGGATCGGCGTGGCCGACATCGCGATGACGTCGACGCGGAGCTTGAGCTGGCGCAGCAGCTCCTTCTGCTTCACGCCGAAGCGCTGCTCCTCGTCGACGACGAGAAGTCCCAGGTCCTTCGGCCGCACGTCGCGGGAGAGGAGGCGGTGGGTCCCGATGAGGATGTCGACGGTCCCGTCGGCGAAGCCGGCCATCGCCGTGCGCTGGTCGGCGGGCGGGCGGAAGCGGGAGACGTGCTCGATCGTGAACGGGTAGTCCGCCAGGCGCTCGGCGAAGGTGCCGTAGTGCTGCTGGGCGAGGATCGTGGTCGGCACGAGCACCATCACCTGCTTGCCGGCGTTGGCCGCCTTGAACGCGGCGCGGAGCGCGACCTCGGTCTTGCCGTAGCCGACGTCGCCGCAGATCAGGCGGTCCATCGGGCGCGGCGCCTCCATGTCGGCCTTCACGGCCTCGATCGCGTCGCGCTGGTCGGCGGTCTCCCGCCACGGGAACGCATCCTCGAACTCGCGCTGCCACTCGGTGTCGGCCTCGAAAGCGAGGCCGGCACGCCGGCGCCGCTCGGCGTAGAGGTTGAGCAGTTCGCCCGCCAGCTCCTGTGCGGCGCGGCGCGCCCGGGCCTTGGTCTGCTCCCAGCGGCTGCCGCCGAGCTTGGAGAGCGTCGGCTCGCCCGCGCCCGCGCCGACGTAGCGCGAGATCTTCGCGAGCTGCTCGACCGGCATGAAGACCCGGTCCGCGCCCTGGAAGGAGAGGTCGAGGTAGTCCCGGGTCACCCCGCCGACGGTCTTGGTGTCGAACCCGGAGAAGCGGGCGACGCCGTGGTCCTCGTGGACGATGTAGTCGCCCGTGCGCAGCTCCGTGAACGCGCGCAGCATCCCGCGGCCCCGGCGTCTCGCTCCCGGTGCGGCGGCCCGACGTCGGCGGAAGAGGCGGTGGTCGGGGATGACCGCGAGGCGGAGCTGCGGGGCGATGAACCCGTCGCGCAGCCGGGTGGCGGCAAAGGCCACCTCGCCGGGCGCGGCGCCGGCCTCGCCGTCGAGCCAGGTCGGGCTGACGCGGACGAGGTTGTAGGCGGCGCGCTCCCCGTCCCCGCGCCGCGCGAAGGCGACGACGGTCCGGTAGCCGGAGCGGGCGAGCTTCTCGAGCTCGGGCTCGGCGTCCTTGATCCCCTTCGCCGCCACGTCGGCGGCCTGCCCGCGCAGGGCGATGTCCTGCGCGCGGTCGTGGCCGGAGAGCCGGACGCGGGCGCGCGCGGTCAGCGCGGCGGCGACGTCCTGTGGGCTGACGTAGAGGTGGTGGGCGTCGGCATCGTGGAAGGCGGCGCAGACGTCCTGCCAGTGGTCGGCCAGGGCCGGCGGGATCTCCTCCTCCGCCGCGACCGTCACCGCCGCGTCGGGCAGAAGGTCGAGCAGCGGGCGGAAGCGGTCCACGGGGAGCAGCTCCGCCACGTCGGGACGGTCCTCGGGGGCCTCGAGCGCGGCGATCTCGGCCAGCTCGCGGTGCTCGGGCGCGAGCTCGGCGGCCGGGGCCACCTCGACCGTCTCCGCGTCGCCGAGCGAGCGCTGGGTGAAGGTCGAGAACCAGCGCAGCGACTCGATCTCGTCGCCGAACAGGTCCACGCGGACCGCGCGGTCCTCGGTCGCCGGGTAGAGGTCGAGCAGTCCGCCACGGACCGCGAACTGCCCGCGGTCGTCCACCTGCTCGACGCGCTCGTAGCCGGCCGCGACGAGGTCGGTGGCGCTCTCGTCGAGGTCGAGCAACTCGCCCCGCCGCAGGGTGAACCCGTGCGGGCGCAGCGCCGGGTCGGGCACCTTCTCCGAGAGCGCGACGGCCGAGACGACCACGACGGGCGGATCCCCTTCCCCGCGTTCGTGCTCGGTCAGCGCGTCGAGCGCCGCGACCCGGAGGCCGACGAGGTGGGGCGGCGGCGCGAGGTGGGACTCGTACGCGACCCCGCGCGAGGGGTAGTAGCGAACGCGGCGGGGCGCGAGCCAGGCCGCGAGGTCGGCGGCCAGGTCGCGCGCCGCGCGGTCGTCGCCGACCACGACCAGCCCCGGGCGGTCCGGGTCGCGCTCGGCGAGCGCGGCGAGGACGTAGGCCCGCAGCGACGGGGAGACGAACGCCTCGCCGCCGTCGCGCGCGAGCCGCCCGATCCCGGGATCGTCGTCGGCGTGGGCGAGCAGGGGGCGGAGCACGATGGTCGAGCACGGCCCTCGACCGCGCACGGGGCGCGGCCGGGGTCGTGCTCGAGTCTACGAGGGGGGGGGCGCGATCCCCCCCTACCCCTCCGCTTCCCCCATCACCACCCGCTCGGCCGCGTCGGCCGCGCGCTCGACGAGCAGTTCGACGTCGGCCCTCGGCTCGCGGAAGCGGCCCAGGACGTAGGCGGCGACGCGGTCGGGGTCGGTGGTCGGCGGGCGGTCGACCCCGATCCGCACGCGGGCGAAGCCCGGCCCGCCGAGCTCGCGCTTCAGCGACTTCAGCCCGTTGTGGCCGGCCAGGCCGCCGCCGACGCGGGTGCGGACCTCGCCGAACGGCAGGTCGATCTCGTCGTGGAGCACGAGCACCCGCTCGAGCTCCACGCCGTAGGCGCCGCGAGCCGGGCCGGCGGAGCGCCCGGCGTCGTTCATGAAGGTCTGGGGCAGCAGCACCGCGACCCGCGGGCCGCCCGGCCCGGTGCGGCCGTCGGTCACCATCCCCGCGAAGCGCTTCCTCGCCCGCGGCAGCTCCCACCGCGCGGCCAGGACGTTCGCCGCCTCGAACCCCACGTTGTGGCGCGTCCCGACGTACTCGCCGCCCGGGTTCCCGAGCCCGACCACGAGCCAGTCCACCGGCGCGACCCCGCCGCCGCGACCGGGCAGGCGCACGGCCGGCTACTCGCCGTCGTCGGAGGCGGCCGGCTCCTCGCCGTCGGCGGGGGCCGCCTCGCCCTCCGCGCCCTCCTCGCCCTCGCCGAGGACCTCGGTCTCCTCCTCGAGCTCCTCGGACTCCAGGACCAGGCGCGGCGGGGTGACGGTGGCCACGGTGACCTCGTCGAGCTCGCCGAGGATCTCGACGCCCTCCGGCGCGACCACCGCGGCCAGCGTGAGGGAGTCGTTGATGTCCATCTTCGAGACATCGAGGGTGATGACGTCCGGGATGGCGGTCGGAAGGGCCTCGATCGTCACCTCGCGGGTGACGTGCTCGAGCACGCCGCCCTCGGTGATGCCGGGGGTCTCCTCTGCGCCGGTGAGCTCGAGCGGGACCGTGGTCTGGATCTTCTGGTCGAGCCGGATCCGCAGGAGGTCGACGTGCATGACCGCGCCGGTCACGGGATGGCGCTGGTCGTCCTTGAGGAGGACCGGCTGGCCGCCGGCACCGTCGACCGAGAGCTCGATGATCGCGCCGGAGGAGGCGAGCGCCGAGCGCAGGACGCGCGCGTCGACGGAGAAGGTGACGGTGTCCCCGTCGCCGCCGTAGACGACGCCCGGCACCTGGCCGGTGCGGCGCAGGCGCCGGATGGCGCGCGACCCGGTCTGCTCGCGGGTCGCGACGGCGAGGCTGGTGGTGTCGGCGGCGGCCATGGGCGGCGACGATGGTAGCGAAGTCGCCCCAGCCGACCGGCCGGGCGCGATACCCTCATCGACGTGCCGGCGGACGCGCAGATCGTCGTCCTGGTCGGGGCCCTCCACGTCGTCGGCCTCGTGCTCGCGGCGGCGCTCATCCTCGTGTGTCTGCGCTCCGACCCGCTCTCCGAGCGCTCCGCGCGCGACGACGGCGAGGAGGGTGGCGGAGGAGGCAGCGACCGGCCCGCGCCGCGCGCGCCCGATCGGCCGCGAGGTGGCGGTCTGCCGCTTCCCGACGCCGTGCCCGCCCGGGTCCGCCTACGCGGCCCGGCGCCGCTCACCGTGGGCACGGAGCGGCCGATCCGCCGCCCGGGCCACGAGCCCCTCCGTCGTCCGGTCGGGCCCGTCCCCGCCGGACCGATGCGCGGCCGCCCGGGTCACGGCCGCGACCGCAGCTGACGCACCACCGTGGCGATCACCGTCCGCACCCTGGTCCAGGGCGGCCAGCGCGCCGAGGAGATCGGCGCCGCGGTGACGGCCTTCCTGGCCGGCGCCCACCGCTCGCTCGACCTCGCGCTCTACGACGTGCGTCTCCCGGGCGCCGTCGGCGACGCCGTGGCCGGCGCGCTGCGCGACGCGAAGGACCGCGGGGTGGCCGTCCGCCTCGCCTACAACGTCGACGACCACGACGCGGACCGCCCCGGCGGGCTGGCGCCGCCGCTCACCGACCCCGCGCGGGTCGAGGCGCTCCCGTTCGCGACGCGGGCGATCCCCGGGGAGCCCGATCTCATGCACCACAAGTTCGTCGTGCGCGATGGCGCCGACGTGTGGTCCGGCTCGACGAACTGGACCCTCGACTCGTGGGAGCAGCAGGAGAACGTGATCGTCGTGGCGGAGGCGGCGCCGGGGATCGCGGAGGCCTACACCACGACGTTCGAGCAGCTCTGGACGACGCGCCGGGTGGAGGACAGCGGCGACGTCGAGCCCAAGCCGGTCGAGGTCGGGGCCGCCGTGGCCCGGGCCTGGTTCTCGCCCGCGCGCGGGCCCGAGCTCTCCCAACGGATCGCCACGGCGATCGGCCGCGCCCGCACGCGGGTCCGGATCGCCTCGCCGGTCCTCACCGCCGGCCCGATCCTCGGCACGCTCGCCGAGATGGTCGCCGACCGGCGCGTGGACCTCGCCGGCGTGGTCGACGCGACCCAGGCGGCGCGCGTGCTCGACCAGTGGGCCGAGAACCCCCACGCCCACTGGAAGATCCCGTCGCTGCGCGCGATCCTCGGCTCGGGGGACTTCTCGGGCAAACGCTCGACGCCCTACCGGCCCGACAGCGTGCGCGACTTCATGCACGCGAAAGTGACGGTGGCCGACGACACGATCTTCGCGGGGTCCTTCAACCTCTCGCACTCCGGGGAGCGCAACGCCGAGAACGTGCTCGAGGTGCGCGACGCGGCGCTGGCCGACCGCCTCGCCGCGTTCATCGACTGCGTACGGACGCGCTACCCCGATCCGGTGCCGCTCGGCGGCGGAGGCGGAGGCGGAGGCGGCGCCGGCGCCAGGCCCTGAAGCTCGGCGCCATGCCGGAGGAGGCCGACGACCTCGTCGTCGTCGTCGGTCACCCGGACGAGGCCGAGGTCTTGGCGTGAGATGTACCCGCCGGACGCCAGCCGCTCGCCGATCCAGTCGGTGAGCCCCGTCCAGTGCTCGCGGCCGACGAGCACGACCGGGAAGTGACGCGCCTTGCCGGTCTGCACCAGTGTCAGCGCCTCGAAGAGCTCGTCGAGCGTGCCGAAGCCGCCGGGCATCACGACGAACGCGCAGGCGTAGCGGACGAACATGAGCTTGCGCGTGAAGAAGTAGTGGAACTCCAGCGCGAGGTCGGCGTACGGGTTGGGCGCCTGCTCGAAGGGGAGCTCGATGTTGAGGCCCACCGAGCGCGCGCCGGCGTCGCGGGCGCCGCGGTTGGCGGCCTCCATCGCCCCCGGTCCGCCCCCGGTGATGATCGCGAAGCCCGCCTCGCCCAGGCGCCTCGCGAGCTCACGGGCCCGGTCGTACTCCGGCGCGTCCTCCGCGACCCGCGCGGACCCGAAGATCGACACCGCGGGCCCGATGTCGGCGAGCGCCGTGAACCCCTGGCGCAGCTCCCGGCTGACGCGCTCGATCCGCCGCTCGTCGTCGAGCGTCGCCGCGACGAGCGGGGCGTTCGCGCCGATGATCTCCTCGTCGGCGGTGCGGGGCGGCGCGCCGTGCGACGGCTCCTGCGGCGACAGCTCGTCGACCACCGGCCGCCTAGCGGCGCGCCCGGAGCGCCGGCGTGAGGAGCGGCGTCGCGCGGTAGCGCGCGGCCAGGACGGCGAAGCCGGGTTTGCGCACGCCGTCGTAGGTCACGACCCCCTTCTGGTGCAGCGGCGGCGTGGCCCAGGGGTTGCCGCCGTCCCAGTCGGGGCGGATCTTGAACTCCTGCAGCGTCCAGTAGATCGCCCCGGAGAGCCACGGCCGGGCGTCATAGGCGCTCAGGTGGTAGGTGATGAAGTCGTTCTGGAAGGCGTAGGTGCCGCGCTCCTCGACGGGGCCGTCGCGGTTCGCCTCGGCGCCGAACTCGGTCATGATCAGCGCCTTGCGCGGGTAGCAGCGCCGCATCGAGTCGAGGAACGGGCCGAGCAGCTCGCGATCGGCGATCGCGCCGTCCGGGCCGGTGTACCAGCCGAAGTAGTCGTTCAGGCCGATGATGTCGAGCGGCGCATAGCTCGGCTGGCAGCCGGCGGTCGTCGTCCCGGCGACGGCGAGCCCGACGGGCCGGGTCGGGTCCTCCTGGCGCGCGATCGCGGCGGACTCGCGGATGTAGGCGGCCTGGTTGGCGCCGACCGCCGGAGAGAGCTCGTTGGCGATCGACCAGGTGAAGATCGACGGGTGGTTGCGCAGGTCGTCGATCTCGGTGGCCAGCGTCTGGTGGAGGACAGCGCGCAGCGCGACGTTGCCGAGCCGGTCCTCGTCGATCTGGTAGGCCGGGATCTCGCTCCAGACGAGCACCCCGGCGCGGTCGGCGAGCTCGAGGAGCTGCGGGTGCAGCGGGTAGTGGGCGCGCAGGACGTTGCCGCCGAGATCCCGCAGGAACCCCAGGGTCCGCCGGCGGTAGGCGATGTCGGTGGCGCCGCCGATCCCGCGGGAGTCCTCGTGGATCGCGGCGCCGCGCAGCCGCGCCACCCGCCCGTTGACCAGCAGGCGGCCGCGGCCGTCGACCTTGACCGTGCGGATCCCGGTGAGCAGGTTGTAGCCGCCGGCCGGGGTGCGCCGCGCCGCCCGCGTGCCGAGCCGCGCGCCGGCGGGCGCGGCGGAGGCGGCGATCCGGGTCCGGTAGAGGTAGGGGCGACCGGGCCACCACAGGCGCGGGCGCGCGACGCGCAGGGTGCCGGTGAACGTCGCGGTCCCGCCCGCCGAGACGACCTGCTCCGGGCCGAGCGTGAGGGTGGCGCGGCCCAGCCGCGCGGTCACGCGCGCGCGCTGGGCGACCGTGGTGACGTTGTGGACCTTCGCCTCGAAGTCCAGGGTCGCCGCCCCGCTGGGCCGGGGCAGGTTGGTGCGCACGGCGACCGGGCCGACGTCGAGGCGGTCGATCCGGCGCAGGTAGACCTCGCGCAGGAGACCGCCGTAGTTCCACCACCCGCCGGCGGGCTGGCCGCCGGTGTCGAAGGCCTCCGGCAGCACGAGCGACTCCGACACGCGGCGGTTGTCCACCCGCACCACGAGGCGGTTCACCCCGCGCCGCGACACGCCGTTCAGCGGCAGGTCGAACGCCGTGTAGGCGCCGATGTGCGAGCCGATCGAGCGCCCGTTGAGCCAGACCTGCGCGCGGTAGTTGACCGTCTGGAAGCGCACCGCCCAGCGCAGCGCGGCGCGAGCGTCCGGGAGGCGGAAGTCCTTGCGGTACCAGGCGAAGCCCCCGGCGAAGCTCGCCGGCGAGTCGTCGTTCGCGTTCCACGCGTTCGGCACGGTGACGGGCGACCACCCCACGCTGTCGCGCTGCGCATACCAGCGGCCCTGCGTGCCGGTCCGAGCGTCGTCGCGGCGGAAGAGCCAGGTGCCGTCGAGCAGCCGACGACCGTCGGGGCCGTCGACGAAGAGCGGGCCCTTCCGCGGCACGCTCGGCTGGAGGCTCGGGGGCGTGGCCGCCGGGGCCGGCGCCGGCGCCACGCAGGCGAGCGCCAGCGCAAGGGCGCCGAGCACGGGGAGGGCATGGCGAGGGGTCCGCATCAGGCGCGACATCGAAGGAGGCAGGGTAGGCACAAGTCGCGTCGGACCCCGCAGGTTCGGTGGCGCGGCGATCGCCCGGCCGGTGGCGGGGCCGGGGGCTAGAACCGCGCGGGACAGGCGGACTGGCGGGGGATCGGCGCTCCGACGCGCCGCAGGCGCACGGTAAACCCGGACACGAGATCGCCCTCGCGCTCCACCCGGACGCACTGGACGAACGGCAGCCGCGACCCGGCCTTCCAGGCGACGCGCGCGGTCCCGGTCGTCGCGCCCAACGCCACGGTCGTCGAGGGATCCAGGCGCAGGATCCGGACCGCGCCCCCCGGCGTCGCGACGCGGCGCACGATCGCGCGCGTCCGCGCCACGCAGGCCGGCTCCTCCCGGCAGCCGGGGACGGCAGCGGCCGCCGCGCCGACGTTCCCCGCGGCCTGCGCCGCGACGAGACGCTCGACCTCGCTCCGTTCCGCGGCGTTGGCGCTGAGCACGCGCGCGACGCCGGCGCTGGCGAGCAGGAAGAGCACGGCGGCAGTGACGATCAGGGCGATGCGGGCCGGGCGGGACACGGCGGGGCATCATGGCGGGCCGAGCGCCGAGCGGCGCGGTTCCCGCCCCCGCGGCCCGGGTAAGCTGCCCGGCGTGCGCAAGGCCCTCTACACGCCGGTCGGGATCGCCGCGGGGCTCGTCGCCGGGATGCTGTCGCGCAAGCTGTTCGACCGGCTCTGGGCCGCGGCGGCCGACGAGTCCGGCCCACCAAAGCCACGCAGCGGCGAGGCCACGGTGACCAAGGTCGTGGCCGCCGCCGCGCTCGAGGGCGCGACCTTCGCCGCCACCAAAGCGGTCGTCCAGCGCGGGACGGCGTCGGGCTTCCACCGCTTCTTCGGGGTCTGGCCGGAGAAGACGCGCGCCGAGAAGCAGGCCGAGGAAAGCCGCAAGGACGCCGAGAAGGCGGCCAAGAAGCTGGAGAAGACGCTGAAGCGGTAGCTCAGCGGCGGCGGGCCGCCCGTCGGCCGCGGCCCGCGGGCGGTCTCGCGAGCAGCGCGTCGAGCAACCGGTCGAGCGACCTGCCGACCTCGGCGCGCGCGGCGGCGACGTCATCGGCGCGGGCGACGAACAGCCCGGCCTCGTCGAGTGCGCCGAGCAGCATGTGGGCGAGCGGCTTGACCGGCTGGGGCGGGAGCTGGCCCGCCTCGACCGCCGCGGCGAGCGTGGCCTCGATGATGCCGAGGCCGTAGCGCTCGGCGATCTCCCGCCAGCGCTCGTACCCGAGCACGGCGGGGGCGTCGATCAGCACGATGCGCTGGGTCGCCGGGTCCAGGCAGGCGTCGAGGAAGGCGCCCGCGCCGAGCCGCAGCGCGTGCGCCGGGTCGCGGGCCCCGGCCGCGATGGCGCCGAGCTCCTCGACCAGCTCGCGCTCGAGATCCTCGTAGACGGCGGCGAAGAGGTCCCGCTTGTCGGCGAAGTGGTGGTAGAGCGCGCCGCGCGTCATCCCGGCCGCGCGGACGATCTCCTCCGTCCCGACGCCGGCGTAGCCCTGTGCGCCGAAGCGCTGGCGGGCAGTGGCCACGAGCTCGGCCCGCGTCGCGGCGGACTGCGCCGCCTGGCGGCTCGGGGGGTCGGCCTTACGGTTGACAGTCATACTGATTGTATGTTAGATACAGATTGCCTGTACGCAACCCCCGGATCGGGAGAACGCTCATGACCACCGCCCCCACCGCCCTCGACCGCGAGCTCGACGCCGCCCTCGGCCCCGCGCGCGACGTGTCGACGCCGCTCGGGACGCTCCGCGTCCGGGAGTCCGGACCCGGGGGCGGCGACCCGCTGCTCTTCGTCCATGGCGCCCTGGTCGACGGCGCGCTCTGGCGCGGCGTGGTGCCGCCGCTCGCCGCCGCCGGGCACCGCTGCCTCGTCCCCGACCTCCCGCTCGGCGCGCACGTCGTGCCGATGCCGGCGAGCACCGCCCTGGACCCGCCCGGCGTCGCCGAGCTCCTCGCGGCGCTGCTCGACGCGCTGGGGACGCCGCGCGTCACCGTCGTGGCCAACGACACGGGCGGCGCCATGAGCCAGGTGCTCCTGGCCCGACATCCCGAACGGGTCGCACGGCTGGTGCTCACCAACTGCGACGCCTTCGAGGCCTTCCCGCCCGCCGTGGTGAAGCCCCTCTTCTGGGCCGCGTCCACCGGGCCGACGGCGCGGCTCGCGCTCGAGCCGATGCGGATCCGCGCCCTGCGCCGGCTCCCGATCGCGTTCGGGCTGCTGACCCACGAGGCGATCCCCCACGCGGTAACCGATCGCTGGATGGCGGCGGCGCGGCGCCCGGCGACGCGGCGGGATCTCGTGCGCTTCGCGCGCGGGGTGAGCGCCCGCCACACCCAGGCGGCCGCCGAGCAGTTCGGCGCCTACGAGGGCCCGGTGCTCGTCGCGTGGGGCGCGGACGACATCGTCTTCCGCCCCGCGCTGGCGCGACGGCTCGTCGCCGCGTTCCCGCACGCCCGCGCCGTCAGCATCCCCGGCGCCCGGACCTTCGTGATGGAGGACCAGCCCGCTCGCCTCGCCGAGGCGATCGGCGGCTTCCTGGCCGACACCGCGCAGGCCGGCGGCGGCCAGGCAGCGGCGGCCTGAGCGCGACCGGCTCAGCTCGCCCCGCGTCGCTCGCCGCCTCCGCCGCGCAGCACGAACCCGCGCTCGGCCAGCGTGCCGAGCGCGTCCTCGAACGCCGGGAAGTCGCGCGCGGTGAGCAGGTCGACCGGCCGGCCGGCCGGCCCGGCGGCGCGCACCCAGCGGCGCAGGACGGGCGCGCCGGCGCGCTCCTCCGCGTCAGCGAGGAGCGCGAGCAGGATGCCGAGCTGCGGCCGGTGGTCGAGCTGGCCGGAGAGCAGTGTCAGCGGATCCGCGTCGAGCGCGGCGCAGAGCTCGTCGTCGCTCAGCCCGAGCAGGTCCTCCAGGCGCCGGGCATCGCCGGAGGACACGCCGGCGCTCAGAAGAGCTGGTTCTCGCCGCCGAAGACCTCGGACACCGAGCCGTCGGTGAAGATCTGGCGGATCGAGTTCGTCAGGAGCTCGGCGCACGAGAGGACGCGAACGTTGTCGAGCGCGCCCTCGCGCAGCGGGATCGTGTCGGTCACGACGATCTCCTCGAAGCCGGCGGCGGCGAGGTTCTCCCACGCGTTGCCTGAGAAGACGCCGTGCGTGGCAGCGGCGTAGACCCGCGCCGCGCCCTCGTCGAGCACGGTCTGCGCGGCCGCCCGCAGCGTGCCGGCGGTGTCGATCAGGTCGTCGACGATGAGCGCGGTGCGGCCCTTGACGTCGCCGATCACGTAGCCGATCTCGGCGACCTGCTGGGCCGGGCGCTCCTTGTTGAGGATCGCCAGCTCGGCGCCGATCTTCGCGGCGAACTTCTTGTTCAGCTTCACGCGACCGGCGTCCGGCGCGACGACGACGAGATCCTCGAGCCCCTGGTCGGCGAAGTACTGGGTGAGCATGAAGAGGGCCGTCATGTGGTCCATCGGCTTCTGGAAGAAGCCCTGGATCTGGCCGCTGTGGAGATCCATCGTGAGGATGCGGTCCACCCCCGCGCCCTCGAGCATCCGCGCCACGAGTCGCGCGGTGATCGGCTCGCGCGGCGCGGACTTCTTGTCCTGGCGGGAGTACCCGTACCACGGGGTGACGGCGATCACGCGGTGCGCCGAGCCGCCGATGGCCGCGTCGATCATCACCAGCAGCTCCATCAGCGCGTCGTTCGCGCTCAGGCCCAGCGCCGGGTTGCCGCAGATCGGCTGGACGATGAACACGTCCGCGCCGCGGATCGACTCCTCGTAGCGGCAGTAGACCTCGCCGTTGGAGAATGTCCTGAGCGTCACCCCGCCGAGCTCGACGCCGAGCTTGCCGGCGATCCGGCCGGCCAGCGCCGGGTTCGCGCGGCCGGAGAAGAGCATGAGCCGCTTGTCGTAGCCGATGTCCAGGTGGGTCTGGACCGGACGGGGCTCGAGCGTGCTCATCGCCGCGGCGAGTCTACGCCGGGGGGGCGACGGCTCCGAGCGGGTCGTGCTCACGCGCCGCCCGCCTCCTCGGCCTCGCGCGCGCGCCGCTCCGCGAAGCCCTCGACGTTCGCCTGCCGCTCGCGCGCGATGCCGAGCGCGCCCGGCGGGACGTCCTCGGTGATGACCGAGCCGGCCGCGGTCCACGCGCCGTCGCCGAGCTCGACCGGCGCGACGAGCGAGACGTCCACCCCGCCCTTCACCCCGGCACCGATCGTCGTGCGGTGCTTGCGCGCGCCGTCGAAGTTCGCGGTGATCGTCCCGGCGCCGAGGTTCGACCCCGCGCCCACGTCGGCGTCCCCGAGGTAGGAGAGGTGCGGGACCTTCGTGCCGGCGCCGAGGTCGGAGTTCTTCACCTCGACGAAGGTTCCGACCTTCGCGTCCTCGCGGATCACGGTGCCGGGGCGCAGGTAGGCGAAGGGGCCGACGCTCGCCCCGGCGTGGACCTCGGCCTCGACCAGGTGGGAGTGGACGATCGCGGCGCCCTCCCCGACGAGTGAGTCGCGCAGCGTGGAGAAGGATCCGATCCGCGCGCCCGCCGCCACGCGGGTCGCGCCGTGGAGCGCCGTGAAGGGCTCGATGACCGCGTCGGCGCCGATCTCCACGCCGGCGTCGATCACCGTCGCCGCCGGGTCGACGATCCCGGCGCCGGCCGCGAGGTGCGCCGCGGCGATGCGCGCCTGGGCCAGGGCCCGGACCTCGGCGAGCTGGGCGCGGTCGTTGACGCCGAGGGTGACGGCGTCGTCGTCGGTCGGGGTCGCGGCGACGGCGTGGCCCGCGGCGCGGAGGACCGGGAGGACGTCGGGGAGGTAGTACTCGCCCTGGGCGTTGTCGGGGCGGATGTTGCCGAGCGCGTCCAGCAGGGCGGAGCCGGCGAAGGCGAAGATGCCCGTGTTCACCTCACGCAGGGCGAGCTCCTCCGGCGTGGCGTCGGCCGGGTCCTTGGTCTCGACCACGCCCTCGACCGAGCCGTCGTGCGCCCGGACCACCCGCCCGTAGCCGGCCGGGTCGTCGAGCTCCATGGTCAGCATCGTGGCCGCGGCGCCGCTCGCCTCGTGCGCCGCGACGAGGCTCGCGATGGTGGCGGCGTGGACGAGGGGGACGTCGCCGGCGAGCACGACGACCGGCGCCGCGGGATCGATCTGGTCGGCCGCGGCCTTCACGGCGTCGGCGGTGCCGCGCGGCTCGGCCTGGACGGCGAGCGCGACGCCGTCGGGGAGGATCGGCTCGAGCGCGCGGTCGGGGCCGCCGACGAGCACGACCTTGCGCGCGCCGGCCTCGAGCGCGGCGGCGACCGGCCACAGCGCCATCGGCCGCCCGCAGATCTCGTGCAGCACCTTCGGCGTGGCCGAGCGCATGCGCGTGCCCTGCCCCGCGGCGAGGACGATGACGACCGGCGCGGCCACGGGCGGATCGTAGACGGGTGGGACGGGACGCGCCCCGGCCGGGCCTAGAATCGCCGTGGCCCTGGGGGGTCGTCTAATGGCAAGACTCCGGCCTTTGGAGCCGGCTATCGGGGTTCGACTCCCTGCCCCCCAGCCTGCCGACGCCCCGCCGGGAGACGTTCCCCTCGGGGCGGGCCTGGGCTCCGGGCGAACGGCGGCTGGGGAAGGGTGAGGTCCGGCCGGGTCGGCCGAGAGCGGTGCCCGTCCGGCGAGATCGATCCTGATCCCGCTGGTCGGGATTCAGATCGGTTTCGCCCCCGGGAGCCGCTCTCCGCGCCGAAAGTGCGAACCGTGCCCCTCCCTCGATGCCGCCGTTGCGCGGCCGGGGTGAGGCGCGGCCGATCCTGACGCGCGGCCCATCCGGCCGCCGTCGAGCTCACCACGGACGTCGATGGGGGAACAACCGGCAACAGCGTCGCCACCGCCGACCTCAACCACGACGGCAAGCTCGACATCGTCGCCGCCGACCCCGGCACCCCGAGCGCGGGCGGCGCGATCCGCACCCTGATCAAACACCACACCCTTGACCACGATTGGCGGTGCGTACAAAAGCCGGCACGGTGTCACATCTGGGACCCGCCGGCGTCACGCAACGCGAGAATCTGATCTGATAGGGCGCGATGGCACTCTTTTCCAGGCTTGCCGAATCCGGGCGCTGGGACGCTCTGCACCACCGGATGCGGACCCGCGTTCACTGGCCGCTGGACGGCGCGGCGATCGCCGCCGACCGCCGGAGCTTCCGGGCGTGGCTGCGGGCGCGGCACTGGGACGCGCACGCCGGGGGCAACGGGCGCGAGACCGTGATCCGCGCTCGGCCGCTCGGCGGCGCGCCGGTACTGCTGCGCCAGGACACGGTCGACGCCTGGGCGCTCTCCTCCGCGCTGTTGCATCCGCTCCACCGGCCGCCGCGCAAGCTGATGCCGTCCGACATCCGGCTCGTGTTCGATCTCGGGGCGAACATCGGGCTGACGATGGCCGACTTCGCCCACCGCAACCCGGAGGCGCGCGTCGTCGGCGTCGAGATGGCGCCCGACAACGCGCGGCTGTGCCGGCGCAACGTGGGGCCCTGGGCGAACCGCTGCACGGTCATCCAGGCCGCGGCGTGGCCGCGCGAGGGCCAGGTTGCGTTCGACCCGGGGATCGACGTGTTGAGCTCCCGGATCGCGCAGGGCGCCAACGGGCACGTAAATGGCACGAACGGGACGAGCGGGCACGCGCAGGGCGCCAACGGGCACGCGCAGGGCGCGACGCCCGAGGTGCCCACGGTCACTCGATCGACGCCCTGCTCGCGGCGCACGCCCGGCCGGGGCAACCGATCGACCTGCTCAAGCTCGACGTCGAGGGCGCGGAGGCCGCGCTCCTCACCGAGGCGACGGACTGGGCGCGACGCGTCCGGGTCATCTCGGTGGAGGTGCATGCGCCGTACTCCGTCGCGCGCTGCATCGAGGACCTCGAGGCCATCGGCTTCGACGCGACGCTGGACCCGCGCTTCCGCGGCTACCCGGGCGAGGGCATGCCGCCGGTCGTCGGCGTCCGGCGCGACCCGCCGGGGCTCAACGGACGTCGCGGTAGAGGCGCGCGAGCCGATCGGCCGGGGCGCCGGCGAGCCACAGCCATCGGATGACCGTCCAGCCGAGCGCCGTGCGCGCGACGCCGCGGGCGCGCCAGCGACGCGAGGACGTGGTCGCCGGGCCGGGCAGGCAGGCCGTGCGCCCGAAGCGCTCCACGCGCCGCACGAGCTCGTAGTCCTCCATGATCGGCAGCGGCCGGTAGCCGCCGAGCGCGGCGAACGCCGAGCGCCGCAGCCAGAGCGACGAGTCGCCGTAGTAGACGCCGGTGCGGTGCTGCACCGCGTACCAGCGCGTGAGCAGGCGGGAGAAGCGGTCGCCGCCGTCGAAGCGCAGGGCGAAGTTGCCGCCCGCGACGAGCGGGTCGCGCAGCGCGGCGCCGAGCTCGGCGTGCGCGATGGGCGGCAGGCGGGAGTCGGCATGGAGGAAGAGGAGGACCTCGCCGCCGGCCGCCGCTGCGCCGGCGTTCATCTGCGCCGCGCGGCCGGGCGGGGCGTCGAGCACGAGCGGCGCGGAGCGATGCGACCGTGCGAGGGCCGCCGTCCCGTCGCGCGAGCCGCCGTCGGCGACGATCACCTCCCAGCGTCCCGGAAGCCGCGCGAGGTGCTCGAGCAGCGCGGGCAGGCCGGGCGCCTCGTCGAGGGTCGGGACCACGATCGAGACGAGCGGCGTGAGGCCGAGGTCATCGCCGGCGGCCGTCACACCGGCGGACCCGGCGTCAGCGCCGCGCGGATCTCCGCCGGCGTCAGCGGATCGGCGAGCGCCGCCGCGGCGTCGTCCGGCGTGTCGAGGTCGCGCTCGGCCCGCAGCAGCCCCACCTCGAGGTCGGCCGCGCCCGCGGCGCCCAGGGTCAGGGCCATCACCTGCTCGGTGCCCCAGGCGTCGGGCGGGAGCGCGAAGAGACCGGCGCGCGGCGCGGGCAGGGCCAGGAGGTAGTAGCCGCCGTCGAGCGCCGGGCCGATCGCCAGGTCGGAGCCCTCGGCCAGATCGGCCAGGGCGGCGGCGGCGTGGGCCGGGGCGAGCGCGGGCAGGTCGGTGCCGACGATGAGCGTCGGCACCGGCGTCGCGGCGTGGACATGCGCAGCCGCCGCCGCCATCCGCGCGCCGAGGTCCCGCCCCGCCTGCGCGATGACTGTGACGCCGGGCGGCACGAGCGCCTCGACCTCGCCCATCCCGTCGGGCGGGTCGACGGCGAGGAAGGCGGCGCCGGGCGCCACCTCCGACGCCCACCGGGCCGCGCGGGCGATGAGGACCGCCTGCAGCCGAGCGCAGCCGTCGGGGCCGAGCAGGGGCTCCAGGCGGGTCTTTGCCTGGCCTGGGCGCGGGGCCCGCGCCATGACGAGCGCCGCCACCGCAGGCGCGTCGGTCACGAGGGGTCGTCGAAGCGGTAGACGAGCCCGGACGCCGCCGGCGGGTCGGCGGCGAGCGCCGGCACCGCGGCGGCGAGCAGCGCGGCGAACGCGGCGGTGCTCTCCCCCATGAGCCGGACGAGCTCCTCCACCGGCGTGGGCTCCTGCGGCCGCACGCCGTTGGCGTAGTCGGTGGCGAAGCCGGCGAGCGCGAACGGCACCTCGAGCTCGCCGAAGAGCACGGTCTCGGGCCCGCCGGTCTGGGAGACCGCCGTCACCCCGGCCGCGGCGAGCTGGGCGATCTCGCTGCGGGTGTTGAAGCGCGGGCCGTCGACGTGGCCGTAGGTGCCGCCGTCGCGCACCGCGATCCCGGCGTGCGCACCGCCCGCGAGCAGCGCCGCCCGGACACCGGCGGAAAACGGCGCCTCGTGGATCCAGTGCCCGCGACCGGGCCCGCCGGGCGCCGCGAACATCGTGCACACCGACCCGTCGGGCAGGCGGTTGACCGGGAAGTGGAGGTCGTCGAAGACGACGATCGAGCCGAGCGGGAGCTCTGGGTCCACGGCGCCGCACGCGGTGCAGGCGACCACCGCCCCCACACCGGCGTCGGCCAGCGCCCACGCGTTGGCCTGGAAGCTCACGTGGTTCGAGAGTCGCGTGTGGCCCTCGCCGTGGCGGGAGAGATGCACGACCTCGGCCCCCGCGAAGCGCCCCGCGGTGAGCTCCACGTCGCCGAACGGCGTTGTCACCACGCGCGCCTCGGTGTCCTCGAAGTCGGGTAGCGCGTAGGTCCCCGACCCCGTGATGACCCCGACCGGCCGCGCGCTCACACCGCGCATTGGTAGGCGTGGGGCAGCGAGCCATCGGCCTGGCGCAGGCGCAGGAAGCGCTCGACGACCAGGCGTTTGGCCTCGGCCAACCGGACCTCGCCCGGCGCGACGAGCAGGTCCGGCGAGGAGGCGAGGTCGCCGCCGACCGGGTGCCAGTGGACGCCGTCGGCGGTGACGGTGAGCTCCGGGACCATGATCGCGTCGCTCACGGCCATCCCGTCCTCCGCGACGCCGCGGGCGACGAGCGGGCGGACGGCGAACGCCTCCCCGGCGATGCCGAGCCCGGCGAGGCGCGAGCGGAGCGGCTCGACCTCGTCGCGGTTCTCCGCCGTCTCGGTCATCGCCACACGGACGGTGAGGCCGAGCCCGCGCGCCAGCGCGATGCCCTCCATGGCCGCCGCCCACGAGCCCGCGCCGCGATGGCGGTCGTGGGTCTCCGCGCGGTCGCCGTCGAGCGAGCTCTGGAGCGCCAGGCGGTCGAGACCCGCGAGCGACTCGAGCGCGCGGCGGCGCCGGCCGCGGGCGAACAGCATGGCGTTGGTGAGGCAGACGGTGTCGATCCGCGCCGCCGCGTAGGCGAGCATCGCCGCGATCTCCGGCTCGACGAAGGGCTCGCCGCCGGTGACGTAGAGCTCGGTGAAGCCATCGGCCACCGCCTCGTCGACGAGCGCGGCGAAGCGCTCGCGGCCGAGCGCGCGGGGATCGGCGCGCGGCGAGGAGGCCACGGCGCAGTAGTCGCACGCGAGGTTGCAGTGGAAGTTCGTGTAGACCCATAGGCGCGGCGGGAAGACGACGCTGCCGAAGAGCGGGACGACCGGGAGCTCGGCGTCGTCATCGGCCGGCGCGCCGGCCCAGCCGATGCCGTCCGCGGCGAAGCCGTTGGGGATCGCCTCGCGGTAGACCTGGTAGCGGCCCCGGGCGCGCTCGGGCGCCGGCACGACCTCGAGGCACGTCGTCCACCAGCCGGTCTCCACCGTCTCCACGAACGGCTCGGGCAGCCCGGCGGCGCGCATCGAGGCCGCCTGGGCGCGCCAGTCGTAGGCGAGCGGGACGAGCTCGGCGCGGGCGACGCCGTCCTCGAGGTCGACGAGTGCCCACCACGTCGTGCTCCGCCCGTCGTTGGCCGGCCGCCCCACCGCGCCGGCGTTGACCACGAGCGTCCCGTCCACCTCACGCTGCCAGGGGATCCCCGTGTGGGTGCAGAGCAGGACGTCCGCGCCGGAGAGCGCGAGCCGCATCCGCAGCTCGTCGTCGTCGAGCGACTCCCAGAGGAAGTCGTTGATCGCCAGCGGGGACCCATGGACGAGATGGACGTCGCAGCCGCCGATCGTCTCCCGGCGCTCGGGAACGAGTGTGCGCATCCACGCCGCGAACTCCGCGCTCGTGTGTGCGCGCGTATGGTCGTAGATGAGTTGGGCGAAGTGGTTGTCGCGCTCGTCGGCGTAGCCGCAGCCGCAGTCGGGGTCGCCGCGGCCGATCGCCACGTCGTAGTTGCCGGCGAGGCACTCGATGCCGTGCGCCTCGAGCAGCGGCCAGACGGCGTCGCACTCCGCGCCGAAGCCGCCCAGGTCGCCGAGGCACACCAGGCGGTCGGCACCCCGTCCGCGGGCGGCGCCCACCCACGCCGCGAGGGCGTAGGGGTTGGCGTAGACGCCGCCGCAGACGGCGAGCTTTGGCATGTGACGGGCGGCCCTCCCCGGTCCCGGTCTCGACGCGGGCGATGCTACCCGCGCTGCGCGGCGCCCGGGCGCCCGGATCATTTCGCTCGGACGCCGGGGGGGCTACGCTCGACGCATCCGACCGCGAGACGGGCGCGTAAGCCGAGCAGGATCCATGACGACCGGGAGGAGCCGCACCCATGACCACGCCCCGCCTCGCCATCCTCGGCGCCGGGCCGATTGGGCTCGAGGCCGCCGTCGCGGCGGCCGAGCGCGGCTGGGAGCACACCGTCTACGAGGCGACGCCGACGGCGGCGGGTCACGTCCGCGCCTGGGGCCACGTGCGGGCCTTCACGCCCTGGTCGATGAACGTGTCCGAGCGGATGGCGGAGGCGCTCGACGCGGCGGGCCGCCGGGTGCCGGGCGGCGAGGCGCTGCCCACCGGCGCCGAGCTGGCCGATGAGCTCTACGACCGGGTCGCGACCTTGCCGGCGATCGCGCCGCACGTGCGCCTCGGGACCCGGGTGGAGGCCATCAGCCGCGCCGGCCTGCTCAAGAGCGACGAGATCGGCACCGGGCGCCGCGGCGACCATCCGTTCCGGCTGCTGCTGCGCGACGCCGACGGGCGCGAGGAGCTCGCCGAAGCCGACGCGGTGATCGACGCGACCGGCACCTACGGCAACCCCAACGCGCTGGGCGACGGCGGGATCCCGGCGCTCGGGGAGCGGGAGCTCGACGATCGCATCGGGCGCGCCATCCCCGACCTCGCGGCCGACCCGGAGGCGTGGGCGGGCAAGACGATCCTGCTCACCGGCGCCGGCCACTCGGCCCAGACCGCCGCGCGGGATCTCGCCGCATTCGCCCGCGACGCCGCCGGCACCCGGGTCGTGTGGGCGCTGCGCGGGGCGGAGGCCGACTTCGGCGCCGTCGCCCGGGACCCGCTCGCCGAGCGGGCCGCGCTCAACCGCGCCGCCGCCGAGCTCGCCGCCGGCGCCAGCGACGCGGTCGACGTGCGCACCGGCCGCGTGACCGAGGCGCTCGCCGACCACGGCGGACGGACGCTCGTCACGCTGCGCAACGGGGGGCCGGAGGAGCTCGAGGTGGACCGCATCCTCGCGCTCAACGGCGGGGTCGGCGACTTCACGCTCTACCGCCAGCTCCAGATCCACGAGTGCTACGCCACCGCCGCGCCGATGAAGCTCTCGGCCGCGCTGCTGGCCGAGGCGGGCGGCGGCGGCGACTGCCTTGCCGTCGAGCCGCTCGGCCCGGACACGCTTGTGAACCCCGAGCCGGGCTTCTTCATCCTCGGCGCCAAGAGCTACGGCCGCAACTCGCAGTTCCTCCTGCGCCACGGCTGGCAGCAGGTCGACGACGTCATGACGCTGCTCGCCGGGGAGGCGCCGGCGGCATGAGCTTACGGGCCCGGCTGCACGCACTCGAGGTCGCGACCCGGCCCCAGCCGGCGGACCTCGAGGCCGCGCTCGCCCGTCGCTGGGAGGAGCTGCCCGCGCACGTCAAGACCCCGACCCAGGCGCTGGGTCGGCGGACCGCCGGGTGCGAGGGCACCCACGGCGTCTTCCCGCGCTGCGACCTCGCCTGCACCCCGTGCTACCACGCGCGGGAGGCCAACCGTGTGCGCACCGACGGCGCGCACACGCTCGCCGGGATCGACGAGCAGATGGCGCTGCTGCGAGAGCGCCGCGGCCCGGGCCAGAACGCGCAGCTCATCGGCGGCGAGGTGACGCTCCTCTCCCCCGACGACCACGCGGAGGCGCTGCTGCTGATGCGCCGCCACGGCCGCAAGCCGATGAGCATGAGCCACGGCGACTTCGACTACGACTACCTCGAGCGCCTCGCGCTCTCCCCCGACGGGACGCCGCGCCTTCGCCACCTGAGCTTCGCCGGCCACTTCGACTCGATGATGTTCGGGCGGCGGGGGATCAAGCGGGCGGCACGCGAGCGCGACCTCAACGCGCACCGCGAGCGCTTCTGCGCGATGTTCGCCCGCCTGCAGCGCGAGCACGGCGTCACCCACTACCTCGCGCACAACATGACCGTGACCCCGCGCAACCTCGACCAGGTCGCCGAGGTGATCCGCGACTGCCGGGACATGGGCTTTCGCATGTTCTCCTTCCAGCCCGCGGCCTTCATCGGGAACGAGCGGCGCTGGCGGGAGGACTACCGCTCGTCCTCGGGCGAAGAGGTGTGGCGGGAGATCGAGCGCGGCGCCGGCGCGCGGCTGCCCTTCCGGGTCCTGCAGATCGGCGACGAGCGCTGCAACCGCACCGCCTACGGGGCACTGGTCGGCGAGCGCTGGGTCCCGATCCTCGACGACGGCGTCGCCGCCGACCACGCCGCGCGCGACCGCTTCTTCGCGACCTTCGGCGGCATGGACTTCGACGTGCCTCCGGCACTGCTGGCCCCGAGGCTCGCGCGCGCCTTCGGCCGGCATCCGGCGATGCTCGCGAGCGCAGTGCGGTGGGCGGGGCGCTTCGCCGCGCGCGCCGGGCTCGTGCCGCTCGCCCGCGAGCGCCCGCGCGCGCTGACCTTCGTCATGCACTCCTTCATGGACGGGCGGCTCGTGCGACCGGCGTGGGCGGCGACGCGGCGCGGCGAGGTGGCCGAGGATCCCGACGTCCGAGCGACGCAGGAGCGCCTGGCCGCCTGCTCCTACGCGATGGCGCACCCGGAGACCGGGGAGCTCGTGCCCGCCTGCGCGCAGCACTCCGTGCTCGACCCCGAGGAGAACCGGCGCCTGCAGGAGCTCCTGCCGCTCGTGCCCGCCGGCTGACCCGAGCCGGCGCGCCGGTCCGGGGGGCTCGTATGCGGTGCCGCCGTCGCCCCGTCCCTCCGCACCAGGAGCCCCACCGCCCCATGCGCCGAGCCCTTCTCGTCTTCACCGCCGCCGCCGTCGCGGCGCTCGCCACCGCCCCGGCCGCCCTGGCCGGAACCACCCCGACGCCGTTCGGCAACCCGTGCGCCGCGCAGGACGGGGTCCGCTTCTGCCCGGCGACGACGCTGGCGCAGCGGGTGCCGAGCTGGGACGGCACGCCGATCGACGCCGACGTGACGCTTCCGGCCACCGGCCGCGGGCCGTGGCCGACGATCGTGATGCTCCACGGCTACGGCAACACGAAGACGGACTTCGAGCGCGGCGGGGACTACTCGAACACCGGCTTCGCCCGTCGCGGCTACGCCGTGGTGAACCTCTCCGCCCGCGGCTTCGGGCGCTCGTGCGGCCAGCCCGGCGGGGTCGACTACCGCACGAGCCCGGGCTGCTCCAGGGGCTGGGTCCATCTCGGCGACCAGCGCTACGAGGCGCGCGACGTGCAGACGCTCCTCGGCCGCCTCGTCGATCAGGGGATCGCCGCGCCGCGCGCGCTCGGCGCGACCGGCGTCTCCTACGGCGGTGGCCAGAGCATGGAGCTCGCCTTCCTGCGCGACCGGATCCGGCTGCCCGACGGCCGCTTCGCCCCCTGGCGCAGCCCGCGCGGCACGCCGCTGCGGATCGCCGCCGCGTGGCCTCGCTGGCCGTGGTCGGATCTCGTGAGCGCGCTCACGCCCAACGGCCGTTTCCTCGACTTCCGCCCCTTCGGCGCCCGCGACAGCCGCGCGCCCGTCGGCGTGTCGATCGCGAGCTACATCGACGGCCTGTACATCGCCGGCAACCTCGCCGGCTACTACGCCGGCCCCGGGGTCGACCCTGGGGCCGATCTCGGGACGTGGCGCCAGCTGACCTCGGCGGGCGAGCCCTACACCGCGGCCGCGAAGCGGGCGCTCGACGAGATCTACCGCTTCCACGGCGCCTACTCGATCGGCCGGCGTCCCGCGCCGCTGCTCATCGAGCAGGGCTGGACCGACGACCTCTTCCCGAGCACCGAGGGAGTGAAGGTCTACAACTACGTCCGCGGGCTCCGGCGCCACGACTTCGTGTCCCTCCAGCTCGGCGACCTCGGGCACAACCGCGGGTCGAACAAGGCGCAGACGGCCGCGTTCGATGCCCGGCGCGGCATTGCCTTCCTCGACCGCGTCCTGCGCGGCCGGCGTGGCGGCCCGCGCGACGGCGAGGTGAGCGCCGGCCTCCAGACGTGTCCGAAGCTCGCGCCGGCCGGCACCCCGTTCGTCGCCCGCTCGTGGGCCGCGCTCCACCCCGGGGCGGTGCGCCTCGGCGCGCGCGTCGCGCAGACGATCGACTCCGCGGGCGGCGATCCCGCCGTGGCCAAGGTCTTCGACCCGATCACCGGGACGAGCGACACCGGCGCCACCGACGCCTGCGCCACCGTGCCCGACGAGCGCGAGCCCGGCGCGGCGGTCGCCCAGACCCGGAGCCGCGGCTTCACGCTGCTCGGCCGCCCGACCGTCCGCGCGCAGATCCGCACGAGCGGGCGCTACGGCGAGATCGCCGCGCGGCTGTGGGACGTCTCGGGCGGCAAGCGGCTGCTGGTGGCCCGCGCGGTCTACCGGCTGCGCGACAACCAGCGCGGCACGCTGCTCTTCCAGCTCAACGGCAACGGGTACCGCTTCCCGGCGGGGCACGTCGCCCGGGTCGAGCTGCTCGGCAGCGACGCGCGTTACTTCCGCAAGAGCAACGGCAGCTTCACGGTGCGGGTCACGAAGCTGGCGGTCGAGCTGCCGACGCGCGAGCGGCCGGGCGCGCGCGGCGTGGTGCGCCCGGTGCTCGCGCGGTAGCGCGCGCCCGTCGCGCTACCCGGGCACGATCGCCACGACGCGCGCCGGGCCGGCGCTGCCCCGCTTCACCTTGAGCGGGAACGCGGCGACCTCGAACCCGTGCGGCGGCAGCGCGGCGAGGTTCACGAGACGCTCGATCTGGCAGTAGGCCCGGTCGCACTGGTGGGCGGCCCAGAAGACCCCGGGCGTCCCGGCGGCCTTCGCGGCCTCGGCCTGGAGATGGAGCGGCGCGTCCCAGCCCCACGCGTCGATGCCCATGAGGCGGATCCCGCGATCGCAGAGCCAGACGGTGGCCTCGGCGCTGACGCCGGGCCCGCGCGCCACGTAGTCCGGCTCCCCGTAGAACGCGTCGCGGCCGGTGCGCACGAGGACGACCTCGCCCCCGCTCAGCTCGTGGCCGATCCGCGCGAGCTCCCCCTCCACCTCGTCGACGGTGAGAGCCTCGCCGTCGGCCTTGCCGGTCGCGTCGAGCACGACGCCCGGCCCGTGGAACCAGTCGAGGGGCAGCTCGTCGATCGTCGCGGCGGGCGCGCCGCCGACCGTCGAGTTGTAGTGCCAGGGCGCGTCGACGTGGGTCGTGTTGTGCGTCCCCAGGCGGGTGAACGTCTCCACCGCCCAGCCCTCCCCGTCGCGCAGCAGCGCCGGGGGAACGCCGAGCAGGGTCTCGATGTCAACCGCCCCGGCCGCGTGATCGGCGTATTCGAGATCGGTGCGCAGGAGGTCCGGAAGCTCCGCCGGGCTCGGCTCGATCGTCGCCGACAGGTCGACGTACCTCATCGCCGCGCATCCTCGCACGCGGCCCGTACCGCGGCGAAGGACGGGCGGTCACCGGGACCCGTGCTGCGGTGGATCCAGCGGACCCGCCCGTCGGTCCCCACGACGATGTCGCCGCCGAGCTGGAGGGTGTCCGACCCGACGCGCTCGATGCGCCGCCCGCGCCGCAGCAGGTCGGCGTAGCGGGCCCACACCCGCGGATCGAGCCAGACCCGCGCCACCGAGCCGCGCACGAAGCCGAACGCCGCGTACGCCGTCCGCTCCGGGTCGGTGTAGAGCTCGACGTCGAGTCCGAGCCCGTCGCGGTAGCGCCGCAGGACCGCCGGCCGCTCGAAGCCGATCGCCGCGATGCGCACCGCCAGCTCGTCCCGTCGCCCAGCCACCTCCACGAGGTGCTCGCGGCAGGGCAGTCAGCCGAGGTGGCGGAGGAAGACCAGGAGCGTCGCCTCGCCGCGGAACGCGCCGAGCGAGACCGGCGACCCGTCGGCCGCCAGTAGCCCGATCCCACCCGGCAGCGGGTCGCCCACCGCCACGACCTGAGCGAGGCCCCCGGTCACGAGCGCCTCAGCCGCGGCCGGCCGGCCGCTCGCGGGGCACGCGCCCGGCCTCCGCGCCCTTCTCGCTGGCCGGCCCGCGCGGCGCGGCGATCCCCAGCACGCGCATCGCCTTGAGCCCGAGCGAGAGCTTCTCACGACCGTCGGTGGAACCGACGTCGAGACCCGAGAGCTCCCGCGCCCGCTCGAGGCGGTAGCGCACGGTGTGGCGGTGGGTGAAGAGCTTGGCCGCGGTGGCCTGGACGTTGCCGTCGCAGTCGAGGAACGTCTCCAGGGTGCCGACGAGGTTCGTCTCGTACTGCTCGTCGTAGGCGACCAGCGGCTCGACGGTGTCGGCGTAGAAGCGCCGCAGCTCGGCCGGATCCTCGCTCATGGCCCGCAGGACGAGCCGGTAGGCCCCGGTGTCCTCGAAGGCCAGCAGCGCGCGCTCCTCCTCCCCCTCGACGACGTTGGCGGCGAGCAGCGCCTCCTTGCCGGCGCGGGCGAGGTCCGCGGGATCGGCGGCGTGGCCGCTGCGGCCGAGCGCGAAGGAGAAGCCGGGCAGCCCGGCCTCGAGCTCGCGCAGCACCGTCTGCGCGACGCGCCGCCCGGCCTCGCCGTCGGAATCGGGAACGACGATCGTGACCTCGCCGGCGTCCTCCGCCGCCGGCGCGGTCACCGCGCCGGGCGCCGCCGAGCGCGCGCCGCGGTCGGCGATCGCCAGCAGGCGCGGGCGCCAGTCGTCCTCGGCCGGGACGTGCGGGTGGGCGCGGGCCACAACGACGCTCGCGCCGGAGGCGAGGTCGAGGCCGAGCTCCTGCCCGCGGGCGACGAGGGCGGCGGGGTCGGAGATCTCCCCGGCGAGGGCCGCGCGGAGAAACTCGCCGCCGGCCGCCGCGGAGGCGCGCTCCGGCGCCCGGACCCGCTCGACCTCCGAGGCGACGAGCGTGGTGATCAGCCGCTGGACCGCCGGGGTGGGCTCGCCGGAGCGGCAGCGCATCCGCAGCTGCCCGACGACCGCCTCGGCCACCCGCAGCTCGATCGTGCGCACATCCTCTCCGCCGCGCATGAGCGAGCACTCGTCCGCGGGACTGCGGGCGGCGACCGCGAGCACGGCGCTCGTGTGGTCGATCAGGACGAGGCTGGCGTCGAGCGCGCGGGCCGCGGCGCGGACGACCTCGGGCACGCCCGCGCCGTCCTCCACCGCGCTGGTGATGGACTCCAGGGCATCGAGGTCCGGCGCGTGGACCGGCGGTCCGGCGGGCGTGGACATGGCCGACCAGTCTACGAGCGAAGGCGGGCCGGACGCTCACGGCGGCGCGCCCCGCGGCCGCCTGCGCCGGCGGTCTACCCGAAGACCTGGGGCCAGTAGTAGATGACGGCGCCCCCGGCGGCGACGCCGATCCCGACCACTGCGGCGAGCACGTAGAGCGTGAGGAAGCCGGCGGCGAGCCGCTCCCACCCGCGCGAGTAGGACTGCACCGCCGGAACGACGATGAGCCAGACGAAGGCCGCGAGGCCGAAGACCGCCGCGCAGGCGAGGACCAGGTTCGTGATCGCGGTGTTGGTCATGCCGGAGCCTCGCGATTGTGACGCATGAAGGCGACGACGAGCGCCACGATCGCGCAGCCGGAGTAGACCGCCGCCCCGAGCCCCCACCCCCCGAGCACGTCCGAGAGCCAGTGGACGCCGAGGTAGACCCGCGAGAGCCCGATCGCCGCGGCGAGGACGAGCGCCACGACGATCGTCGCCGTCTGCGCGGCCAGGCTCGGGACGGCATGGCGCAGGGCGACGGCGACCGCGACGAAGGCGACGGCGTGGACCGCGTGCCCGGACGGGTACGCCGCGCCCGCCGCGTCGACGAGCCCGCCGGATGGGCGCTCGCGGTCGAACGCCGCCTTCGCCACCGGCGAGAGGACGAATGCCAACGCCGTGCCGGCGCCCAGCGCCCAGGCCTCGAGCGCATGGCGCCGTGCGGCGAGCCAGGCGACCGCGACCGCCGCCACCGGGAGCGCGACCACGGTCAGCCCGAGCGTGGTCACGACCTTGGCCACGTCGACGGCCCAGCCCGCGTGCAGCCGCGCGACGAGGTCGGCCGCCGCGCTGTCGCCGACCGGCAGGCGGCCCTGCGTCACGGCGACGCCGTAGGCCACGAACCCGAACAGCCCGACGCCGCCGACGGCGAGCAGCGTGGTGAGCTCGAGGCCGAGGTGCCCGGGCGTGACCCGGTCGCGGACGAAGCGGGCCGGCCCCTCCAGCGCGTGCACCACGGGGAGCACGACCCGCGACCACAACCAGCGCGCCGCGCGGACGAACGGGCGCAGCAGCGGTCGCCGCTCCCAGCCGTCGAGGATCTCCTCCAGGCGGGCGCGGTTCTCGGCCACCCGCAGCCAGCGGTAGGCGGCGATCGCGCCGACGATCACCGCGACCGCGGTGCCGAAGGCGAACGCCCCCTGCTTGGCGAAGGCCAGCAGCCGGTCGAACGACTTCCAGAACACGTAGCCGAGCACGCTGAACGTCGTCGCCCACAGGCCGGCGCCGATCACGTCGTAGGGCAGGAAGCGGCGGAAGGACATCCGGGAGGCGCCGGCCACGAACGGGGCGAGCGCGCGGACGAGGCCGATGAAGCGACCGATGAGGATCGTCGCGCCCCCGTGACGCTGGAAGAACCCCTCGACCGACTCGAGCCGGGCCGGCGTGATCTGGACTCGCCGCCCGTGGCGCAGGAGGAAGTCGCGGCCGAGTCGGTGCCCGAGCCAGTAGGAGGTGACGTCGCCGGCCACCGCGGCGAACCACACGATCGCGATGAGCACGAAGAGGTCGATCTCGCCCTGGCCGGCCACGAGCCCGCCGACCATCACCGCGCTCTCCCCGGGGGCGACGAGCCCGACGAAAGCGCCTGTCTCCAGGAAGGCGAGCACGCCGACCAGCAGGTAGGTCCACGTGCCGAGCGTCTGGCCCAGGTCGCGGATGAGCTTCTCGAGGTTGGGCGGGTGGACGAGGCCAGAGCCGTATACCGCGAAGCCGGCGACCGCGATCAGGCCGAGGATGCGCCCCTCCCAGCCGAGCCGCCGCCAGCGCCAGACGAGCAGGCCGGCGAGGACGACGGCTGCGCCGAGCGGGACCGGCTTCACGCCGGCGTCTCCGTGGCGGGCCGCGGCGCCGCCCAGCCGGCGTCGACGGGGACGCAGGCCACCGGCGCGGGCTCGAGGCGAACGAGTGTGGTCGCCGCCGCGGCGGCCCGGTCCGGCCCGTCCCCGCCGAGGAAGAGACCGAACACCGTCGGGCCGGAGCCGCTGAGCATCGCGTGGTCGGCGCCGGCGGAGAGCACGGTCCGGAGCGTCGCCTCGATCGGCGGGCAGAGCGCGGCGGCGGCAGATTGGAGGTCGTTGACCAGGAGCTCGGGCGGAGGGAGGACGCCGCCGGCGAGCGCGGCGAGGACATCCGCGTGGCCGGCCTCGAGCTCGTCCGCGTCGCGCGCGAGCCGGCGGCGATCGGCCTCGGCGAAGACCTCGGCGGTGGCGAGGTGGTGGGGCGAGGGCAGGACGAGGATCCCGTGGGCCGGCGCGGGTGCGAGCGGGCGCACGCGCTCGCCGGCGCCCTCCATCGCGACGAGGCCCGGCGCGAGCAGGGCGGGGACGTCGGCGCCGAGTCCGAAGGCGACGGCGTCGAGCGCCGCGCGGTCAGCCGTGTCGAGCCGCTCGATCGGGCGTCCGGCAGCGCTCGCCGCGAGCCGGAGCGCCGCGGCGGCGTCGGCCGAGCCGCCGCCCATGCCGGCGGCGACCGGGATGCGCTTGTCGATCTCCAGCCGCAGCGGCGGGCCGCGCCAGCCGGTGGCCTGGCGGTAGGCGGCGAGCGCGCGGGCGGCGAGGTTCTCTCCCTCGACGCCCGGGCACACGACCTGGTCCTCGGCCGTCCCGGCCGGAGCCGGGGCGAGGCGCACCTCGTCGGCCAGCGACACCGCCTCGACGACCGAGGCCAGCGCGTGGTACCCGTCGGCCCGGCGCGGGCCGAGGAGCAGCGAGAGGTTCACCTTGCCCGGCGCGCGGGCGAGGAGCCGCCCGTCCGCGCCGCTCACCCGCCCAGCTCCCGCGCCAGCGCCGTGAACTGGGGCGGGGCCAGGCGCTCCGCCCGGGCGTCGGCGGGCAGCCCGAGGTGCTCCAGCGCCGCGCGCGCCCGCTCACGAACGTCGGGCGCCGCCCCGGCCGCGAGGGCGAGCGAGCGCGGGAGCGCCTTGCGCCGGTGGGCGAACGCGGCGCGAACGAGCGCGCGCACCTCCTCGGGAGGCGCCGGCCCGTGCCGCTCGAGCCCGACAAGCACCGAGTCGACGTTCGGGACCGGCACGAACACGCGGCGCGAGACCGGCCGCAGCACCCGCGCCTCGCAGGCGAGCTGTGCGAGGACCGACGGCACGCCGTAGGCGGGCGTCCCCGGCGCCGCGGCGAGCCGCTCCCCGACCTCGCGCTGGACCATCATTACCCAGCGCCGCACGTCGGGAAGATCGGCGATCGAGGCGAGGATGAAGGTTGCGGCGATCCCGTAGGGCAGGTTCGCGACGACCTTGGTCGGCGCCGGGTCGAGGCCGCCGAGCTCGAGGTCGAGGACATCGGCGAGGTGGAGGGTCGTGTTCGCGAACGGGTCGAGCGACGCCTCCAGCGCCGGCGCGAGTCGCGGGTCGACCTCGACCACGTGGAGGTGGCCGACGCGGGGCGCGAGGTACTCGGAGAGGACGCCGAGCCCGCCCCCGACCTCGAGCACGACGTCGGCCGGATCGAGCGCTGCGGCCCGGCCGATGACCCCCAGCAGGTTGAGGTCGGCGAGGAAGTTCTGGCCCAGCTCCCGGTTGGGCCGGATGCCGTGGTCGCGGAGCCGGCTCACCAGCCGTAGACCTCGGCCGCGCTGTCGTCCAGGGCGCGGTCGAGCTCGGCGTAGTCGGCGCCGCGCTCCGCGGCGACCGCCTCCGCCGTCAGCACGACGTTCGCGGGCCGGTTGCGCTCCTTGCGCACCGCCTGCGGCGTGAGGTAGGGCGCGTCCGTCTCGACTAGGAGCCGCTCGGCGGGCACACGGCGGGCGGCGTCGCGCAGATCTTCCGCGTCGGGGTAGGTGACGTTGCCCGCGAACGACAGCCACCAGCCACGCTCCAGGCACTCCTCCACGTGGTCGGCGAGCGAGAAGCAGTGGAGGATCACGCGCACCCCTTCGGCCTCCGCGCGGAGGATCGCCATCGTCTCCTCCGCCGCCGCGCGCGTGTGGATGACCAGCGGCTTGCCGGTCTCCCGCGCCAACCCGATCTGGGCGCGGAACGCCCGCTCCTGGGCCTCGCGCGGAGCGCGGTCGCGGAAGAAGTCCAGGCCCGTCTCCCCGATCGCGACGCAGCGCTCGTGCGCGGCGAGCGCCTCGAGCTCGGCGAGGTCGGCCGCGTCGAAGCCGGTCGCGCTGCTCGGATGCCGGCCGACGGCCGCGAAGACCTGCGGGAAGTCCTCGGCGAGGGCCAGGGCGGCCCGGCACGAGGCCCCGTCGGTCCCGACCGTGAGCATCCGCCGCACGCCCTGGCCCTCCGCCTCGGCGACGAGGTCGGCGGCCGGCTCGCGGCAGACGTCGAGGTGGGTGTGGGCGTCGATCATCGCTTCGGGAAGAGCGGCTCGAGCGCGGTGACCGGGCCGCCGGCCCCCTCCGCCGCGAAGCTCGCGGCGGCCCACGCCGTCTCCGGCCGGCCGAGGGCGGCGAGCAGGCGGGTGGTGGAGTCCGGCAGGTAGGCATGGAGCGCCACTGTCACCACGCGCAGGCCCTCCGCGAGCGAGGCGAGCACGAGGTCGAGCTCGTCCGCGGCGGTCGGATCCTTGGCGAGCTGCCAGGGGGCGCGCTCCTCGACGTAGCGGTTCAGGCGACGCACCCGGGTCCAGATCGCCTCCAGGGCCGCCGTCGGCTCGACCCGGTCGAGGCGCTCGGCCACTTCACCCGCCAGCCCCTCGAACTCCGCGACGAGCGCCGGATCGTGCGCGGTCGCGGGCACCTCCCCGTCGCGGTAGCGGGCGATCATGGCCAGCGTCCGGCTGGCCAGGTTGCCGTAGTCGTTGGCCAGCTCGCTCTCGTAGCGGGCCTCGAAGCCCGCCGTGGACACGGAGCCGTCCTGCCCGAAGGAGACCTCGCGCAGGCAGTAGTAGCGGAGCGCGTCGGTGCCGAACTGGTCCATCACCGCGAACGGGTCGAGCACGTTGCCGAGCGACTTGGACATCTTCTCGCCGTCCATCAGCAGGTAGCCGTGGACGAAGAGGTGGTGGGGCACCGGCAGGTCGGCGGCCATGAGCATCGCCGGCCAGTAGACCGCGTGGAACTTGAGGATGTCCTTGCCGATCAGGTGCCAGGTCGCGGGCCAGAAGCGCGCGGTGAGGTCCTCGCCGTCGCGGGCGAAGCCGAGCGCCGTGTAGTAGTTGAGCAGCGCGTCGAACCACACGTAGAAGACCTGCTCGGGGTCCCAGGTGACCGGCACCCCCCAGGTGAGCGAGGCGCGGGACAGCGACACGTCGCGCAGGCCGGAGCGGACGAAGGACAGCGCCTCGTTGCGCCGCTCGGCCGGGAGCACGAAGTCGGGCCGCTCGGCGTAGAGGCGCTCGAGCGGCTCCTGGAACGAGGAGAGGCGGAAGAACCAGTTGTCCTCGGACTCGCGCACGAGCGGGATGTGGTGGATCGGGCAGGTGTTGTCCGGCCCGATCTCCTGGTCGGTCTTGAAGTCGGCGCACTTCGGGCAGTACCAGCCCTCGTAGCGGCCGCGGTAGACGTGGCCGCGGTCGTGGATCCGCTGCATGACCTCCTGCACCCGGGCTTCGTGGCGCGGGTCGGAGGTGCGGATGAAGAAATCGTTGGTGGCCTCGAGGCGCGGCATGAGCGCCTCGAAGCGCGCGGCGTTGCGGTCGGCGAGCTCGCGCGGGGACACGCCCTCGGCGAGCGCCGCCTCCGCCACGGGCTCGCCGTGCTCGTCGGTGCCGGTGAGGAAGAACACGTCCTCGCCCCGCTGACGCTGGTGGCGGGCCAGGACGTCGGCCGCGATCGTCGTGTACGCGTGCCCGAGGTGGGGCTGCGCGTTGACGTAGTAGATCGGCGTGGTGACGTAGTAGGCCACGGCCGCCGAAGGCTAGCGACGGCCCCGGGGCGCTCCGCGACCCGGCGGTCGCCGCGAGAACGCGGATCTAGGCGGGTTCCCCCGTCAGTGGCGGATTCACCTCGACATCGGGCGACGATCCGCCACTCGTGCCGGCGTGCGCCCCCGCCGGCGGGGGAGCTTCCGGCGTGCGAGCCCGGCGGCGAGGAGACCCGCACCGACCGGCAGCCAGACACGGCCGAGTGGCAGGTCGCCACCGGGCTCGACTCCAGGCGCAGGCTGCGGCGCCTGAAGGCGAGAACGCGACGGCGCGAGCCGCGGCGCGGGAGCGCGATAGGGCGCCGGGATCGCCGGCACGGCCGGTCGCCGGATCGGCGGTGGCGCCACGGGCGCCGCCGGCCGTGACGGCTCCGGATCCCCGAGCAGGCGCAGCGGGTCGAGGTAGGCGCGATCCCCATCGCGGCGCCGGGCGCCGAGGCCGACCTGCGGCCCTTCAACCCGCGGGCGCCCGCTCTCCCCCACCGTGCCGATGCGCTCGCCGCGCGCGACGCGCGCCCCGCGACGCACCGTCACCGCCCCGAGGTGAACGTAGGTGGCCGACAGCGACCCGCAGGCGACAGCCGCTGTCACGCCGTTGTCGGCGACGTGTCCGGCGAAGGTGACCGTGCCCCCGCACGCCGCCCGCACCGCCGTCCCGGCGGGCGCCGCAATGACGATGCCGCGCCGCTGGCCGGGCGCGAACCGATCGGGCCCGAGGGAGAAGCGCGCGACGAGGAGGCCACGCACGGGCCACGACCATGGCGCCGCGGCGGCGACCGGGATCGGCGCCCAGAGGGCGGCGAGGACGGCGGCGAGGGCGAGCGCGGGGAACACGGGCCGGCGACACTAGGCGCGCTCGCTCCGGCTCGAACCGATCGGCGCGAATCGGCACGCGAGGGTCGGCGTTCGACCGCGCTCGTGGCGTCTTTCGTCGGTGTCCGCGGGCCGACCAGCACCCCTACGACCCGCCCACCGACACCTCCCGGTAGAGCGTGTTCGCCGGCGTCCCGGTCAGCCCGCCCACCACGCGCGCCGCGACCCGAGGCTTCGCCCCGGCCTCCACGAGCGTGCGCACGGCGTCGAGCGCCGGCGCCAGGTCCTCCGACCCCGCCGCCGCGGCACCCACCACCAGAGCGACCTCGCCGCGCGGCGCCTGCTTCCCGTAGCGGGCGGCGAGCTCCCCCGCGCGCCCGCGCACGACCTCCTCGTGCGCCTTGGTCAGTTCCCGGCACAGCGCGACCGGACGCTCAGGGTCCAGCCCGGCGAGCACGGCGAGCGACGCGCCCACGCGGCGCGGGGACTCGAACGCCACCAACGTCTCCTCGTTGCCGGCGAAGAGGCGCTCCAGCTCCCCGCGTCGCCGCGGGAGAAACCCGGCGAAGCGCCACCGGTCGGCCGGCAGCGCGGAGGCGACCAGCGCGGCGAGCGCCGCCGAGGGGCCCGGCAGGACCTCCACTGCCAGCCCCGCGTTCACGCACGCGCGCACGAGCACGAACCCGGGATCGCTCACCAGCGGCATCCCGGCGTCGGAGACGAGCGCGACGACCTCGCCCGCGCGCATGCGCTTCACGAGCGACGCCGATCGCTCCCGCTCGTTGTGCTCGTGGTAGCTCACGAGCGCGGCGTCAACGCCGTAGCGCTCGAGCAACGTCCGGGTGCGCCGGGTGTCCTCGCAGGCGATGACGTCCGCCTCGCGCAGGGCGGCGAGCACGCGGAGGGTGACGTCCTCGAGGTTGCCGATCGGCGTCGGGCACACGACGAGCCGCCCGCTCACGGCCGGAGCTCCCGCGCGGCGACGTGCTCCCACGCCAATGTGGCCGCGCCGATCATCCCCGCCTCGTCGCCGAAGCGGGCCGGGAGGATGCGGACGAGGTCGCGCCCCGGCGCCAGGGCCAGCTCGGCGACGACGTCGCGCGCGGGATCGAGCAGCAGGTCCCCCGCGGCCATCACGCCCCCGCCGACGACCACCACCTCGGGGTTGAAGACGTTGACGAAGCCGGCGATACCGGTGCCGAGATGCGCCCCGACCCGGCGCAGCGCCTCGACGGCGGCGAGGTCGCCGTCGTGGGCGAGCTCGGTGATCAGCGCGCCGCTCACCTCGCGTCCCTCGGCGGCCGCCCGCCCGAGGCCGCTGCGAGGTCGGTCGGCGGCGATCTCCGCGCCCTCGCGGGCGAGCGCGGTGCCCGAGGCGAGCGCCTCGAGGCACCCGCGGCCGGGGCAGCGGCCCGGACACGGGGGGCCGTCCTCGTCGATCACGACGTGGCCGAGCTCGGCCGCGGCGCCCTGGGCGCCGCGATAGATCCGCCCGTCGAGCACCAGGCCGCCACCGATCCCGGTGCCGATGGTCAGCACCACCGCGTCCCGGTGGTCGCGGGCCGCGCCATGGAGGTGCTCGGCCATCGCCGCGGCGTTGCCGTCGTTGTCGACGGTGACCGGGATCGCCAGCCGCTCGGCCATGAGATCGCCGAACGGCAGGTCGTCGAGCGGCAGGTGGCGGGAGGCCACCGCCACCCCGCGCGCGCGATCGATCGTGCACGGGATCCCGAAGCCGGCGGCGACCGGCTCTTCGGGCGCGCCGGCGCGGACCTCCTCGACGGCGTCGAGGATCGTCTCCAGCAGCTCGGAGGTGTCCAGACCGGCGACCTCGCGGTGCGCCCGCACATAGACGCCGAGGTCCGCGTCGACAGCGCCCGCGAGGAGCTTCGTGCCGCCGAGGTCGGCGCCGATGACGCAGCGCGCCGCCACCCGCGCCACCATACACCGGCGATGGCCGACCCCTCAGAGCCGCGCGAGCCCGAGGATCCGCCGCCCTCCTACCGCGTTTACGGGTCGGGGTCGCGGTCCCGCGCGCGCCGCCCCGACCCGCCTCGAGCGACGCCTCGCGCCTCGCGCCAGCACACCCGCCCGGCCGGCGGCGAGGCGCCGGGGTACACCCTGTACCGCAGCAAGCCCCGCGGGCTGCGCGAGCGGCTGCGCGGGGAGGAGGGCGGGCTCGCCCAGCCGGGGGGCGACCGCGGCGGCCGGCGTCCGGGCCGCCGTACTCGCCGGTCCGGCGGCGGCCGGCCCGTCACCCCACGGCGCGTCGCGAAGTGGGTCGCCCTCGCGGTGGCGGGATGGCTCGCGCTCTCGCTCGTCCTCTTCCTCGTCAGCGCCTACATCGAGACCGGGAAGGTCTCCGACGCCACCGGGAACGCGGTGGCCGGCGGAGGCTTCCCGCCCTTCACCGCGACGACGATCCTCGTCCTCGGCTCCGATGCCCGGCCCAAGGGATCGAAGGAGCCGGGCGCCGCCACCTCGGGCAAGCGCTCCGACACGATGATGCTCGTGCGGGCGGGCGGCGGCCAGGCGAACAAGCTCTCGATCCCCCGCGACACCGTGGTGAACATCCCGGGCGTCCCGGGACGCCACAAGATCAACGCCGCCTATGGCTTCGGCGGCGCCGCGCTGGCGGTCAAGACGGTCGAGCGCTTCACGGGCATCGACGTCGACCACGTCGTCGAGGTCAACTTCGAGAACTTCCCGAAGTTCATCGACGCGCTCGGCGGCGTCGACGTGACCACGGGCTGCGTGGTGTCGGACATCAACGGCGGCACCCGCAACGGGGGGTACAGCCTGCGGCTGCGCAAGGGCGAGAACCACCTCGACGGCAAGCAGGCCCTCGCGCTCGCCCGCACGCGCAAGAACCAGTGCGCGCCGAACGAGAACGACCTGACGCGCGCGAAGCGCCAGCAGCAGATCCTCGCCGGCATCAAGGGCGCGCTCCTCTCGCCGACCACGTTCTTCCGCCTGCCCTGGGTGGCGTGGCGGGCGCCGCAGGCGATCCGCACCGACATGGGCGGCTTCTCGCTGCTCGGCGTCGGCGCCGGGCTGGCGATCGCCGGCTCGCCCCCGCCCCAGGTCCTGAAGCCCGACGGCGTCGAGGCGGCGGACGGGGGCATCGGGGTGACGATCTCGGACGGCGAGGTCCGCCGGGCGATCCGCCGCTTCAAGGACGGATAGGCGCGCGGGCGGGCGCCGCCCCCGCCGTCGCCCGCCCGCGCGCGGCGAGCCACACGCCGGCGAGCACGAGCCCGAACCCGCCCACGGCGGCCGGCGTGATCGCCTCGCCGAGGAAGATCGCCCCGTAGGCGAGCGCGAACACCGGCGCGATATAGGTGACCAGCGCCGCGCGCCCGGCGCCGAGCTCGCCGATCAACCGGTAGTAGACGACGAAAGCGAGCGCCGTGTTCGCCACCCCGAGTCCGAGCACCGCGAGGATCGCTCGCAGGCTCGGCACGGTGAGGTGGGCGGTGGCGAGCGCCGGCGGGAGGGTGATGAGCGTCGCCGCGAAGAGGGCGACCGTCGAGCTCACCAGCGGCGGCACGCCCCGATAGCCGCCCTTGACCACGAAGCCTCCGATCGCGTAGCAGAAGCACGCCGCGAGGATGGCGACCGCGCCGAGGAACTGGGCCGCCGTGGCGATCGACTCGACGCCCACGATCAGCCCGATCCCGCCCAGGCCGAGACCGAGGCCCAGCCATTGGCGACGCCCGATCCGCTCGCTGCGATCGAGCAGCGGCGCCAGCGCGGCGACGAGCAGCGGCACCGGCGCGATGAGGATCGCGGTGAGCCCGGAGGGCACCTCGAGCTCCCCCACCGCGATGAGCAGGAAGGGCACGGCGATCGACACCGCGCCGAGGCCGAGCGCCGGGCCGGGCCGGCCGCGCAGCTCCGCCCGCACCTCAGCCCACGGCTCCGCCTGGCGGCGGACGACGAGCCACAGCGCCAGCGCGGCCACCGCGACGCGCCCGCAGACGACCTCGGCCGCCGAGAGGTCCTCGAGCGCGTACTTGATCAGCAGGTAGGAGGAGCCCCAGAGCGCGCCGACGAGCCCGACGAGCGCGACCTGCCGGGGCGTCACGCGCCGACCGGCGTCACGAGCCGGTCGAGGAGGACGCGGGCTTCGCGTCCTTCTTGGTCTCCGCCTTCTTGGTCTCCGACTTGCCACCCTCGGAGCCCGACGAGCCGCTCGACCCGGAGCCCTCGCCGGAGGACGAGCTCGAGGACCCGGAGTCGCCGCCGGAGGCCGCGCCGTCCGTCTTCCGCTCGCCCTTGCTCGACTCCTTCTCGCGCTGGCGGTTCTTCGTCCCGTAGTCGGTGTTGTAGAAGCCCTTGCCCTTGAAGTGCACGGCGATCGGGTGGAACACCCGCTCGACCGGCGCGCCGCACGTCTCGCACGTGGTCACCGGGTCGTCGCTCATCCGCTGCATCACCTCGAAGACGTGGCCCTTCGTGCAGCGGTACTCGTAGATCGGCATCGCGCGGCTGAGTATAGGTCGGCGCTCCGGCGTCGATGGCACTCACGAAGCGCGAGTGCCAGCCCCCGAGCGGCGGGGTAGAGTCCGCCGCCGTGCCCGCGGACACCGTGTCGATGGAGAAGATCGTCTCGCTGTGCAAGCGGCGCGGCTTCGTCTTCCCGGCCTCGGAGATCTACGGCGGCCTGGGCTCGACCTACGACTACGGCCACTACGGCGTGCTGCTCAAGGGCAACGTCAAGAAGGCGTGGTGGCGGGCGATGCTGCGCGACCGCGACGACATCGTCGCCATCGACTCGGCCATCCTCCAGTCGCCGAAGGTGTGGGAGGCCAGCGGCCACCTGCGCGGGTTCACCGACCCGCTGGTGGACTGCCGCACGTGCAAGCTGCGCTTCCGCGCCGACCACCTCGATCGGCTCGCCTGCGGCCGCAAGCCCTCGAAGCACCCGGGCGAGACGCCCGACTGCGACCTCACCGAGGCGCGCGACTTCAACCTGATGTTCGAGACCACGGTCGGCGCCGTGCAGGAGGAGGGCGCGACGGTGTACCTGCGGCCCGAGACCGCGCAGGGCATCTTCGTGAACTTCAAGAACGTGCTCCAGTTCTCGCGGCGGCGCCCGCCGTTCGGCATCGCCCAGATCGGCAAGTCGTTCCGCAACGAGATCACCCCCGGCAACTTCGTCTTCCGCACGCGGGAGTTCGAGCAGATGGAGATGGAGTTCTTCGTGCCGCCGGGCGACGCCGAGCGGTGGTTCGGGCACTGGTGCGAGCAGCGGATGGACTGGTACACCCACCTCGGGATCCGGCCCGACCACCTGCGCCTGCGCGCCCACGAGGCCGACGAGCTCTCCCACTACTCCTCGCGCACGAGCGACATCGAGTACGCCTTCCCCATCGGTTGGTCGGAGCTCGAGGGCGTCGCCGACCGCGGCGACTACGACCTCACCGCCCACGCGACGCACTCCGGCGAGAAGCTCGAGTACTTCGACCAGCAGACCCAGGATCGCTACGTCCCGCACGTGATCGAGCCGGCGGCGGGCGCCGACCGCGCGACGCTCGCCTTCCTCGTCGACGCCTACGACGAGGAGGAGGTCGAGGGCGAGACGCGCACCGTCCTGCGCCTCCATCCCCGCCTCGCGCCGGTGAAGGCGGCTGTGCTACCGCTCGTGCGCAAGGACGGGCAGCCCGAGCTCGCGGGCGAGATCCACCGGTCGCTGCGCGAGCGATTCTCGGCCGAGTACGACGAGGGCGGCTCGATCGGCAAGCGCTACCGCCGCCACGACGAGATCGGAACGCCCTACGCGATCACGGTCGACCACCAGTCCCTGGAGGACCACACGGTCACCGTGCGCGAGCGCGACTCGCTCGCCCAGGAGCGCCACCCGGTCGCCGGCCTCGCCGACGAGCTCGAGCGCCGCCTGCGCGCCGAGTGGCGCAGCCCGAAGCTCGACGCGGCCTGAGCTGTGCGCGATGTCACACTTCGTCCTCTCGCCGAGCTGAACGCTCACGAGCGGGGAAGGACCCGAGAGGAAACGAGGAGAGCATGAGCGCCACCGTCGTCGCCGCGGACAAGATCAGCTACACCGACCTCTACGCGCGCTGGGAGAAGGGCAACTGGCGCTCCACCGAGATCGACTTCGCCGAGGACCGACGCCAGTGGCACGAGGTCTTCGGCGACCTCGAGCGGCGCGCGGCGCTGTGGAACTACGCGCTGTTCTTCCACGGCGAGGACGCCGTCGCCGACAACCTCTCCCCCTACATCGACGCGGCGCCGCGCGAGGAGCAGAAGTACTTCCTCGCCACCCAGCAGGTCGACGAGGCGCGCCACGCGATCTTCTTCGCCCGCTTCATGCGCGAGGTCGTGGCCGTCGGCGGCGATTCGATCGCCTCCGGCCTCGACGCCACGCGGCCCGAGCTCACCTGGGGCTTCCGCAAGACCTTCGCGCACCTCGACACGATCGCCGACGAGCTGCGACGCGACCGCTCCAAGCCGAAGCTCGCCGCGGCGGTGGCGATGTACCACCTCGTGGTCGAGGCGAGCCTGGCGCAGCCCGGTCAGCACTTCATCGAGCAATACCTCGTCGACCGCGACGTCCTCCCCGGCTTCCGCGAGGGCATGGGCCACGTCTCGGGCGACGAGCAGCGGCACATCGGCTTCGGCGTGAAGCTCATCAGCGACCTCGTGCGCGAGGACCCGGAGTGCAAGGACGCGATCGGCGAGCTGCTGCGCGAGGTCCTGCCGTGGACCGTCGCGGTGTTCGTCCCGCCGAACTGGGACGAGTCCTACGTGACGTGCTTCGGCGCGACGCTCGAGGACGTCTACGAGCAGGGCGCGACCGCGCTGGACTTCCGGCTGCGCGCCGCCGGCATCGAGCCCGAGGAGCTGCGGATCCCACTCGACACCCACCTCACCCCGCGCGAGCGCGCGCAGCGCGGCCTCGCGCTGCTGCGGGCGAACTACCTCGGCGAGAAGCTCGGCTCGGTCTCACGCGAGCACGCGGACATGGCGATGTTCTTCGAGGGGGTGGAGCGGGCGGTGAACCACGAGCAGATCCCCGCCGGCGGCGCGACGATCCAGTGGGACTTCACCGACGCCGAGCCGTGGCACCTGCGGATGGACAACGGGGCCACTCGCGCCCGGGCCGGGCGGGTCGAGGCGCCCGACCTCACCTTCCGCTGCCGGCTGGAGGACTGGGTCGACATGACGGCCGGCCGCGAGGACCCGCGCCGCCTGCTCCTCACCCGGCGGATCCGGCCGAAGGGCAGCCTGCGCCTGCTGGCGCGGATGCCGCGGATCTTCGACTGACCCGACCATGCGGATCCTCGTCACCGGCGCCAGCGGCTTCCTCGGCGGGCCGGTGTGCGCGACCCTCGCCGAGCGGGGCCACGAGGTCGCCGCGCTCGTGCGCCGAGAAGGGTCGGAGCCGGACGACACCCGCCCGGTGGCCGGCGACCTGACCGACGCCGACCGGCTCACCGCCGCGCTCGCCGAGGCGGAGCCCGAGGCCGTCGTCCACCTCGCCGCGGAGATCGCCTCCCAACGCGACGCGACGCGGATCCGGGAGGTCAACGTCGAGGGGACGCGCCGCCTGCTGGAGGCCGCCCAGGCGGCCGGCGCGCGGCGCCTGGTGTTCGCCTCGACGGTCGTCACCGGGGATCCCCACGGCGCGCTGCTCACCGAGGACTCGATCCTCCCGGTGGAGACCGCCTACGGCGCCTCCAAGCAGGAAGGCGAGCGCCTCGTGCGCGAGAGCGGCCTGGAGTCCGTGATCGTCCGGCCCTCCCACGTCTACGGGCCGGGCGGCTGGTACGTCGAGGAGTTCGTCGACCGGTTGCGCAAGCCGGGCCGCGTTGCGGTCATCGGGAAGGGCGACAACCTGTGGGACGTCGTCCGGGTCGAGGACGTGGCGAGCGCCCTCGCCGACGCCACCGAGCGCGCGCCGGCCGGCGCGCTCTACCACTGCGCCGACGACCAGCCGATCACGGCGTATGACTTCATGGCGCTCACCGCCCGGGCGCTCGGCGTCGGCCGCCCGCGCCGCCTGCCGGCCTGGGTCGCGCGACTCGCCGGCGGTCGCGATCCCGTGCTCTCGATGACGCGCTCGGCTCGGTCGTCCAACGCGAAGCTCAAGCGGGAGCTCGGCTGGTCGCCGCGCTGGCCGACCGCCGAGACCGGCGTCCCGGACGCGATCGCGCGGCTTGGCCTCGCCGGCTGAGACGCGCGGACCCGCCCGGTCAGGCCGGGTCGGCGAGCAGCGCCCGCGCCGCCGCGAGGGCCGCATGCAGCACGGGCCGCACCTCGAGCTCCGGCTCGGCGAGCATCCGCAGCGCGAGCCCGTCGCCGAGCGCGAACAGCACGCCGGCCACCGCCTCGGGACTGTCGGCCAGATGCAGCACCCCCTCGGCGTCCTTGCTGCGCAGCAGGTCGGCCACGTGCCCGCGGGTCCGGCGCCCGAGGTCGGCCATCTCGGCGGCGATCTCCTCGTTGCGCCGCGCGAGCGTGAACAGCTCGAAGTTCAGGACGACGAAGCCCGGGTCCTCGCGCACGAGCTTCTCGAGGCTGCGTACGAGCACGTCGATGATGTCGCCGGCGCTGCCGGCCCCCTCCAGCGCGCGGTCGAGCAGCTCCAGCCGGATCGCCGAGTCGCGCCGGACGACCTCGAGCAGCAGCCGCTCCTTGGAGCCGAAGTAGTAGTGCAGCAGCCCGCGGGAGACGCCGGCCTCGCGGGCGACGTGGTCGAAGGTCGACCCCGCGGCGCCGCGGACGGCGACGCTCGCGCGCATCGCCTCGACGATGCGCTGGGCCTTCTCGCCGGTCAGCTCCCGGCGGCGGGCGGTGCTCGCCTCCATCGCGCCGATCCTAGCTGGCCGGCCAGCTAGAGCCGCGACGGCCATTCCCGGGGAGGCTCGTCCCGAACCCGGAGAGGGCGCCCCGTGGGACGCCCTCTCCAACCGGCGGTGCGCTCGCGCGCTAGGTCGTGCTCGTGCCCACCGGCTCCGGCGCGGGCGCCGGCGTGGTGGTCGAGGTGTACTCGAACTCCTCCTCGGCGCCGAACAGCGCGTCGAGCACCTTGTTGCGCAGGCCCTCGCTGAGCGCCAGGGCGAGCCCCGCGCCGACGATGCCGACGACGATGACCCGACCGAGGCGCCGCTTGCGCTTCGGCTTGGGGCCCTCGCGCAGGGCCGCACCGGCGTCGCGCAGGCGCACGGTGGCGTCGCGGACGTCGCGGTGGAACTTCTTGTCCTCGGCCAGGACCTTCGTCGCGGGCTTGCCGTTGTTCAGCCGCCCGTAGGCCTCCTTCGCGGACATCAGCGCCGCGCGGACGTTCTCGCGCAGCTCCGGGTCCTGAAGCGCCCGCTGGACCGCCGGGCTGTTCTTGACCGTCATCGCCGACGCGGCGATGCGGGCCGATCTGTCTGCTGCTGCCATGCCGCTCCCTCGAGGTCCGCTTGACGTGCCGCCCGAGGATACCCGCTGCGCGCAAGTCGCACGCAGACGGGCCGGACGGAACGCTCAGGCGGCCCGCCGACGCGTGCTCCCCGCCCGCCCCGCTCCCGGGGCCTCGAGGGCGGCGTCGAGCACCTCGTGGACCTCGTCGACGAAGCGGAAGGTGAGGTCGCGGCGCAGGTGCTCGGGCACCTCGTCGGCGTCGACCTCGTTGCGCCGCGGGGCGATCACCGTCCGCACGCCGCTGCGTTGTGCGGCCAGCGCCTTCTCCTTCAGGCCGCCGATCGGGAGCACCTGGCCGGTGAGCGTGATCTCGCCGGTCATCGCGACCTCGTCGCGCACGGGCCGGCCCGAGAGGAGCGAGGCCAGGGCCGTGGCGATCGTGATGCCGGCGCTCGGGCCGTCCTTCGGCGTCGCCCCGGACGGGACGTGCACGTGGAGATCATGGTCCGCGAACCAGCCGTCGGCCACCTCGGGCGCGAGCTCGTGGGCGTGGCTGCGCACGTAGGACAGCGCGGCCTGCGCGGACTCCCGCATGACGTCGCCGAGCTGCCCGGTGATCGTGAGCTTGCCCTTTCCCGGCATGGCGGTCGCCTCGACGAACAGGACGTCGCCGCCCGCCGCCGTCCAGGCCAGGCCGGTGGCGACGCCCGGCTCCCGCGTGCGGCGCCGCGACTCGGAGTAGTAGCGCGGCTTGCCGAGCAGATCGCGCGCCGCCTTCTCGGAGATCGAGACGCGTCCCTCCGCGCTGCCCTCGGCCACGCGCCGCGCGACCTTGCGGCAGACGCTCCCGATCTCCCGCTCGAGGTTGCGCACGCCGGCCTCGCGCGTGTAGTCGGTGATGATCGCCCGCAGCGCGGCGTCGGAGATCCGCAGGCGGCTCTTGGTCAGGCCGTTGCGCTCGATCTGGCGGGGCACGAGGTAGCGCTTGGCGATCTCGAGCTTCTCCTCCTCCGTGTAGCCGGCGAGGGGGATGATCTCCATGCGGTCGCGCAGCGGGCCCGGGATCGTCTCCAGCGTGTTCGCGGTGGTCACGAACATCACCGCGGAGAGGTCGAGCGGGAGGTCGAGGTAGTGGTCGCGGAACGCGTGGTTCTGCTCGGGGTCGAGGACCTCGAGCATCGCGCTCGCCGGGTCGCCGCGGAAGTCGCCGCCCAGCTTGTCGATCTCGTCGATCATGAGGAGCGGGTTGTTCGCCTCGGCGTCCCGGAGCGAGCGCACGATCGTGCCGGGCATCGCGCCGATGTAGGTGCGCCGGTGCCCGCGGATCTCGGCCTCGTCGCGCACGCCGCCGACGCTGATCCGCTCGAACCGCCGGCCGAGCGCTCGGGCGATCGAGCGCCCGAGCGAGGTCTTGCCGACCCCGGGCGGCCCGACGAAGCAGAGGATCGAGCCGCGCGCGTCGGGCTTGAGCTTGCGGACGGCGAGGAACTCGAGGATCCGCTCCTTGACCGCCTCGATGTCGTAGTGGTCGGCGTCGAGCACCTCCCGCGCGTGAGCGAGGTCGAGGTTGTCCTCGGTCGAGATCCCCCACGGCAGCGTCGCGATCCACTCGAGGTAGGAGCGGATGACGCCGTGCTCGGCCGCCGCGGCGGGCAGCCGCTCCAGCCGGGAGAGCTCGCGATCGGCGGCGGTGCGCACTGCCTCGGGGAGCTCGAGCGCGGCGATCTGGTCGCGCAGCTCGTTCGCCTCGGCCTGCGAGGAGTCGACCTCGCCGAGCTCCTCCTGGATCGCCTGCATCTGCTGGCGCAGGACGTACTCGCGCTGGGTGCGGTCGAGCTCGGACTGGACCTGGGACTGGATCTTCGAGCCCAGCGAAACCACCTCGAGCTCCTGCGCCAGGAGCTCCGAGAGGCGGCGCAGCCGCTTGCGCACGTCGCGCTCCTCGAGCAGCGCCTGCTTGTCCTCGGTCTTGATCCGCAGGGTGCCGGCGACGAGGTGGGACAGCGCACCGGGGTCGTCGAGGTTGGCCACGGCGAGCTGCATCTCCTCGGGCAGGTAGGGCACCTGCTCGACGATCGAGCCGAAGGCGGCCTGGACGTTGCGCACGAGCGCCGTGAGCTCGGCGCTCTCGGGCACGTCCTCGTCGCGCAGCTCGGAGATCTCGGCCACGAGGTAGGGCTCGGTGCGCACCCAGTGGTCGATCCGCACGCGCTGCGCCCCCTGCACGAGGATGCGCAGCGTCCCGTCGGGGACCTTGAGCATGCGGGCCACCGAGCCGACCACGCCGACCTCGAAGAGCTGTTCGGGCGCGGGCTCCTCGACCGCCGGGTCCCGGCTCGCGACCATGACGAGGGTGCGCTCGCCGGCGAGCACGTCGTTGACCAGCGCCACCGAGCGCTCCTGGCCGACCGCGAGCGGCATGAGCGTGTCCGGATAGGGGACCGCCTCGCGCAGCGGCAGCACGGGAAGGGTGTCCGCGACGAGCCGCTGGGGGGTCACCTCGACCTCGACCGCGCCGTCGCCGGTCGTCCCGACCTCGATCACCGGGCCTCGCCCCGGACCTCGATCGGCACCGTGCGCGCCCGGGCCGGCTGGGCGAGCGGGAGCTCGATCCGCAGAATGCCGTCCTCGTAGACGGCGCGGGCCTCGCCCGCGACGACATCGGCGCCGAGCGCGACGTGCCGGCGGAACGGGCCGGTGCCGATCTCGACCTGCTGGTAGAGGCGGCCCTCGGCGGGCGCCGGGCGCCGGCGGCCGGCGATCACCAGCTCGCGGCCCTGGATCTCGAGGCCGAGCTCGTCGGGGTCGATGCCCGCAAGGTCGGCGACGACGACGGCGCGGGGCGGGTCGCCCTCGTAGAAGACGTCGACCGCGGGAGCGAAGCTCGCCCGGCGCCGGGCCACGCCGCTGCGCTCGAACACGTCGCCGAAGAGCTCGTCCATCTCGCGGCGCATCCGCTCGAAGTTCGACAGCAGCTGGCGCTCGCTGGGCATGGGCGGGATGCTAGCCCGCGCTACACGTCGTAGACGGCGCCCTCGGCGGCCAGCTCGACCCGGCCGCCGAAGCTCTCCTCCGCGGCGCGCCGCAGGAGCTTGGCGTCGAGCTCGTCGGACATGTGGGTGAGCACCAGGCGCCGGGCGCCGGCTCGCCGTCCGTGCTCGCCGGCCTCCCCGGCGGTCAGGTGACCGCGCGCCCCGGCCCGCTCCGGCCGCGGCAGGGTCGACTCGATCAGCAGCAGGTCGGTGCCGCGCGCGAAGTCGACGAGGTCGTCGCTCGGGCTCGAGTCGGCGCCGAAGGTGAAGCGCCCCCCGCCGTTGGGGGAGGCGAACTCCACCGCGTGGGTGGCCACGTAGTGCGGCACGGAGTTGAAGCGGATGCGCAGCGTCCCGACCGTCGGCGCGGCGGCGATGTCGTACTCGCGCAGGTCGAAGGCCGCGTCGATCAGGTCCTCGGGGCCCCACGCGCCGACGATCCGGCGGAAGGTCTCCCGCGCGCCGGGGGGCGCGTAGAGGATCGGCCGGGCCGGATGGTCGGTCCCCGGCCAGCGGTCGGTGGGGACCGGCTGCTGGCGCGGCGCGTAGGTCAGCGCGTAGGCGAAGGGGACGAGATCGAGGAAGTGGTCGGCGTGGAGGTGGGAGATGACCACCGCGTCGACGGCGGCGTAGTCGACGCGCTCGCGGAGCTTGGCGAACACGCCGTTGCCGCAGTCGAGCAGGACGGCCACCCCGTCCTCCTCGACGAGGTAACCGCTGCACGCCCCGCCCGCGTCCTGCCACGACGGCGACTTTCCGAGCACCGTGATCCGCACCGTTGACCCTCTCCCGGGAGTCCCTTCATGAGCCGCCCGAGATGGCAGACTCTATCCGCGTGAGCGACCCTGTGGTCCCCATCGCCCTCGGGCTGCCCGGCACGTTCGACGCCACGACGCTCCTGCTCGGCGCCCTGCTCATGATCGGGGCGCTCGTCTCGGGACTGGCCCGCCGGAGCTTCCTCTCACTCGCCGCGCTGTACGTCCTCGCCGGGTTCGCCGCCGGCGAGGGAGGCCTCGGGCTCGTCGACCTCTCCCCGACCTCGCCGTTCGTCAACGAGCTGGCGATCGTCGCGCTCATCGTCATCCTGTTCCGCGACGGGCTCGCGGTCGACGGCGAAATGCTCCAGGCGGCGTGGCACCTCCCGCTGCGCAAACTCGTGCTCGCGATGCCGCTGACCGCCACGTTCGTCGCGCTCGTGGCGAAGGCGCTCGCCGACCTCTCCTGGACCGAGGCCTTCCTGCTCGGCGCGCTGCTCTCCCCCACCGACCCGGTCCTCTCCTCCAGCGTGGTCACCAACCCGCGCGTCCCTAGCGTGGTGCGCCACTCGCTCAACCTCGAGTCGGGCCTCAACGACGGCCTCGCCCTCCCGGCCGTCCTGGCCTTCACCTTCGCGCTCGACGGGACCAGCGACTTCGTGTGGTGGCGCTTCGTGCTCCAGGACGTCGGCATCGGCTTCGTCACCGGGCTCCTGGTGGCGTTCGTCACCGCGAAGCTCATGCCGGCCGATCCGCTCGAGCGCGGGATCCCCGCCCACCAGAAGTCCCTCTACATGCTCGGCGCCGCGTTCGCCGCCTACGGGATCGCGGTCCTGCCGCCGGACGGCAACGGGCTCATCGCGGTGTTCGTCGCGGCCATCGCCCTGGGCCTGCTGCGCCCGGACCTGGGCGCGACGTTCGAGTCGCGCTCGGAGGACCTCGTCGAGATCGTCAAGCTCGGGATCTTCGTCGTGTTCGGCGCGCTGCTCACGGTCGACGGCCTCTTCGCGGACGGCTGGGTCGCCGTGGCGATCGCGCTCTTCACGCTGTTCCTCGCCCGCCCCGCCGCCGTGTTCACCGCCCTGGCCGGCACCGGGCTGGACCGCGCGACGAAGGGCTTCATGGCCTGGTTCGGACCCAAGGGCGTGGCGACCATGGCCTTCTCGATCCTCGTGCTGACCCGACTCGGGAGCGAGGGCGCGCAACTCTTCAACCTCGCCGCGCTCACGGTCTTCTTCTCGATCATCCTCCACGGCCTGAGCGACACGCCCGGCTCGGAGTGGATCGCCCGCCGCGAGGCGGCGCGGGTCAAGCGTGAAGCGCCGCCTGCTCCTGGGCCGTCGGGAACGCCCACGCCGCCCGCGTACGACGCTCCTGGCGGAAGGTGAAGCGCAGCTGGGTCGGCGGCCGCAGGCCGTCGGGATGGGCCGGGCGGAAGGTCGCGCAGGGCTCGGGCGTGCTCAGCGCGCAGAGCAGGTTCTGGCGGAAGAAGCAGTCCTCGCACGTCACCTTGGCCACCGTCTTTCGCCCGCTCGCCATCCTCGCCCTGGACCTCCCCCGGTCTTCTCGCCTCCAGCGACGGCGGCATCAAAGCGGGTCGCCGAACCCGGCGCAACGTGGAATGCCGCAAATCGCTGGAACTTCCGGGCGGCGCGGGAAAACCGCTGCTCGTGTGCGGTTTCGCGGCGGTCGAACCGCGGCGTCCCCGCATTTTCCGCAGACTTCGGCGCGGTGACCGGGGGCGAAGCGCTCGCCGCGCTCCGGCCGCGTACCCATCCGCATGCGCATCCTCCTCACCGGCATCAGCGGCTTCGTCGGCGACGCACTCGTCCCGCGGCTCGCGGCGGACGGTCACGAGGTCGTGGGCTTCGCCCGGGATCCAGCCCGCGTGCGGGCCGACGTCCCGGTCGTGACGGGCGACGCCCTCACCGGCGACGGCCTCGACGAGGCGATGGCCGGCGTCGAGGTGGCCTACTACCTGATCCACGCAATGGAGGGCACGGCGAACGGCGCGTTCCCCGAGCGCGAGCGGCGCGCGACGCTGAACTTCGTCGCCGCGGCGCGGCGCGCGGGCGTGCGCAAGGCCGTCTACCTCGGCGGCCTGGTGCCGGCCGCGGGCCGGCCCTCGCCCCACCTCGCGAGCCGCCTCGGGGTCGAGGAGCGCCTGCTCGAGGACCTGCCCGGATCCACCGCGTTCCGAGCGTCGATCGTCATCGGGGCACGGTCGCGGTCGTTCCGCTTCCTCGTCCACCTCGTCGAGCGCCTGCCCGCGCTCGCGCTTCCGCCGTGGCGGTCCAACCGCACGGCCCCGATCGACCAGCGCGACATCCTCGAGTTGCTGGCGCGAGCCGCCGGCGACCCGGCCGCCGACGGTCGCTCGCTCGACGTCGCGGGGCCCGACGTGCTCACCTACGGCGAGATCATCGAGCGCATCCGCGATCTCATGCTCGTTGGCCGGCCCGCGGTGTCGCTTCCGGTCACCCTCACGCCGATCGCGAGCCGGGTGGCCGCCGTGATCGCCGGGGAGGATCCGGGGCTCGTGGGGCCGCTGATGGAGAGCCTCGGCGAGGACCTCCTGCCGCGCGACGGCGTGGCGGCGCCGCTCCTGGGGGTTCGCCTGCACGGCTTCGACGCAGCCGTCGAGCGGGCGCTGCGCGACTGGGAGGCGGCCGAGCCGCTCGCCGCCCGGTGAGCCCACGGTCCGTCCGATGAGCGTCGTCGAGGCCGGCATCGAGATCGCCGTCCCCCCCGCGCAGGTGTGGGCGGTGGTGATGGATCCCCGACGGCTGGAGGACTGGGTGACGATCCATCACGCGCTGCGCGCGGCGCCGAAGGGTGAGCTGGAGCGCGGCGACGAGCTCACCCAGACCCTGAGCATCCGCGGCGCGCACTTCACCGTGCACTGGAAGGTCGCCGAGGTCGATGCGCCGCATCGCGCGACATGGGAGGGGCGCGGCCCGGCCCGCTCGCGCGCGACCACGAGCTACGAGTTGAGCGACCACGGCGAGGGCGGCACGCGGTTCGCCTACACCAACGAGTTCCGCGCGCCGGGCGGGCCGCTCGGCGCGGTCGCCGGGCGGGTGCTGATGGGCGGCATCTCCGAGCGGGAGGCGAACGCCTCGTTGCGAAAACTCAAGCGGTTGCTCGAAAGGTGAGAACCGGGCGGCGTCCGGTGCCCGAATGTGGTTACAGTGAACTGACCACACTGCAAGGTCCGACACTCGGACCAGAGGGGACATCCCACCGATGGCAGACTTTCTCGACACGAAGGTGAGTGAGATCGAGGCGCGCCTGAAGGAGCTTCGCCCGCTCGTCGACGAGTATCAGCGTCTCGAAGCGGCCAAGGCCGCGCTCTCGGGCGTCAAGGGCGCCTCCCCCGCTCCGGTTCGCAACGGACGCCGGCGCGGCCGGCCGCCCGGCTCCGGTTCGGGTACCCGCTCGGGCACCGTCACCCGTCGGCGGCGTCGCCGGCGCGGCGGGGCCACGCGCTCCAACCAGACCCTGGAGCTCGTCCGCACGCGCCCGGGCATCACCATCCCGGAGCTCGCGGACGCGATGAAGATCAAACCCAACTACCTGTACCGCATCCTGCCGTCACTCCAGAGCGACGGGCTGGTGCGCAAGGAGGGCAAGGGCTGGCACCCGGCGGGCTGAGGGCGCGCGCGGGGCTCGAACGGTGCCGAGAGACGAGTTAGTCCCGCTGAGCGGGACCAAGGTGGAGTTCGACGATCCGGGCCATCGGCCGTGCCACGGGCAACCCGGCCGCGACCGCTCTCCCTCCCTTCCTTGCCGCCGCTCTCCCAGCCGGCGCTCACACGGGCGACGAAAGCGCGACCGGGACGCCCGCAACGCGCCCTACCCGATCAGCCCCAACTCCCGCACCGCATCGCGCTCCTCGCCCAGCTCGGCGACGCTCGCGTCGATGCGGGCGCGTGAGAAGTCATTGATCTCCAACCCCTCGACCACGCGCCAAGCGCCGCCGTGGCTCGTCACGGGGAAGCTGGAGATGACCCCCTCGGCCACGCCATAGGCGCCGGTCGAGGGGATCGCGGCGGAGACCCAGTCGTCCGCCGCGGTGCCGAGCAGCCAGTCGCGGGTGTGGTCGATGGCGGCGTTCGCCGCCGACGCCGCGCTGGAAGCGCCGCGGGCCTCGATGATCGCGGCGCCGCGCTTGGCCACGGTCGGGATGAAGTCGTCCTCGATCCAGCCCTGGTCGCCAACCGCCTCGGCGGCGTTCTGCCCCCGCACGCGGGCGTGGAACAGATCGGGGTACTGCGTGGCGGAGTGGTTCCCCCAGATCGTCAGGTGATCGATCTCCTCCACGGCGGCGCCGGTCTGCTTCGCGAGCTGGGCGATCGCGCGATTGTGGTCGAGGCGGGTCATCGCGCTGAAGCGATCGTGCGGCACGTCGGGCGCGTTGTGCATCGCGATCAGCGCGTTGGTGTTCGCCGGGTTGCCGACCACGAGCACCCGCACGTCGTCCGCCGCGCCGGCGTTCAGCGCCTGGCCCTGCCCGGTGAAGATCGCGCCGTTGGCCTCGAGCAGGTCGCCGCGCTCCATGCCCTTCGTCCGCGGCCGGGCGCCGACGAGGATCGCGACGTTCACGCCGTCGAACGCCGCCTTCGGGTCGTCGGTGCCCTCGATCCCGGCCAGCAGCGGGAACGCGCAGTCGTCGAGCTCCATCGCCACGCCCTCGAGCGCCCCCACGGCCTGCGGGATCTCCAGGAGACGGAGCGCGACCGGCTGGTCGGGGCCGAGCATCTGGCCCGAGGCGATCCGGAAGAGCAGGGCGTAGCCGATGGCGCCGGCGGCGCCGGTCACGGCCACGCGGACGGGGGGCTTGGAGGGCACGGATCTGGCTCCTTGGGGTGGTGAGATCAGGGTCGGACGGCGGTCGCGGCGAGCTGCTCGATGACGGCGTCCGCGTACTGCGAGGTGCCGACGGCGGTGGGGTCCTCGCGCGTGGGCTTGAGGTCGTAGGTCACGCGCTCCCCCTTCTGGAGCACCGTGGCGATCGCCGTCTCCATCCGGTCGGCGGCCTCGTGCTCGCCGAGGTGGTGGAGCATGAGGACGCCGGAGAGCATCAGCGCGGTCGGGTTCACCTTGTTCTGGCCCTTGTACTTCGGGGCCGAGCCGTGCGTGGCCTCGAACATCGCGGCGTCGGCGCCGACGTTCGCTCCGGGCGCGAGCCCGAGGCCGCCGATCATCCCGGCGCCGAGGTCGGAGACGATGTCGCCGTAGAGGTTCGGCAGCACGACCACGTCGTACTCGTCCGGCCGCGAGACGAGCTGGTTGCACAGGTTGTCGATGATGCGGTCCTCGAACTCCACCTCGGGGTGACGCTCGGCCACCCGCCGCGCGACCTCGAGGAACAGGCCGTCGGAGAACTTCATGATGTTCGCCTTGTGCGCGGCGGTCACCTTGCGGCGCCCGTGCTCCTCCGCGTAGCGGAACGCGTACTCGACGATGCGCTCCGAGCCCGCGATGGAGATGTACTTCAGGGAGATCCCCGACTGCTCCGGAATGGTGAAGCCGAGGCGCTCGACGGTGGCGCGCAGCTCGGCCTGGGGCTCGGTGCCGATCTCGAACTCGATGCCGACGTACATCCCCTCGGTGTTCTCCCGCACGATCACGAAGTCGGTCTCCGGGAAGCGGGTGCGGACGCCCGCGTAGGCCTTGCACGGCCGCACGCAGGCGTAGAGGTCGAGCTCCTTGCGGAGCAGGACGTTCACCGAGCGGAAGCCCGAGCCCACGGGCGTGGTCGTCGGGCCCTTGATGCCGACCGTGGTGCGGCGGATCGAGTCGAGCGTGCGCTCGGGGAACGGCGTGCCCTCCGCGGCGTAAACGTCCTCGCCGGCCGGCTGCTCGTCCCAGCGGAGCTCGACACCGGTCGCTTCGAGCACGCGGCGCGTCGCCTCGACCAGCTCAGGCCCGGTCCCGTCGCCGGGGATCAGCGTGACGTCGTGGGGCATGGGGTGGGTCCGGTCTCCTCGATGGCGTGCGGGACGCGCCGGATGCTAGTGGCGAAGACCTTGCCGCGAGGTGACCGGCGGCCGCCGCACGCAGGCTGACGTGCCCCCGCCCGCGTGCGAGACTGCGGGCATGGCCGCCACGACCGATGCCGCCGCCACCGCCGACCCCCGCCTGCGGGCGCCCAACCAGCCCCCGCCGCTCGCCGACCTCAACCTGTTCACCACCAACCGGCCGCTCGATGAGGCGCTCGTGCGCGAGGGGGCGGGCTGGGCGCGGGAGCGCGCCGCCGCCGTCGGCGCGATCGCCGGCGCGGCCGAGACGCTCGAGGCCGGCCGCCTGGCCAACGAGCACCCGCCCGTGCTGCACGCCTTCGACCGCTACGGCAACCGGGTCGACGAGGTCGAGTTCCACCCGGCCTGGCACGAGCTCCTGGGCATCGCCACCACGCACGGCCTCCACTCGCTGCCGTGGGCCGAGCCCCGGCCCGGCGCCCACGTCGCGCGGGCGGCGGGATTCATGACCCTCTCGATGGCCGAGGGCGGGCATTCGTGCCCGATCTCGATGACCTACGCGGTGGTCCCGGCCCTCCGCGCCCAGCCCGAGCTGGCGGCCGAGTGGGAGCCGCGGCTCACCGCCTACGCCTACGACGGCGCCAACCGCCCGGCCACGGAGAAGCCCGGCGCGCTGGCCGGGATGGCGATGACCGAGAAGCAGGGCGGCTCCGACGTGCGCGCCAACCTCACCACGGCCACCCCGCTGAACGGGGGCGGCAGCGGCGCCGAGTACCGCCTGGACGGGCACAAGTGGTTCTGCTCGGCCCCGATGTGCGACGTCTTCCTCACCCTCGCCCAGACCGACGAGGGCCTCTCCTGCTTCGCCGTCCCGCGCTGGACGCCGGACGGCGAGCGCAACGGCATGCGCATCCAGCGGCTCAAGGACAAGCTCGGCAACCGCTCCAACGCCTCCAGCGAGATCGAATACCACGGCGCGTGGTCGCGGATGGTGGGCGAGCCCGGCCGCGGCGTGCCGACGATCATCGAGATGGTCGGGCACACCCGCCTGGACTGCACGATCGGCGCGGCGGCCGGGATGCGGATGGCCGTCGCCCACGCCATCAACCACGCCTCCCACCGCGCCGCGTTCGGCCGGACGCTGAGCGACCAGCCGCTCATGCGCAACGTGCTCGCCGACCTCGCGCTGGAGTCCGAGGCCGCCACGCTCACCGCGATGCGGCTCGCCCGCGCCTACGACGAGGCCCCCGACGACCCGCAGCAGGAGCGGTTCAAGCGCCTGGCCACCGCGGTGGCGAAGTACTGGACGACCAAGCGCTGCCCCCCGCACGCCGCCGAGGCGATCGAGGTGCTCGGCGGCGCGGGCTACGTCGAGGAGTCGGGGATGCCGCGGCTCTACCGCGAGGCGCCGCTGAACTCGATCTGGGAGGGGTCGGGCAACGTCATGGCGCTCGACGTGCTGCGCGCGCTCTCCCGCTCGCCGGAGACGCTGGAGGCCTTCTTCGCCGAGCTCGACGAGGCGGCCGGCGCCGACGCCCGCCTGGACGCGCACGTCGCGGCCCTGCGGGCCGAGTTCGCCGATCCGGAGGGGATCGAGCCGCGCGCCCGCCGGGTCGTCGAGCGCATGGCGCTGGCACTCCAGGGCTCGCTCGTGGTCCGCCACAGCCCGCCCGCGGTCGCCGACGCGTTCTGCGCCGCGCGCCTGGGCGGCGACGCCGGCCTCGCCTTCGGGACGCTCCCGGCCGGCACGGACTTCGGCGCGATCGTCGCGCGCCACGCGCCGACGGGCTGAGGGCGCCGCGCGCCCTACGCCTCCGCGGCGACGGCGTCCGAGTCGAGGTCGTAGAGCCGCGCGTACTTGTCGCGCAGGTAGTCGAGATAGGGGGCGACGTCGAGCGGCCGGCCCGTCGCGCGCTCGAGCAGCTCGCCGGGCAGCAGCTTGCGCCCGTGGCGGTGGACGTGCTCGCGCAGCCAGTCCCGCACGGGCGCGAAGTCGCCGGCCGCGATCCGCGCCTCGACGTCCGGGACGTCGGCCGCGAGCGACTGCCACAGCTGCGCCGAGATCGCGCTCCCGAGCAGGTAGGTCGGGAAGTAGCCGATCGCCCCCTCCGCCCAATGGACGTCCTGCAGCACCCCGTGACGATCGCTCTCCACCTCGACGCCGAGCAGGTCCGCCATGCCCGCGTTCCAGGCCGCGGGCAGGTCGCGGGCGGCGAGGCGACCCTCGAGCAGGTCCCGCTCGAGCCCGAAGCGCAGGACGATGTGCAGCGGGTAGGTCGCCTCGTCGGCCTCCACGCGGATGAGCGACGGCGCCACCCGGTTGGCCGCCGCGTGGAAGGCGGCGACCTCGACGCCGTCCAGCGCGTCGGGGAAGGCCTCGGCGGCGCGCGGCAGCAGCCAGCGGCAGAACGGCTCGGAGCGGCCGATGATGTTCTCCCACAGGCGGCTCTGGGACTCGTGGATGCCGAGCGAGGCGCCGTCGGCCAGCGGGGTGCGGTCGAGCTCCGGCGCGACGTTGTGCTCGTAGAGGCCGTGGCCGAACTCGTGGATCGTCGAGAAGAGCGCGGGCCCGAGGTGCCCGGGCCGGCAGCGCGTCGTCACCCGGATGTCCCCCTGCGCCAGCCCGGCCGAGAACGGGTGGACCGACTCGTCCAGGCGCCAGGCGGCGTCGTCCGCGCCGAGCGCCGAGATCACCCGCCACACGAACGCCCGCTGAGCGTCGGCCGGGTAGTCGTCGCGCAGCGGCCCCTCCTCGCGCGGCTCCCGGTGGGCGATCGCGGCGATGAGCGGCACGAGGCCGGCGCGGATCTCGCCGAAACGCGCGTCGAGCTCAGCGGCGGTCGCCCCGGGCTCGTAGTCGTCGAGCAGCGCGTCGTAGGGCGTCGCGGCCTCCGGGAAACAGGCGGCGTAGCGACCGGCGAGCTCGAGGTTGCGCTCGAGCGACGGGAGGAAGGCGCCGAAGTCGTCGGCCTCCCGCGCCCGGGTCCACGCCTCGTGCCCGTGCGCCGCCGCCCGCGCGAGGTCGGCGCTGAGGTCGGCGGGCACCCGGACGGCCTTCTCGTGGTCGCGGCGGCCCACCCGGACGAGGGCGGCATCGACGTCGTCGAGGTCGGCGACGTCGACCTCGACGCCGGCGGCGTCGAGCAGGCGACCGAGCTCGGGATGGGTCGCCCGCTCGTGGAGGACCCGCTGCAGGGTCGCCATCTCCTCGGCGCGGGCGCCGGACCCTCGCGGCGGCATCATCGTCTGCTGATCCCAGCTCAACAGGCCCGCGGTCCGGGTCAGGTCGGTGATCTCGGCGAGGCGCGCGCGCAGCGCGTCCACACTCGTCGTCATGTGGCTCCTTCGTTCGTCGTCACCGGGCTCACACCGGCGCCGGCGTCCCGCTGTGCAAGCATCACACCATGCCGGGCCGCGGAGGGACGATCAAGCTGTTCACCGTCTTCGGGATCCGGATCGGGGTGGACCTCAGCTGGTTCCTGATCCTCTTCCTGGCGATCTTCTGGCTCTCGCAGTCGTTCCGCAACGTGCTGGCGAGCTCGGACACGACCGCGTTCGCCACGGCCGTGGTGACCGCGCTGCTCTTCTTCGGCTCGCTCGTGCTCCATGAGCTCGGCCACGCCTGGGCCGCGCGGCGGGCCGGGATCCGCGTCCCCCAGATCGACCTCTGGCTGCTGGGCGGGATGGCCCGGATGGAGCGCGACAGCCGCTCGCCCGGCGAGGAGTTCAGGATCTCGGCGGCGGGCCCGCTGGTCTCGCTGTTGCTGGCGGCGGCCTGCTTCGGGCTCGGCGTCGCCTTTGAGGGCTATGGGAGCTTCACCGACACGGCGACGCTGCGGACCACCGGTCAGGTGGTGACGCCGGTCCAGCTCGCGCTGAGCTTCCTGGTGACGATGAACCTCGTCATCTTCCTGTTCAACCTCGTGCCCGCCTTCCCGCTCGACGGCGGCCGCATCGCGCGCTCCATCGCCTGGAAGGTGACCGGCGACCGCGGCAGGGCGACCCGGTTCTCCGGGCGGCTGGGGCAGCTCTTCGCCCTGCTGATGGCGGGCTTCGGGCTCTACCAGCTGCTGCGCGGGGACTACGGCGGGCTGTGGTGGCTCTTCCTCGCCTTCTTCATCGGACAGGCGGCACGCGGCGCGGTGATCCAGACCCGGTTCACCGAGCAGATCGACGGCGTCACCGTGGCCGACATCATGGACGAGCACCCCGTGAGCGTCCCCGCCGACCTCCCGGTGGTCCGCGCCGAGGACGAGTTCTTCCTGCGCTACCGCTGGTCGTGGTTCCCGGTGGTCGACGCGCTCGGCCGCTTCGTCGGCCTCGCGCAGGAGGAGCGGGTGCGCGGCGCAGCCCGCGCGGGCGACCAGACGGTGACGGTCGGCGACGTCATGGACGCCGAGGCGGCGGGCGACTGGCGCGTGGACGTCGAGGCGCCGCTGGAGGCCCTGCTCGGCTCAGAGCCGCTGCGGCGCCACGGCGCGCTCATGGCGGTGGACGGGGACGGCGTCCTGCGCGGCGTGGTCAACCTCGACCAGGTGCGCCGCGCGCTCCAGGCGGCCGGAGACCCGGCCTGAGCCCGGGCCGGACCGGCCCGCGGCACAACCCGTCGCGGCGCCGCTCGGCCCCGCTGGCCGGGCGGCTTCCGGTGTCCGTAGGAAGGTAGGATCGATTTCATGCCCGCCCACGACGTCCTGATCATCGGCGCCGGCCTCGCGGGCCAGCGCGCCGCCCTCGCCGCGGCCGACGCGGGCGCCAGCGTCGCCATCGTCTCCAAGGTCCATCCGGTGCGCTCGCACTCCGTCGCCGCGGCCGGCGGGATCAACGCGGCGCTGAATCCGGAGGACAGCTGGGAGTCCCACGCGTTCGACACCGTGAAGGGCTCCGACTACCTCGGCGACCAGGACGCGATCGAGGTGATGTGCCGCGAGGCGCCCGAGGAGATCCTCCACCTCGAGCACATGGGCGTCACCTTCCACCGCTCGCCCACGGGCACTCTCGGCACCCGGGCCTTCGGGGGCGCCTCCCAGGCGCGCACCTACTACGTGGCCGACATCACCGGCCAGGCGATCCTCCACGTGCTCTACGAGCAGCTCATGCGCTACCACGAGCGGGTGGACCGTTTCGAGGAGTGGTTCACCACCGACCTGCTGCAGGACCAGCAGGGCGCCTGCGTGGGCGCCGTGTGCCGCAACGTCCGCGACGGCCGGCTCGAGGTCTTCGACGCGAAGTCCACGATCCTCGCCTCGGGCGGCGCCGGCCAGGCGTTCCGGCCGACGACGAACGCGCTCATCTGCACCGGCGACGGCATCGCGCAGGCCTACCGGATCGGCGCGCCGCTGATGGACATGGAGATGATCCAGTACCACCCGACGACGCTCGCGGAGAACGGCTTCCTCATCACCGAGGGCGCACGAGGCGAGGGGGCGCAGCTCTTCAACGCGCAGGGCGAGCGGTTCATGGAGCGCTACGCGCCGAACAAGCTCGAGCTCGCCTCCCGCGACGTGGTCTCGCGCGCGGAGCAGACCGAGATCAACGAGGGGCGCGGCTTCCCCGACGGCACCGTGTCCCTCGACATCACGAAGGTCCCGCGCAGGCGGACGCTCGAGGCGCTGCGCGAGATCGTCAACATCGGTCGCGACTTCGCCGGCGTCGACATCACCCGCCAGCCGATCAAGATCAAGCCCGGGTGTCACTACATCATGGGCGGGGTGAAGACCGACGTCGACGGCCAGACCCCGATCGCCGGCCTCTACGCGGCGGGCGAGGTGGCCTGCGTCTCGGTCCATGGCGGCAACCGCCTGGGCGCGAACTCCCTGCTCGACACCCTGATCTTCGGCCGCCGCTCCGGCCAGCACGCCGCCCACCGCTCCAACCAGCTGCCGATGCCCTCGACGCCGGACTCCCGGGTGGCCGAGACCCAGGCCGGCATCGACGCGATCCTCGCCCGCCCGCCGGGGGGCCGCCGCATCTCCGACATCAAGACCGAGCTCGGCGAGACGATGAACTCCTACGTCGCGGTGTTCCGCGACGCCGCCGGCCTCGAGACCGCGCACGAGGTCGTGCGCCGGCTCAAGGAGGAGGCGGCCGTCGCCCAGATCGACGACAAGGGGACGGTCTTCAACCAGGACGTGCTGGGGGCGATCGAGCTCGGCTACATGCTCGACGTCGCCGAGTCGATCGTGGTGGCCGCGAAGGAGCGCAAGGAGTCACGTGGGGCCCAGTACCGCACCGACTTCCCCGAGCGCAACGACGAGGAGTGGCTCAAGCACATCGACGTCGCCCGCAACGGCGACGAGACGCCGCACGTGAGCTACTCGCCGGTGACGATCACGCAATGGCAGCCGCAGGAGCGGACCTACTAAGGTCCCGCGCGCTCGAGCCCGAGGAGCCTGAACCCCGCCGATGCCCGACTACACGCTGAGACTCCGCCGCTACGACCCCTCCTCCGGGCAGGCGCCGTACTGGGAGGACTTCACGGTGGACCTCGAGGGGCACCGCTCGGTGCTCGAGGGGATCCTCCAGGCGCGCGGCGACACCGACGGGACGATCGGGATCCGCTGCTCGTGCCGGGCGGCGATCTGCGGCTCCTGCGGGGTGCGCATCAACGGCAGGCCCGGCCTCGCGTGTCACACCCACCTCGACGAGGCGCTGGGGCGCGACCACTCCGGCGAGGGGGTCATCGAGGTCGAGCCGATGGGCAACATGCCGGTGATCAAGGACCTGATCGTCGACATGGACGCGGTCCACTGGAAGAAGATCCGCCGCGTCACGCCCTGGCTGCTGGGCCGCGAGCCGATCCCCGAGCGCGAGTACATCGTCCCGCACGAGAACATGGTCGACGTCACCCAGACGATGGCCTGCATCCAGTGCGGCGCCTGCGTCTCGGACTGCCTCTCGATGGAGGTCGACCCGCTGTTCATCGGGCCGGCCGCGCTGGCCAAGGCGTACCGCTTCGTGGGGGACCCGCGCGACGCCGAGCCCTTCGAGCGCCTGAAGGACCTCGCCGAGGACAAGCACGGGATCTACGACTGCACCCACTGCTTCAACTGCATCGAGGCCTGCCCCAAGGGCGTGGCGCCGTTGAGCCAGATCATGCGGCTGCGCCGCCGCGCCGGGTCGGACTTCGAGATCGAGGACCGCAACAACGGCCTGCGCCACGAGCACGCCTTCGTGGAGAACATCCGCCGCAACGGACTGCTCCACGAGGCCGACCTCCTGCCCGACTCCTACGGCGGGAAGTTCCATCCGCGCGCGGTGCCGGAGCTCGTCAGCTCGCTGCCGGTCGTGCTCAAGGCGCTCCAGCGCCGCAAGGTGACGCCGGCCAAGGCGCTGCTCCATCAGCACAAGGCCGAGCCGGCGGTGAAGAAGATCTACGACATCGTCGAGGGTCGCGACCAGCGCCTGGAGCTGAACCTCTACGTCGCGGGCGACGAGGCGGACCTCGCCGACGCGCCGGCCGTCGAGGAGACCGCGTGAAGGTCGCCTACTGGCCCGGCTGCGTGAGCCGGGGCTTCACCCCCGAGCTGCACGGGTCGATGGCGGCGGTCGCGCCGCTGCTCGACCTCGAGCTCGTCGAGCTCGACCGAGCCGCCTGCTGTGGCGCCGGCGTCCTCTCCGAGCACTCCCAGGAGCTGGCCGACACGCTGAACGCGCGCACCTTCGCGCTCGCCCAGCAGACCGATGGCGAGCTGATGATGAACATCTGCTCGACCTGCCAGGGCGCGCAGAGCGAGTGCCAGGAGCGGCTGGACGCGAACACCGAGTACCGCGAGCAGATCAACGCGAACCTCGCCGACTCCGGCGAGGGACTGACCTACGAGCGCGGCCTCACGAACAAGAACTTCCTTTGGCTGCTGGTCGAGGAGATCGGGCTGGACGCCCTGCGCGCGAAGGTCACACGGCCGCTCACCGGCCTGAAGGTCGGCCCGTTCTACGGCTGCTACATCGTGCGCCCGACCCCGCGCCTGGGCATCGACGACGAGCATCCGCGCGACCGCTACCTGCACCAGGTCATCGAGGCGCTGGGCGGAACGGTCATCGACTACGCCGGCGTCTACAAGTGCTGCGGCTTCCCGATCATCACGATGAACAAAGAGAAGTCACTCGAGCAGGCCGGCACGCACCTCGGCGACGCCGCCGACGCCGACGCCGATTGCCTCGTCGTCCCCTGCCCGCTCTGCCACCTGAACCTCGACCTCCAGCAGCCGATGGCCGAGAAGGTCGTCGGCCGCACGCTGGGTGTCCCGGTGCTCCACCTCCCCCAGCTCGTCGGCTTGGCGCTCGGCCTCGAGCCCAAGGCCCTCGGCATGGACCGCCACGTCGTGAAGCCGACCGCGGTGGTCGACTGGTCGACCTCGGTCGTGGCGGGAGCGGGCCCGGGCGGCGGCTGGTAGGTCAGCGCCGCTAGGCCGCGGCCGGCACGCGCACGAGGCCGCGGGCGTGGAGCGCCTCGGCGATCTGGACCGCGTTGACGGCGGCGCCCTTGCGCAGGTTGTCGGCGACCACCCAGAGCTGGAGGCCCCGCTCGTGGGAGGGGTCGCGGCGCAGGCGGCCGACGAGGACGTCGTCGCGACCGGTGGCGTCGAGCGCCGTGGGATAGGCGTCCGCGCTCGGATCGTCGACGACGGTGAGCCCCGGGGCGGCGAGCAGCAGCTCGCGCGCCGCCTCCACCGAGAGCGGCTCCCGCGTCTCCACGCTCACGCTCTCGGAGTGGCCGGTGACGACCGGGACCCGGGCGCAGGTGACGCTGACGCGGATCGACTCGTCGCCGAGGATCTTCCGCGTCTCGAACATCATCTTGCGCTCTTCGTTGGTGTGGTCGTCGCCGTCGGCGAACTGCCCAGCGGCGGCGAGGACGTTGAAGGCGATCGGGTGCGGGAACACCGCGGGAGCCGGGGGCTCGACCTCGTGCAGCACCGCGTGGGCCTGGGCCTTGAGCTCCTCCACCGCCGCGAGCCCGGTGCCCGAGACCGACTGGTAGGTCGAGACGACGAGCCGGTCGATCCCGGCCGCGCGCTGGATCGGGCGCAGCGCGACCATGAGCTGCATCGTCGAGCAGTTGGGGTTCGCGACGATGCCGCGGTGCGCGTCGAGGTCCTCCGGGTTGACCTCGGCGACGACGAGCGGGACCTCCGGATCGGTGCGCCAGCACGAGGAGTTGTCGACCACGACCGCCCCGGAGCGGGCGAAGCGCGGCGCCCACTCGCGCGAGACCGTGGCCCCCGCGGAGAAGATCGCCAGGTCGAAGCCCTCGATCGTGTCGTCCGCGAGGGGGCGCACCACGCGCCCGCCGCCGAGGTCGCGACCGGCGGAGCGCACCGAGGCGACCGGGACGACCTCGCTCGCCGGGAACCCGCGGGCGGCGAGCGTCTCGAGCATCGCCGTGCCGACGAGGCCGGTGGCCCCGACGACCGCGACGCGATGTCCGCCGCCGGCGCTCATCGCGGATCCGCGAAGGGCCGCTCGGCCTCGATGCCGCCGTCGCCCAGCGCGAAGGCGCCGTGGAGCGCGCGCACCGCGTCGGGCACCTGCGCGGAGCGGATGACGCACGAGATCTTGATCGGCGAGGTCGAGATCATCTCGATGTTGATGCGCTCGTCGCCGAGCGTGCGGAACACCGTCGCCGCGACCCCGGGGTGCGAGCGCATGCCCGCGCCGACGATCGAGACCTTCCCCATCTCCGGGTCCTCGGCCACGCCGCCGATGCCGAGCTCGCCCAGCAGCGGGTCGAGCGTGGCGCGGGCGTCGCGGAGCTCGTCGCGCGCGACGGTGAAGGAGAGGTCGGCGCCGTGCCCCGCGGACTCCGGCTCGTTCTGGATGATCATGTCGACGTTCACGCTCGCCTCGGCCAGCGCCCCGAAGATGCGCCCGGCGACGCCCGGCTCGTCCGGGACGCCCAGCAGCGTGATGCGGGCCTCCTCGCTGGAGTGCGTGACCGCGGTGATGAGGGGATGCTCCATCGTCTCGTCCTCGCCGAGAACGACGGTACCGGGTCCGTCCCCGAACGAGGACCGGCAGTGGATCCGCACGCCGTGGTTGCGCGCGTACTCGACCGCCCGCAGCTGGAGGACCTTCGCCCCCGAGGAGGCCATCTCGAGCATCTCCTCGAACGAGACGACCGACAGCTTGCGCGCGTCGGGCACGAGGCGGGGGTCGGCGCTGAAGACGCCCGCGACGTCGGTGTAGATCTCGCACACGTCGGCGCCGATCGCGGCGGCGAGGGCGACCGCGGTGGTGTCGGAGCCCCCGCGGCCGAGCGTGGTGACGTCGTAGGAGGTCGAGACGCCCTGGAAGCCGGCCACGAGCACGATGCTGTCGGCCTCCAGCGCCTCCTCGATCCGGCGCGCGCGCACGTCGACGATCCGCGCCCGGGTGTGGGAGGTGTCGGTGACGATCCCGGCCTGGGACCCGGTGAGCGAGATCGCGCGGTGCCCGAGGTCGTTGATCGCCATCGCACACAGCGCGCAGGACATCCGCTCGCCGGTGGAGAGCAGCATGTCCATCTCGCGCGGGTCCGGGCGCGAAGAGACCTCCTCGGCCATGGCGATGAGCTCGTCGGTCGTCTTCCCGCGGGCGGAGAGCACGGCGACCACGCGATTGCCCGCCTCGCGCTGGCGCACGATGCGGCGCGCGGCGTTCTGGATCCGCTCAGCGTCGGCGACGCTCGTCCCGCCGAACTTCATGACCACGGTGCCGGGGCTCATCGGCTCGCCAGCGTAGCGGGCGCCTCCCGGCGCGCCGACGCTCCCGGGTCAGACCGCGCGGCGCCCCGAGAGGGCCCGGCCGAGCGTCAGCTCGTCGGCGTACTCCAAGTCGGCACCGACCGGCAGCCCGCTGGCCAGGCGGGTGACGGTGACGGCCGGCGCCCGCTCGCGCAGGGCGTCGGCGAGATGGTGCGCGGTCGCCTCGCCGGTGGTCGTGGGATTCGTCGCCAGGACGACCTCCCGCACGCCGCCGGCGTCGACCCGGGCGAGCAGCTCGGCGAGCTTGAGGTCCTCGGGCTCGATGCCGTCGATCGGCGAGAGCGCGCCGCCGAGGACGTGGTAGCGGCCGCGGTACTCGCCCGTGCGCTCGATCCCGATCACGTCCTGGGGCTCCTCGACCACGCAGATCAGCTCCGCGTCGCGGCGCTCGTCGGCGCAGATGCGGCAGCGGGGGCCCTCGGCGAGGTTGAAGCACACCTCGCAGAGCCCGACGCTCGCCTTGACCTCGCGGATCGCCTCGGCGAGGGCGAGCGCCTCCTCATCGCTGGAGCGCAGGACGTGGAAGGCGAGGCGCTGCGCCGTCCGCCCGCCGATGCCGGGCAGCTTCGAGAGCTCGGTGATGAGCCGCTGGACGGGCGGGGCGTGCACGCGGTGGAGTCGGCCTTACATCCCCGGCAGGCCGAGGCCGCCGAGCCCGCCCGGCCCGCCGAGCCCGCCGGTGATGGCGCCCATCCGTTTCGCGGCGAGCTCCTGGGCCCCGCGCAGCGCCTCGTTGGTGGCGGCGAGCACGAGGTCGGCGAGCATGTCGACGTCGTCGGGATCGACCGCCTCGGGATCGATCGACACCGAGCGCACGGCGAGGTCCCCGCTCACCGCGACGGTGACCATGCCCCCGCCCGCGGAGGCCTCGACGACCTCGTCCTTGAGCGCCTCCTGGGCAGCCACCATGTCCTGCTGCATCTTCTGGACCTGCTTGAGCATCTGCTGCATGTTCGGCTGGGGCATCAGGCCTCCCGCCCTTCCTCGTCGTCGTCGGGCATCTCCTCGGCGCCGAACTCCGCGACGAGCCGTCGCACGAGCTCCTCCTCGGTGAGCGAGGGCTCGGCGGGCTCGACCTCGTCGCCGACGCCGTCCCCGGCCTCGACGTAGGCGAGCGCCAGCGGGTGGCCGGTGACGGTGCGCATCGCCCGCCCCACGATCTCGCGGCAGTCCGCGCTGTCCGCCTTGCGGCGCTGGAAGGCGGCGGCGCGCGCGAAGGCCACCTCGAGGCGGTCGTCCCGCACGGCGACCGGGCGGGCGCCGGTGAAGAGCGCGGCGACCATCGCGTTGTCGGCCCGCACGGTCTCCAGCACGGCCGGCCACAGCGCACGCATCGCCTCGAGGTCGGGGCGGTCGTCCGGCGCTGCCGCGATCGGGGCGGCCTCGGGGGCAAGCGGCGCCGGGGCGGTGGGCTCGGGCTCGGCCGCGACGGCGACCGCGGCCGTCGCGGCGCGGGCGACCGCCACGGGCGGCTCGGGGGTCGGCGGCGCCGCGGGCGGGTCCGTAGGCTCCGGCCGCGCGCGCGGGGGCGGATCGACCTCGGCGCCGCCCGGCCCAGGCGCCCCCGCCGCCCCGCCCGCCACCCGCGCCACCACCCGGGACCACACGGCGACAAGCGCCCCCGCGGAGGGGTGGGCCGCGGGGGCG
>JBBSBL010000004.1:0-89385 GCA_038251325.1 Solirubrobacterales bacterium | reverse complement strand
CTCCAGCGCGGCGCGGGCGGAGGCGACGGCACGGTCGACGAGCGCCGCGTCGCCCCGCGGGACCCGCGCCACCAGCGCGCCGCCGTAGGGGTTGTGGACCTCGAGCCACGCGCCCGTGTCGAGCCACTCGCCGGCCACATGGAGGCGGTGGTCGGTGGCTTGCCCGGTCTCGGTCGCCATGAGTCTCGACCCTAGCCCGTGTACACCCGCGCGAGCGACTCGGCCACGCAGACCGGCTTCTCGCCGCGCTCGGTCTCGAAGGTCAGCGCCGTGGTGATCTGCGCGCCGCCGGTGATCTCCTCGACGTTCTGAAGCGTCGCGCGCATCCGCACCTTGCTGCCGACCGGCAGCGGCGCCGGGAAGCGCACGCGGTTCAGCCCGTAGTTGACGCCGAACGCGAAGCCCTCCAGCGCGAACATCTCGTAGGAGAACATCGGGGCGAGCGAGAGCGTGTAGTAGCCGTGGGCGATCGTCCCGCCGAACGGCGTGGCCTTCGCGCGCTCGGGGTCGACGTGGATCCACTGGTGGTCGCCGGTCACCTCGGCGAAGTCGTCGATCGCCTTCTGGGTGACCTCGTGCCAGCGGCTGACGCCGAGCTCCTGGCCGACGTGGGAGCGGACCTCGTCGAGGCCGGTGAGGGTGAGGACGGACATCTTGCTCCTTCGGGTCTTGGGAGATCCGCGGGCGTCGCGCGCCGCGGCCCCGACAGGCTACGCGGCCCGCGCCCGCCGCCCCGCCCGCCACTCGGCGTCGAGCTCGCCGAGCTCGGTGCCCGGCGGGGCGTCGCCCCAGTGCTCGGTGCCCAGCGCGTACCAGTCGGCTCCGGCGCGCAGCTCGCCGAGCACCGAGAAGACGAGCCCCTCCATACGGCGCACGAGCAGCGCCTCGGGCGGCAGCGTCATCTTGCGCATCTGGTCGAAGTACGGCGAGCGCGGCGAGCCGCCGACCTCGGTCAGCTCGCGCACGTAGTCCGGCGAGAGGCGCCGGAAGCCGGGAGTGAAGGCCCACTCCCCCGCGGCCTGCATCTGGATCAGCAGGAGCTCGGGATCGAAGTCGTCGGGCTCGGGCAGGTAGCCGAGCTCGCCGAGCCGCGCCTTCACCTGGTCGGCGTCGGAATCGACGACGGCGTGCGCCAGCGCCCGCTCGGCGTCGAGCGTCTCCTGCGACACGGTCCGCATCAGCCCGAAGTCGAGGAAGCAGACCCGGCCGTCGGAGCAGAGCAGGTAGTTCCCGGGATGCGGATCGCCGGAGCAGAATCGCTCGCGGTGGAGCAGGGAGAAGAAGAAGCGGAAGAGGATCTCGCCGTAGCGGTCGCGCTCGGACTCGCGCAGTGCCTTGACCGCCTCGAAGCCGAGGCCCTCGACGTACTCGGAGACGAGTATCCGCCGCGCGGAGAGCGCGGTGTCGACGCGCGGGACGCGGATGAACGGATGGCCGCGGAACGCGCGCTCGACCCGGCGCTGGTTCTGCGCCTCGAGCTCGTAGTCGAGCTCCTCGCCGATCCGCTCGCGGAGCTCCTGGCCCAGCGCGTTGACGTCGAGCCCCGGCGCGAGGCGCTTGAGCATCGGGAAGAGGATGCGCATGTTGCGCAGATCGGTCTCCACGGCCTCGGCGACGCCCGGGTACTGGACCTTGACGACGACCTCGGCGCCGTCGTGGGTGACGGCGCGATGGACCTGGCCGATCGACGCCGCGGCGAATGCCTCCTCGTCAAACGAGGCGAAGGACTCCGACAGCTTGCCCCCGAGCTCCTCCTCGATGAGCTTGCGAATCTTGGAGAACGGCACCGAGGGCGCGTCGTCGCGCAGGGCCGCGAGCTTCTGCTTGAAGCGGTCGCGCTCGCCCTCCGGGATCGCGTCGAAGTCGACGGTGGAGAGCACCTGGCCGATCTTCATCGCCGCGCCGCGCATCTTGCCGAGCTGGTCGACGAGCTCCTCGGCGACGCCGAAGGCGCGCTCCTCCATCGCCCGCTCGGCGGCGTCGTCGCCCCGGGTCAGGTTCGCGGCGCGCGTGCCCGCCCAGCGCAGCGACTGCCCGGCCACCAGGCCGCCGAAGCGGGCGGTGCGGGCGACGCGGCCGGTGGGCAGCTCGTTCTCGTTTGGCGCTGGGGGCTTCTTCTCAGCCACGGTGCGGATACGGCGGTCGCGGCATGCAGGATGAGCCGCTGCGCCTCGGTGATGAGTCTAGGCGGCACCGCAGCGCCTCATGCGGCGCATGGTAGGAATCCCGCCATGCCCGGCCAGCTCCTCGTCGTCGACGGTCCCTCGCTCCTCTACCGGGCGTTCTTCGCGCTCCCGGACTCGATCACGGGCGCCGACGGCACGCCGGTCAACGCGCTGCTCGGGTCGGTCAACGCGACGCTGCGCGTCTGCGCCGACCACGATCCGCGCGCGGTCATCGCCTGCTTCGGCCAGGAGGCGGCGGACTACCGCGTCGACGCGTGGCCCGGTTACCACGCCGACCGTCCGCCGGTGCCCGACGGGCTCGCGCCGCAGTTCGCCGCCGCGCCGCTGCTCTATGAGGCCTTCGGGTGGGGGAGCGAGACCTCGCCCGATCTCGAGGCCGACGACCTGCTCGGCGCGTACGCCGCCGTGGAGTCCGGCGCACGCGGCCAGGCCCTGCTCATGACCGGTGACCGCGACCTCTACCAATGCGCGTCGGACGCGGTCACCGTCCTCTACCTCAAGACCGGAGTGAAGGGCGTCGAAGCCGTCGGGCCGGAGGAGGTCGAGCGGCGCTACGGCATCCCGCCCGCGCTCGTCCCGGACTTCATCGCGCTGCGGGGCGATCCCTCCGACGGGCTGCCGGGCGCGAAGGGCATCGGCGAGAAGACCGCCGCGGACCTCCTGCGCCGCCACGGCTCGCTCGAGGCCGCCCTCGCCGCCGCCGACGGTGAGAAGCCCCGCGTCGCCGCCGCCCTGCGCGACCAGGCGGGGGATCTGCGCACTTTCCACGATGTCGCGACGCTGCGCCCGGCCCCGGTGACGCGGCCACCCGACGCCGAGACCGACCTGCGCGGCGGCGCGACGGTCGCCCGCGCGCTGGGGATGCGCCGGCTCGCCGAGCGCCTGGAGAAGGCCGGGAGCGTCCGGGAGCTGTGAGCCGCGCGGCACGGACGTAGGCGTCGATGGGCGACGCGACGATCACCCTCGTCGCGCTCGGCCACGACGGGCCTCCACGAGCGCTCCGGGGAGTGGCTCTACGCGAACGGGTCGTACGTCCCGAACGACCAGAGGTTGCCCTCGAGGTCGCGGACGCTGTACTCGCGCGAGCCGTAGTCCTCGTCGGTGAGGTCGCGCACGATCCGCGCCCCGGCGGCGACCGCGCGGTCGTGATGGCCGTCGGGATCGGGGACGACGACATAGAGGCTGATGGGCGACGCGAGCGCGTCGGGGGCGCCGCCGCCGAGCCATCCGGCCTCCCGCGCCCCGCCGAGCATCACCAGGCCGTTCCCGAGACGGAGCTCGGCGTGCTGCACCACGCCGCCCTCGTCGCGCATGACCGCGCGCTCCTCGAAGCCGAAGGCGTCGGCGAGCCAGGCCAGTGCCGCGTTGGGGTCCGCGTAGCGCAGGGCGGGGAAGATGCTCGGGTGCGTCGCGTCGGTCACGGTCGATCCTCTCGTCCGTCTACCAGCCTTCGGCCGGCTCCCAGAGCTCGAAGCGGTTGCCCTCCGGGTCGGTGGCCCAGCCGAAGCGGCCCTGCTCGGTCGCCTGGATCGCCGCCTCGACGGGGGCGCCGCAGCCGCGAAGCTGCTCGAGCATCGCGTCGAGATCGCGGACCCGGTAGTTGAGCATCCACGCCTGCTCCAGCGAGCCGAGGTGGTCGCTGTCCTCGGCGAACGGCGCCCACACGAGCGACGCGTCGGACTCGGCGACCAGCGGCTCGCCGTCCGGCACGCCGAGCTGCTCGGCGTACCACTGGCGCAGCCCCTCCGGATCGCGTGAGCGGAAGAAGACTCCGCCGATTCCCGTGATCCGCTCCACCGACGCCATGCTACGGGGCGCGCGGCAGGTGGACCGTGCCCTCCGCCACGACCACCACCCCGCCGCCCACGCGTGGCCGGCCGTCCTCCATCGCGGCATGGAGCCGCGATGGGCGGCCCATCTCGACGCCCTGGCTGATCTCGACGCGCTCGCAACCGGCCCGGGTCGCCAGGTAGGCCACGAGCGGACCCGCGGCCGAGCCGGTCGCCGCGTCCTCGCCCTCGGCGGTCAGGCGGGTGAACATTCGCGCCCGCGCCCGGCCGGCGGCCGGGTCGCAGGCCACGAGGTAGACGCTGTGGGCGCCGAGCGGCGTCAGCAGGTCCGCGATCGCCGCAAGGTCCGGGCGGGCCGTCGCCAGCGCCGTCGCGTCGGCGATCGGGGCGAGCAGGTGGGACAGGCCGGTGTCGACGACCTGCGGCGGCAGGGCCCGGTCGGCGCGCTCCGGCCCGAGGCCGACCGCGGGGAGCACGCGTACGGCGTCGACCGTCGGACCGAGCCCCGCCGGGTTCTGCAGCACGGAGGCCTGCGCCCGTCGCCCACCCTCCTCCACCGCCACGCGCACGGCCTGGAGGCCGGCCGGCGTCTGCTGCACGTACTCCGCCGCGCGCTCTCCGCGGGCCAACGCGACCGCGACCGCGGTCCCGAGCGAGGGGTGCCCGGCGAACGGCATCTCCTCGGCCACGGTGAAGATGCGGTTGCGGTAGTCGGCGCCCGCCGCGTCGGCGGTCTGCACGAACGTCGTCTCGGCGAGCTTCGTCTCCCGGGCGAAGGCCAGCATCGTCTCCTCGCCCAGGCCGTCGGCGTCGTGGACCACCGCGAGCTGGTTGCCGGTGAGCGGGCGCTCGGCGAACACGTCGAGCCAGGTGAGCCGGTGCGCGCTCACCGCGGGCTCCGCCCGCCCGCCTCGGTGCGCCGCAGGCAGGTGATCGCGAGCCAGCGGCCCGGGAGGCCGGTCGGCGCGAGCGGGTAGGCCAGGTCCCCCTCCACCGCCCAGCGCTCCGCGCCGCGCTCCGAGAGCGCCCACGCCGGGGGCCAGCGCACGACGTGCGCCGCCTCGAGGGAGTCGATCAGCCCCGTCGCGGCCGCCTCGACGCCGGCCTCCCGCCACGGCGCGCGGGCGCGGAAACGATGCAGGCAGTGGTCGCTCGGGACGATCTCCGCGACCTCGGGGTCGTCGGTGCGGGCGACGCCGAGGTCCATGCCGCGAGGAGCCTAGGTGAACGTGCTTCCCGACGGCCTGGGCGCCGCTCGCCCCTAGGGCGTGAACTTGACGGTGATCACGTCGCCGTCCGCCATCGCGTAGTCGCGGCCCTCGAGGCGCAGGGTGCCCCGCTCGCGCGCCCCGGCGTAGCCACCGGCCTCGACGAGCGCCTCCCAGCTGACGACCTCCGCGCGCACGAAGCCGCGCTGGATGTCGGTGTGGATCGACCCGGCCGCCGTCCATGCGCTGCTGCCGGCCGGCACGTGCCAGGACTGCGCGGGCTTGTCCTCCCCCGCGGTGAAGAAGGCGATGAGATCGAGCAGCACGAAGGCGCCGCGCAGGACGCGGGCGAGGCCGGACTCCTCCACGCCGAGGTCCGCCCGCATCGCCGCGGCGTCGTCCTCGGCGAGCTCGGCCAGCTCCGCCTCGATCCGGGAGGACACCGCGACGATCCCCGCGCCCCGGGCGGCGGCGTGCACCGCGAGCGCCTGCGGCGCGGCGTCCGCGCCGTCGTCGACGTTGGCCACGAAGAGCACGGGCTTCGCGGTGAGGGGCTGGAGGTTGCGCAGCGCGTCGGGCGCGGACGCGGGCGGCGGGACGTCGCTCGCCGGGCGCCCGGCCTGAAGTGCGCCGACCACCGCGCGCAGCCACGACTCCTCGGCGATCGCCGCCGCCTCGCCGGAGCGCGCCTGGCGCACGACCTTCTCCAGCCGGCGCTCGGCGCCGTCGAGGTCGGCGTAGATCAGCTCGGTCTCGATCGTCTCGGCGTCGCGCACCGGGTCCACGTCGCCCTCGGGGTGGACCACGTTCGGGTCGTCGGGCGCGCGCACGACGTGGAGCAGCGCGTCGACCTCGCGGATGTTGGCCAGGAAGCGGTTGCCCAGGCCCTCGCCCACGTGCGCACCGCGCACGAGGCCGGCGATGTCGTGGACGTCGAGCGTGTCGTAGACGACCTCGGAGGCGCCGATCGTCGCCGCGACGCGGTCGAGCCGCGGATCGGGCACCGGCACGACAGCGACGTTCGGCTCGATCGTCGTGAACGGGTAGTTCGCCGCCTCGGCGGCCACCCGGGTCAGCGCGCTGAAGAGCGAGGACTTGCCCGCGTTGGGCAGCCCGACGATCCCGACCCTCACTCAGACCTCGTCGACGAGGTCCGCGACGGAGTCCACCACCCGCGAAGCGCGGTAGGGGAAGCGCTCGGCGGCGCCGCGCGTGGTGATCCCGGTGAGGACGAGCACCGTCTCCAGCCCGGCCTCCAGGCCGGCGACGACGTCGGTGTCCATCCGGTCGCCGATCATCGCCGTCGACTCGGAGTGGGCGTCGATCGCGTTGAGCGCGGACCGGACCATCAGCGGGTTGGGCTTGCCGACGTAGTAGGGCTCGGCGCCGGTCGCGCGCGTGATCAGCGCCGCGACGCTGCCGGTCGCGGGCAGCGGCCCCTCCGGCGTCGGGCCGGTCGGGTCGGGGTTCGTGGCGATGAACCGGGCGCCCGCGGCGATCAGCCGGATCGCCTGCGTGATGCGCTCGAAGCTGTAGGTCCGGGTCTCTCCGAGCACGACGTAGTCGGGGTCGCGCTCGCTCAGCGTGTAGCCGGCCTCGTGCAGCGCGGTGGTCAGGCCGGACTCGCCGATCACGAACGCGGAGCCGCCCGGCCGCTGGTCGGACAGGAAGCGCCCGGTGGCCAGCGCCGAGGTCCAGATCGACGCCTCGGGGACGTCGATCCCGCTGATCGCCAGGCGCGCCGCGAGGTCGCGGCGGGTGTAGATCGAGGTGTTGGTGAGCACGAGGAACGGGAGCTCGCGCTCGCGGAGTCGCGCCAGGAACCGGTCCGCGCCCGGGATGGCGCGCTCCTCGTGGACGAGCACGCCGTCCATGTCCATCAGCCAGGATTGGATCTCGCGCCGGCCCATGGCGGTGGGGCGCCGCGGCGCGGGACCTACGCCCCGAAGCCGACCCGCGGCTCCTCCACGTCCGTGCGGACGTAGACGACCTGCCCGAGGTCGAGCAGCACCGGGCCGTCCTCGGAGGCGAGCTCGTGCCAGCCGCGCTCGCCCTTCTCCAGCGCCTTGCGGAGCGCGTCGGCGGCCCTGGCCTCGGCGCGCGCGGGCAGCGCCTGGCCGCCCTGGAAGCCGATCGTCAGCCGCTCCGCCGCCATCAGTGCGCCGGGGTGACGAGCTCGGTGAGGACCGAGCCGGTGGACGCGGGATGCAGGAAGGCGACCGAGGAGCCGCGGATGCCCGTCCGCGGCGCCTCGTCGATCAGGCGCATCCCGGCGGCCTTCAGCTCGGCGAGGGCGGCCGCGACGTCGGGCACCTGGTAGGCGACGTGGTGGAGGCCGGGCCCCTGGCGGGCGAGGAACTTCCCGACCGGCGTGTCGGGACCGAGCGGACGCAGGAGCTCGACGTGGCCCTCGCCGACGTCGAGCAGCGCGGCCTCGACGCCCTGGGTCTCGACGACCTCGCGGTGGACGAGCGGCATCTTCAGCGTCCTCTCGTAGAGCGCGAGGCCGGCGTCGAGATCCTCGACGGCCACGCCGATGTGGTCGATGCGCCCCAGCACGGGCGCGGAGGATAGCGGCGGACCGGCGCTCAGCCGGCCGCGGTGTCGCCCTCGGGCGCCGGGTCGAGGCGACGGGTGGCGGCGAGGCCGACGCCGCCGCGCTCGGCGGCCGGCGCCGGCTCGGGACCGGCCCCGCTCATGATCCGCTCGATGTCCTCGCGCTCGATGACCTCGTTGGCCAGCAGCGTCTGCGCCAGAGTGTCGAGGCGCCCGCGCTCGGCGCGGACGAGGTCCAGCGCGCCGCGGAAGGCGACGTTGGCCAGGTCCTGCTCCTCCTCGTCGCGCAGGCGGCGGGTCGTGTCGGCGACGTCGGAGATCGCCCGCGCCGCCCGTGTCCTGGTGCCCATCGCGTACTCGGTGACCATCGCGTGGGCGATGTCCGCGACCCGCTTGAGGTCGTCCGAGGCGCCGGTGGTGATCGAGCCGAAGACCTCCTCCTCCGCGGCGCGACCGCCGAGCAGCACGATCATGTAGTCGAGCAGCTCCTCGCGGGTCTTGAGGTAGCGATCCTCCTCGGGGAGGTTCAGCGTGTAGCCGAGCGCGCGCCCGCGGGGGATGATCGAGATCTTGTGGACCCGGTCCACCGAGGCGAGCAGCTCGGCGCAGAGCGCGTGGCCGGCCTCGTGGTAGGCGACCACGCGCTTCTCGTGGTCGTTGAGCGTGCGGCGCGACTGCATGCCGGCCACGACGCGCTCGAGCGCGGAGTCGAAGTCGGCCTGGATGAGCGAGTCGGCGTCGCGTCGCGCCGCGAAGATCGCCGCCTCGTTGCAGATGTTGGCGAGGTCGGCGCCGGTGAGGCCGGCGGTCTGCCGCGCGACCTTCGCGAGGTCGACGCGCTCGAGCGGCTTGTCGCGCGCATGGACTCGGAGGATGCGCTCGCGGCCGCGGACGTCGGGCGGCGCGATGAAGATCTGGCGGTCGAAGCGACCCGGGCGCAGCAGGGCGGTGTCGAGCTTGTCGAGCAGGTTCGAGGCGGCGATGACGACGACGTTCTCGCGCGCCGAGAAGCCGTCCATCTCGACCAGGAGCTGGTTGAGCGTCTGGTCCTTCTCGCCGGAGAAGTCCGCGCCGCGGTGGCCGCCGACCGCGTCGAGCTCGTCGATGAAGATGATCGCCGGCGCGTTCTTGCGGGCCGTGGCGAACAGGCGCCGGATGCGCGCCGCGCCGAGCCCGGCGAACATCTCGACGAACGCCGCGGCGGACTGGGAGTAGAACGTCGCGCCGGACTCGTGGGCGACGGCCTTGGCCAGCAGCGTCTTGCCGGTGCCGGGCGGGCCGTGGAGCAGGATGCCCTTCGGCACTCGCGCTCCGAGGCGGCCGAAGCGCTTGGGGTCGCGGAGGAAGTCGACGACCTCGCGCAGCTCCTCCTTCGCCTCCTCGGCCCCCGCGATGTCCTCCCAGCCGATCGCGATCCGCTGCTGGGGCTTGATCTCGACCGGCTTCATCCGGGCCCCGCCGCGCACCATCCCCAGCGTCATCCAGACCAGGAAGACGAGCATCCCCATGAAGATGATGGGCAGCCAGGTGACCGCCCAGTCCTGCAGGGTGGGCGAGCCGAGGAAGTCCGCGATCGGCGGGGCGGGCGGCATCGAGCCGGATTCTAGTTGTTCGTGGTAGGAGGCAGGGGTGCAGGCTCGACGCGGAGGATCTCGGCGAGCGCCGCGCGCCCCACCTCGAGCTGCCGGTCGTCGGGCTCGCGGGTGCCGATCGCGCGTTGGAGCTCGTGGCCGGGGCGGCGCAGCGCGCGGGCCAGCCGGGTGCCGGCGTGGCGCTCGGACCAGGCGAAGACCTCGACCGCCACCCCCACCGAGGCGAGCGCGACCGCCGAGCTCGCCGCCGGACCAGGACGCTCGGTCGCGGCGCGCAGCAGCGAGACGCCGGCGAGATTGGCCGCGAGCAGCGGCGCCATGAGGTGCGAGCCGCAGCGGTCGTGCTCCTTCGCGGCGTCCGCGGCGTCGGGCGTGCCGTCCTCGTAGGCGGCGATCGCCTTGTGCTCGACCCCGTGGTAGGCAGCGAGCTCGCCGCCGCGCAGCGCCGCGACCGCCGGCGCGACCGACAGCGCGAGCGCCGCCGCCTCGCCGGCCACCCCGCGCCGGCGCAGGAGCGAGCCGGCGAGCATCGTGCCCGCGGTCACGCCCGCCACCCGGGCGGTGGCGAACGGCAGCTCGGCCTCGGGCAGCCGGGCCTTCACGAGCGGGATCACCACCATCGCCTCGCCGAGCCGCGCGACGCCGCGGGCGCCGGGGACGTTGTCCACGCCGCGCACGCGCGGCTTGACCCCGGAGGCCACGCGGAGCTCGCCGCCCCGGGTGCGGACGGCCGCGGCCCAGCGCGTCGGGCCGTGGACGAGCAGCCCGTTGCGCAGGGCCATGCCGCCGAGGCGGAGCTTCGGCGCCTCGCGCGGCTCGGCGCTCCCCGGGGCGGGCCGCATCTCGCTCATCCGAGCAGCCTCCGGGTCACGTCGCGGTAGCAGGCCGCGGCGAAGCCGAGGTCGCGCACGTCGATCCGCTCGTCGGCGGAGTGGATGAGCGGCGCGGTCTCGAAGATCGACATGTGGCGGTGGGGGAAGAAGCCGTAGGCGACGACGTCGGGGAACGCGTCGCGGAAGGCCACGGAGTCCGTGTACCCGGGAAGGATGACGGGGATCACCTCGGCGCCCGGGTCCTGCTCGCCGACCCAGCGCTCCAGGGCGTCGTGGAGCGGGCCCTCGGGAGGCGAGCCGTTGCCCGGAACCATCTCGCTGAACTCGAGCTCGTAGCCATCGGCGCCGAGCACCTCCTCCACCGCGCGGCGCGCCTCGGCCTCGCCGAGGCCGGGCGGGACGCGGCAGTCGACGCCGAGCGTCGCGCGCGAGGGGATGACGTTGATCTTCTCCGAGGCGGAGATGCGGGTGGGGGTGAGCGTGACGCCGAGGACGGGCTCGACGAGCATCGCCAGGCGCGGGTCGCCCGCGGCGACGTTGCGCAGCGCGGCGGCCGGGTCTCCGGGGTCCTCGCCGAGGCCGCGCAGGAACGCGCCGCCGAGGTCCGTCGGCGACCAGGACGGCTGCGCCCCGCCCAGGCGCTCGAGGATCGGCGCCATCTTGAGCAGCGCGTTGTCGCCCATGCTCGGGATCGAGGCGTGGCCGGCGACCCCGGTGGTCGAGAGCCGGAAGCGGAAGACCCCCTTCTCGCCGCAGCACAAGCCGTAGAGGCGCCGCCCGTCGTAGGGGATGACCGCGCCGCCGCCCTCGTTCAGCAGCCAGTCGCAGCGCACCAGGTCGGGATGCTCGGCGCAGAGCCAGCGCGCCCCGAGCGCTCCGCCGGCCTCCTCGTCGACGACCGAGACGACGAGCAGGTCGCCGCGCGCGGGCCGCCAGCCCTCGCGGGCCAGCGCGACCGCGGCCGCCGCCTCGGCGGCGCCCTGCGACTTCATGTCGATCGCGCCGCGCCCCCAGAGGAACCCGTCGGCGACCTCGCCGGACCAGGGATCACGCGCCCACTCCTCCGGCGTGGCGAGCACGGTGTCGACGTGCGCCAGCAGGCAGAGGTTCGGGCCCGGTTCGGCCCCGGCCAGGCGCGCGACGAGGTTCGGGCGCGCGTCCTCGGCGCCGAGGAGCGTGGTCTCGAAGCCGGCGTCGCCGAGGTAGCCGGCGAGGTACTCCTGGGCGGCGCGCTCCCGCCCCGGCGGGTTGACGGTGTCGAAGCGGATGAGGCGCTGGAGCACCGCCGTCGTCTCGGCCTGGAGGTCGGTCACCGCGGGCTCATGCTACGCAAGGGCCACATATCGGCCGGTGCGGTGTGCTTCGCTTCCGGGCCGATGGCCGCACCCGCCTCGCCCACGACCGTGCCGGGGCCGGGCATCGGCGAGGTCGCGCGCGAGTGGACGCGGATCGGCTGCGTCGGGTTCGGCGGGCCGCCGGCGCACATCGCGCTGCTGCGGGAGCTGTGCGTGCAGCGGCGGGGCTGGCTCTCGGCCGAGCACTTCGAGGACGGGGGGGCGGCGACGAACCTGCTGCCGGGCCCGGCCTCGACGCAGCTCGCGATCTACTGCGCGTGGCGGCTGCACGGGGGACTCGGGGCCGTGGTCGGCGGGCTGGGCTTCATCCTTCCCGGGCTCGTGTTGATCCTCGCACTCTCGGCGCTGTTCCTGGCGGGCGCGCCGCCGCGCTGGGTGCGCGGTGCGGGCGCGGGTGCGGGGGCCGCGGTCGCCGCGGTCGCCGTGTCCGCGGGGTGGGCGCTCGCCGCGCCGAGCTGGCGCAAGGCGGGCGATCACCGGGCGCGGTGGTGGGCGTACGTCGTGGCCGGGGGCGTGTCGGCCGCGCTGGTCGGGCCCTGGCTCGTGCTCGTGCTGCTGGCGTGCGGAGCGGTGGAGCTGGTGTGGCGACGGGCGAACGGCGGCAGGGGCGGCAGGGCGCTGGCGGCCGTCTCGCCCTGGGTCGTTCTGCCGCTGGCCGCGGTGGCCGGCGCCGGCGGCCTCGGCGCGCTGGCCTGGGTCGCCTTCAAGGTCGGCGCGCTCTCCTACGGCGGGGGCTTCGTGATCATCCCGCTCATGCAGGCCGACGCCGTCGACCGCTACCACTGGATGAGCGATTCGCAGTTCTTGGGCGCTGTGGCCTTGGGCCAGGTGACGCCGGGCCCGGTGGTCCACACGGTCGCCGCGGTCGGCTACGCCGCGGCCGGCGTCGGCGGGGGCCTGCTCGCGGCGCTCGTGGCCTTCGCGCCGTCGTTCTCGTTCGTGCTGCTCGGTGCGGAGCGATTCGATCGGCTGCGCGCGAGCGCGAGAGTGCGAGCGTTCCTCGACGGCGCCGGCCCCGCAGCGGTCGGCGCGATCCTCGGGTCCGCCGTGCCGCTCGCGATGGCGCTCACCGAGGGCTAGCAGCTCGCGGTGCTCGCGGCGGCCGCGGTGGCGCTGCTGGCCCTGGGGCGGGGCGTGGTGATGACGCTGCTGGGCGCCGGGGCGGTCGGGGTGGTGGTGGCGCTGGGGGGCGGGTCGCTGCCGTAGGGGCGTGGCGGTCGTCGTCGGGCCGCCCCGCGCCATACTCGCCCCATGGAGTCGCTCTTCGGCCCAGGCGACGGGGCGGCCGCCGGCCCCGCCGCGGCCAACGCCGGCGCGCCACTCGCCGCGCGCCTGCGGCCTGCGAGCCTCGCGGGCTTCGTCGGGCAGGCGCACCTCCTCGCGCCGGGCTCGGCGCTGCGCACCGCGATCGAGGAGGGCCGGCCGCACTCGATGATCCTCTTCGGTCCGCCCGGCACGGGCAAGACGACGCTCGCCCGGATCGTCGCCGCCTCGGCGAGCGCGGCGTTCGAGGAGGAGAGCGCGGTGGCCGCCGGCCGCGCCGAGGTGCGCGCGGTCATCGAACGCGCCCGCCACCGCCGCCAGACGACGGGCGAGGCGACGATCTTCTTCCTCGACGAGATCCACCGCTTCAACCGCGCGCAGCAGGACGCGCTGCTGCCCGCCGTCGAGGAGGGGCTCGTGACGCTCATCGGCGCGACGACCGAGAACCCGTTCTTCGAGGTCAACTCCGCTCTGCTCTCGCGTGCGCGGATCTACGAGCTCCACGCGCTGGCGCCCGACGAGGTTGCGGCGCTCCTGCGACGCGCGCTGGAGAGCGGCGCGCTCCCCGCCGCGGGCGTAGCCGACGACGCACTGGACTTCCTCGCCGAGCGCGCCGCCGGCGACGCGCGCAACGCGCTCGCGGCGCTCGAGCTCGCGGTCGAGACGGCCGGCCCGGACGCCGAGGTGACGCTCGCGCACGCCGAGGACGCGATGCAGCGGCGCGCGGTCATGCGCTACGACCGCGATCGCGACCAGCACTACGACTACGTTTCGGCCTGGATCAAGGCCACGCGGGCGAGCGACCCCGACGCGAGCCTCTACTACCTGGCCGTGATGCTCGAGGGCGGCGAGAACCCGCGGTTCATCGCCCGGCGCATGGTCATCCTCGCCTCCGAAGACGTCGGCAACGCCGACCCGCGCGCGCTGGAGATCGCCGTCGCCGCCGCCCAGGCCGTCGAGCACGTCGGCCTCCCGGAGTGCCAGTTCGCGCTCGCCCAGGCCGCGCTCTATCTCGCACTCGCGCCGAAGTCCAACGCCGCGTACCGCGCGATCGGCGCCGCGCGCCGCCACGTCCGCGAGCAGGGCGCGGCGTTGCCGCCCGCGGCGCTGCGCTCGGCCGCCTACCCCGGGGCGGCAAAGCTCGGCCGGGGCGAGGGCTACGACTACCCGCACGACCACGCCGGGCATCTCTCGCCCCAGGACGTGATGCCCGAGGAGCTCGCGGGCGAGCGCTTCTACCTTCCGGACGACGCCGAGGCGGCGATGGCCGAGCGCCTGGCCGAGGTCCGCCGGGCGCGCGGGCTCGAGCCTGAGTAGCCCTACGCCAGCCGCCGCTCGGTGGCCCAGCGCGTGATCTCGTGGCGGCTGGAGAGCTGGAGCTTGCGCAGCACCGCGGAGACGTGGGCCTCCACCGTCTTGGCCGAGATCCCGAGGCGCTGCGCGATCTCCTTGTAACGGGTCGCGCCAACCACCGGCCGGCGACCCCGCCGCGGTCATACTGCCCTCTCGTGAGTTCCGCCACCGAGAGCCCCGCCACCGCCGACCGCCTGGAGTCCTTCAGCCCCGCCACCGGCGAGCGGCTCGGCGCCGTCGCCGTCACGCCGCCGGACCGGGTCGCCGCGGTCGTCGACGCCGTCGCCGCGGCCCAGCCGTTCTGGGCCGCACTGGAGCCCGAGCATCGCGCCCGCTACCTGCGGCGCGCGGCCCAGGCGGTGATCGACGAGACCGACGACCTGCGCGACCTGATCGCGCGCGAGCAGGGCAAGCCGCGCAACGAGGCCTACCTCATGGAGGTCCTGCCGACGATCGACACGCTGCGCTGGGTGGCCGACCGCGGCCCGTCGATCCTCGCCGAGGAGCCGATCGCGACACCGCAGGTCTTCTTCAAGACCAAGCGCTCCGCGTTCGTCTACGAGCCGCTCGGCGTGATCGCCGTCATCGCACCGTGGAACTACCCCTGGTCGATCCCGCTCGGCGAGGTCGCGCTCGCGCTGCTCGCCGGCAACGGCGTGGTGCTCAAGCCGTCCTCCCTCACCCCGCTGCTCGGCGAGCGGATCGTCGCGCTGCTCGAGCGTGCGGGGGTGCCGGAGGGCCTGGTCCGCGTCGTCCACGGGCCCGGCACCGGCGCCGCCCTCGCCGAGGCGCCGAACGTGGCCAAGGTCTTCTTCACCGGCTCGGTCGAGGCCGGGCGCTCGGTCGGCGAGGCGTGCGCGCGGCGGCTGGCCGGGTCGGTGCTCGAGCTCGGCGGCAAGGACCCGATGGTCGTGCTGGATGACGCGCCGCTCGAACACGCGATCGCCGGGGCGCTGTGGGCCGGTTTCGCCAACGCGGGGCAGACATGCGCCGGCGTCGAACGGGTCTACGTCGTCCGCGAGGTCGCGGAGCGCTTCGTCGCCGGCGTCGCGGACGGCGCCCGCGCGCTGCGCCTCGGCGACCCGCTGGGCTGGACCACCGAGATCGGCCCGATGATCTCGGCAGAGGAGCGCGACCGGGTGGGCGCGCTCGTCGACGACGCGGTGGCGGGCGGAGCAGAGCTCCTTTGCGGCGGCCCGGTCGACCCGCCCGCGGGGCTGCGCGGGGCCTGGTACGCACCCACGGTGCTCACCGGCGTGACCCGCGAGATGCGGATCATGGAAGAGGAGATCTTCGGTCCGGTCGTGCCGATCGTCGTGGTCGAGGACGAGGAGGAGGCGGTCGCCCGGGCCAACGACTCGCGCTTCGGGCTCGGCGCCAGCGTGTGGACGCGCGACCGCGAGCGCGGCGAGCGGGTGGCGGCGCGCCTGCAGGCCGGGATGACGTGGATCAACGACCACATGTACTCCCACGGCGCCTGTCAGTGCTCGTGGGGCGGGGTGAAGGACTCGGGGCTCGGAAGGACCCACTCGAAGTTCGGGCTGTACGAGTGCGTGAACGTGAAGCTCCGCGTCTGGGAGCCGTCGCGGCTACGGAACGTCTGGTGGCACCCCTACGACGCGGACCTCGGCCGCGCGATGAAGCAGGCGGGCGCGGCGCTCTACGGGCGAGAGTCCCAGCGCCTCGGCGCGCTGCGCTCCGGCGCGCGCCCGCTCGCGCGGGTGGCCGGCCGGCTGCTGCGCGAGCGCTGAGAGCGGATCGCGCGAGAACGGGAGCCCGGACGCCGGTCGCACCTCAGGAGGCGACGCTCAAGCCCGGCGCCGCCCCGGACGATGAGGCGGGCATGCCCTTCGTGCTCGACGAGGCGCTCCGCGCCGCCGTCGACGCCGGCGCGTCGGACCTCCACCTCAAGGTGGGCGTCCGCCCGCGCGCCCGTGTCGACGGCGAGCTGACCGCGCTCGGCTCCCTCCCCCCGCTCACCTCCGAGGACGCGGTGGCCGTCTCCCAGGCCGTCCTCACCACCGACGGCAAGGCCGAGGATCTCGACGCCCACGGCGCCGCCGACCTCTCCTACGCGACCGCCGACGGGCGCTTCCGCGTCGCGGCGTTCGTGCTGCGGGGCCACCACTCGTTCGTGTTCCGCGTCGTCCCCGGCGCGCCCGACGGCAGCGGCCTCGGGATCCCCGACGTCGTCCTCTCCTGGGCCGATGCCCCGCGTGGCCTCGTCGTGGTCACCGGGCCCTCGGGCATGGGCAAGTCGACCACCTGCGCCGCCCTCGTGGACCGCGTCAACCGCACCCGCGACTGCCACGTGGTGACGATCGAGGATCCGGTCGAGTACCTCCACACCGACGACCGCGCGATGATCTCCCAGCGGGAGATCGGCATCGACGCGCCGACCTACCGCGACGCGCTGCGGGCCACCCTGCGCCAGGACCCCGACGTCATCCTCATCGGGGAGGTCCGCGACGGCGACACCGCCGACACCGCGTTGCGCGCGGCCGAAACCGGCCACCTCGTGCTCTGCACGATGCATACGAGCGACGCCCCCGACACCGTCCAGCGCTTCCTCGCGCTGTTCAGTGACCAGGCCGCCGACCTGGCGCGCCGGACGCTCGCCTCGACACTCGTCGGCATCGCGAGCCAGCGCCTCGTGCCCGCCGAGGACGGCGGGCGCGCGCTCGCCGCCGAGGTGCTCGTGAACACGACCCGGGTCGCCGACCTGATCGGCCAGGGCGCGCCGGGGGCGGAGGTCTCCACCGCGATCGCCGACGGCGACTACTACGGCATGCGGACCTTCGACCAGTCGCTGCTCGAGCTCGTGCGTCGGGGGGTCATCGCCGCGGACCGCGCGGCGGAGTTCGCGTCCAGCCCGCACGACTTCCGCCTCATGCTCAACGGGTCGGGGCCCCAGCGCCTGGGCGAGCCGACCTACGTGCGGGGCTGACCCCGCCGTCGGGGCCGGCTATGCGGCGGTGCGCCCGGCCTCGGCCCGCGGCGGACCGGGCAGCAGGCGCCCGCCGGCCACCGGCGTGTTGCGCACGACGCCCGGGAGCAGGGGCAGCAGCACCCGCTTGACGTAGGCCGCGCCTCCGACCCGCGCGACCTCCCGCACCGGGTCCCACGAGAGCCCGTACTGGCGGCGGATGTGCGCCGGGAGCGAGCCGACGATGACGAAGTTCACGCCCTCCACCAACCAGCGCATGTGCAGCGGCGCGGGCGGATGCAGGACGACGGCCTTCGACAGCTCGCGGGCGCGGGGGGTGACGTGCAGCTCGTCGCCGTCGAGCATCTCGGCCATGTAGGCGTCGAACGCCTCGATGTCCGCCGGCATCTCCTTCTCGCGCAAGCCGAAGAAGCGCCCGACGACGCGGTAGTCGCGCCACAGCGCGTCGCGCTCGTCGCGGTCGAGGTCGCCGACGTAGAGGCGGTAGATCCGGTCGGCGGAGTCGACGAGCGCGGCGAGCGTCCAGAGCAGGTACTTCGGGTCGTCGGCCGCGTAGGGCGTGCCGGCCGGGAAGCGGCCGGCGGGCTCGGGCAGCTCGCCGCGGATGCGGGCGTGGACCCGACGCACGCGGGCGGTCATGACGTCGGCGTCCTGGCGGCGGCCGAAGTAGATCGTGTTCATGATCGTCGCGGTGCGCGCGAGGCGACCGTGCGGGTCGGCCATCCCCGTCGTGCGGTCGTAGAAGCCCTCGAACATCACCGGGTGGGCGGCCTGGAGCATGAGCGCGCGGGCGCCGGAGAAGGCGACGATGAGCTCGCGGTTGACCCGGCGGATGAGCGCGTCGTCCTCGAAGTGGCCCTCGCCGGGCGCCGCGGCGAGGAAGGGGAGGGGTCGTGAGGAGGTGGTCGCGGTGGCCATGTCTTCAAGGGCGGGATCCTGGCCCGTCCCCGTGGATACGAGCGTCTAGGCTAGGACGACCATGCCAGCGCAGGCCTATCGAGGCAAGGAGTGCGTCTGCCAGCTGCGGCGCGGGATCTGCGATCAGTCCTGCGTGCGCGACATGCTGGCCACGCCGTTCTACATCGCGTGCCTGAAGCTGACGGGGCGCTCGTGCCTCGTCGTCGGGGCCGGCGAGGTCGGCCTGGAGAAGGTCGAGGGCCTGCTGGCGTGCGACGCGGACGTCGTCGTCGTCGCGCCGCAGGCCGAGGCGGAGATCGAGCGCCTCGAGGCCGAGGGCTCGCTGGCCTGGGAGCGGCGGCCCTACGGCGGCCCCGGCGACCTCGAGCGCCGCTTTATGGTCATCGCCGCGACGAACGACTCCGAGGTGAACATCGGGGTCTACAAGGACGCTGAGCGGCGCGCGATGCTCGCCAACGTCGTCGACGTGCCGCCGCTGTGCAACTTCATCCTTCCCGCGATCTTCCGCACCGGCCCGCTGGCGATCGCGATCTCCACGGCGGGCGCCTCACCGGCGCTGGCCAAGCGCATGAAGCGCGAGATCTCCGAGCTGTTCGGCGAGGACTACGCGCGGCTGGCGATCATGCTCAACGACGCGCGGGGGTGGGCGAAGTCCACGCTCCCGACCTACCAGGACCGCAAGGCGTTCTTCGAGTCGATCGTCAACGGCGAGCCCGACCCGATCGACCTGCTCCGCGCCGGCGACGAGCGCGCCGTCGCCGACCTCATCGCCGCCGCTCAGCGGACGCACGCGCCGGCGTGACCGACCTCACCCACGTCGACGCCGAGGGGCGCGCGCGCATGGTCGACGTCTCCGCGAAGCCGGAGACGCTGCGGCGCGCGGTGGCGCGGGCCGTCGTGCGGATGAGCCCGGAGACGGCCGCGGCGGTGCGCGACGGCGACGCGCCGAAGGGCGCCGTTCTCGCCACGGCCCGCCTCGCCGGCATCCAGGCGGCGAAGCGGACGGGCGAGCTCATCCCGCTCTGCCATCCGCTCCCGCTCGACCACGTCGACGTCGCCTCGGAGCTCGACGCCGCGGCGGGCACCGTCACGCTCACCGCCGAGGCGAGGACGCTCGGACGCACCGGGGTGGAGATGGAGGCGATGACCGCGGCGGCCATCGCTGCGCTCACCGTCTACGACATGGTCAAGGGGATCGAGCGGGGCGTGGCGCTCGCCGAGGTCGTGCTGCTCGAGAAGTCGGGTGGACGGTCGGGGACGTGGCGGCGGGAAGGCCCGGCGTGAGCGCGCCGGTGCGCGCCGCGATCGTCACCGTCTCGACCTCGGTCGCCCGCGGAGAGGCCGAGGACGTATCGGGGCCGGCGCTCGCGCGCGCCGCCGCGGACGCCGGCGCCGAGATCGTCGCGACCGAGGTCGTGGCCGACGACCGCGCGGCGATCGCCGCGACGCTGCGGCGCCACGCCGAGGAGGGCACGCCGCTCGTCTTCACCACCGGCGGCACCGGGCTCACCCCGGATGACGTGACGCCCGAGGCGACGCGCGACGTGATCGACCGCGACGCCCCCGGATTCGCCGAGGCGATGCGCGCCGAGTCGCTACGCCACACGCCGCTCGGGATCCTCACCCGCGGCGTCTCGGGGATCGCCGGGCGGACCCTGATCGTGAACCTGCCCGGGAACCCGAAGGCCGTCGACCAGCTGTTCCCGCTGCTCGCCCCGACGCTCAGCCACGCCGCCGCCACCCTGGGGCGCGAGGGTGGCCGCGACGCCGGCCATTGAGCTCCGTGGGGTCGGCCGCCGCTACGGCGAGCGGGTGGCCCTGCGGGACGTGACGCTGGCGCTCGGGGCGGGCGCCACCCTCGTCGTGCTCGGACCCAACGGGGCGGGGAAGTCGACCCTGCTCCGGATCCTCGCCACGCTGCTGCGCCCCCACGCCGGCACGTGCCGGGTCCTCGACGCCGAGCTGCCGCGCGAGGGCCACGCCGTGCGCGGCCGGGTCGGGCTGCTCGGCCACGACCCGCTGCTCTACCGCGATCTCAGCGGCCGCGAGAACCTGCGCTACCAGGCCCGCCTGTTCGGCGTGGGTCGCGACCGGGTCGAGGCGGCGCTCGACGCGGTCGGGATGGCCCGGCGCGCGGACGAGCCCGTCCGCCTGCTCTCCCGCGGCATGGTCCAGCGGCTCGCCGTCGCCCGGGCCACGCTCCACGAGCCGGAGGTCCTGCTGCTCGACGAGCCGCGCGCCAACCTCGACCCGGGCGCGGCCGCCCTGCTGGAGCCCCTCGTCGGTCGTGGGTCGGGCCGCACGCGGGTGGTGACGAGCCACGACCCCGCCGGCGGGCTCGCCGAGGCCGATCTCGCGCTCGGGCTGCGCGGCGGCCGCCCGGCCTTCTGCGCGCCTCCCGCCGAGCTCGACCCCGACGCCGTCGCCGCGCTCTACCGCTGATGCTGCGCACCGCCGCCGCGATCCTGCGCAAGGACCTGCTCGTGGAGCTGCGGGCGAAGGAGTCGGTGCCGGCGATGGCGCTCTTCTCGATCACGACGTTCGTCGTCTTCCACTTCGGGCTCCGGCGGGTCGGCGTGAGCGGGGACCTCGCGTCGGGCGTCCTGTGGGTCACGCTGCTCTTCGCCGCCATGCTCGGAGTCAACCGGCTCTTCCTCCCCGAGCGCGACCAGGGCGGCTTCGACGCCTTCCTCCTCGCGCCCGTCGACCGGACCGCGATGCTCGTGGCCAAGGCCGCCGGACTCTTCGCCTACCTCTGCCTCGTCGAGGTCGTCGCGGTGCCGGCCTACGCCCTCTTCCTCCTCCAGCCGCCGCTCGGCCAGGCGCTGCCCGAGCTGATCGGCATCCTCGCGCTGGCCAACGCGGGCCTCGCGATCGTCGGCACCTTCGTCTCCGCCCTGGCCGTCCAGACGCGGATCCGGGACCTCATCGTCCCGCTCATCGCCCTGCCCCTGCTCGTCCCGGCGCTGATCGGCGCGGCGCGCTCCACCGCGCCACTCTTCGCCTCCGGGGGCGCCGAGGCGATGGATGGCACGTGGCTGGTGGTGCTCGCGCTGTACGATCTGACCTTCGGCCTGTTGGCCTACGCCGTCTTCGACTTCCTGCTGGAGGACTGACCCCGATGACCTACGGCAAGGGGCTCCGGGGGCTCTCCCTCGCCACCGTCGCGATCCTGACCGCCGCCTTCGCGCTGGTCTTCTTCTATGCGCCCAACGACGCCGACCAGGGCTTCGTCCAGAAGATCTTCTACGTCCACGTGCCGATGGGGATCGTGGCGCTCTGCGGGTTCGTCGCGGGCGGGATCTTCGCGATCCAGTACCTGCGCACCGGGGACCGCCGCCACGACCTGCGCAGCTACGTGGCCATCCACCTCTCGCTCGTGCTCGCCGTCGGCGTGCTGGTCACCGGGTCGATCTGGGCGCGGGCGTCGTGGGGCCACTGGTGGGTGTGGGACGAGCCGGTGCTCGTCTCGTTCCTCGTCGTCTTCCTGCTCTACGCCTGTTACCAGCCACTGCGCTTCTCGATCGAGGACCCCGAGAAGCAGGCGCGCTACGCCAGCGTGTTCGCGATCGTCGCCGGCGCCTTCGTGCCGATGAACTTCGTCGCCGTCCGGCTGGCCGAGCAGTTCACCCACCCGCGGGTGCTGGGCACCACCGGCGGCTCGCTGCCCGGCTCGATGCGCCTGACCTTCCTCGTCGCGCTGGTCGGCATGGTGCTGCTCTTCGTGACACTCTGGAAGTACGAGATGGCGGCGAAGAACGCGAGCTTCCAGCTCCGGGCGCTGCGCCGGCGGCTGACCGGCGAGGACGAGGACCTGGTCCCCGCCGGGCGCAGCGCTGCGCCGCGCCTCACCCAGTCGGCCGCGGCGGCCGACTGATGCCCGCGCTGCCGCTGGACGAGGCGGGGTCCTACGTCGCGGGCGCCTACGTCGTCTTCTTCGCGCTGGTCCTGATCTACGTCGCGATCATGGCCGTGAAGCTCCAGCGCTTCGAGCGCGACGTGACCGAGCTGCACGCCGAGCTCGACGCGCGCGAGCGGGCGCAGGAAGCGTCGCCTGCCGACCCCGCCGCGCCCGAGCCGTCCGCCGAGCGGGAGGTCGTGTGAGCGAGGTCCTCGCCCTCGGGGTCTCGCACAAGACCGCGCCGGTCGAGCTTCGCGAGCGCCTCGCGCTGCCCGCCGGGCCCTCCGAGGCGTTCCTCGGGGACATCGTGGCCGGCGCGGACGTCGACGAGGCCGTTGCGATCTCGACGTGCAACCGCACCGAGGTGTACCTCGTCGCCGCCGATCCCGTGGCCGCGGAGACCGCGGCGCTCGGGATGCTCGCGCGCCGCGGCGGTATCCGGCCCACCGAGCTCGCGCCGTCGATCTACGCGTTGCGCAACTGCGACGCCGCTCGCCACCTCTACCGGGTCAGTTCCGGGCTGGAGTCGATGATCGTCGGCGAGACGGAGGTGCTGGGCCAGGTCAAGCGCGCCTACGAGGGCGCCTTGGCCGCCGGCTCCACCGGCCCGCTGCTCAACCGCCTCTTCCACGCGGCGATCGCCACCGGGAAGCGCGTGCGCACCGAGACGGCGATCGGCGAGCGGCACCTCAGCATCTCGAGCGTCGCAGTCGCGCTCGCGCGGGACGTGCTCGGCGACCTCGCCGACCGCCACGTCGTCGTCCTCGGCGCCGGCGAGACGAGCGAGCTCGCGGCCCGGGCGCTCGCCGAGCGAGGCGTGACGACGATCTTCGTCGCCAACCGCCGGCGTGACCGGGCGCTGGCGCTGGCCTCCCGCTTCGGCGGCGAGGCGGTGCGCCTCGAGCACCTGCCCGACGAGCTGGAGCGCGCGGACATCGTCGTCGCGGCGACGTCCTCGCCCCACCCGATCGTCACCGCCGAGGAGCTCGCCCTGGTCATGCGCCGCCGCGCGGGGCGCCCGCTGCTGCTCATCGACCTCGCGGTGCCGCGCGACGTCGAGGCCGAGTGCCGCGGCCTGCCCGGCGTGACCCTGCGCGACATCGATGACCTCGAGGCCGTCGTGCGCCGCAACCGCTCGGTCCGCGAGGCCGAGGCGGAGCACGCGGTGGAGATCGTCGAGGAGGAGATCCAGGTGTTCGCCGGTTGGCTCGGATCACTCGACGTGCTCCCCACCGTCTCCGCGCTCCAGGCGCACGGGCGGGCGATCGCCGAGGGCGTGGTCGAGGAGAACGCCGGCCGCTGGGAGAGCGCGTCGCCGCGCGACCGCGACCGGGCCGCGGCCATGGCCCGCGCCGTGGCGACCCGGCTCCTGCACGATCCGACCCTCCACCTCAAGCGTCGCGACGACGGCCGCGCGCACGGGCGGATCGAGCTGCTGCGCGAGCTCTTCGGCCTCGACGACGAGGCCGCGCCGGCGACGGCCGAAGGCGAGCCGGCCGAGGTGCATCCGCTCCCGCGCCGCGCGGAGTCCCGCGGCCGCTGAGGCCGGCGTGCTGCGGCTGGGCACGCGCGGCAGCGCGCTCGCGCTGGCCCAGGCGCGATGGGTGGCCGAACGGCTCGACGGCGAGGTCGAGATCGTGCTCGTCCGCGCGGAGCCGCCGGACGCCGCGGACAAGTCCCGCTGGGTCGGCGGCCTCGAGGCGGCGCTGCTCGCCGGGGAGATCGACCTCGCCGTGCACTCCGCCAAGGACGTCCCGGGCGAGATCGCCGAGGGGCTCGTGCTGGCCGGCGTGCCGGGCCGCGAGGACCCGCGCGACGCGCTGTGCGGCGCGGCGTCGCCCGCGGCGCTCCCGGCCGGGGCGCGCGTGGGCACGAGCAGCCTGCGCCGCGCCGCGCAGATCCGGGCCCTGCGCGAGGACGCCTCGGTGGTCGCGCTGCACGGCAACGTCGACACGCGGCTGGCCAAGCTCGCCGACGGGGCGTGCGACGCGATCGTGCTCGCGCTGGCCGGCCTGCGCCGGCTCGGGCGCGCGGACGCCGTGGGCGGCGTCGCCGACCTCGACACCATGACCCCGGCGCCGGGACAGGGCGCGCTGCTGCTCGAGGCCCGCGCGGGCGACGGGCGCGCGCTCGGCGCCGCGGCCGGCGTCGCGGACGCCCGCGCCGGGGCCGCCGTGAAGGCCGAGCGCGCCGTGGCCGCCGCGCTGGGGGCCGGCTGCCACACGCCGCTGGGCGCCCACGCGTCGCCCACCGCCGAAGGAGAGCTGGAGCTGCGGGCGTTCGTCGGGCTGCCGGACGGCTCGGCCTGGGTGCGCGACGTGCTGCGCGGCCCGGCGTCGGACCCCGGCGGTCTGGGCGCGGCCGTCGCCGAGCGCCTGCGGGCCGCCGGCGCCGGGGAGCTGCTGGCGGCCGCCGAGGCGCTCGGCGGTCCGCCCCCGGCGGCCTTGCCCGACGGCGCCGCGGTCGGCGCGTGACGGGGACCGTCCATCTCGTCGGAGCGGGGCCGGGAGATCCCGGGCTCCTCACCGCGCGCGCGCTCGAGCTCATCGCGACGGCCGACGTGATCGTCCACGACCGCCTCATCCCGCCCGGCGCGCTCGACGGAGCCCGCGAGGACGCGACGCTCCTCTACGTCGGCAAGGAGGGCGGCGGGCCGTCCACTCCGCAGGCCGAGATCGACGGGCTGCTCGTGGAACACGCCCGGGCGGGACGCCTCGTGGTGCGCCTCAAGGGCGGAGACCCGTTCGTCTTCGGGCGCGGCGGCGAGGAGGCGGAGGTGCTCCGCGCCGCCGGCATCCCGTTCGAGGTCGTGCCCGGCATCACCGCCGGGATCGCCGCGCCCTCCTACGCCGGCATCCCCGTGACCCACCGGGACCGCGCGAGCGCCGTCGCCCTCGTCACCGGCCACGAGGATCCGGACAAGCCCGAGACGGCGCTCGACTGGCCCGCGCTCGCCCGCTTCCCGGGCACGCTGGTCTTCTACATGGGGGTGAAGCGGCTGCCGGGGATCGCCGCGGCGCTCGTGGACGGCGGTCGTCCGCCCGACGAGCCGGCCGCGGTCGTCGAGCGCGGCACGCTGCCGGGGCAGCGGACGGTGCTGGGCACGCTCGCGACGATCGCCGAGGACGCCGTCGCGGCCGGGGTCCGGCCGCCGTCGATCACGCTCGTCGGGCCGGTGGCGGCACTGCGCGCGGAGCTCGGCTCCTGGTTCGAGGCGCGCCCCCTGGCCGGGCGTCGCGTGGCCGTCACCCGTGCGCGGGCGCAGGCCAGCGGCCTCGCGACCCGGCTGCGCGGGCTCGGCGCCGAGGCGCTCGAGACGCCGGCGATCCGGATCGTGCCGCTCGACTCCGGCGTCCCGCTCGACCCGGCCTCCTACGACCTCGTCTGCCTCACGAGCCCGAACGGCGTGCGGCTGCTCTTCGACCGCCTCGCGGCGGGCGGGCGCGACGCGCGCAGCCTTCACGGGGCCACCGTCGCGGCGATCGGCCCCGGCACCGCGCGCGAGCTGGCGCAGCGCGGCGTCGCCGCCGATGTCGTGCCCGAGCGCTTCGTCGCCGAGGCGCTGGTCGAGGCGCTCGCCGCGGTGCCGGTGGGGCGCGCGCTCGTCGCGCGCGCCCGCGACGCCCGCGACGTGCTGCCCGACGCGCTGCGCGAGCGGGGCGCCGAGGTCGATGTCGTCGCCCTGTACGAGACCGTGGCCGAGCCGCTCTCGCCCGATGCGGTCGCGACGACCACCGGCGCCGACTACGTCACGTTCACCTCCTCCTCGACCGTGCGCTTCCTGCTCGAGGCGATCGGCGGCGCCGAGGCCCTGCACCCCGCGAGGGGCGACGGGCCGCGGCTCGTCTCGATCGGCCCGGTGACGAGCGCGACGCTGCGCGAGCACGGCCTCGAGCCGCACGTCGAGGCCGCGCGCCACGACATCGACGGGCTGCTGGCGGCGCTCGTCGCGGACGCGGGCGCCTGATGGACGGCCCGCCGATCATCACGTTCCTCTCCGACTACGGCCTCGAGGACGCGTGGGTCGGGGTGGTCCACAGCGTCATCGCGCGCCTGTGCCCCGCGGCGCGGGTCGTCGACCTCACCCACGGCGTGCCGCGCCACGACGTGCGGCGCGGCGCCCTGGTGCTGCGCTCCGCCCTTCCCTACGCGCCGGCCGGGGTCCACCTCGCGGTGGTCGACCCCGAGGTCGGTGGCGCCCGGCGGGCGGTCGCGCTGCGCTGCGCCGACGGGCGGCTGCTGGTCGGGCCCGACAACGGCCTGCTCGCACTGGCCGCGAACGACGCCGGCGGCGTGGTCGAGGCCGCCGAGATCGCCCGCTCGCCCTGGCGCCTGGAGCCGGTGTCCGCGACGTTCCACGGCCGCGACCTGTTCGCGCCGGTCGCCGCGCGCCTCGCGGCCGGCGAGGAGCTCGCCGCCGCCGGCGAGCCGCTCGATCCGGCCGAGCTCACCGCCCTCGACCTCCCGCGACCGCGGCGGGACGGCGCGGCGCTCGTCGCGCACGTCCTCACGCTCGACCTCTTCGGCAACGCGTCGCTCGACGCCGGGCACGAGGACGCCGCGGCCTGGGGCGTGGGCGTCGGGCACGAGGTGCGCGTCGAGCGCGACGGACGCGAGGCGGCCACCGCACGCCTGGCCCGCACCTTCGCCGACGCCGAGCCCGGCGCGCTCGTGCTCTACGAGGACGCCGCCCGCCTGCTCGCGCTCGCCGTGAACCGCGGCAGCGCCGCCGAGCGGCTCGGGCTGGAGCCCGATGACGAGCTGCGGCTCGTGCCGGCGTGACCGCCGACGCACCGCCCGCGGCCCTCGGCGCCCCGCGCCTCCACCTCCGCCGCACGGCGTCGACGAGCGATCACGCCCGGGCGCTCGCCGCCGCGGGCGCGCCGCACGGGACGCTCGTCACCGCCGCCGGGCAGACCGCGGGCCGGGGCCGTCAGGGCCGCACGTGGAGCGCGCCGCCCGGCCGCGCGCTGCTCTGCTCCCTCGTCCTGCGCGAGCCGCCGCGCCTGCTGCCGCTCACCGCGGGCGTGGCCGTCGCCGAGGCAATCGGGCCGGACGCCCGGCTGAAGTGGCCCAACGACGTGCTGCTCGGCGGGCGCAAGGTCGCGGGCGTCCTCGCCGAGGGGCGCCCGCAGGAGGGCTGGGCGGTGCTCGGCATCGGGATCAACGTCGCGGTGCGCATCGCGGACCTGCCCGACGAGCTGCGCGAGAGTGCCGGCGGGCTGGGACGGGCGCCGGGTGAAGTCGAGTCGGTGCTGGCCGCCCTGCTCGAGCGCCTGGCCGTCCGCCTCCGGGCCGGCGACGGTGAGATCCTCGACGCCTTCCGCGCCCGCGACGCCCTGGCGGGCGCGGAGGTCACCTGGGCCGGCGGCACCGGAATCGCGTCAGGGGTGGATGGCGAGGGGCGGCTCGTGGTCGTGGAAGGCGACGGGAGGCGACGAGCGCTCGAGGCGGGCGAGGTTCACCTCGGAGCGAGGTGAGCGCCTCGTTCGGAGACGTCGACTCAGTCGCGTTCGGCGTCGGCGTCGTCCTCGACGCCGGCTGAGGACTCGTCGACCACGTCGGCGAGCGCTTCGGTGAGGACCTCGTCGCTCGGCGACTCGGTCGCGACGGTCCGGGCGGCCACCGCCGCCGCCTGGCCGCCCCCGCCCTCGGCTTTCGCCCCGCCCTTGCGCCGGCGCCGCGAGCCGCGGCCGCCGCGCTTGCCCTTGGGAAAGTTCCGCAGCAGCTCCCGGGCCAGCGCGGAGGGCTTGCGCGCCATCCGGGTCCGCGCGCCGCGCAGCGCCTCCTCGGCCTCGGGCGTGTGGGCGAGCGCGGCGGCAAGCAGCGCGGCCGACAGGCGGCGGTCCTGCTTGCGCGCGGCGTGGACGAGGCGTCGCGCGTTGCGGGCGTGGGCGGCGCCGGAGGAGTTGACGAGCAGTCCGAGCAGGCGCTTGGTCTCGGGCCAGCGCTGGACTGCGTACTCCTCGTGGACCTCGCGGGTGTACTCGGCGAGCCGCCAGATCCAGGCGTTGGCCTGGTCGCGGCGTCCGATGCGGCGCTCGGCGAGCGCCTGGAGCATCACCCGGGTGCCCTCGCGGCGCTCGTCGCGCGGCCAGGTCCCGACGATGTCGATCGCGAGGTCGAAGGCCTCGGCGTCCCGCGCGGCGGCGATCTCCCCCAGGGCACGGACCCGCAGCTGGGCGTTCTTGTTGCGCTGCACCGCGGTGAGCAGGAAGCGGCGGCGCAGCTCCCCCTGGCGGTCGAAGTGGAGCATCGCCTTCGCGCGGCGCCAGCCATTGGGCTGCACGCGCGCGCCGGCGAGCGCCGCCCACACGTGCTGCTCGCCGTAGTCGAGGTGGTCGACGGCGATCCGCCACAGCTCGCGCTCGAAGACCTCGGCGCGACGGTCGGGATCGGGGGTGACCGGGAGGACCCGGCGCTCGACCCGGACGCGGCGCCCGCGCCCGCGCCGCACCGGCCCCACGACGATCGCGCCACCGCGGTAGACGTCGCGGTCGAGCAGCGAGTGGAGGGTGACGACGGGGTCGTCGTGCTTCGTCGCCGGGTGGACGAAGTCGATGACGATCCCCGCCTCCTTGCCCGGCTGGCGGCGGGTGACGCGCCCGACCCGCTGCTGGTAGATCCGCTTCGACGCCGTCGGGGCCAGGTGCATGCAGACGGTGGCGCGGGGGGAGTTCCAACCCTCCGCCAGGAGCTGGGCGTTGACGAGGACGTCGATCTCGCCCCGCTCGTAGTCCGCGAGGATCCGCGCGAGCTCGCGCTTCGGCGTCTCCCCGGAGACCCCCTGCGCCTTGAGCCCGAGGTCGCGGAACGCCTCCGCGACGTTGTAGGCGTGGCGCACCCCGGCGGCGTAGACGACCCCCGGCACGCCGTTGAAGCGCGTCTTGTAGAGGTCGGCGATGGCGAGGTTGAACGGCTGCTGGTCGAGCAGCTCGGCCAGCATCTCCTGGTCGAACTCCGTGTCCACCTCTCCGCGGCGCAGCGGCACCTTGGCGATCGTCCGCACGCCCGGGCCGGGCGGGATCCGGATGCAGCGCAGCGGGGAGATGACCCCGCGGCGCGCCGCCTGGGCGAGGTCGAAGCGGGAGGTCTGGGTCGGGAAGAGGTCGGTGACGTGCCGCGCGATGAGCGCGCCGGTCGCCGTCATGCCGATGAACACCGGGCCGGTCCAGGCGCGGATCGAGGCCGAGGTCTTCTCGCCGAGCGCGGTGTGCGCCTCGTCGCAGATGACGATCGTGTAGGCGTCGGAGACCTTCCCGGCGTTGCGCACGAACCACTGGTAGGTCTCCACCGTGACCGGCCCGTCGGCCGGGTCGTCCCCGGCGAGCAGCGCGGGCGCGATGCGCTTCGCGTAGCCGCGGTCGCGCAGCTCGCCCTCGAACTGGTCGACGAGGTTGCGGCGGTGGGTGAGGATCAGGACCCCGCCCGTGCGCGAGGCCTCGACGAAGCCCAGCGCGGCGACCGTCTTGCCGGCGCCGGTCGCGTGCTCGAACCAGAAGCGCTTGTAGGCGTTCGGGTCCTCGAGGACCTCGGTCGCCGCCTCCCCGTCGTCCTCGTCCTCGGGCACCTCGTCGACCCAGTCGACCGGTTCCTCGTCCTCGCCGAGGACCTCGTCGATCTCCTCCTCCCCCGGGATCGCCGGGGAGGCGAGCGCGGTGGGCGCGGCACCGGCGGCGCCGTTGGCCGACGCGCCGTTCGCGCTCCCAGAGCGCAGCGCCTCGGCGAGCAGCGCGGTGAGCGTGCCGGAGAGCGCGTCCACCTGATGGGCCGAGAGCACGGTGCCGTCGGCGAGCTTGGGTTCCTCGTCGGAGAGCGTGCGCTCGAGGCCGAGGAGGAGCGACCACAGTCGCCGCCAGGCGACCGACGGCACCGACGCGCCGGCCTCGATCTCGGCGAGGGCGTCGTCGAGCGCTCGTCGCCGCGGCGTCCCGGCCGCCAGCGCGTCCGCCCGCTCCTCGCCCGGGTGGACGAAGCGCTCGCGCGTGAAGGCTTCGGCCCGCGCGACCGCGCTGGACGAGGGAAGGGGTGCGGACTTGGCGACCGCTGACGTCGGTTCGGCCATCGATGGCTCGAGGATCGTGATGTGAGCCGCCGCCGTGGGGCGGAGCGACTCTCCGGGCCCGGCACCTCGCCGGGCAGGAGCGGGAGGGCGAAGGGGCTGCCTCTCCCGCCGGCACCCCGGAGGATAGCGGGTGGGGCGATGTGGCAAGCTCACAGCGGCCATGCGTCTCCGTCGCGCCCCCCGCCGGATGCCCGCCGCCCTCGCGGTGCTCGCGCTCCTCCTCGCCGCCGGCTGCGGTGGCGGCGACTCGAAGGACCCCGGGCCCACCCCGGCGCAGATCCGCGCGGGCCTCGCCGGGTCGCCCCCGGCGCTCGCCGCGCTGCACCGCCAGGCGAACACGATCCTCTCCGGCGGGCCCGCCGCGTTCGACGCTCGGCTCCGCGCCCTGCGCGGCCATCCCGTCGTCGTCAACGCCTGGGCCTCGTGGTGCGGGCCGTGCCGGTTCGAGTTCCCCGCGCTCGGGCACGCGTCGGTGGCGCTGGGCCGGCGGGTCGGCTTCCTCGGGCTGCTGACCCAGGACTCGGCCTCCAAGGGCCTCGCCTTCCTGCGCGACCACCGGGTCGCCTACCCGAGCTACGACGATCCCGACCGGAAGATCGCGACGCGCTTCGGCCGCCCGCTCGGCCTGCCCTACACGGCCTTCGTCGACGCGCGCGGCCGCACCGCGTTCCTTCACCAGGGGCCCTACGCGAGCGAGGCGGACCTCACCCGCGACGTGCGCCGCTACCTCGGCGCATGACGGCCGCCGCGGCCGGTCCGCTCCCGGGCGAGGTGGAGGTCCGGCGGGCGCGCGGCGCGGTGGAGCGGGAGGCGGCGATCGCGCTGCGCCGGCGGGTGTTCGTCGAGGAGCAGGGCGTGCCGGAGGCCGAGGAGGTCGACGGTCGGGACGAGGACGCGCTGCATCTCGTCGCCACCGACGGCGGCGAGATCGTCGGGACCTGCCGGCTCTGCTTCAGCGGGCGCACCGTCCAGTTCAGCCGCCTTGCGGTCGACTCCGTTGCCCGCCGTCGCGGGATCGCGCGCGCGCTCCTGCTCGCGGCCGACGACGAGGGTCGGGCCGCGGGCGCCCGGCGGGTCGTGCTCCACGCGCAGGTGTACGCGCGGGGCCTCTACGACGCCGCGGGCTACCGCGCACGGGGCGCGCGCTTCTGGGAGGCCGGGATCGAGCACGTGGCCATGGAGAAGCGGCTTGCCTGAGATCCGGGTGGACCCGCTCACCGGGTACCGCACGATCGTCGCCTCCGAGCGCGCCGGCCGGCCGGGGGCCCGTCCCCCGCTCAGCCCTCCCCCCGCGATCGACCCCGACCGCGACCCGTTCGCCGCGGGTCACGAGGACCGCACGCCGCCGGAGGTCGCCGCGGTGCGACCCGGGGGCGGCTCCGCCGACGGCCCGGGCTGGACGGTGCGCGTCGTGCCGAACCTCTACCCGGCGCTGCGGGCGGAGGCCGAGGACCCCGGGCCCGACGCCGCGCCGGACCTCTTCTTCGCCGAGGCGGCGCGCGGCCACCACGAGGTGATCGTCAACGCTCCGCAGCCCGCGCAGGCGCTGGCGGAGCTTCCGGTGGACCAGCTGGCGGCGGCCATGGAGATGTGGCGGGAGCGCATGCGCGCGCACGCCGGCGCCGCGTGCGTCCACGTCAGCGTGAACGAGGGCCGGACGGCCGGCGCCTCGCTTCCCCACACCCACGCCCAGCTCTACGCGCTCCCGGGCGTCCCCGCGGCGATCGCCCGCGAGCGCGAGCGCTTCGGCGCCTACGCGACCCGCACGACGGGCGGGAACCTGCTCGGGGACCTGGTCCAGGAGGAGGTCCGCCGCCGCGCGCGGCTCGTCGCGGTGGACGACGAGGCCGTGCTCATCGCACCGTGGGCCTCGCGGGTCCCCTTCCAGCTCGTGCTCGCGCCCCGGCGGCCGCGCGCCCGCGTCGAGGACGACGGCCCGCTCGGGGCCGCGCTCCTGCACGAGGGCCTGCGGCGCCTCGCCGCCGTGCACGGCGCGAGCCCGCCGCTCAACCTCTGGGTACGCACCGCGCCGCGCGGCGCCGAGGCGTTCTGCTGGCGGATCGACGTAATGCCCCGCCTCGCCCACCTCGCCGGGCTGGAGCTCGGCACGGGGACCGGGCTCAACATCGTCCCGCCGGAGATCGCGGCCGCCGAGCTGCGCGACGCGACCCCGGAGTGAGCCGGTGCGGGCGCTCGTCCAGCGGGTCACCCGCGCGGCCGTCCGGGTCGAGGGGGTCGAGGTGGCCGCCATCGGGCCGGGCCTGCTCGTGCTGCTCGGGATCGCCCACGCCGACACACCCGCCGACGCCGACCGGCTCGCCGCCAAGGTCCGCGCGCTGCGCGTCTTCCCCGACACCGGCGGCTCGATGAACGCCCCGCTCGGCGAGCGCGAGGCGCTCGTGGTGAGCCAGTTCACGCTCTACGGCGACACGCGCCGCGGCAACCGGCCGAGCTGGGCGGCGGCGGCCCCACCGGAGCAGGCCGAGCCGCTGTACGAGCGCTTCGCCGCCGCGCTCGGCGCCCGGACGGGCACCTTCGGCGCCGACATGGAGGTCGAGCTCGTGAACGACGGGCCGGTCACGCTGCTGCTCGCCTCACCCGCCGCCGACGGCGGAGGCCCGGCGTAGGATCAAGGGCATGGCGGAAGCGAGCCGGTCGTGAGCGTGCTCTGCGAGGTCCTGCGCTCCGGGGTGGTCGAGAGCCGCCACCACGGATCGGTCGTTGCGACGGGCGCGGGCGGCGCGCCCGGCTTCACCGTCGGCGACCCCTCCGCGCCGGTCTTCCCCCGCTCCTGCACCAAGCCGCTCCAGGGCGTGGCGATGGTGCGCGCCGGGCTCGAGCTGCCCGGCGAGCTCATGGCCCTGGCCTGCTCCAGCCATGCCGGCGACTCCTTCCACGAGGACGGCGTGCGCCGGATCCTCGGCCGCGCCGGGCTCTCGGAGGGCGCGCTGGGCAACACTCCCGCGCTGCCGCTCGACGAGCGCCGCCGCTGGGAGGTCGTGCGCGACGGCGGCGAGGCGACGCGGATCGCCAACAACTGCTCGGGGAAGCACGCGGCGATGCTCCTCACCTGCGTCGGTCGGGGCTGGCCGACCGAGGGGTACCTCGAGCCCGGGCATCCGCTCCAGGTCCAGATCTCCGAGACCGTGGCCGACCTCACCGGAGAGACGCCCGCGCACGTCGGGGTCGACGGCTGCGGGGCGCCGATCCACGCCGTCTCGTTGGTCGGCCTCGCGCGCGCCTACCGGACGATCGGCTCCGCGGGCGACGGCGCCGAGTCGGTGGTGGCCGCGGCGATGCGCGACCACCCGGCGTGGGTCGGCGGCCCGCGCCGGATCGTCACGGCCTACATGGCCAACGTGCCCGGGCTGCTCGCGAAGGACGGCGCGGAGAGCGTGTGCGCACTCGCCTTCCCCGATGGCCGGGGCGCGGCGTTCAAGATCGACGATGGCAGCGCCCGCGCGGTCGCGCCGGTGCTGAGCGCCGTGCTCGCCGCCCTCGGCGCGGACACCGCCGCCGCCGAGGCCGCCCTGCGGGCCGTCGCGCCCGAGCCGCGCGAGGGCGACGGCACCGGCGGCGGGGAGATGCGCGCGATGCGCCTCGGGGCGCGCGCGGCCGCGGCGGCGTAGGGGCAGCACGGTGCGGTCCTCGCTGCCGGGGTCGAGCCCGCGACCCGCTCCGCGACGCGGCCCCGTTAGATTGGGAGCGTGCCTCCCGAGTCCCGCTTCGTCCCCCGCTTCGCCGCCGAGCCGCCCCAAGAGGGCCTGCCCTACGGCCGCTGGGCCGACACGCTGCGCCAGGAGCTGCTCGCCGCCTGCCTGCGCATCGACACGGACGGCGAGGACGTCGGCGAGCCCGGCGAGATCGCCTGGTACCCGGACCGCACCTACGGCGGGCGGACCTACATCCCCGCCACGGCCCCGACCGCCAACGGTTACGAGATCTTCGGCTACGTCTCGTTCGTCGAGGGCGACGGCGGCGCGCCCGACGACTTCGTCGCCCATGCCGACTTCACCTCCGAGACCGCGGAGCGCAACCCCGACTGGCGACTGGACCTGAGCGACGAGGTGGTCGCCCGGTGGCGCGGCGAGGAGGGCCGCACCGCGGAGGTGACCCTGATCTGGGGGCGGCCGCTGAGCGACGGCGGCGCGATCGTCACCGCCGAGCTCGCCGACCTCGCGGTGGACCAGTGCGCCCTCGTCGAGGAGCGCTTCACGCTCGTGGCGCCCGACGCCTACCGCGGCGACTACCTCGACGTGAAGCTCTTCTCCGGACCCGGCGCGGAGCTCGCCCGCGAGTCGCTCTACGTCGACGACGGAGAGGACGACGAGCCCGACGACGCCTCCGCGTCGCCGGACGGCCCCGCCTCTCCGGGCGCGCCGGCCGCCTGAGCGCCGGCCAGCTCCGGCACCCGCTCCGCGACCTCCTCCGCGCTCAGCGGGAAGTGGCACGCGGTGAGATCCGCGCCGCCCGCGCGGGACTCCAGCAGCGGCTCCTCCTCCGAGCAGCGCGGCTGCGCCTTCCAGCAGCGGGTGTGGAAGCGGCAGGCCGCCGGCGGATCGGCCGGGCTCGGGACGTCGCCCGGCAGCAACTCGCGCCGCCGCGCGCGTCCGGTCGGCCGCGGTACCGGCACGGCGGCGAGCAGCGCGCCGGTGTAGGGGTGCCGCGGCGCGCGGTAGAGCTCGTCGCCCGAGGCCAGCTCGACGATCTTGCCGAGGTACATCACCGCCACGCGGTCGCACATGTGGCGCACGACGCTGAGGTCGTGAGCGATGAAGACGATCGTCAGCCCGAGGTCGCGCTGGAGGTCGCGCAGCAGGTTGAGGATCTGCGCCTGGATGGAGACGTCGAGGGCCGAGACCGGCTCGTCCGCAATGATCAGCCGCGGCTCCAGCGCGAGCGCCCGCGCCACCCCGATGCGCTGCCGCTGCCCGCCGGAGAACTCGTGCGGGAAGCGGTTGTAGTGCTCGGGGTTGAGCCCGACGCGCTCCATCAGCTCCTGCACCCGGGCCCGGCGCTCCTCGCCGTCGGTCAGCAGCTTGTGGATCGCGAAGGGCTCGGCGATGATCGCGCCGATCGTCTTGCGCGGGTTCAGCGAGGAGTAGGGGTCCTGGAAGATCATCTGCACCTCGCGGCGCAGCGGCCCGAGCTCCCGGCGGCCGACGGTGGCGATGTCCCGCCCGTCGAAGCGGATCGAGCCGGACGTCGGATCGAGCAGGCGGGTGAGCAGGCGGGCGGTGGTGCTCTTGCCGCAGCCGGTCTCCCCCACCAGGCCGAGCGTCTCGCCGCGGAGCACGTCGAAGGAGACGCCGTCGACCGCGCGCACCGCGCCGACCTGCCGCTGGAGCACGACCCCGCGGCGGATCGGGAAGTGCTTGACGAGGTCGCGGACCTCGACGAGCGGCTCGCCCGCGGCCGCCGGCGTCACGACGCCGGCTCCGGCTCGAGCGAATCCACCCCGGCCGCGGCTCGCGCCTCCTGCGGCGTCGCGCCCGCCCGCAGCCGCGCCTCCGCGGCGGCCCGCACGGCCTCGGGCAGCAGGCAGGCGACGTGGTGCGCCGGATCCCCCTCGATCGCCTCCAGCGGCGGCACCGTGACGGCGTGCGAGGGCAGCGCGTAGGGGCAGCGCGGGTGGAAGGCGCAACCCGAGGGCCGCTGGATGAGGCTCGGCGGCCGCCCGGCGATCGGCACGAGGTCGGCCTCCCGCGGCACGTCGAGCCGCGGGATCGAGCGCAGCAGGCCCCAGGTGTAGGGGTGCCGCGGCGCGGAGAACAGCGTCGCCGTCGGCGCGCGCTCGACGATCCGCCCGGCGTACATGACCGCGATCTCGTCGGCCGTCTCCGCCACCACGCCGAGGTCGTGGGAGATGATGATGATCGCCATCCCGAGCTCGCGCTGGAGGCGGCTCATCAACTCGAGGATCTGGGCCTGCACGGTGACGTCGAGCGCCGTGGTGGGCTCGTCGGCGATCAGCAGCTTCGGGTCGTTGGCCAGCGCCATCGCGATCATCGCCCGCTGGCGCATCCCGCCGGAGAACTCGTGCGGGAAGTCGTCCACGCGGCGCGCCGGGTCGGGGATGCCGACGAGCCCGAGCAGCTCGACCGTGCGGTCGCGCGCCGCCGCCTTGGAGACGTCGCGGTGGGCCTGGACCGCCTCGACGATCTGCTTGCCCACGCGGAAGTACGGGTGCAGCGAGGAGAGCGGGTCCTGGAAGATCATCGCGACGTCGTTCCCGCGGACGGCGCGCAGCTCGTCGTCACTCGCCGCGAGGAGGTCGCGGCCCTCGAGCCGCGCGGCGCCCTCGATCGCGGTCCGCCGCCCGCGGGTGAGGCCCATGATCGTGAGCGCCTCCACGGACTTGCCCGAGCCGGATTCCCCGACGATGCCGAGGGTCCGCCCGACCTCCACCGTGTAGGAGATCCCGTCGACGGCGTGGACGACGCCGTCCTCGGTGTCGAAGCGGACGCGGAGGTCCTCGACCTCGAGCAGCGCGGTCATTCGTAGCGAACCCGCGGGTCGAGGAAGGCGTAGGCGATGTCCACGAGGAGATTGGCGACGATGATGAAGAAGGCCCCGAGCAGGACGGTGCCCTGGATCGTCGGCAGGTCCGAGCGCGTGATCGCGTCGTAGGAGAGCCGGCCGATGCCCGGGATGTTGAACACCGTCTCGGTGAGGATCGCCCCTCCGAGCAGGATGCCGAGGTCGAGCCCGAACACCGTGACGATCGGCGTAATCGCCGAGCGGACGCCGTGGCGGAAGACAACGCGGCGCTCCGAGAGTCCCTTGGCCCGCGCGGTGCGGATGTAGTCCTCGCCCATCACCTCGATCAGGTTCCCGCGGAGCAGGCGCGAGTAGAAGGCGGCGAAGCTCACGGCGAGGACGATCCACGGGAGAATCAAGCTGTTGAGCCACGCGGCCGGGTCGTCGGTCAGTGGCTTGTAGCTGTTCGACCCGCCGAACAGCGGGATCACCCCGATGTCGTCGGCGAACAGGTAGAGCGCGACGAGGCCGAGGAAGTAGACCGGCGCCGAGATGCCGAACAGCGCGAGCCCCATCGTCGTGCGGTCGAGCACCGAGCGGCGGCGCAGGGCGGCGATGATTCCGACGCCCACCCCCATCACGAGCCACAGGATGGCGGCGCCGACCGCGAGCGAGATCGTCGCCGGGAGGCGGTCGAAGATGAGCTGGCGGACCGGGGCGTTGTACTGGTAGCTCGTGCCGAGGTCGAACTTCGTGATCAGCGCCTTCATGTAGAGCCAGTACTGCTCGAGCAGCGGCTTGTCGAGCCCGAGATCGGTGCGGATCCTCTCGATCAGCTTCGGGTTCGCGCTACGGCCCGCGCGCAGCGCCGCCGGGTCGGCCGAGGGCAGCGCGTAGAAGATGAGGAAGGTGAGCAGGCTCACCAGGAACAGCAGCACGACGACCCAGAGCAGGCGGCGGGCGATGTAGCGGGCCATGTGGCGTTTCGCTCTACGAGAGGGGAGGCGGAAGCTCCCCGCCCCGGCGGGCGGGGCGGGGAGCCGGCCGCGCTACTTGATCGACGTGAACGACAAATCCCACTGCGCGAGGGACTTGTTGATCACGCCCTGCACGTTCGCCGAGCGGGTGTTCGGCTGGTTGTCCCACACCCACGGCACCGCCGGCGCCTGGGCGGTGACGTCCCGGTCGATCTTCCCCCAGGCGTCGCCGCGGGCCTGGGTCCCGACGACCTCGGCCGCCCGGTTCATCGCCGCGTTGATCTGCGGGTCGTTGAGCTGCGGCCAGTTGGAGTTGTTCTCCTGGACGATGTTCCCGCCGTTGAACGTCGGATCGAGGATCGTCTGGGGGTCGTTGAAGTCCTTCTGCCAGCCGACGTTGGGGCAGATCACCACCGCGGCCTTCGGCACGTTGCAGAACTTCGTGTACATCGTGTCGTGCTGGACCAGGCGGAAGTTCAGCTTGAAGCCGAGCTTCTGGAACTGCGCCTGGGCGACCTCGGCCGCCTTCTGCGCCACTCCCGAGCTGTCCCCGACCATCAGCAGCGCCTGGCTGCCGGTGTACTTGCCCGACGGGTAGCCGCCCTTCTTCATGTAGGAGGCGGCGAGCGACGGGTTGCCGTTCGGGTCGGCGAGGAAGTCGAAGCCCGGCCCCTTCACGCCGCCCGCCTGGTCGAAGCCCGGCAGGCCCGGCGGGATGAAGTGGTTCGCCACGTCGCCGATCACCTCGCCGCCGCGCGTGAGCAGCATCGCCGTGCGGTCGAACACCGCGAGCACCGCCTTGCGCACGTTGAGGTTGTCGAACGGCTTGAGCGTCGTGTTCAGCGACACGTAGCGGTTGCCGCCCGACGGCGGGTTGAGCAGCTGGTCCGGCTTGTTCGCCAGCGTGCTCTTGAGCACCGCAGGCGGCGGGGTGAAGTCGCCGCTCACCTGGCTCTGCCCGTCGAGGATCTGCCGGCTCGCGACCGTCGTGTCGTTGTTGCCCTCGTCGACGTCGATCCGGTCGAGGTAGGCCTTGCGGTAGTCGGTGGCCGGGTTCCAGTTCGTGTTGCGCACGAGCGAGAATCCCTTGCCCGGCTGGTAGTTCTGGACGACGTAGGGTCCGGTGGAGACCTGATGCTGACCGTAGGTGGACGGGCTCTTCGCGTCGTACTTCGCTGCGTACTCCTGCGGCACCGGCGCCGTGAGCGGCAGCGACATCGCGCCGACGAGCGGGCCGGCGAGCGGCTTGGTGAGCTTGAAGATGATCGTCGTGTCGTTCGGCGTCTGGATGCCGGTGATCTGCGAGGCCTTCCCGTCCGCGAACGCGGTGGCGCCCTCCAGCGAGCCGAAGTACGCGGTGGCGTACCCGTTCGCGAGGTTCGTCTTGAAGCCGCGCTCGATCGCGTACTTCACGTCCTTGGTGGTGGCGATCCGGTTCACCGGGGGGCTGAACTTGACGTCGTTGCGCGTCGTCACCGTCACCGTCTTGGCGTCGCTGGAGACCTTCGGCTGCGCGGTGGCGAAGTCGGGACTCGCGGTGAGGACGTCGTCGGGCTTGAAGGAGAAGAGCGGCCGCTGGGTCGGATAGGTGAACATGTAGGTGAACTGGTAGTAGGCCGCGCCCGGGTCGATGTAGTCGACGTCTCCGGAGGAGATCACCTTCAGCGTGCCGCCCTTCTTCCCGCCGAGGTCCTGGGTGGTCGGGACCTGACCCGCCGTTGTGCCGCTGCTACCGCTGCTGCCGCCGCACGCCGCGACGCCGAGCGCGAGGCCGGCCACGGCGAGCGCCGCCAGCATCATTCGGTGGAGTCTCATCGAGAGTTCCTTTCTTCCCGGCGCGCGCCGGAGGTGGTTGGTGGTCCGCGCCCGCGACGCCATCAGTCCAGGCGCTGCGGGTTGAGGGCGTCGGAGAGCGCGTCCCCGATCAGGTTGAAGGCGAGGACCGTCAGCACGAGGGCGGTCCCGGGAAAGAACAGGTACCACCAGGCCGTGTCGAAGCTGCCGGTGGCGTCGGCGAGCATCGCGCCCCAGCTCGCGGTCGGCGACTGCACGCCGACGCCGAGGAACGAGAGGGCGGCCTCGAAGAGCACGTTGGTGGGGATGATGAGCGTGGCGTAGACGATGATCGGCGCCCACAGGTTGGGGAGAACCTCGCGGAAGATGATCCGCGAGCTCGTCGCGCCGAGCGAGCGCGAGGCCTCGACGAACTCCTTCTCGCGCAGCGAGAGCACCTGCCCCCGGATCAGCCGCGAGAGGTAGGGCCAGCTCACCAGGGCGATCACCACGATCACCACCGACAGCCCGGGCTGGACGAGCCCACCGACGCAGCCGTTGCCCAGCGAGCAGGCCGAGGCGAGCCCGATCGCGAGCAGGAGCACCGGGAAGGCGAGCAGCACGTCCATGAAGCGGGAGATCAGCGTGTCGGCCCAGCCGCGGTAGAAGCCGGACCAGAGGCCGAGCACGACCCCGATGATCGTCGCGATCCCGGTGGCGACGATCGCGACATACAGCGAGACCCGGGCGCCGTAGATCGTTCGCGCGAACACGTCGCGCCCGAGGGTGTCGACGCCGAACAGGTGGTCGGAGGACGGGCCGGTTGGCGTGCCGAAGGAGTCGAGCGCGGAGCGGTCGAGCTTGTTCGGCGGTGGCGCCCCGACGAGTTCGACGATCTGGGGCGCGAAGATCGCCACGACGATCAGCAGGCCGATGAAGACCAGCGCGGCCATCGCCACCCGGTCCTCGCGCAGGCGCGACCACATGAGCCGCGCGGGCGAGCGCGCGGCGATCTCGGCCTTGCCGACCGGCTCGGCGCCGACCTCCTCCTGGAACGCCTCGCCAAGGATCCCGCCGCCGGTGCTCATCGCACGCCTCCGGGCCGAGCGATCGCCCGGACCTCACGGCGCGCGGCGCCGATGGCTGTCGTGTCCTCGCTTCGCACGTCTCCCGTTCGATTGCGCAATTCGTCGCCCCCGGCCGATCCCCTGCGCGGGCCGCCGGGCGGCGTCTGCGCGCTCGCGGACCCTACTCTCGGCGCGCTGTCCGCGTCATTCGCGTCATCGGGGCGGCGCCCAGGGATGCGCCCACCGGCACAGCGCCCTGCCACCGATATCGCGAGCCGCCCACGTGGCTGCTTGAATCCCTGCGGTGCCGCTGCTGCGTTGGCTGACCGGCGGGAGCGACGGCGCCGGCGAGGTGATGCGAGCATCGGTGACGCCGCTCGCCTCGATCTTCGGTAGCGGCTTCCTGATCATCGTGCCGGTTCTCGAGCGCACGGTCGGGAGCCTCGCCGTCGTCGCGATCACCGGCGTCTGCATATTCGCCTGGCTCGTCGGCGCGGCCATCCGCCACAACGTCGCCACAGTCGAGGCGATGGCGGCCGACGACACGCTCGATCACGGCACCCGCTCGCTGGAGAAGTGGAGCGACCGTGTGATCGTCGTTGCCTATGTCATCTCGGTCGGCCTCTACGTGCGGATCATGGCCGAGTACATGGTCAGCTTCTCGGGCAGTGATTCCGAACTGATTCAGCGAGTCATCGCCTGCGCCGCGATCGCGCTGATCGTCGCGATCGGGCTCGCCCGGGGCTTCGACGGCCTTGACCGTCTCGACCGTCTCGCCCTCGCCGCGGTGTTGACGCTGGTCACCGTACTCGGCGCCACGTTCGTACTCAGCGACGCGGGTGATCTGCTCGGCAGCGGCCTCGACCTACCGCCGGTCCCCGGCGGCGGCCTGATCGAGATGCTGCTGATCCTCGGAGGGATCTTGATCACCGTCCAGGGCTTTGAGACGGTTCGCTACCTCGGCGAGGAGTTCGACCGCGAGACCCGGGTCCGCGCCTGTCGTTTCTCGCAGCTGGTCGCAACCCCGATCTACATCGGCTTCACCGCCGCGGCGACGCCGCTGATGGGTCTCGGCAGCGGCTCGGGCGTCGACTCCGACCTGCTCGACATCACCGCTCGGGTGGCGCCTCTGCTCTCGCTGCCGCTCGTCGGCGCTGCGGTGCTCAGCCAGTTCAGCGCGGCAACGGCCGACACCGTGGCGGCGAGCGGCAACCTGCACACCCTCTATCCGCGCGCCGCCGGCGGTCGCCGTGCCTACGCCGTCAGCGGCGGCGTCGCGATCGCACTTGCCGCGACGGTGCCGACGTTCACGATCATCGCCGTCGCCTCACGCGCCTTCGCCGCCTACTACTGCCTGCAGTGCCTGATCGCCGTGCGCACCTGCGACTCGGTGGCGCGGCGGGGCGGCTACGCGGCCCTCGCGATCGTCCTGCTGGCGATCACCCTGCTCGCGGAGCCGGCCCGCTGAGCGCCTCGATCAGCCGTCATCGGTGGAGTCGTAGGGGCTCTCGGTCTCGATCTGGCCGAGCGTGCGATCCCAGAACTTGACCGCCAGATAGACAACGCCAATCGCCGGGTGCCGCCGAACCGCCGGTACGATCTTCCGAGGCTCAGCTACTCGCCCACCTCGACGGCGTGCCGCGGCTGTGCCATGCAACGATGTGCCTGTCAGGGCGGCAGACGGGAAGGCCTGATGCAGAGCACAAGCCCCGATAGCTCAGCATGGATAGAGCGACTCCCTCCTAAGGAGTAGGCCCCTGGTTCGAATCCAGGTCGGGGCGTAAGCATTAAATTTTCATAGATCCTGGCGCGCAAACCGAGCTCCGTCTGGGGTCGGCGGGACGATTGGTGGATGCCGCAGAACTTCATTGAGTGCGGTCGTGATCAGTGTTTCTTGATGCCGCCGAGTCTGCGCGAGTGGCTGGATCCGGGCCACCTGGCGTGGTTGGTGATCGAGGCGGTCGAGGAGTTCGATCTCGGCGCGTTTTATCGCGCGTATCGTGTCGACGGGCATGGCCGGGCGGCGCATGATCCGGCGATGATGGTGGCGCTGTTGAGTTACGCCTATGCGGTTGGGGAGCGCTCGGCTCGGCGGATCGAGAGTCGCTGTCGTGAGGATGTCGCGTTCCGGGTGATCGCGGCGAACGCCTCGGGTCAGCGCAATCCGACCTATGAGCAGGTCGCTCGCGAGGTCCTCGAGGAGGCGGCCGAGGTGGATGCCCGCGAGGATGAGCTCTACGGCTCCGCGCGCGGGGGGCGAGCTCCCAGCGGAGCTTCGCGATTCCCGCGCTCGCCGGGAGTGGCTGAGGCGGACCGCGCGCGAGCTCGAGGCCGAGCGTCGCGAGCGGGACGAGTCGGAGGGCACGCCGAGCGGTCGCCCCGAACGGCTGGCGGAAGGCAAAAAGCCGGTCGGGCGGCCGGTCTCGAGAACGCGAGGGCGGCGCCCTGATGAGTGAGGACGCCGCCATCCGCACCGAGGGCCTCTCCAAGGACTACGGCTCCGGCCACGGCCTCTTCGACCTCGACCTCGAGGTCGAGCGAGGGGAGGTCTTCGGCTTCCTCGGGCCAAACGGGGCGGGCAAGTCGACGACGATGCGGTTGCTGCTGGACCTGATCGAGCCGACCTCCGGCTCGGCGCGGATGCTCGGTCTCGACACCCAGCGCCGCAGCCTCGAGATCCGCCGCCGGGTCGGCTTCCTGCCCGGCGACTTCGCTCTCTATCCGAAGCTGAGCGGGGCGGACGCGCTCGACTACCTGGCCAAGCTTCGTGGCGGGGTCGAGCGGCGGGTGCGCGACTCGCTGGCGGATCGCTTCGACGCCCAGCTCGACCGCCCGGTGCGCGAGCTCTCGACCGGAAACCGGCAGAAGATCGGCTTGATCCAGGCCTTCATGCACGAGCCCGAGTTGCTGATCCTCGACGAGCCGATCGCCGGGCTCGACCCGCTGGTCCAACAGAGCTTCCACGCCCTGCTGGCGGAGGTCAGCTCGCAGGGACGCACGGTGTTCCTCTCCTCCCACACCCTCTCGGAGGTCGAGCGGGTCACCCACCGCGTCGCCGTCTTGCGCGAGGGCCGCCTGGCCGTGGTCGACTCGATCGAGAACCTGCGCTCGGTCGCGGTGCAGCGCCTGGAGATCGAGTTCGCCGAGCCCGCTCCGGCAGAGGAGTTCCGGGCCCTGCCGGAGGTGCGCGGGGTCGAGGTCAACGCCACGCACATGACGGTCGCCTTCGAGGGTTCGACGGATGCCCTGATCAAGGCCGCCGCACGGCACGAGGTCCGCTCGATCCGCAGCCGCGAGGACGCCCTCGAGGAGATCTTTCTGCGCTTCTACCGGGACGAGGAGGCGGTATGAGCATCCCGACCTGCGAGCTCGAGCTGCGCCTGCGCTGGCGGATGACGGCAATCGCCGCCGCCGCGCTGTTCGCCTTCCTGTTGATGCTCGGTGCCCTCTTCCCCTCGATCGGCGGCACCTTCGGGCAACTCAAGGTCGGCGAGGGCGTCAGCAACCTGCTCGGGGGCGCCGACTACGGCACCCTGAACGGCTACCTGAAGGCGGAGGCCGTCTCGATCCTCGCCCCGCTGATCGTCGGCGGGGTCGCGGTGGCGATCGCCGCGGGCTCGACCGCAGGCGAGGAGGAGGACGGCATCCTCGCCCTGATCCTCGCCCACCCGCTGCAGCGCTCGGGCGCTGTTCTGGGCAAGGCCGCGGCTGTCGCGCTCGCGGTGCTGGCGATGGGCGCGGTCAACTGGGCAGGTCTGGTGGCCGCCGTCGCCCTCGCCGGGGGCGGAATCGGCGCCGGCGATCTCGCGGCCGAGTCGCTTCACCTGGTCTTCTTCGGCCTGGTGCTCGGGGCGCTGGGGCTGGCACTCGGCGCCGCCACCGGGCAGAGGGCCGTGGCACTCGGGGGGGCCGCCGGCTTCGGGGTGCTCGCCTTCCTGATCAACGGCTTCGCGCCTCTGGTCGGCGCGCTTGAGTGGCTGAAGTACCTCTCGCCCTTCTATTACTACTCCGGCCACGACCCGCTCGCCAACGGCGTCGACGCGAGCGACCTCGCCGTGATGGGGGTGTTGGCGCTCATCCTTGTGGCGATCGCCGTGGCGGGCATCCGCCGGCGCGATTTGCGGGGTTAGTTCTGCCCGATTGATCGTTCAGCGGGATTGGCATCGGGCCAGAACCTGTCCTGCCGAGAGCTAATTTGGAAGGGCGGTTTTGCACGCCTGGGTCCGCGATGCGCGTTAGAAAGGGTTTCCTGTCTTGCCCGTGATCTAGATAAGGGATATGCCCGTTTCGCTTAGTAAGCTCAGGCAGATCTAGGCGGTGGATGCTCTGCCGCCGCATCTCTCCTGACATCTGCGGGAGGTGGGAATTTGCAGCGCGTTCCCGCACGCAAGACATCGCCAGAAGCCGCTCGGCGTCCTTCCTAAGGAGTAGGCCCCTGGTTCGAATCCAGGTCGGGGCATGCGGTTTCCCCTGGCTTGCCGCGCGACGAGTGGTCGCGTGGCGCCCCGTCCTCCGGCCGCTCGTCGGGATCACCCGCTCGTCGCGACGAGCTCGACGGCGCACGGGAGCTTCGGGGTGCGGGTCAGCTTCGCGTCGACGGTCAGCAGCGGGAGGTCGAGAGCCTGCGCCAGCGCGACGTACAGCCCGTCGTAGAACGAGAGGTTGTCGCGCAGGTCCCAGGCCGCCCGGCGCAGCGCGCCCGTCGTCTCATAGCGCAGATCGACCAGAGCGGCGGCGTCGCTCAGCAGTGTCATGGCGTCCCTCGGTGGCAGGTCACCCGCGAGGACGTGCCGGCGCAGGACGTTCCCGGTCTCCGCGTCGATGAGGTGCGGGGCGTGCAACGTGTCTCGGACCAGCCGCCTCCGCAGGGCCGCGGCGCTCGGCGCCCCGGACCGCACGGCGTAGATCAGCGCCGAGGCATCCAGGACAGCCGCCACCCGGTCAGCGACGGTCCGCCGAGAGGTCCCGGACGATCGTCTCTGGCGCCGGCGAGCGATCGGCGTCTTGGCCGATGATCGCCTCGATCGACTCGAGCGCCTCCTCATTGCTCGGACGGCCGGCCATCTCGAGGACCTGCTCCCGCATGTAGGCCTGGATCGACTGCCCCCGTCCCCGAGCCCGGCGCCGAAGGACCTCGTATGCCGGCTCGGGAATCTCTCGGATCTGGATGGTTGCCACAGCGCGATAATAGCGCAGCAGCGCTGAGCGCCTCTGAGGGCGTGACCCTCAGTCCGCGAGGAAGGTCGCCCGTCGATGGCGGGCGCCCTTACCGATCCTCCCGCTCCGGATACACCTCGTCGATCGTGGCCAGCGCCTCGTAGGGTGCGTCGCCGGCGGCGGCGCGGATCCGCTCGGCGCCGCCGGCGAGGCGGTCGAGGACCGCGAGCACCCCGCAGACCTCGAGGCCGGCCTCGCGCACGGCGTCGATCGCGGTCAGGGTCGAGCCGCCGGTGGTGACAACGTCCTCGACGACGAGACAGCGGGTGCCGGGCGCGAGCGGCGGGCCCTCGACGCGGCGCTGGAGCCCGTGCGCCTTCGCCTCCTTGCGCACGAAGAAGGCGAGCGCGTCGGCCCCGCCGGCGAGGGCCGCGCAGGCCGGGGCGTCGGCGCCCATCGTGAGGCCGCCGACCGCCTCCGCCCGCCACTCGGCCGCCCGGGCGGCGACGAGCGTGGCCAGCGCGCGGAATCCCGCCGGGCGGAGGATCGCGCGCTTCGCGTCGACGTAGTACTGCGCCACGGCGCCGCTGGTCAGCGTCACCTCGCCGACGATGAGGGCGTGCTCGCGGAGCTCGGCCACGAGCGCCTCACGCGCGTCTTCGAGGCTCACCGGGGCGGGGTGGACGGATGGACGACGGACGCCATCGGGCGGCGCTCATGCTAGCCCGGTTCCCGGCCGATGCCGAGGACGTGGTCTCCCGCGGGATCTGGATCGTCTCGGTCGCCGCCAGCCTCTTCGTGCTGGCGAGCTTCGTGCTCTTCGCGACCGACGAGTTCAGCGGCGCCTCGAAGCACACGCAGGCCGTCGTCGTCGACCAGGGCTTCAACGTCCCGCAGGTCGTGACCAAGAAGCCGGCGCAGCCGCGGCGCTTCATCGACGAGGTCGCGTCGAAGCTCCGCAGCCCGTTCGACGCGGTCGCGGAGACGGCGAAGAGCGCCTGGGTGCGCGAGACCGTGCCGACCCTCCTCGCCCTGCTCGTCTACGGCTTCGGGCTCGGCTACCTCGCGCGGTACTCCGCCGGCCGCGCCTGACCTCCGCGCCCTACGAGTAGACCGAGATCGGGTCCCCGACGCGGATCCAGTCGTGGATCTGCCGCGCGTTGGGGATCCAGGTCCGCAGGCAGCCGTGGCTCGCCGCGTAGGGCGGGACGTCGAAGTAGCCGTGCACCGCGTAGCCGCCATAGAAGTAGCTCGAGTCGACCATCCCGTGGCTGTTGGTGCCGAGCTCGCGGCTGTAGAAGCGGAAGGTGCCGAGCACCGTCGGCGTCGAGGGCTTGCCGGAGCTGATGCCGAAGATCTGGTGGACCCGCCCGCCGTAGAGGAAGACGAGCACCTGCCGGGCGAGATCGGCCTCGACGTGCTTGCCGAGGCCGGGGTAGCGGGCGCGGAAGGCGCCCTGGCCGCTCAGCACCATCCCGACGATGCCGCGGCTCGAGCCGTAGGTCCGGGCCATCCCGTTGACCTTGCGGAAGGCCATGAGCGCCCGGCCGGTGCCGGCGTCGAGGCGACCCGAGCGCGGGGTCCAGTAGCCGAGCCGGGCCAGGCCGGCCTGCAGCGCGGCGACCGACGCCCCGTCGCCCCCGCCGGTGACGACGCTCGCGCCGACCGGCGCGGCGACCATCCGGATCTGGCGCCGGGTCGCCGGCTTGATGCCGCCGATCGTGAGGCGGCCGGCGTTGTGACTCGCGAAGCGGACCGAGAAGCGGCCGAAGCGGCGCGACGCGGACGGGAAGACGCGCGGGGTGATGATCCGCACGAGCCGGCGCCCGCGCCAGATCCGCAGCGTGACCCGCTGGCCGGGAGCGAAGCGGGTGACGACGCCGCGGAGGCGAAGCGCCTGCCCGGTGAGCGCCCAGGCGTGGGTGCGGGTCCGCAGTGGGCCGAGGAGCCGGAGCTTCAGCGTGCCGCCGAGTGGCGCGGCGCGGCGACGCGTCCGCTTGGGGTTGGCCTTCGCCTTGGGCTTCGGCGCGGGCGCGGGGGTCGTCTGGCTCGCGGCCGGCGTGGCGACGGCGCCGCTCCCGGCGGCCGGCGGGTCGTCCGCGAGCGCGGGGGGGGCGGCGGCCAGGAGCAGGGCGCAGCAGGCGGTGGCCAGGGCGGAGAGGGGACGCATCGCGCCGAGGATCGTATGACACCGCCGGACGCTCACGGCGCAGCGTTCGCCGCCGTCATACCGTCCTCCTTCCCGGGACGCGAGCTCAGGCGGTCGGCGCCGGCGTGGGATCGCGGCGCACGAAGGGGAGCACGACCGCGGCGATCACGAGGTTCGCGGCGACCATCAGGGCCGCGATCTCCCATCCCCAGTGGAGGTCCTTGTCCACGCCGACGGCGAGGCAGTTGTTCACGGCGTGGAGCACGATGCACGGGTAGAGCGCCCGCGTGCGCCAGCGGATCAAGCACAGGACGAAGCCGAAGAACGCGAGCGGGACGAGCGAGACGGCGGCGGCCGAGCCGATGTGGATCGCGCCGAACACCGCGCCCGTCAGGACCGCCGCGAGCCACGGCCCGCGCCAGCGACGCAGGACGGTGAAGAAGAAGCCGCGGAAGAAGAACTCCTCCGCGATCGGGGCGATCACCGTGACGAGCACGACAAAGGCCCCGAAGGCGAAGGTGCCCGGGTCCGCGCCGAGCTGCTTCTGGAGCGTGTCGTGGTCGCTGGGCGCGCCGAAGATCGCCGTCCACGTCGCGGCGAAGGTGATCTGGGCCATGAAGCCGAGCACGATCCAGCCGATCGCCGGCGGGATCCGGAAGCGCCGCAGGCCGAAGTCGGCGGCGTGCAGGCCGCGTCCCTGCATCCGGGCGAAGGCGAGGGCGGCGCCGATCAGCGCGAGGTCCTGCACCACGGTCGCCGCGATTGTGAGGCCGGGCGGGTTCTCCCCGAGCTTGCCGCCGCCGACGGCGATCGCGATCGCCAGCACCACCCCGCCGACGATCGCCGCGCCGAAGGCGGTGAGGAGCGCGACGGGCGCGATCCACGCCGGCCACGGGGGGAGCGGCTCCGAGCCGTCAGGCGGAACCGGCCGGGCGTCCGGGGGAGGCGCCGGCGGGAGCACGGCGGTCGCGGCGGGAGGTCCCCACGACCCGGTGCCCGCGGCCGGAGGCGCCCAGCCGTCGGGCGCCGCCGCGGACGTCTCGCCTGCCCCCATAGCGCCCTCGGGGCGCTCGGGGTGCTCGGGGGGCGGCCCCGGGTGCGGATGCACGGGCCGTGGCGGTTGGGCGCTCATGGCGGGACGAAGGGTACGCAGGGCGCCGCAGCGTCCAGGTCAGTCGACCATGCGCGCGACGTCGCCGAGCGTGCGGGCGACCGGCACCCCCGCGGCGGCCGGGCGCCCGTCGCGGACGACCAGCACCGGCGCGATCCCGGCGCCGCGCGCCCCCGCGACGTCGGCGACCAGCGAGTCCCCGGCGTGGAGCGCGGCGGACGCGGGCACGCCGGCGATCGTCAGGGCGTGGCGGAAGATCGCGCGGCCGGGCTTGCCCGACCCGAGCTCCGCCGAGGTGATGGTCCCGTGGACGAGGCCGCTGAGCCGGGTGCGGGCCAGGACGTCGTGGAGCGACACGTCCCAGTTGCTCACCACGACGAGCCGCAGGCCGCGGGTCCGCAGGCGCCGCAGCGCCGGGACGACGTCGGGATACGCGCAGAACCGCAGGGCGGCGAGCAGCGCATCGGAGAGCGGCCCGACGGGGATCGCCGCAGCGGAGGGCGGCAGGCCCGCGCGCAGCGCCTCCGCGCAGCGGCGACGGAGCATCGCGAGGGCGGCGTGATCCCCACCCTCGTCGTGGTGGGCCCGGTAGAAGGCGATCTCGCCGGCCACGGCGGCACGGGCCTGCGCCGGCGTGATCTCGACCCCGAAGCGCTCGCGCAGCTCCCGGCGCAGCGGCTCGGCCGGCGGCTCGAGGGCGAGCAGCGTCCCGAGCGCGTCGAGCAGGACCGCGCGCGGGCGGCCGCCGTCGAGCGCGGTCAGGCGAGGAACGTCCACGTGCCCCACACCGCCGAGAGGCCGGCGAGCCCGGCGCCGGACACGACGAGCGTCGGTCGGACCACGCCGCGATCCACGGCCCAGCGGGCCAGGGCCAGATGCAGCGGGAAGCAGACCGCCATGAACCGCGGCAGCGACATGAGCGGCTGCGCCGCGACGGGCATCGACAGCGGCACGGCGAGCGACACCGCCGCCCACGCGCCGTAGGCCGGGGGCAGGCGGCGCAGCGCGCCGGCGCCGGCGAGGACCGCCGCGACCAGGAACACCGCCAGCAGCACGTCGAGCGCGCCGGCCTGCAGCGGACCGCCGCCCCCGGCCTGCCAGTCGAACGCCCCGCCGCCGGCCAGGGTGCCCACACCCGCCCACGCGGCCCGCAGGCCGTCCCACGCCCCGCCGAAGGGCAGCGTGAGCTCGCGCAACCACGCCTGCTGCGCGCGGAACGGGCCAAATGGATCGAGGCCGGCGAGCGCGAGGTAACCCAGATAGGCGCCGAGGCCGAGCGGCACCAGCGCGGCCCACGCGAGCTCCGGCCCGGGCGCGAAGCGCGGGCGCCACCGACCGCGGCCGGTCGCCGGGGCGCGCGCCGGGCCGGGACGGTCGTCCCGTGGGCCGTAGAGCGCGAGGAGCACAATCGGCACGACGAGCAGGACCCCGGTGCTCCGCGTCGCGGCGGCGAGCCCGCCGATCGCGCCGGCCCAGGCCCAGGCGCCGCGGCGGGCGGCCAGGAAGGTTCCCGCGGAGAGCGCGAGGAAGAGCGACTCGGAGTACACCGCGGAGAGGAAGAACGAGGCCGGGAAGAAGGCCAGGAGCGTCACCGCCGGCCCGGCGTAGCGCGCGCCGAGGTCCCGCGTCGCCAGCCGATGGACCACCGCGAGCCCCGCGAGCAGGGCCGTCCAGCTCACGACCAGCCCGCCGAGCAGCGCGGAGGAGAGCGGGGCGCCGACGATCGCGGCGGCGGCCGGGTAGAGCGGGAAGAAGGCCGAGCGCGCCGCCTCGGGCGCGTAGCCGTCTCGCGCGATCGCCAGGAACCACACGGAGTCCCAGCGGGCGAAGGGCGCGACGAGCACGTCGCCGGCATCGCCGAACGGCGCCGTCAGCCGCGCCGGGTCGTAGGCCTCCCACCCCGGCGCCGCGCCGAGCAGCGCGAGGCCGAGCAGCGCGCAGGCCACCACGACCAGACGCGAGGTCCAGGCGGCGCGCCACGCCGCGCGCAGCCCGGCCGCGGTCTCGTCGCCGAGCGCGAGGAGCGCCGGCGGGGCGCGGAGCGTGCCGGTGCGGCCGTCCATCCGGCGCGATCTTCGCACCTCGATCTCGCGGCGAGCGCGCAGGAAGGCGGACCGGCGGGGCGAAACCGCCTCCCGGGTACACTGGACCGTCCGCACGGGCGCCGAATCGGGGCCCGGTCGCGGCCCTCGAGCGATGAGCCGACGAGAGCGACAGCGACGCCGCGAGCGCATGCGCGGCCACCCGGTGCGCCGCACGGTCGGCGTGATCCTCGGCGTCTCCGTCCTGGTCCTCCTCCTCGCCGGGGCCGGAGCGGCCGCGTGGGTCATCTCGGTCGCCGACTCCGCGCCGAACATCGGCGACCTGCGGCCGAAGACGGAGGGCGCGACCTCCACGGTCTACGCCGCCGACGGGAGCCGGCTGGGCTTCATCTCCTCCGTCGTGCTACGCCGCCCGGTCACCGCGCGCGACGTCCCGCGCGTCATGGGCCGCGCGACCGTGGCGATCGAGGACCGCCGCTTCTACCAGCACCAGGGCGTCGACTACCTCGGCATCGTCCGGGCGGCGGTCCGCAACATCACCTCCGGCAAGTCGCTGCAGGGCGGCTCGACGCTGACCATGCAGCTCGTCCGCAACCTCTACCTCTACGACGAGCGCAGCAAGAAGTCGCTCACGCGCAAGATCAAGGAGGCGAAGCTCGCCCAGGAGCTCGAGAAGGTCCACTCCAAGCGCTGGATCCTGCAGGAGTACATGAACGACGTCGCCTACGGGACCGTCGGCGGCCAGACGGCCATCGGGGTCCAGGCCGCGGCGCGCATGTTCTTCGACAAGCCCGCGCGCGACCTCACGCTGAGCGAGGCGGCGCTGCTCGCCGGGCTCCCCCAGGCGCCCTCGGAGTACAACCCGTTCTTCAGCCCCTCCTCCGCCGTGAAGCGGCGCAACGAGGTACTCGACTCGATGGCGAAGTCCGGCGCCATCACCCCGGCGCAGGCCGTGGCGGGCAAGCGCGCCCCGCTGGGCGTGAAGCGCAACAGCTACTTCCAGGTCCGCCGCGAGGGGTTCTTCTTCGACTACGTCCAGCAGTCGCTCTACCGCCGCTACGGCGCGGCAGCCGTGCGGCAGGGGGGCCTGCGGATCTACACGACGATCGAGCCGCGCCTCCAGGATCTCGCTCGCCAGTCGATCGCCGGCCAGCTCAACCAGCCCGGCGATCCCGCCTCCGCGCTCGTGGCGATCGACCCGCGCAACGGCTACATCCGCGCGATGGCGTCCTCGGCGAACTACGGGACCACGAAGTACAACTACGCGGCGCAGGGCCAGCGGCAGCCGGGCTCGACCTTCAAGGTCATGGTCCTGATGGCGGCGCTGCGCAAGGGCATCGACCCGACTTCGACCTACTACACCTCCAAGGAGCTCTCGCCGGGGTGGCTGCAGGGCTATCCGAGCTACGGCGTCTCGACCTACGCGCATACCTACGGCGGGTCGATGAACCTCGTCACGGCGACCCTGAAGTCCGACAACACGGTGTACGCGCAGCTCGACGCCGACGTCGGCCCGGAGGCCGTGCGCCAGGCCGCCTACGACCTGGGCATCACCGCCAAGCTCGACGCGTACCCGGCCGAGGGGCTCGGCGGCCTGACCAACGGGGTCTCGCCGCTGGAAATGTCCAACGCCTTGGCGACCGTCTCCTCCGGCGGGATCCGCAACAAGCCGATCGCGATCCGCCGGGTGGTCTTCCCCAGCGGTCGCGCGGACGACGTCGGGCGCCCGAAGCGCGTCCGCGCCTTCCCGGACGGGGTCGCGGCCGAGGCGCGCAAGATCCTCGAGCAGAACGTTCAGGCCGGCACGGGGACCGCCGCGAACTACGGATGCCCGGCGGGCGGCAAGACCGGCACGACGAGCGACTACAAGGACGCCTGGTTCGTCGGCTTCACCCCGGAGATGTCCACCGCGGTCTGGGTCGGGTATCCCAACCCGCCGATCCCGATGCGCAGCGTCCACGGGATCACCGTCGCGGGCGGGACGTTCCCGGCCCAGATCTGGCACGACTTCATGTCGGTCGCCCACGGGAGCTACTGCGGCGACTTCACCCCGCCGACGACGCCGTTCCAGGGCTCGCAGTTCTTCGGCAAGTACGCGAGCACGGGCGGCGGGAACTATTCCGGCGGCGGCGGGTCCAACGGTGGCGGCGGGGGCACCGGCGGGGGCACAGGCGGCGGCGGCAACGGTGGCGGGAGCCGGCCCAACGGCGCCCCCGCGCCGCAGACCGGCGGCGGCGGTGGAGGCGGAGGCGGCGGCAACCCGAACTACAACAACCCGAACCTCTACGCGACGCCCCCGCAGGGCCCTCCGCCCACCGGCGGCGGTGGCGGCGCGGGCACCGGCCACTAGCGGGGCTGCTGGTACGCTCGCCCCATGGCGAAGGAAGAGAAGGTCGAGCTGGAGGGCGAGGTCGTCGAGGCCCTGCCCAACGCGATGTTCCGCGTGAAGCTCGACAACGACCACCTCGTGCTCGGCCACGTCGCCGGCAAGATGCGGCGCTTCCGGATCCGGATCCTCCCCGGGGATCGCGTCCGGGTCGAGCTCTCGCCCTACGACCTCGACCGCGCCCGGATCGTCTACCGTCACCGCTAGGGGGCGGCGGCCCAGCCCGCCGGCACGTGCGGGAGCTCGCCCTCCTCGAGGCGGTCGAGGCGGCGCTCGGCCGCCGCTCCGAGCGGGTCGTGCGCTGGATCGGCGACGACGCCGCGGTGGTCCGGGCCCGGCCCTACGCGGTGGTCTCGGTGGACACGATGGCGGAGGACGTGCACGTCGATCTCGCGCTCGCCTCCTATGACGACGCGGGGCACCGCGCGCTGGCCGGGGCGCTGTCGGACCTCGCCGCGATGGGAGCGGACCCGGGCGAGGCCTACCTCGCGCTGACACTGCCCGGCGGCAGCGACCCCGATCGCGTGCTGGCGCTGTTCGCCGGCGCCGAGGCCCTCGCCGCCCGCACCGGCACGACGATCGCCGGGGGCGACGTGACCCGCGGGCCGGGGCTCGTGCTCTCGGTCACCGTCGTCGGCTGGGCCGACCGGGCCGACGACCTCGTCGGGCGCGACGGGGCGCGGCCCGGCGACCGCGTCGCCGTGACCGGCGCCCTCGGCGCGTCGGGCGCCGGCCTCGCGATCCTGCGGGGGGACGCCACGGGCCCGGCGGAGCTGGGACGGCGCCATCTGCGTCCCGAGCCGCGGCTCGCCGCCGGTCGCGGGCTCGCCGCGGCGGGCGCGAGCGCGATGATCGACCTCTCCGACGGCCTCGCCACGGACGCGGCCCACCTGGCGCGCCGCAGCGCGGTGCGGCTCGGGCTCGACCTCGACCGCCTCCCGCTCGCCGCCGGAGTGAGCGAGGTCGCCACCGCGCTCGGCATCGACCCGAGCGCGTTCGCCGCGACGGCCGGCGAAGACTACGAGCTGCTGGCCTGCGTCCCGCGCGACCGCGCCGCCGCGGCCGAGGCGGCCGTCGGCGAGATCGGGCTCACGTGGATCGGCGAGGTCGCCGACGGCGAGCCCGGGCTCCACTTCGCCGGCGGCCCCACGGAGGGGCTCGCCGGGTTCGAGCACGAGCTATGAGACGGCGCGCAGTCGCGGCGGGCCCACGGCGGTGCCGCCGTGGCCGTTCGCTCGGCGCAGGGCGACGCGGCGGAGGATCGCCTCCGCGACGGCCTGCGCGTCGACCGCGTAGCCGTCACGCGCGACGGTGGCCTTGAGCCGGTCGATGTCCATGTCCTTGTGCCGTTCCATGGCGGTTGGGAGGGGGCGCGGGAACTCGACGAGGGGGGCGGCCTCCATGCCGCTCGGCGCCACGTCGGGGGCGGTCTCCGCTGTGGGATCGAGTATCGGACGGGCCTCGTTCATGCGTGAGCGATCCTGACGATCGATCGGACGTCGGGCCATCGGGTCCAGACCCCATCTTCGGGGCGCCAACCGGCGCCGGGGACGCCTCAGCGGAGCTTGCGCACGCCCGCGGTGTGGAGCGAGCAGAGCCACCGCACCGGCACGAGGCGGTGGATCCGCGGCGCCACGGCGGTGGCCGCGGGCGCCACTCCAGAGGCCGCTCCGGCCGGCGGCCCGGCGAGCCTTGCGCTCGCGCCGGCCCGCGCGGCGGCGCCCCCGGCGGGCGAGCAGTGGTCGGTCCCGGGGCAGGAGCGCAGCACCGTCACCGCCGGCGCCGCCCCCACGCCGTTGGGCCACAGCGCGATCGCGGCCGATGCGGCGTCGTTGGCGTATTCGGTCTCACGCAGCGCGCCGGCCGCGTTGGCGCGGAACACGAGTGTGTAGCTCCCGGGCGCCACACCCGTGATGTCGATGTACTGCCCCTCGAGCTGGGGCGCGTAGTCGTCCCCGTAGCCGACCGAGATGCCCTCCTCGACCGACAGGGCCTGGGTGTCTCCGGGCTTGCAGTTGGAGTAGCTGTAGGGCCCGATCGTGTAGGGGGAGTCGAGGTTGAAGCGGTCGCCCAGGCAGAAGCCGGTCTTGCGGTCGGGCGCGACGAGCGTGTCGTCGGCGGCGCGTCGCAGCTCGTAGCGGTCGAAGCCGAGGTAGTGCCAGTGGTAGTGCGCGTTGTTGAACTCCATGGTCCCGACGGCGGCGACGGTGGTCGTCGCGCCCGAGCCAGCGGTGGAGATCACCTGGTCGGCGACCATCGGGTCGGTCGGGCCGGCGCGGTGGCCCCGGACGACCAGCGGCCCCTGGCCGTGGTTCTGGACCGAGGAGCGGAAACCGAGCCGGTAGGCCCCGGCCACCTGGCTCACGCCGATCTCCGACGGGACGTCCTGGACGAGGTCGGGCAGCAGCTGGCTGCCGACGGCGGGTGTGGCGAACGTCTGGTCGGCGCCGCGCAGGACGCCCTCCCCCGGGCTCTGGGCGGCGGCCCGGTAGTGGTAGGTCCGCCCGGGCTGGAGGCCGCCGACGCGGGCGGCGACGGCGTGCTCGAGGCTGTCGGCCGGTGCGTCGGTGCGGGGCGTCGTGCTCCCGTAGGCCGTCGTCGCGCCCCACTCGAACCAGTACTGCGTCGCCTTCCCGTGGGCGTTGCCGGTGGCCGCGAGCGTCGCGGCCGTGTCGGTCACGTCGCGGGCGGGCAACGTGGAGCCCGTCGCGCAGCCCCCGGCGGCGAGGCCCGCGAACACGACGGCGACCGCCGTTCCCACCCACCGGCGGCCGGCACCGCTCATGGCGCGAGCGCCGCGCCGGCCGGGGTGGCGCGACGCAGGCCGGCGAACACGACGATCCGCTTCGCCGCGCTGAAGAGCGGGTGGCAGGCGGTGAGGACCAGCCGGTCCTCACCGACGTCGCGGGTGACCCACGTCGCGCTCGGCGGCACGATCCGTTCGCGTTCGACCGCGTAGACAAAGGTCCCGTAGGGCATCCTCAGCTCGATCCTATCTCCGCGGCGCAGTTGGTCGAGGTCGTGGAAGGGCGCGCCGTAGGTGGTGCGGTGCCCCGCGATCGCGACCGTCCCCGGCAGCCCGGGGAACGTGGTCGCCGGATAGTGGCCCGGCCCCTTGCGCAGGTCGGCGGTGCCCGTCCCCTGCACGACGACGTACCGCGCGCCGATCGTCGGCATGACGATCCGTCCGATCGGGTCGCCGGCCCGTGCGCGGCGCCGCGCGGAGCGGGCGAGGAAGGCCATGCGGCGACGGGCGTCGCGCAGCTGGGCCAGCGCGGCGCGCTCGGCCGGCGTCGGTCCCGCCTGCTCGATGCGGTCGAGCTGGTCGGAGAGCTCGTCCTGGCGGATCGAGGCGATGAGCGCCGTGATGGGCTCCTGCCAGGCGAGCGTCACCCCCGCGTCGGCGACGAGCAGGACCCCGGCGACGATGAGGACGCTCGAGACGGCGCGTACGGCGCGGCGCATCGGATCAGTATTGCGAGCGGCGCGGGGTGCTCAACGGCGCAGGGCGGACTCGGTGCCGCCGAGCGACCCGGGACCGGCGTAGGTCACCGGGCCGCGGACGGTGACGCCCTCGTCCTGCTCCGGTTGCGGGCGACCCGACCGCAGGGCAACCGCGACGACGCTCGCGGCGCAGCCGCCCAGGACGCACAGCGCGAGCCCGCCGGCGATCCCCACCTGCCCGCCCGCGAGCAGCAGCGCGCCCGTCCAGGCCAGCTCGGCCGGGCTCATGGCGAACGCGATCGCGTAGTAGACGGCGACGAGCGCCAGCGGCGCGAGCGCGAGCAGCGCGAGCGCCAGCGCCGCGAGTCGGGAGAGCCGGACCTCGGGCGCGGCCACCGCCAGCCCGAGGTGGAGCAGCGGCAGCAGGAGCGCGGCGGCGAACGGGTTGCCGGCCCAGACGGCAACGGTGAGGCCGCCCAGCACGAGCATCAGCGCGGCGGCGGCGCCGGCGGAGGTGACGTCGCCGCGGACCCGCAGGAGCCGGAGCACGAGCGGGCGCAGGGCGAGCCACCCGAGCGCCAGCACCAGCGCCGCGCACCCGAGCGCCGCCCAGACGACCGGCACCGATCCGGCCGGGGCGGTGTGGGGTGGCGCGGCGGGAATGAGGCCGGTCACGCGCGCGAGGCGCAGGAAGCCCCAGGTCAGCGCGAAGGGCAGCGCGCCGGCGAGCACCCAACCGAGCCACATCGCCACCTGCCCGCGCCGCCGCCGGACCCGGGCGAGGCCGTCGATCGCGGCGACCAGGGCCGGGAAGGCGAGCACGGCGACCAGCAGGCGGATCGCCCAGGCCGGGAGCACCTTGTTGCGGATCACCAGGTCCGACTGGGGCGCCCGCTGCACCCCGCGCCCCGCGTCCAGCGCGGTGACGCTCCGCAGCACGCCGCGTCCGAAGCCCTGCATCTGCTCGGCGCTCACCGCGTCGGAGGCGCCCGGGCCGCGCTCGCCCGAGGGCCCGACCAGGACCGCGGGCATCCCGTCCGCGACCAGCGCCCCCTGCTCCCCGACGCTCAGCGGCACCGCGAGCCGCGCGAACCGCGCGGCCAGTCCGCTGTCGCCCGCGGGCAGCCCCGTCTCCTGGCGGATCGCGGCCTGCACGGTGCGCTCGAGGCCGAGCGGCGCGGCCCCGGCGGCGCCGTCGGACCACGGGACCACGAACGGGCGCCGCAGGTCCGTTCCGGCGGGTCCGCCGAGCACGAGCGCCGCGTCAACCGGGCCGCCGGGCGCGGCGCCGAGCTCCGCGGCGCCGGCCGCACCGGCGGCGCCGGCGGTGGTGGAGGCGAGTACGATGGTCCGTCCGAGGGTCCGGCCCCCGAGCACGCGCGCGAGCTCGAGCAGCGCCGCCGTGCTGGAGAGCGAGGCGCGCGACGGGGGCGCGAGCGCGTCCCGGTGGGCCACGATGACGATGCGCCGGCCCGAGAACCCCGTGCGCTCCCCGACCACGTTGACCAGGCGCCGGCGCCCCGCGGCGGTCTCGCCCGCGAACGCGGTCGTGCGCACCGCGAAGCCGGCGTCCCGCAGCCGGCCGGCGACCTCCCGCCCGAGGGCGTCGTCGGCCGCCGAGCCGCCGGCGCGGCGCGGGTACGCGGCGCTCAGGCGCCCGAGCTCGCGCATCGCCGCCCCGGCGTCGAACGCGTCCGGCGGCAGCGGCGAGGCGAGCGGCGCCGGCAGGTCGCGCAGCGAGAAGCCGGCGACCACCAGAGCGAAGAGGAAGGGGAGGAACGCCGCCCGGTAGATCCGGCCGTTGAGCACGTCGGCAGCGTAGCCCCCGGGCCGGGCCGCGGCGCACCCTGCACTACGCTTCCCGCGAGTCCATGGATCGACCGGCGCGCATCCTCCTGGTCGACGACGAGCAGTCGGTCCAGACGCTGCTCTCCTACCCGCTGCGCAAGGAGGGCTACGAAGTGGTCCAGGCCGCCGACGGCCGCGAGGCACTCGAGCGCTTCGACGAGCAGCCGTGCGACCTCGTGGTGCTCGACGTGATGATGCCGCGACTCGACGGGCTCGAGGTGTGCCGCCGGCTGCGGGCCCGCAGCAGCGTCCCGATCATCATGCTCAGCGCGAAGTCCGAGGAGATCGACAAGGTCGTCGGGCTCGAGCTCGGCGCCGACGACTACATCGCCAAGCCGTTCTCGCTCGCCGAGTTCCGCTCCCGCGTGAAGGCCGCGCTGCGACGCTCGGAGCTCGCCCGCGCCGGCGCCGACGGCGCCCAGCGCGAGCCGGACGAGCGCGAGATCGAAACCCACGAGCTGCGCCTGGACCCGGTGAAGCGCCAGGTGTGGCTGCGCGAGGAGCCGGTGAGTACGACCTTCGTCGAGTTCGAGCTCCTCCTCGCGCTCGCCCGCAGCCCGGGCCGGGTCTTCTCCCGAGACCAGCTCCTGACCCAGATCTGGGGCGACTCCGACTACCGCGACCCGCGCACGATCGACGTCCACATCCGCCACCTGCGGGAGAAGCTCGAGGGCGACGCGAAGGACCCGGAGTACCTCTTCACGGTGCGGGGCGTCGGCTACCGGTTCCGGGACGCCGACGACCCGGCCGGCGCCTGAGCCCGGCCCATGCGCTCCATCCGGAACCGCCTGGCGCTCCTCTTCGCCGCGATCATCCTCACCGCGCTGGGGGCCATCTACCTCTGGGTGGTCCCGCAGCTCGAGAGCCGCCTGCGCCAGGAGAAGGTCGACCAGCTCGAGCGCGGCGTCCGCGACTTCACCGACCGGATCGGCGCCACCGTCGGCGCCGAGACCTCCGAGTCCTCGGTCAAGCAGATCGTCGCCGAGACCGCCGACGCCGTCTCCCTGCGGGTGACGCTGCTGCGCGTCTCGCGGGTCGACGGCCGCACCGAGACGACCGTGGTGGCGGACTCGAATCTCGGCCCGGAGGGCTCGGACCTCGCCTTCCCGGCGGCGGGGAAGGCCATCCGCACCGCGAAGATCTCAAGCGCGGTGGAGGCGGGCCCCCTCGGCGCGGTGGGCCAGGCGGCGCGGCCGTTCTCGCTCCGCGGTCGCCCGGCGGAGGTCGTGGTCTTCTCCCGGCCGCTCAGCGACGTGCAGTCCACCGTCTCGCTCGTGCGGCGCCGGGTGCTCGTCGCCGGGGCCGGCGCGCTCGTCTTCGCGGTGCTCGCCGGCTACCTCGTGGCCGGCGCCCTCGCCCGGCGCGTGAAGCGCCTGGAGGCGGCGGCGGAGGCGGTCGCGGCGGGGAACTTCGACCATCCGCCCGTGCCGGTCGACTCCGAGGACGAGCTCGGCCAGCTCGCCCGCGCCTTCAACGTCATGCAGCGCGAGCTCGCACAGCTGGACACCGCGCGCAAGCGCTTCATCGCCACCGCGTCCCACGAGCTGCGGACGCCGATCTTCTCGCTCGGCGGCTTCGTCGAGCTGCTGGCCGACGAGGATCTCGACGCGGAGACGCGCCGGCGCTTCATCGGGCAGCTCTCCCAGCAGATCGCCCGGCTGCGAAAGCTGTCGGTGGACCTGCTCGACCTCTCGCGCCTCGAGGCGGGGTCGCTGGAGCTGCGCACCGAGACCGTCGACCTCGCCGACGTCGCGCGCTCGGTCGCCGACGAGTTCGAGCCGCGACTCGCCGCGCGCGACGCCCACCTCGAGCTCCGGCTGCCGCCGCGGCCGATCGAGGCGCGCTGCGATCCGGTCCGCGTGGCGCAGATCCTGCGGATCCTCGTCGACAACGCGCTGCGGCACACGCCGGCCGGCACCGGGATCGTCGTGAGCACCGCGCGGGAGAACGGGTCGACCCGGATCGCCGTGCGCGACGACGGGTCGGGCATCGACCCCACCGCGGTCCCGCGGGTCTTCGACCCGTTCTTCACCGCCGGAGACGAGCCGGGCTCGGGGCTCGGCCTGGCGATCGCCCAGGAGCTCGCCGACCACATGCGCGGGCATCTCGCGGTCGACTCCGCGCCCGGGCAGACGACCTTCACCCTGGAGATCCCCGGATGAGCGCCGGCGCCGACGTCCACCTCGTGGCCTCCCTCGCCCGGCGCCTGCGCGAGCGGGTGCGGCCCGAGCTCGGCTCCCACGCCGGCCGCGCCCACGCGGGAGGCGGCGGCGGCGAGGGCGACGTGACCTTCGCGGTCGACGCCGCCGCCGAGGAGGAGCTCGCGGCGTTCGTCGCCGCCGAGGCGCCCGGGTGCGCGTACTTCTCCGAGGACCGCGGCCTGGTCGCGCCGCCCGGCTGCGATCGCGTCCTCGTCGTCGACCCGATCGACGGCACCCGCCCCGCCATGGCCGGCTTCGAGGCCGCGTGCGTCTCGGTCGCGCTCGCCCCGCTGCGCGGCTCCGCCGCGGACGGCGGGCCGACGATGGGCGAGGTCGGCGCGGCCTGCGTGATGGAGATCAAGTCCGGCGAGCGCTTCGTCGCGGTCCGCGGGCGCGGGCTCGTCGCCGACGGCCCGGTCCGCCCCTCCACGAACACCGAGCTCTCGCGCCTGTTCTGGACCTACGGGCTGCGTGGCCGGCCCGCGCGGGCGACGATGGAGGTGCTCGGCGACCTCGTCGACGCCTCGTCGGTGGGCGGCGGGACCTTCGAGCTCGGGTCGGCCTGCTTCGACCTCACCCGGGTCATCACCGGCCAGCTCGACGCCTACGTCGAGCCGGGCCCCCGCCTGGTCGAGGAGGTGCCGGGCATGCGCGCCGAGTTCGAGCGGGTCGGCGGCGGCGCCGTCCTCAACAACGCGCCCTACGACCTCGCCGCCGCCGCGCTGTGCGTGACCGAGGGGGGCGCCGTGCTCAGCGACGCCGCCGGCCGCTCGCTCGAGGACCGGCCGCTGCTCGGCTCCGGCGCCGAGTTCCAGATGTCAGTCCTCGCCGCAGGGAACGCGGAGCTCCACGCGCGGCTCGTGGCGGAGGTCGACCGCGGCATCGCCCGCCTGGCGGCGGGCGACCCCGGCTGACCCGGGCGGGACGTGGGATATGGTCCCGCCGCCGCCACCGCACCACCCGCCGCCATGCTCCAGCCCGTCGCCGTCGGCCACAAGACCCTCCAGGACTACGCGAGCATCGTCGGCCGCGAGCTGATCGACGAGATCCGCGAGCTCGCCGCCCCGCTCCAGGGCCGGCGCATCCTCCATCTCTCGGCCACCGCGTTCGGCGGCGGCGTCTCGGAGATCCTCTACACGATCGTGCCGCTGATGCGAGACGTCGGGCTCGACTGCGAGTGGCACGTGATCTACGGGCGGGAGGAGTTCTTCAACGCAACGAAGGTCATGCACAACGCGCTGCAGGGCAACCCGCAGGACCTGACACCCGACCAGTGGGACACCTGGCGCCGGTACAACGAGATGAACGCGCGCGAGCTCGGCGGCGGCTGGGACGTGGCGATCGTGCACGACCCCCAGCCGGCCGCGGTCCACTCGCTCGTCCCGGATAAAGCCGCCGGATGGGTGTGGCGCTGTCACATCGACCTCTCCGAGCCGAACCGGGAGACCATGGAGCGGATCTCCCCCTACATCCGCGACTACCCGGCGTCGGTCTTCCACCTGCCGGAGTACGCGCCCTCGGGCCTGAACGGCGCGGTGCACATCGTCCCCCCGGCGATCGACCCGCTGGCGCCGAAGAACATGGCCTTCTCGCCCGACGACGCCGTCTACATCTGCCAGCAGTTCGGCATCGACGTCGATCGCCCGCTGCTCGTCCAGGTCTCGCGCTTCGACCCGTGGAAGGACCCGCTCGGGGTGATCGACGCCTACCGGATCGTCAAGGCCGAGCGCCCCGAGGTGCAGCTCGCGCTCGTCGGCTCGATGGCGACCGACGACCCGGAGGGCTGGGACTTCTTCAACGCGACGGTCGCGCATGCCGAGGGCGACCCCGACATCCACATCCTCAACAACTTCAACAACGTCGGCTCGATCGAGGTCAACGCGTTCCAATCCCACGCCGACGTCGTGATCCAGAAGTCCACCCGCGAGGGGTTCGGGCTGACCGTCTCGGAGGCGATCTGGAAGGGGCGGCCGTTCATCGGCGGCGCCGTCGGCGGCATCCCGCTACAAGTCGTCGACGGGGAGTCGGGCTACCTCGTCGACACCGTCGAGGAGTGCGCCGACCGCGCGCTGGGCATCCTCGGCGACCCCGAGCTCGGCCGGCGGCTGGGGCGCACCGGCAAGGAGTACGTGCGCCGGCGCTTCCTCAGCCCGCGCCTGCTGCGGGACTGGCTGCGGATCTTCGGAGAGCTTGAGGCGGCGTGATGGGCGCGGAGCGCAGCGGCAAGCCGCTCGTGCTGGTGTCTAACCGCGGACCGGTGACCTTCGAGCCCGAGGGCGAGATCAGACGCGGGGGCGGCGGGCTCGTCACCGCGCTCACCGGCCTGGCCGCCCACAGCGACGTGACCTGGATCGCCTCGGCCATGACCGAGGAGGACGCGCGCATGGCCGCCGAGCACGGCGGTCGCCCGTTCGCGGTCACCGTCCCCGGGGTCGATCACGACTACCGCATCAAGCTCGTGGCCTCCGAGCCAGAGGCCTACGACCGCTTCTACAACGTCTTCGCCAACCCCATGCTGTGGTTCATCCAGCACTACCTCTGGGACCTGTCCAACGCCCCGGACATCCGCCGCCAAGAGGTCGAGGCCTACGAGTTCGGCTACAACGTCGTCAACGAGGACCTCGCGCGCGCGGTGCTCGAGGAAATCGACGGCGTGGAGGACCCGGTGGTCATGGTCCACGACTACCACCTCTACACGCTGCCCGCCCTCGTCCGGCGCGCGCGGCCCGATGCCTTCCTGCACCACTTCGTCCACATCCCGTGGACCCAGTCGGACGCCTGGCGCGTGCTGCCGGAGACGATCCGCCGCGAGATCTTCGACGGGATCCTGGCCAACGACATCATCGGGCTGCACACGCGCGCCTACCGGAACAACTTCATCCAGTGCTGCCGCGACCTGATGGGCTACGAGGTGGACTTCGAGGCCGGGACGGTCGTGGCCGGCGACCGCGAGGTCTGGGTTCGCGACTACCCGCTGCCGATCGACGCGCGCGCGACCCGTGCCGTCGCCGCCCGCGAGCGCACGCGCACCTTCGAGCGCGAGGTCCTGAGGCGCCGGCGCGAGTTCCTGATCCTTCGGGTGGACCGCGCCGACCTCTCCAAGAACGTCCTGCGCGGGTTCACGGCGTTCGACGTGTTCCTCGACGAGCACCCGGAGTTCCGCGAGCGCGTGACGTTCATCGCCCAGCTCATGCCGTCCCGGACCGACGTGCCGGAGTACGCGGAGTACCTCGAGCGCATCGAGGCGCTCGTCGCCGTGGTCAACCACCGGCATGGGACTCCGGACTGGATGCCGATCCAGCTCAAGCTCCGCGATGACCTCGAGGAGGCCGTCGCCGCCTACAAGCACTACGACGTGCTGCTGGTCAACGCGATGTTCGACGGCATGAACCTGGTGGCCAAGGAGGGGCCGCTGGTCAACGAGCACCACGGGGTCTCGATCCTCTCCGAGAACACCGGCGCGCACGAGGAGCTCGGCGACTGCTCGCTCTCGGTGAACCCGTTCGACATCCAGGAGCTGGCCGACTCGATCCATGCGGCCCTGACGATGGAGCCGGAGGAGCGCGCCCGCCGCCACGCCGGGCTGCTCGAGATCGTGACCCGTCGCGACCCGGCCGACTGGATCGACGAGCAGCTCGAGGACATCCGCATCGCCCAGGCGGGCGGGGAGGCCCCGGCGGCGCGGAAGCGATAGGGGCGGCGGGCGGGCGGCGGGCCGCGGGTCCAGTGAACGACGACGTGTCCGGCCCTGTGGTCGCAGGACGAGCATAGGCCGGGACGCGATGCGGCCGGCTACGGCTGGAACTCCCCGTTGGGCGCGGGCGCGACGGGCGACCAGCCGCTGCCCGGCGGGGGCGCGGGCGCGACGGGCGCCGTGGGCGTCACGACGGTGGGCGCGGGTCGCACCGTCCGGTCCCGGCCCCGATGGCGCAGGTGGCGACGACCGCGTCCCTTTCGGTGCCCGTGCCGTCGCGGCCCCGTGGACACGCGCGCCTGCCGGCGCCGGCGGGAAACCCCGACCGCGGAGGATCCCCGCCTCGATGCCGCCGTCGAGCCCGACTCCGGCGGCGCGGAACCACGCGGGACGCTTGCCGCGCCATCGGCGGTCGTCGCCGGTGGCGCCGGCACGGCCGGCGCCACCGGCGCGGGCCGCGGCAGCGGCGGCCCGTCGCCGCCCAGGCGTGGCCAGAGCGCCACGAGCGCGAGGCCCGCGAGGAGGGCCCCCGCGCGCGCGACGTTCCCCCAACGCACTCGTGCCAAGAGCTCGGGGAGCGGTCGGGGCGGCTCGTCGGGCACGCTGCTCCCTAGCCGAGCGGACGTGCGTTCTCGCCCCGGTCGACCCTCCCCCGCCGCCGCCCCGCGGCGCCCGCGCGCCGGGCCGCTGGTAGGATCGGCCCTTCCCGGCGGTCGCGCGCGAACTCTGTCGCGGCCCCGGCGAGGCACCATGGCCGACACTCGCACCTACGACCTCATGCTCGTCATCTCCTCGGCGGCGGACGACGCGCGCCGGGCGAAGATCCGGACGGACGCCGACGCGCTGATCACCGCCGGCGGCGGCCAGGTCGTCGCCGACCGCGAGTGGGGCGACCGCCCGCTCGCGTTCGACATCGAGCACGAGGCGCGGGGCGAGTACCGCCTCGTGGAGTTCACCGGGCCGGTCGAACTGCCCCAGACCCTCACCCGCCAGCTGCGGATCACCGACGGGGTCCTGCGAGCGCGGGTCACGCACTCGGTGCCGGGCGTCGAGCTTCCCGAAGGCCCGCGGCCGGTGGCCGCCCCCGCGACGCCCCCCGCGGCGGCCGAGGCTCCGGCCACCGCCGCCGCCGAGCCGGCCGCCGAGGCGCCGGCCCCCGCCCAGCCGCCCGCTCCCGCGGAGTCGGCGCCCGACGCCGCTGAGTCCTCCGGCCCCCCGGAGCCGGCGCCTGAGGCCCCTGCCACCCCCGAGGCCGCGGCGCCCGCCGAGGCAGAGGAGCCCGCCGCCGAGGCCGCTGCCGCCGAAGCGCCCGATGCCGAGGCTCCGGCCGAGCCCGCCCCGGGTGCCGAGCCCGCGGCATAGCCGCGCGCGCCCGCCCGCAACCGTCACGCCCTCGCGACGATTTCGCGGAGGGAGCGGGCACGCGCCGGGGATCCGTGGGCGCCCCGATCTAGACTCGGGACCGAGTTTCCACCGCCGTCGAAAGGAGCCCTCGTGGCCGCCACCAACATCAACCGGGTCGTGATGACCGGGAACCTCACGCGCGACCCGGAGCTGCGCTCGACCGGGAGCGGGCTGTCCGTGTGCAGCCTGCGGATCGCCTGCAACACCCGCCGCAAGAACCAGTCGAGCGGCGAGTGGGAGGACAAGCCCAACTACTTCGACGTCACCGTGTGGGGCGCCCAGGGCGAGAACTGCGCCCGCTTCCTCGCGAAGGGCCGCCCGGTCGCCCTCGACGGCCGCCTCGAGTGGCGCGAGTGGGAGAAGGACGGGCAGAAGCGGCAGGCAGTCGATATCATCGCGGACTCCGTGCAGTTCCTCGGCGGGCGCGACGATGCGCCCAACGGGGGCGGCGGAGACTTCTCCGCCCGCCGCGGCTCCGGCAGCGACATCCCGGTCGACACCGGCGACTTCAAGCCGGCACCGGCGGGCGCAGAGGACGACATCCCGTTCTAGACACCCGGATCAGAGGCAGACGTGGCGAAGCAACGCAGGCGGCCGGTCAGGCGGCGTGACAAGAAGGGCGGCCCCGGCTCCGGCCGGCGGAAGTCCTGCCCGTACTGCAAGGACAAGGTCGAGCTCGTCGACTGGCGGGACATCCCGGCCCTGCGCCGCTTCGTCTCGGAGAAGGGCAAGATCCGCTCGCGGCGGATCACCGGGGCCTGCCGCCGCCATCAGAGCCAGATCGCCACGGCCGTCAAGCGGGCGCGCGAAATGGCCCTGCTGCCCTATGTCGCCGACCACCGCGATCTCGAGGGTCGGTCCCGCAGCGAGCGCGGCGAGCGGGACGACCGCGAGGAGCGGGGTCGCGGCCGGGATCGCGACCGCGATCGCTGATCGCCGCCGTGCCCCAGGCGATCCTCCTCCAAGACGTCGAAACGCTCGGCGAGCGCGCGGCGGTCGTCGATGTCTCGAAGGGCTACCTGCGCAACTTCCTCGTCCCGCAAAAGCTCGCCCAACCGGCCACGCCGGGCGCGATCGATGCCGCGCGGGCGCGCATGGAGGCGCAGGAGCGCGCGCGTGAGGAGGCCGCCTCGCGCGCGTCGGAGAACGCCGCCCTGCTCGGCCGCACGGTGCTGACCATCGCCCAGCAGGCCGGCGACGACGGCCGTCTGTTCGGCTCGGTCACCGCCCAGGACGTGGCCGACGCCATCCGCGAGGCGCGCGGGATCCGCATCGACAAGCGCAAGGTCCGGCTCGCCGAGCCGATCAAGTCGATCGGCACGCACATGGTCGAGGTCGAGGTCGCCGACGGCGCCGTCGCCTCCGTGAAGACCATGGTCGTCGAGCAGGCGTAGCTCCCGCCGTCGCCGCCCCGTCCGGCCGCCGCAGGAAAGTTTCGTTCTTTCCGCAGTCCGCGCGCAGGGCGTCACCGGGCGCTCCCTAGACTGCGCCCGCCCCGATGCCGCCGCCCACCGTCAGCCAGGAGCTCCGCAGCCTCGAACGCGGAATCGTCCCCCCGCACAACCTCGAGGCCGAGCAGGCGGTGCTCGGCGCGATCCTCCTCTCCGACCGGGCGATGTACGGCCTCATCGTCGGCGAGGGACTCCTGGCCGAGGACTTCTACCGCCCTCAGCACGCGGCGATCTACGCCGTGATGCTCGAGCTCCACAACGCCGGCGAGCCCGTCGACGCGCTCTCGGTCAAGGAGCGCCTGCGCCAGAGCGACCGCCTGGAGGAGGCGGGGGGCGAGGCGACGGTCGAGGCGCTCGCCGGTGCCGCCCCGGCGGCGGGCAACGCGCGGCACTACGCCGGCATCGTCCGGGAGAACGCCCTGCTGCGGCGCCTGCTCGCGCGGGCCTACGAGATCCAGTCGAGCGTGTTCGCCCGCGACGGCGCGCCGCGCGATCTCGTCGATCGCGCCGAACGGTCGATCCTCGAGGTCGCCCACGACGACCGCCAGAAGGACTTCCGCCGCGTGGACGACATCCTCCACGACGAGCTCGACAAGCTCGAGCGCCTCTCCCGCGAGGGGACGGCGATCACCGGGACCCCCTCGGGCTTCGGCCAGCTCGACGAGATCACCGGGGGCTTCCAGCCCGGAAATCTGATCGTGATCGCCGCCCGGCCGTCGATGGGGAAGTCGGCGCTGGTGACCAACATCGCGGAGAACGCCTCGCTCAAGGAAGGCGCGGCCGTCGCCCTCTTCTCGCTGGAGATGTCCGAGGCCGAGCTGGCCCAGCGCTTCGTCGCCTCACAGTCGCGGACCACCGGCGACCAGCTCCGCAAGGGCCGGGTGTCCGCGGACCGCTGGCCGAAGATCCTCGAGGCCTGCAGCCGGCTCTCGGAGGCGCCGCTCTACGTCGACGACTCCTCGGACGTCGGGATCCTCGAGGTACGGGCGAAGGCGCGGCGCCTGCATCAACAGGCCCGCGACCACGGAGGCCTCGGGCTGATCATCGTCGACTACCTCCAGCTCATGCGGGCCGACCACCGGGTCGAGAGCCGGGTCGAGCAGGTCGGCCAGATGAGCCGCGGGCTGAAGATTCTGGCCAACGAGCTCGAGGTCCCCGTCATCGCCCTGTCCCAGCTCTCGCGCGCGGTGGAGCAGCGCAACGACAAGCGGCCGATCCTCTCCGACCTTCGCGAGTCGGGCCAGATCGAGCAGGACGCCGACCTCGTGATCTTCATCTACCGCGACGAGTACTACGACGACGAGTCCGAGCGCGAGGGCGAGGCCGACCTGATCATCGCCAAACACCGCAACGGCGGGCTCGGGAACGTGACGCTCGCCTTCCGCAAGGAGTTCCCGAAGTTCATGAACCTCTCGCGCTCGGTCACGCCGGGGTAGACGGGGTCCCGGACGGTCGCCCGGCCCGGGCGCCGCCCACCGGCCGTCAGTCGAGCCTCATGCCCGGCTTCCACAGGATCGGCCAGTCCGTGGGCCCGTGGACCAGCCGTCGGCGGCCCAGCGGACGATCGAGCCGCACCACGCGCTGCGCGCTTGAGGTCTCCGCAAACCACCCACCTGAAGGAGGCTCCCACCAAGCGGCGACCGAGATCTTTAGCCGAGCCGCGGTTTCGTCCACCACAACACGCGGTGACGTCAGATACTCCATCTCGTCGAACGCAACGTGCAGCTCGACCGAGTCTCGAGCGGACCTCTGAGCAAGGCTCCAGGGCACGCTGACCTCGCGCCCGGGGGCGCGAGCCTGCGCGGAACTCGCGCGAGGGTCGTCCTCGGCGCCCATGGCCTCCCACGGTAGCCGCCCCGCCCTACACTCCTCAGCGCCATGCCGGGAATCGTCATCGTCGGCGCCCAATGGGGCGACGAGGGAAAAGGCAAGATCACCGACCTGCTCGCCGAGCAGGCGGATCTCGTCATTCGCTTCCAGGGCGGGAACAACGCGGGCCACACGATCGTCCGGGACGGCCAGGAGTGGAAGCTCCACCTGATCCCGTCGGGGATCTTGCACGCGGGCAAGCTCTGTGTGATCGGCAACGGCGTGGTCATCGACCCGCGCGTCCTGACGGAGGAGCTCGACGAGCTGCGCCGCCGCGGCGTCGACGTGAGCGGCCTGCGGATCTCCGCGAACGCCCACATGATCATGCCCTACCACCTCATGCTCGACCACGCGGGCGAGGCGCGGCTCGGCAAGCTCGAGATCGGCACGACGCGGCGCGGGATCGGGCCCTGCTACGCCGACAAGGCCGCGCGCCTGGGCATCCGGGTGCAGGACCTGCTCGACGAGAAGATCCTCAAGCAGAAAATCGTCGCCGCGCTCGAGCCCAAGCGGCTCTCCCTGCGCCCGTTCGCCAAGGACCCGCGCCTCGACCTCCAAGCGATCACCGAGGAGTACCTGGTCTACGGCCATCGGCTCGAGCCCTACATCCGCGACACCGCGCGGCTGGCGTGGGACGCGCTGGACGCCGGGGAGACCGTGCTCTTCGAAGGCGCCCAGGGCGCGCTGCTCGACATCGACCACGGGACCTATCCGTTCGTCACCTCCTCCAACCCGGTGGCCGGCGCGGCGTGCATCGGCGCGGGCGTCGGGCCGCGCGACATCGACGAGGTCTGGGGCATCACCAAGGCCTACGCGACGCGCGTGGGCGCGGGCCCGTTCCCGACCGAGCTCGACGGCGAGCTGGCCGAGGCGATCCGCGAGAAGGGTGGGGAGTTCGGCACCACGACGGGGCGTGCCCGCCGGGTCGGCTGGATCGACCTCGTCGCCCTGCGCTACGCCGCGCGGATCAACTCGCTGACCGCGCTGGCGATCACGAAGCTCGACGTCCTCTCCGGGCTGGACGAGGTCCTGGTCTGCACCCGCTACCGCGGGGCCGAGGGCGCGGTGTTCGACACCTTCCCCTACCACCAGACCGTCCTCCACCAGGCGGCCGGCGAGTACGAGTCGCTTGCCGGGTGGAGCGAGGATCTCAGCGAGTGCCGCTCCGAGGAGGAGCTCCCCGCGGCGGCACGCGACTACCTCTCCTACGTCGCGGACTTCGTCGGGGTGCCGATCGTGCTCGTCGGCGTGGGGCCGGGGCGCGAGCAGGTCATATGGACCGCGGCGAGCGAGGCGACCGCGCCGCGGGCGGCCGTGGCGGGCTGACGGTCGCGGGCGCACCCCGACCGGCTCACCGCCAGCGCTCGAGCAGGTCCTCCTCCGAGACGCGGCCGACCTCCCGAGCGGGGACGCCCATCACCAGCGCGCGGGCCGGCACGTCGCGCGTGACCACGGCCCCCGCCGCGACGAAGGCCTCCTCGCCGACCTCGACGCCCGGCAGCAGCACGGCCGCGCCGCCGACGCGGCACGCCCGCCGCAGCACCGGCCCGCGGATCGGCTCGCCGCGCGGATGGCGGGTCATGCTGTGGTCGTTCGTCGTCACCACGCCGGGGGCGAGGAAGACGTCGTCCTCCGCGACCGTGTGCGCGGTGACGTAGACCATCGTCTGGATGCTCACGCGCGCGCCGAGCACGACGTCGTTGTCGAGCCCCGAGCCCCGGCCGATCACGCTGCCGGCCCCGACCTGGCAGCGCTCGCGCACGTAGGCCTGGTCGCCGACGATGACCCCCTCCTCGAGCGTGGCGCCCGCGAACACCACGGCGCCGGCGCAGATCGCGGCGCCCGCCCCGACCACGAGCGGCTCCGCCACGGACCCGCCCGCCGCCGAGTGCGCAGCGAGGCGGGGCGGCTTGCCCAGCAGCGCGCCCTCCTCGATGACCACACCCTCGCCGACGACCGTCCCGGCGCGGATCACGGCCCCGGCGCCGACGGCGCACCCGGCCCCGAGGACGGCGCCGTCCTCGATCGCCGCGGCCGGATGGATCCGAGCGTCGGGCTCAGGCACCGGCGCCGACCTCCCGCGCCGACGCGTCCAGCGACGCCTGCAGGCGCTCGAGCACGCGGACCACGCGCAGCCCGCTCTCGCCGTCCGAGCGCGGCGCGCGCCCCTCCCGCACGCAGACCACGAAGTGCTCGCACTCCAGGCGCAGCGGCTCGGTGGCGGGGATCCGCGGCGACCAGATGTCGCCCGAGCGGGCGACGTACTCGCCCCAGGACCGCACGTCCTCGTCCAGCCCCTTGTCGTAGACGGTGACCTTGGCCTCCGTGCGCATGTCGTCGAAGGTCGCCATCCGCCGGGAGCCCACGACGGTGAAGCGGCGCTCCTTGTGGGGGTCGAGCCAGGAGAGGTGGAGGTGGGCGGCGAGCCCCGAGGGGAAGCGCAGGTAGCTGAAGACGACGTCCTCCACCCCCGGGCGCAGATAGCTCTCTCCGCGGGCCGAGACCTCCGAGGGCTCCTCGCCGGCGAGATGCAGGAGGACCGAGACGTCGTGGGCGCCGAGGCTCCACAGCGCGTTCTCCTCGGCGCGGGCCTTGCCGAGGTTCAGCCGGTTGCCGTAGAGGTAGCGGATCTCGCCGAGCTCTCCGGAGGCCGCGAGGTCGGCGAGCTTCTCCACCCCCGGGTGGTATTCGAGCAGGTGGCCGACCATGAGCACGCGGCCGGCGTCGCGCGCGGCGGCCACGGCCCGCTCGGCGTCGGCAGCGCTCCGCGCCAGCGGCTTCTCCACGAAGCAGTGGCGTCCCGCCTCCAGCACCGTCACCGCGAGGTCGGCGTGGGTGCCGACCGGGGTGGCGAGGACGACGGCCTCGACGCCGTCGTCGGCGAGGGGCGCGTCGAGGTCCGGCGCGGTGCGCGCACCCGGATGGTCGTGCGACGCCCGGCCGATCCGCTCCGGATCGGGGTCCACGAGCCAGGCGACCTCGACGTCGTCGAGCGCCGCGAGGTTGCGGGCGAGGTTGGGGCCCCAGTAGCCGAGCCCGGCGACGGCGACCCGCAGCGGGCCGCCGCTCACAGGCGCACGGCGCTCTTCGCCGCCGCCGAGCGCGTGACGCCGCGCAGGTCGAGCAGCAGCGGCGCCGACTCGGCGATCGCGACGTGGTCGATCCCCGGGTGGGCGGTCACGAGCAGGACGAGGTCGCTCTGGGCGACCGCCTCCTCCAGCGGCTCGGAGACGAGCCCGTGCCCGGGCAGCTCCGGCACGTGGGGATCGTGGTAGGAGAGGTCGGCGCCGCGCTCGGCCAGGAGGTCCATGATCTTCAGCGCGGGCGATTCCCGCGTGTCGCCGACCCCGGCCTTGTAGGAGACGCCGAGGACGAGGACGCGCGCGTCGCGCACCGCCTTCCCGACGTCGTTCAGCGTCCGCTCGACCCGCTCGAGGCAGTGGTAGGGCATCTGCTGGTTGATCTTGCCGGCCAGCTCGATGAACTCGGTGGCGAGGTCGAACTCCCGCGCGCGCCAGGAGAGGTAGAACGGATCGACGGGCAGGCAGTGGCCGCCCATGCCCGGCCCCGGGTCGAAGCGCATGAAGCCGTAGGGCTTCGTCGCGGCGGCGTCGACGACCTCCCAGATGTCGATGCCCATCCGGTCGGCGAGGATCGCCAGCTCGTTGACCATCGCGATGTTCACCGAGCGGAAGATGTTCTCCAGCAGCTTGGTGAGCTCCGCGGCCTCGGGAGAGGACACGGGGACGACGGTGTCGCAGATCATCCCGTAGAGGGCCGCCGCCCGCTCGGCGCAGGCATCGGTGAGCCCGCCGACGACCTTCGGCGTCGTGCGCATCGTGTGGTCGGTGCGGCCGGGGTCCACGCGCTCGGGCGAGAAGGCGACGTGGAAGTCGGTGCCGGCCGTCATCCCCGACTCCTCCAGCAGCGGCACGAGCCGCTCGCGCGTGGTGCCGGGGTACGTCGTGGACTCCAGCACGACGAGCTGGTCGGCCTGGAGCACGTCGGCCAGCGACCGGGTCGAGGCCAGCAGCGGCCCGAGGTCGGGCTCGCGGTTGGGCGTCAGCGGGGTCGGGACGCAGACGAGGATCGCGTCGACTCGCGCGAGGTCGGCGTAGCGCGTGGTCGGATGGAAGCGGTCGAGCAGGCCGGCGAGCCGCTCGGAGCTCACGTCCTCGACGTGGGAGATCCCCTCGCGCAGAGCCGTCACCGTGCGGGTGTCGACGTCCACGCCGACGACGTCCTCGCCCGCTTCGGCGAAGGCGACCGCCAAGGGGACGCCGACGTATCCGAGTCCGATCACACCGATGCTCATCGCGGGGCCAGTGTAAGCGCATCGACCACGCGGGCCGCGGCGTTCCCCTCCCCGTACGGGGAGGGTCGCTGGTCGGGTGGGGGGGTCGCCAGGGCGCCCGTCACGGCGTGCGGATCGAGGTCGGCGAGCACGTTCTAGCCCGTCTCGACGGTCTCCACCCACTCGGTCCGGTCGCGCAGGGTCACGCAGGGCACCCGAGCCACGAAGGCCTCCTTCTGCGCCCCGCCGGAGTCCGTCACCAGCGCCCGCGCGGAGCACAGCAGCGCGGTGAAGTCGAGGTAGCCGAGCGGCGGCGCGAGCCGCAGGGCGGGCAGCCCGGCCACGCGGTCCCACAGGCCGGCCGCCTCCAGTCGCGCCCGGGTGCGGGGATGCACCGGGAAGACCGCCGGGAGCGGCAACGCCGCGAGCACCTCGACGAGCCGGGCCAGGCGCGTCGGATCGTCGACGTTCCCGGCCCGGTGGGCGGTGACGAGCACGTACTCTCCCGGCTCGACGCCATAGGTCGCCAAGGCCGCCGAGCGCTCCCTGGCGAGCGGCTGGACCGCGATGGCGACGTCGACCATAACGTCGCCGGTGTCGACCACGCGCCCCGCGACGCGCTCGGCGGCGAGGTTCGCCGCCGCGGCGGCGCCCGGGACGAGCAGCAGGTCGGAGAGGTGGTCGGTGAGCACCCGGTTGAGCTCCTCGGGCATCGAGCGGTCGAAGCTGCGCATGCCCGCCTCGACGTGCGCCACCGGCACGCGTGCCTGGGCCGCGACCAGGCCGCCGGCCAGGGTGGAGTTGGTGTCGCCGTAGACGAGCACGACGTCGGGCGCAGTCTCGGCCAGGATCGGCTCCAGCGCGGCGAGCATCCGCGCCGTCTGGGAGGTGTTCGAGCCGCCGGCGATCGCGAGCTGGCGATCGGGCTCGGGCACGTCGAGCTCGGCGAAGAAGACCCGCGAGAGCTCGTCGTCGTGGTGCTGGCCGGTGTGGACGAGGACCTCCTCGGCGACCGCACGCAGCGGGCGCGAGACCGCGGCGGCCTTGACGAACTGCGGCCGGTTGCCGACGACGGTGAGGACCCGCACGGTGCCGGGCGCGCTCAGCCGGTGGCGACGCGGCCGGCGACGTGCTCGCGGAAGCGCACGGCGACCTCCGCGGTCACCGGGGCGTCGGCGCCGAAGGTCAGCTCGTCGACCGCGACGACGGCCTGGACCTCGCGGGTGGTCGAGGCAAGGAAGGCCTCCTCGGCCGCCCCCAGCTCCTCCAGGGTGCAGCCCTGCTCGACGCCGCCCGTGAGCTCGAGCACGGCGGCCCGGGTGATCGAGGCGAGGATGTGCTCGTCCAGCGGCGGCGTGCGCACCTGGCCCGCGACGACGTAGAAGAGCGAGGACGTCGGCGCCTCGAGCACGCGGCCGTGCGGCGTCACGAGCAGCGCCTCGTCGTACCCGCGCTCCTGGGCCAGCCGCGTCGCCAGCATGTTGCCGCCGTAGGAGAGCGACTTGATCCCGTCGAGGACGCGCGTGGGGCTGAAGGTGACGACGCCGAGACGGGTCGTCGCGTCGTAGGGGGCGAGCGGCTCGGTGAGCAACACGCGCCGGCCGCCGCGGGTGCAGACGATCCGCAGCGATCCGTCCAGCTCGCCCGCCGCCTCGAGGATCCGCGCGGCGTCGACGCCGAGCGCCGCCAAGTCGACCGGGAGGCGCAGGCGCTCGGCGGAGCGCCCGAGGCGGAGCAGGTGCTCGTCGAGCGCGAGCGGGCGCCCGTCGTAGACGCGGACGACCTCGAACACGCCGTCCCCGCGCAGCAGGCCCTCGTCGGTCGCGGGCACGGTCGCCTCGGCGGCGGGCATGAGCTCGCCGTCGAGGCACGCGAGCGGGGAGAAGCCGGTGGCGCTCATGAGCGGGGCAGGCTAGATGATCGTCGAGCCCAGCCAGTCCTCGAGCCCGGAACACGCGCGGGCACAGGCGCGGGCCGACCTCATCGCGCATGATCGCGAGCACCTCGTCCGGAGCGCGCGCGACGGTGGGGACGCCAACGGACCACTGGAGGAAAGCGTCGGCGCCCCGCCGGCGCGTCTCGAGCCGCCGACCCCGGCCGGCGGACGGCTTCACCCGCCCCGTAACCCGCGCCCGGATCGGCCTGTCCTATCGTCCGGTGACCTTGTTCCGACCTTGGCGTACGGCCTCACCGGCTCTCGCGCTCGTCCTGTCGGCGGGCGTGACGTCGAGCGCGGCGGCGGCGAGCGTGCCCCCGCGAGACGTCGAGATCTCTTACTTCGTCGGCCGGGACGGCAGTGGCGAGCTGATCGCCAACCCGACGCCGGACGGGGGGTGGGGCTTCGTCAGCTGGGAGGAGTGCCCGCTGGGCGGCGCGCCGTGCCGGCCGATGCCGTCTTCGGAACGCGTGCTCCGGGGGATAGCGAACGTGCCGGCCGGGACCACCTTCGCCGCCACCGCACGCGGAAGCGGCCTCGCGATCACCCGGCGCAGCGACCCGTGGCAGGGGCCGCTGCGCGTCGTGACCCCGCCACGCGTCTCCGGGCCGCTGCGGGTCGGCGAACTGGTGCAGCCGGTCCCCGGCGCCTGGGCCGGGGGCTGGGGCGGGGAGCGGCCCGACCTCCAGTTGCAGGCCTGCCGCACACGCGCGGCCGCGCGCTGCGAGGTGATCTCCGCGACGTTCTACTGGGACTCGTGTCCCGGCACCGGAGCCGTGCTCTCGTCCGCCTATCGCGGCTGGTACGTGCGCGTGGCCGATACGCGCTGGGCCCGGCGACCGGACTATGCCGGCTTTGCCGTATTCCGCCCGCAGGCGCTGAATCCGCAGGCGTCGGGGCCGACCTCTGCCACCGCGACCGTCGGGCCGGTGGGTGCGGCCACTCGGCCGCTGCGGCTCCATTGTGGCGCGGTCGGCCCGCGCCCGCCCCGGCTCGTCGCGCGGATCGGCCGGCGGGGACGTCAGACGCTCGCGCAGATCTCGTGCGCCGAGATCTGCAGCGCCACGGCGACGGTCCGGCAGGGCAGGGTCCGCCTGACCGTCAGGCGGCGATACCGGTCCGACGGCGCGCTCTCGCTGTCGGCCGGCCAGGCACGGCGGCTGCGCCGCGGGCGCGCCGTGCTCACCGTGCGCGTCGGCCCGGCTGCGCCGGTCGCTCGACGTGTCGCGGTCGCGTGAGCGCACATCCGAGTGGGCCGCCCAGGGATCGAACCTGGAACCTTGGGATTAAGAGTCCCCTGCTCTGCCAGTTGAGCTAGCGGCCCGGACAGGCTGCGCGCCAGTGAACACGACCGGGCGCGGCGAGCGATTCTAGCCGCTGGCCGGCGGCGGCTGACCGCCGGTGAGGGCGTTCGGGCCCTGCTTCTTGGCGGTCGCGAGCTGCTGCTTCACGGTCTTCTTCTGCGCCTTGGGCGCGAGCTGGACGGCCTTCGCGGCGGCCAGGTCGCCCTTGCGGGTCTCGCCGGCCGCGAAGGCGAACAGCGCGAGCTGGCTGTAGGTGGCCGCGCTGGGCGCGTCGGCGGCGACGAGCTCCAGGGCCTGGGCCGCCTTCGCCGGCTGGTTGAGACCGCCGGGGCTGTAGGCCTGCGCCATGAGCCGGGCGACGTTCGCGTCGGGCTTGGCCGGGTTCAGCGCGAGATGGCGCTGCCACGCGCTCGAGGCCTCGGCCAGCGTCGCCTTGCCCTTGGCCGTGAAGACGCCCGTGCTCTGATCGAAGTCGGAGCCGGCGGCCTGGAAGCGCAGGCGGGCGAGCTCCGACCATGCGGCCGCGGACTGCGGGTTGGCCCGGGCCTGCTTCTCGACGCGCTTGATCTGATTCCCGAAGCCCCCGCTCCCGCCGCCCGGGCCGTTCTGGTCGGCGTTGAACAGGCCGACCCCGCTGCCGCCCACGCCGAAGAAGATGAGGCCGCCGCCGATGAGCACGGCGAGGAACAGGTAGACGGCCTGGATCGTGCGGCGGCGGCCGGGAGCGCGGATGTCGAACAGCATGGTGGCGTGAAGAGGTCAGGCGTCGTCGTCGTGGGCGGCGATCTCGACCGGCTCCTCGTCGAGCTCCCAGCCGTCGTCGGGCGGATCGCGCCGCTCCGCGAGCTTGAGCAACAGGATACTCAGGCCGTAGAGGAGCAGGAGCGGCACCATCTCGATCGTCGTCGTCACGGGGTCGACGCCCGGGAGCAGCGCGGCGACGATGGCGATGCCGACGATGATGTAGCGCCAGTGCTTGGTCAGGTGATGCGCCTTGACGACGCCCGCGCGGTTCAGGGCGAGCAGCCCGACCGGGATCTGGAACATGAGGCCGAGCGCGCCGATCGTCGTGATCGCGAACTTGTAGTAGTCGCGCGCCTGGATGAGGACGTCGAACGAGTTCGAGTTGAAGTTCTGGAGGAAGCTGATCGCCGGCGGCAGGACGAGGAAGTAGCCGAAGGCCACGCCGGCGGCGAACAGGAACGGGACCATCGCCATGAGCGGCAGCACCACGCGCCGCTCGCGCGCGCTGAACGCCGGCAGCACGAAGGCGTAGCCCTGCCAGAGGAGCACCGGGAGGGAGAAGAGGAGCGCGAAGTAGAGGGCGACGGTGAGCGTGGCCGTGAACGGCTCGCCGACGCCGGTGGTGATCGGCTTGCGCTGGGGGAAGGTCTTGGGGAGGACCCGCGCTGCGCCCGCGAGGCCGGCGGCGAGCTGACCGGCCGCGGCGCGGTCGGCGGGATTCAGGCGGGGCGCCGCGGTCAGCTTCTCGGCTCCGCGGGCCGCGCGCGCGAGCTGGCGCCCGAGCTCGGTCTGCGAGGACGAGAGCCGGGCCAGGCGGCCGCCGCCCGCGTTCTGGGCCGTCGGGGTGCTCTGCTCCAGCGGGCGGTTGAGGACGTCGAGCAGCACGCCGTTCTGCCAGAAGCAGAAGGCGAACGCGACCGCGAGCGTGATCGCGCAGACGATGAGCCGCGAGCGCAGCTCGTCGAGATGGTCGATGACGCTGAGCCGGTCGTGGTGCTTGACCGGACGCAGGGCGGTGGCCATGGGCGAGCGGGGGCGTGGCCTACCGGCGGGGCTCGGCGTCGGCCGCGGCGGGCTCCGCCGTCGTGGCCTCCTCGGCGCCGGTGGCCTTCACCGGCTTCGCGGGCGCGGGCTGGTCCGTGGGGGGACGCGACTCGGGCGCCGGGTCGAGCGCCCGGTCCTCGTGGTCGGCGTCGTCGTTCTCGCCGGTGATGGAGTCCTTGAACTCGCGCATCCCGCGGCCCATCTGCCGGCCGAGCTGGGGCAGGCGCTTCGGGCCGAAGATGAGCAGCACGATGACGAGGACGACGACGATCTCGAGCGGGCCGATCTGATTGAACATCCGTGAGCCTCCGGGAGGGACGGTTCCCTCAGGGTATCGGTCGTGGGCAGGGGCGGCGCAAGCTCAAGTCTCTGCGTGCGAGCGCCGATACCGGGTCACGCAAGGGACCTCCAATGACCCCCGAGCCTGCCCACCACGCCGTTCGCCGCGTCGTCCTGCCCAGCGGCCGCACCATCGAGGTCGTCTACTTCGGCGACGACGATCCGGTGTCGGCGGGCAGCGCCGTCGTCGACGGCCTCCACGTCTGCCCGCGCTGCGCCGCACCCCACGTGCAGCCCATCGACTGGGCGGAGTCCGGTCAGGGCCACTGGGAGGTCACCCTCCGCTGCCCGAGCTGTGAGTGGGGCGGCGGCGGGATCTTCGCCCAGGAGATCGTCGAGCGCTTCGAGGAGGAGCTCGCCAAGGGCTGGGAGGAGCTCGCCGAGGACCTCGAGCGACTCGAGCGGGCGAACATGGAGGACCAGGTCGACCGCTTCGTCACGGCGTTGCGGGCGGGGCACCTGTACCCGATGGACTTCTGAGAGACCGGGAGCGGCTCCGCCGCTCCCTCCCGGCCTCACACCTCCGCCCTTGGAGTGCGATGACCGCTCCGGCGTTCGGCCACGTCAGTACCGCTCCGCGGTAACGCCCGGGCTGCCTTGCCTTACGCGTAACGCTCCACCACGCCGCGGGCGACGAGCGCGAACGCGTCACGTCGGTCGGCGGGGAGCTCGGGGAGGGTCGCCCGCGCCTCCTCCGCCACGGCCACGGCGCGGCGCCGGGCGTCCTCCAGCGCGCCGGTGGCGAGGATCGCGTCGCAGACCCGCTCGGCCGCGGCCGGCGTGTCGACGGCCCGCAGGTCGGTCGCGGCGAGGACCGGGTCGCGCTCGCGGGCGAGGATGAGCGGCAGGGTCACGGTGCCGTCGAGCAGGTCGGTCCCGCGCGCCTTGCCGGTGCGCTCGGGGGGCCCGGAGACGTCGAGCACGTCATCGAGGAGCTGGAAGGCCAGCCCGATCCGGCGGCCGAAGGCGGCGAGGGCCGCGTCGCCGTCGCCGCCGGCCAGCGCGCCGAGCCGGCACGCGGCCTCGAACAGTCGGGCGGTCTTGAGCTCGCAGCGCAGGAGGTAGCGCTCGAGCGGGACGCCGAGGTCCCAGGCGTCCGCACGCTGGAGCAGCTCGCCTCGGGCCAGGGCCGAGCTCGCGTCGGAGAGGACGCGGACCTCCTCGGCGCGCCCGGTGGCCGCGAGCTCCGCGAAGGCCCGGGAGAAGAGCAGGTCGCCCGTCGCCGTCGCGATCTCCCGCCCCGCGCGCGACCAGACCGTCGGGCGGCCCCGGCGCAGCGCCGCGGCGTCGAGCACGTCGTCGTGGACGAGCGTGGCGCTGTGGACGAGCTCGACCGCCACCGCCGCACGCCGGGCGTCCTCCCCGGCCGCGGCGCGCTCGCCTGCCGCCAGCAGGACGAGCAGCGGGCGCAGCCGCTTCCCGCCCGCGGCGATCGTCGCACCGGCGTGGCGGGCGAGCAGCGCCCCGTGCCCGGCGGCGAGCTCGGCGAGCCGGGCCTCGACCCGCGCCAGCGCGTCCTGGACGACCGGTCCCGCCGCCCGGAGGACGGGCTCCACCCCCGTGGCCGCGCTCATGCCGGCACCGTCCCGGCGTGGATCGCGATGATCCCCCCGGCGGTCACGATTCCGCCGACCTCGCCGAGGCCGGCGGCGGCCATGCGAGCCGCGAGCGCCTGCGGGCCGGGAAAGCGCTTGACGCTGTCGGGCAGGTAGGCGTAGGCGTCCGGGTCGCCGGCGACGCGCCCGAGCGCCGGCACGATCCGGTCGAACCACAGCCGCTGGAAGGTGGAGAGCGGCGGCCGCGTCGGCGTCGTGATCTCGAGCACCACCACTCGCCCACCAGGCCGGACGACCCGCGTCATCTCGGCCAGTCCGCGGTCGAGGTCGGAGAAGTTGCGCGCGCCGAACCCGGTCGTCGCCGCCGCGAACGCGCCGTCGGCGTAGGGCAGCGCGAGCGCGTTCCCCGACTCGAAGCGGACGGTCGCGCCGGCGGGGGCCTTGGCCCGCGCGAGCTCGAGCATCCGCTCGGAGAAGTCGGAACCGATCACCTCGCCGTCGGGGGCGACCCGCCGCGCGAGCTCGAACGCGAGGTCGCCGGTGCCCGTGGCGACGTCGAGTACGCGGTCGCCGGAGCCCACCCGCGCATGGTCCGCCGCCCGGGCCCGCCAGCGGTGGTGCAGCCCGGCGGTCATGACCTGGTTCATCCGGTCGTAGACCCCGGAGATCCGGTCGAACATCGCCCGCACGTCGGGCTCCTCCAGCGTTCCGGTCGCGGCGCTCAGCTGCCTTCGTTCAGCTGCCCGAGGAACGCGACCATGGCGTTGAACTTCTCGGGGTTGCTCTTCTCCAGCGAGGAGAACGACGGCATCGGCGAGGTCGGGTTGCGCAGCGTCTGCGCAATGCCGGCCTGCGGGAGCTTCGACGCGACGTTCGTGAGCTCGGGGCCCGGGCCGTCGTTGCCGTTCTCCCCGATCTTGTGGCAGGCCAGGCAGCCGGACTGCCCGACCACGATCCGGCCCTTCTCCCAGGTGGCCAGCGCCTGGCCGGTCAGGGACTTCGGCGGGCTCATGTCCACGGAGTTGGGCGAGCCGGCGTTGGCGCCCAGGTAGGTCAGGTAGCCCATGGCGACGATCGTGAGGATGCCCGCGGTGGTGGCGATCGGACGCCGCAGCGGGTGCCGCTCCGGGCTGCGGTCGTAGAACGGCAGCAGAAACAGCAGGATCAGGCAGATCGTCGGCACGCCGATCGTGGCGAGCGGGACCAGCTCGGGCGGCTTGATGATCCGCAGCAGCTCGAAGAGGAAGAAGAAGTACCACTCCGGCCGAGGCACGTAGGTCGTCGTGGTCGGGTCCGCCTTGGGGCCGAGCTCGGCCCCGAGCACGAGCGACATGACGATGATGACGATCATCACGACGCACGCCATCGCGGCGTCCTTGCCGACCGCGTAGGGGAAGAACGGCTTGCCCTTCGCCTTCAGGGCGTTGTACTCGCGGAGGTAGGTCTCCTTCTCGCGGCGGTTCACGCCCTAGACCTCGGCCTTGGACAGCTCGTCCTGCGGCGCCTTCATCCACGGCGGCGCGGTGGTCCCGAGCTTGGCCACGAGGTAGAGGTGCGCGCCGATCATCGCCGCAATGGCGCCGGGGACGAGCAGCATGTGGATCGAGTAGAAGCGGGAGAGCGTCGTGGCCCCGAACTCGGGGCCGGCGCGCAGGAAGTCCGAGAGGTAGGGCCCGACGATCGGACCGGTCCCGTTGATGTTCACGCCGACGATCGTCGCCCAGTAGGACCTCTGGTCGAACGGGAGCAGGTACCCGGTGAACGACATGGTCATGGTCAGGATCAGCAGCACGACGCCGATGATCCAGTTGAGCTCGCGCGGGTACTTGTAGGCCCCGAAGAAGAACGTGCGCGCCATGTGGAGGAAGATCAGGATCACCATCACCGACGAGCCCCACTTGTGCATCCCGCGCACGAACTCGCCGAGGAACGCCTCGTTGGTGACGTAGCGGATCGACTCGTACGCGCCGCCGGCGGCGTCGGGGCGGTAGTACATCGCGAGGAAGACGCCGGTCACGGCCTGGGCGAGGAAGGCGAACATCGTCGCCGAGCCCAGCGTGTAGAACCAGTTGGTGCCCTTCGGCACCTTGCGGAACATCATCCAGCGTAGGCCGCCCGAGAGCGAGGTGCGCTCGTCGATCCAGCCGACGGCCGAGGTGCCGCTCTCCTTCGCGTGATCGGCCGGCGTCTGGGTGCCGCTGCCGGTTCCCGGGCGCTTGGGCGGCGGCTGTAGTGACGGGGGAACGGGGGGCTTGATCTTCATCGCGTCAGCTCACCAGGCGCTCTGGCCGGAGTTCGGCGGGGGAGACGAGGTCGACAGCCGCGGCGGGTACATGTACTGGCCGATGCCGTCGAGCGGCTCGCCGGGGTCGCGCGGGTCGAACCGCTTGAACTGGGAGTTCACGCTGTATCGGGCGCCGACCTCCACCACCCCGCCGCGCACGCGGGTGTAGAAGCGGTCCAGCGGGCGGACCGGCGGCCCGCCGGCGACCTCGCCCTTGAAGCCGTAGACGCCGCCGTGGCAGGGGCAGACGAACCGCTCGGCGGCCTCGACGAAGCGCACGGGGCAGCCGAGGTGCATGCAGCGGGTGGAGATGGCGACGAAGCGGTCGTACTCGTCGATCTGATCCCCGTCGATCGCCGGGTTGTGCCGGCGCACGTAGACGGTCGACTTGCCCGTCTCGCCGACCCCGGAGACGATCGTGATCGTCCGCGGGATGTAGGTGTCGGGCGAGAAGTCCCCGACGCTGCCCACGACCTGCCACTTCGCCTCCTGGCGCTCGAACACGGGGCCGAGCGCGAACCCGAGGGCCGGGAGGGCGAACGCCGCCGCGGCCACACCGCCCAGCGCCTGCCCGCTCACGGTCATGAAGCGCCGCCGGGTCACCGTCTCGCCCTCGAAGGCGCCGGGAACCTGGCGGTCGGTCGTGTACTTCGACTTGGGGGGCTTGCGCTGGTCGGGCATGAGGCGGCGGCGGGGACAGGCTCCTGGGCCCATCCGCCAGGCGTAAATCCTATTGAAAGGAGGGTACGGGGATCGGCGCCCGTGATCGCGCCGCGTTCAGGTGCCGGGCGCGCCGGTGCCCGGCGGCGACGCGGCGGCCGCCCTCAGCCCCGCGGCGGCGCCCGGAAGGCCCGCGCGGGCGGCCGCCTTCGCCGCCTCGTGCCCCGACGCCGCACCGTGCCCGACCGCTCGCAGACCCGCCTCCCAGGCCGCCTCCGCCCGCTCCGGATCGCCCTCCGCCTGCGCCTGGGCGCTCAGCGCGATGACGTCGGCGAGCTCCGTGATGGCGGCGAGGTCGCCGAGCTCGGCGAGCTTCGCGAGCCCGATCGCATAGAGCCGGTCGCCCCCGAGCAGGGCGAGGTCGGGATCCGCCGTACGGACGACCGCGGCGGAGGCGAAGTGCAGACGGTAGCCCTCGCGGATGGCCTCCAGCGCGAGCTCGTACTCCGCCGCGCGCGCGGCGGCCCGGGGCCCGGACACGCTGTCCTGCACGAGCCCCGGTCCGTACTCGTGGGTCTCCGCGCCGAGCTCCGGCACGGCGTCGGCGAGGAGCCCTCCCTCCGCGCGGATCGCGCGGGCCAGGCGCAGGGCGCCCTCCTGGGCGCTGCCCGCGCCGCTCACCCGATCTCCCGGAACGCGGCCGCAGCCGCCTCGAGCGTCTGGTCGACGAGCTCCGGCGTGTGGGCCAGCGACGGAAACCACGCCTCGAAGGGCGACGGCGGCGGATAGATGCCCCGTGCGAGCAGCGCGCGACACCATGCGGCGTGGGCCCCGAGATCGCAGGCGCGGGCCTCCGCGTAGCTGCGCACCGGGCCCTCGGCGAAGAAGACGGTGAGCAGGCCGGGCGCCTCGGCCACGTGGACCGCGCGACCCGCCGCCGCCTCGCGCAGCCCCTCTGCGAGCCGCGTCGTGGTGGCGGCGAGCGTCGCGTAGGCCTCCTCGTCCAGGCGGGCGAGGGTGGCGAGCCCGGCGGCGACCGCGAGCGGGTTCCCCGAGAGCGTGCCCGCCTGGTAGACGTCCCCGGCCGGGGCGATCCGCTCCATCAGCTCGCGCCGCCCCCCGTAGGCGGCCGCGGGGAGGCCCCCGCCGATCACCTTCCCGAGCACGGTGAGGTCGGCGGTCACGCCGGAGAGCTCCTGGCTGCCGCCGCGGCTCACCCGGAAGCCCGAGATGACCTCGTCGAAGATCAGCAGGGCACCGGTGGCGTCGGCCCGCTCCCGCAGCAGGTCGAGGAACCCGTCCTGCGGCGGGACCACGCCCATGTTCGCGGGCAGCGGCTCGGCCAGGATCGCGGCGAGCGGCTCGCGCTCGGTGGCGGCGAGGAAGGCGTCCGGGTCGTTCCACGGCACCACGACGGTCGCGGCCGCGGCCGCGGCCGGAACGCCCGGGCTGGCCGGGATCCCGTGGGTGGCGAGCCCGGAGCCGGCGGCGGCGAGCAGCCCGTCGACGTGACCGTGGTAGGCGCCGGCGAACTTCAGCACGGTCTCGCGCCCGGTCACCGCGCGGGCCAGGCGCACGACGCTCATCGCGGCCTCCGTGCCGGAGGAGGTCATCCGCAGCATCTCGACGCCTGGCATGCGCGCCGCGACCTCCGCCGCGAGCTCGACCTCTCCGGTGGTGGGCGCGCCGAACGTGGTCCCGAGCGCCGCCTGCTCGCCGATCGCGGCCACGACGTCGGGGTGGGCGTGCCCGAGGATGAGCGGGCCCCAAGAGCAGACGTAGTCGACATAGGCGTTGCCGTCCACGTCGACGAGTTCGGCGCCGTGGCCGCGCGCGACGAAGATCGGGTCGCGCCCGATGGCCCGCATCGCCCGCACCGGCGAGTTCACCCCGCCCGGCATGAGGTCCGTCGCTCGGGCGAACAGCGCCGCCGAGCGCGTGTCGTCGAGCACGGAGCTCATCGGCGTCCCGCCGGCCGCGGCGCGAGGTGCGCCGGTGAGCCTAGGCGCGCTCGGCCTCCCACCGCGTGAAGTCGTCGGTGAAGTAGCGCAGGCGGATCTTCTTGAACTCCGTCGAGGAGTACAGCGTGGCGCGCCCCTCGATCCCGGTGTCCTCGGCGATCGCGTCGAGGATCGCGTCGCACTCCTCCTTGGAGCGCCCGTGGGCCATCGTGAAGACGGAGTAGGGCCAGTCCGCGTAGGTCGGCCGCTGGTAGCAGTGCGAGATCCCACGGTAGGCGGCCATCCGGGCGCCGACCTCCGCGATCCGCTCCTCGGGCACCTCCCAGACACCCATCCCGTTCGCGCTAAAGCCGGCGCGGCGGTGGTAGAGGATGGCGGCGACCCGGCGCAGGATCCCACGCTCCCGCATCCCGGCGAGGTGCTCCAGGAACGCGTCCTGGCCGAGCCCGAGGGCGGCCGCCGCGGCGGCGTAGGGCTCGGAGACGACCGCCATGTCCCCCTGCAACGCGCGGATCACCGCGACGTCGAGGTCGTCGTAGGGCACCGGGTCGAGCTCGACCGGGTCCTGCGCCACGCCGGCGTTCGCCAGCGCCTTGGTGTCGCCCTCCATCTCCAGGTCCATGCGGATCTTGAACAGCTTGAGCGTCGGCAGCTGGCGGATCGACGTGGCGCCCGCCTCGGCGGCGAGGACGTCGAGCGTGCCCTGGAGCCCGAGGCGGGAGCCGGGCTCGACCGCGATCGTGAACCAGAGGTTGAAGTCGTGGTTGCGCAGGTAGTTGTGCGAGACGCCGGGATGGGCGTTGATCGCCTTCGCCGCTCGGTGGGGATGTTCGGCGTCCACCTTGGCGGCGACGAGCATCGATTGGTAGCCCAGCGCGCGCGTGTCGAAGATCGGGGTGACCTGGCGGATGATGCGGTCGTCGAGCAGGCGCTGGACCCGCGCCATCGTCTCCACCTCCTCGAGATCCGCCTCGGCGGCCACCGCGGCGTACGGACGGGGCGCGATCGGGAAGCGCCCCTGCATGAGGTTGAGCAGGCGCCGGTCGACGTCGTCGAGCGCGACGGCGGCGCCGCCGGTGCGGCTGCGCAGCTTCGGCTGGGGTGTCCGGCTCTCAGGGGCTAGCGGTCGCGAAGCCATTCGGCGGCGTCCTTGGCGTGGTAGGTGATGACGATGTCCGCGCCGGCGCGGCGGATGGCGGTGATCGTCTCGAGCACAGCGGCCCGCTCGTCGAGGCTGCCGGCGGCGGCGGCGGCCTTGACCATGGCGTACTCGCCGCTCACGGAGTACGCGGCGACCGGCAGCTCGGACCGCTCCTTCACGGCGCGGATGACGTCGAGGCACGGCAGCGCCGGCTTGACCATGAGCACGTCGGCGCCCTCCTCGGCGTCGAGCAGCGCCTCGCGGACCGCCTCGGCGCCGTTGGCCGGGTCGAGCTGGTAGCCGCGCCGGTCGCCGAATGCGGGGGCCGAGCCGGCGGCCTCGCGGAACGGCCCGTAGAACGCGGAGGCGAACTTCGCCGAGTAGGCCATGATCGGCAGCTCGGCGAACCCCTCGGCGTCGAGTTCGCTGCGGAGGACGCCGACCCGTCCGTCCATCATGTCGCTCGGGGCGACGAGGTCGCCGCCGGCGCGCGCGTGGGAGACGGCGGTGCGGGCCAGCAGCTCGAGCGTCGCGTCGTTGTCCACCGCGCCGTCCTCGCGCAGGACACCGCAGTGGCCGTGCGCGGTGTACTCGCACAGGCAGACGTCGGTGATGACGAGCAGGTCGGGGTGCGCGTCCTTGATCGCGCGGGTGGCGAGCTGGACGACGCCCTCGTCGTCCCACGCGCCCGACCCCTCCGCGTCCTTGTCGGCCGGGATCCCGAACAGCAGGACGGCGGGGACCTCGCGGGCGGCGGCCTCCCCGGCCTCGGCCACGGCGTGGGAGATCGACAGGCGCTCGATCCCGGGCATCGCGGCGATCGGCGTCCGCCCCGACTCGGCGTGGACGAACAGCGGCAGGACGAGGTCGCCGGGTGCCGGGCGGGTCTCGCGCACGAGGCCCCGCAGCGAGGGGGTGCGGCGCAGCCGGCGCAGGCGGGTGGCGGGAAACGCCATGCGGGGGAGGATAGGGGCGAGGAACGGCGCGTGGCGAATGCCACGGCGACTCGATGGTCAGGGGCCGCCCAGGCGAACGGCGCATCGAAGGTGGGACCGTCGGCGCGGCGGTCCCTGGATTCTCACGAGTGACGGATTCACGCTGATATAGGGCGTCAATCCGTCACTCGCGGTTCACGCGGGCCGCCAGGGCACCCGGGCGGTGGAGGCCGATGCCGATCGATCGAGCCTGCCTTCGCTGCACCGTTCGCCGAGCCTGACCGGCCACGCCCGAGCGCCCCTACGCGAACCGCCGCAGCGCCACGCGCGCAATCACGCCGTAGGCGATCACCAGCGCCGCCATGTGGAGCAGCGGCTCCAGCAGGCCGGGATCGGCGCCGTTGAGCGCCCAGTCCATGGCCTGGAGGGCCGGCTTGAACGGGAAGAGCGCGGAGATCACCGAGATCGCGTCGTAGAGCCCGGCCGACACGGCGCCGCTCGGGACGAGGGCGAGGAAGGCGATCGGCAGCGCGACGAGGAAGGCGAGCAGCGACGCCGCGCGCACCTCGCGCGCCACGCCGCCGATCGCGACGCCCAGCGCCGCGAAGCCGAGTCCGCCGATCGCGAGTCCGACGAGCCACTGCGGGAAGCGCCCCCAGTCGAGCGCGCCGGCCACGAGGCTGACGATGACCAGCATGAGCAGGCCGACCGGGACCGAGCACAGCGCGGTCAGCGCGGTCTTCTCCGCGATCAGCGCCGTTCGCGAGACGAGCCCGCGCACGAGGCGCGTGAACGTGTGCTCCTCGCGCTCGAGCGCCAGCAGGCCGGAGGCGAGGAGCAGGCCGACGAACATCAGCGACGTGGTCACGGCCACGGCGACGAGGTAGCCGCTGAGCGACGCGCGGCGGCCCTGGAGGGTCGTGGTCTTTGCGCGAATCGGCTCGGCGACGGCTCGCAGCACGTCATCGGAGAGGTTGAGGTTGTCCACGGCGAGCTTCGCGAAGTGCTGCACCTGCCCGAGCGGCAGTCGGGCGGCGTCGCGCGGCGGCAGCGCCGCGATCGTGCCCCGGAGGATCGCGTCGGCCTTCTCGAGCCCCAGGACGTTCAGGGTCTGACCGAGGACGTCGAAGCTCCCGCCCTTGAGCAGGAGGTCGATGTAGCCCGCCCCGATCTGGGTGAACTTCTTCGACAGCGCGAGGTTGGCGTCCGCGAGCCGGGCCTTGATCAGCGACTCGACCGCGGCGCGCTTGATCGGGTTCTCGGCGTTGTAGATCACCTCGACCTGCGGGGTGGTGATCCCCGTCGAGAGCTTCCGCGCGAAGTCCTCGGGCACGATGAGCGCCGCCACCGCGTCGCCCGAGCGCACCTTGTCGAGCGCCTCCTGGCGGCTGTGAACGCGAATCGGCTGGATCGACTGATACAGCTTGCTGGAGTACTTCCCGACGTCGACCTTCTCCCCGCCGAGGGCGATCTGGTAGTCCGAGCGCGGGACCTCGTTGAGGACGGCCACGCGGGGCTTGCCCCCGCCGCCCGAGAGCGCGAGGCCGATCAGCACCGGGATCGCGACCGCGTAGACGACGAGCATCCCCACCAGGAACGGGGAGCGGCGCAGGATCTGGAGGTCCTTGAGGAGGAGCCAGCGCATCGGGGGGCCGGGGTCAGTGGCCCCGCGCCGCGAGGAACGCGACGAAGGCCGTCTCGAAGTCGCGCGACTCGCCGCCGACCGTGTCGGCCAGCTCGGCCGGACCGCCGGCGAAGAGCAGCTCCCCGTCGGCGAGCACGAGGACGCGGTCCGCGTGGGCCTCCGCCTCGCCGACGTTGTGGGTGGAGAAGATCACCGCGGTGCCGTCGGCCACGAGCGAGGAGATGAACTCCCACAGGCGCTCGCGCTGGCGCGGGTCCAGCGAGGCGGAGGGCTCGTCGAGCAGCAGCACCTCCGGGGCGCGGAGGAGTCCGATGGCGATGTTCACCCGCTGCTGGTTGCCGCCGGAGAGCGTCCCGATCTCATCGCCGGCCCGGTCCTCCAGGCCGGTCTGCTCGAGCATGCGCCCCACCGCGGCGTCCGGGTCGGACATGCGCTCGAGCCGCGCGAAGAGACGCAGGTTCTCGGCGACCGAGAGCTTGGAGTACACCGCCGGCTGCTGGGGCACCCAGCCGACCTCCCCGG
>JBBSBL010000003.1:0-89749 GCA_038251325.1 Solirubrobacterales bacterium | reverse complement strand
TTCACCACCCTGGAGACGCTGACCAACGCGCACGCCGCGCGGGGCTGGCTCGTCGCCGGCCTCGGCGGTGACGAGGCGGTCGTGGCCAAGCACTTCGTCGCGGTCTCGACCAACGCCGAGGAGGTCGAGAAGTTCGGGATCGACCCGGCGAACATGTTCGGCTTCTGGGACTGGGTCGGCGGGCGCTACAGCTACGACTCGGCGATCGGGCTCTCGCTGATGATCGCGATTGGCCCCGCCGCCTTCGGCGAGATGCTCGAGGGATTCCGCGCGATGGACGAGCACTTCCGCACCGCAGAGCTCGGCGAGAGCCTGCCCGTGCTGCTCGCGCTCACCTGGCTGTGGAACTCGAGCTTCCTCGACGCCGAGACGGTGGCGGTGCTGCCCTACGCCGAGGACCTCAAGCGCTTCCCCGCCTACCTCCAGCAGCTCGACATGGAGAGCAACGGCAAGCACGTGACGCTCGACGGCCACGAGGTCGACTACGACACCGGGCCGATCGTCTGGGGCGAGCCCGGCACCAACGGCCAGCACGCCTTCTACCAGCTCATCCACCAGGGGACGCGGCTCGTCCCGTGCGACTTCATCGGGTTCGCGCAGCCGCTCGAGCCGGTCGGCCGGCAGCAGGACCTGCTGATGGCGAACCTGCTCGCGCAGGCCGAGGCGCTCGCGTTCGGCCGCACGGAGGCGCAGCTCGCCGCCGAGGGCGCGCCGCCCGAGCAGATCCCGCACCGAGTCTGCCCGGGCAACCGGCCGAGCAGCGTGATCCTCGCCGAGCGCCTGACCCCGCACGCGCTCGGGGCGCTCGTCGCACTCTACGAGCACAAGGTCTTCGTGCAGGGCACGATCTGGGGCATCGACTCCTTCGACCAGTGGGGCGTGGAGCTCGGCAAGGTGCTCGCCAAGCGCATCGTCCCCGAGCTCGAGTCCGCCGAGCTCCCGGAGCTGGACCACGACTCCTCGACGAACGCGCTGATCCGCTGCTACCGCGCGCTGCGCGACGCGGGCTGAGGTGCGGCCGGCGTTGCTGGCCGCCGCCGGCGCGCTCGGCGCCGGCGGCGCCTGGCTCGGGCCGGGCCTGGCCGTGCACGCGCCGCCCCTCGCAGCCGCGCTTGGGCTGCCACGACGGCTGAGCTCTCCGCGCGGCGTCGCGCTCACCTTCGACGACGGGCCCCACCCCGAGGGCACGCCCGCCGTGCTGGAGATCCTCGCCGGTCGGGGGGCGACGGCGACGTTCTTCATGGTCGGCGAGCAGGTGCGCCGCAGCCCGGCGCTGGCGGCGGAGGTGATGGCCGCCGGGCACCGCGTGGGGATCCACGGCGACCGGCACCGCAACCTCATGAGACTCACCCCGGGGGCGCTGCGCGAGGACCTCGATCGCGTGGTGGCGACGCTCGGCGAGACGCTCGGCGACGCGCCGCGCGACCACCGCGCGCCCTACGGCATCTACACGCCCGCGGGCCTGCGCGAGATCCGCCGCCGCGGCTGGTCCCCGTGGCTGTGGTCGAAGTGGGGCGTGGACTGGAACGCGGGCCGGACCCCCGCGCAGATCGCCGCGAAGCTCACCGAGGGCGGGCTGCGTCCCGGCGACGTGCTGCTCCTGCACGACGCCGACACCTACGCGCAGGCCGGCTCGTGGCAGGGCACGGTCGCGGCGTTGCCGCCGGTGCTCGACGCCCTCGAGACGGCCGGACTCGAGGCGATGCCGGTCGGCTGAAGACGCGCGAAAGCGCGGCGCCGAGTAACCGAACGCCGCCGGATCGCGTAGTCTTTTCCATCGTTCCGGGGTCCGGAACATCGGATGGTGCGCGCCCGGCCGCCGCGGGCACCGCTCGACGTCGCGTCGGTGGCCTCATCATCACCGAGGCCGGCCCCGCCGCCCGCCAACCGTTCACACAGGATCGCCTTCTCGTGATGCCCGACACCCGGACCCTCGCGCCCTCGACGCGCTGCGCATGAGCCTCACCGCCGACGACCGCGCCGCCGCCCGCCAGGCGCCGGGCCCAGACCCCGCCACCTTCGCGATCGGCTTCGACCAGCGCGATCGGGCGCGCTACCACGCGCTCGTGGACCGCGTCTTCGATTCCAACCGCTGGTCCGAGGGGGCCATCCGCGACGAGTTCGAGGCGGCCTGGTCGGCGTGGAACGGCCAGGCCTCCGTGGCCACCGCCAACTGGACGGGCGGCGCGCTGGCCGCGCTCGAGTTCGCCCAGGTCCGGGGGGAGACCGTGCTGTGCCCGTCGAACACCTTCATGGCCACGCCGCTCGCCGTGCTCGAGGCCGGCGGCCGGGTGGAGTTCGTCGACTGCAACCGCGAGGACCTCTGCATGTCGTTCGCCGACTTCGAGGCGAAGGCCGCCGAGCACCGGCCCAAGGCGGTGTTCCTCGTGCACATCGGCGGCCACGTCGCCTTCGAGGTCGAGCGGATCGCCGCCTATTGCCGCGAGCACGGGATCTTCCTGCTCGAGGACTGCGCCCACGCGCACGGCGCGGGCTGGGACGGCCGGCGCCCCGGGACGTGGGGCGACGCCGGCGTCTACAGCTTCTACGCGACCAAGACGATCAGCACCGGCGAAGGCGGCGTGCTCACCTCGCGTCGCCCGGAGCTGCTCGAGTACGCCCGGAAGTTCCGCAACTACGGCAAGCCCGACTACGACATCCGCGGCCTGAACTTCCGCATGAGCGAGTTCGTCGCGGCGCTCGGGCTCGTCCAGGTCGAGCGGCTCGAGGAGATCGTCGACTGGAAGAACCGCGTGGCCCGCGCGCTCCTCGATCCCGCGCACCCGGGCACCCGGCTCGAGCTGCCCGAGGGGATGGTCTCCGGCCTCTACAAGTACGTCGTCTTCGAGCACCTCGAGCGCTCCACCGGGCGCGTGTACGACGAGCCGTGCCACCGGATCATGGGCCACCACGTCGAGCTGCCGAACACCGACTGGGTCGCCCAGCACCACTCGTGCCCGCCGATCTACTACCACGGGCCCAAGCTGCCGGAGGGCGTCGCGTGAGGGTCCTGGTCACCGGCGGCGCCGGCTTCATCGGCTCCCACGTCGTCGACCGCCTTGCGGCGCACGGTCACGAGCCCATCGTCTATGACCGGCGGCGCTCGCCGTGGCACGACGCCGCCGAGCTCGAGCACCGCCTCGGCGAGATCACCGACGTCGAGGCGCTCGCCACCGCGCTGGAGGACTGCGACGCGGTCGTCCATCTCGCCGCGGTCGCCGACGTCAGCGACGTGCTCGAGGCGCCGGTCCTGGCCGAGGAGGTCAACGCCCGCGGGACGATCGCCGTGCTCGAGGCGGCGCGGCGCGCGAAGGTCGAGCGCATGGTCTACGCGAGCACGATCTGGGTGTACTCCGACTGCGAGCCCGACGTGGTGGACGAGGACACGCTCATCGCGACCCCGAGCCACCTCTACACCTCCACGAAGCTCGCCGGCGAGCTGTACTGCAAGGCCTACGCGGAGCTCTACGACGTGCCGTGCACGGTCCTGCGCTTCGGCATCCCCTACGGGCCCCGCGCGCGTGAGGCGGCGGTCGTCCCGGCCTTCGTGAACAAGGCGCTGGCCGGTGAGTCGCTGACCCTCGCCGGGGACGGCAGCCAGTTCCGCCGCTTCGTCTACGTCGAGGACCTCGCCGAGGGCGTGGCCTGCTCGCTCGTCCCCGCGGCCGCGAACCGCACCTACAACCTGGCCAGCGACGAGACGGTCACGATCCGCGAGATCGCCGAGCACGTGCAGTCGCTGGTCGGGAACACCCGGATCGAGTTCACGCCCGCGCGGCCCGGCGACTTCGGCGGCAAGGAGGTCTTGAGCGTCCGCGCGCGCGACGAGCTCGGCTGGACCGCCGCGACGCCGTTCGCCGAGGGTGTGCGCCGCTACGTGGCCTGGAAGACCGAGCAGGCGAACGGCAACGGCAACGGGCGCGCCAACGGGCACGGCCGGGCGAACGGTGACGACGCGGGCTCGCACGCCCGGGCCGGGGACGCGGCGGGCGAGGCGGGGGACGGCGAGCCCCACCCGGCCGCAGCGCGCAAGGTCCTCGTCCTCTCGGCGGACATCGGCGAGGGACACGACGGGCCGGCCCGCGCGATCGCGCGCGAGTTCGCGGAGGAGGAGCCCGGCACGCAGGTCTCGATCGTCAACGGGCTCGTCGCGATGGGCGGGCTGCTGACGTCGGTCATGCGCGACGGGTCGGTGGTCATGTTCCGCTGGCTGCCCTGGCTCTTCGACGCGCAGTACCACCTCTTCATGCGCCTCCGCCCCACGCGGTGGCTCTCGCGCAAGCTGCTCGCGATGCTCGGCTCGCGCCGGATGAAGCGCCTCGTGAGCGCGCACGATCCCGACCTCGTGATCTCGACCTATCCCGGCTGCACCGCCGTGCTCGGCGAGCTGCGCCGCAAGGGCAAGCTCGAGGTGACCGCGGTCTCGAGCATCACCGACCTCGCCGGCCTGCACTTCTGGGCCCACCCCGGGATCGACCTGCACGTCGTCACCCAACCCGAGTCGGTCGAGGAGGTCGAGGCCATCGCCGGCCCGGGCAGCGTCCGCTGGGGTCGCCCGCCGACGACCGCCGGCTGCCTGCACCCGCCGACCCGCGTCCAGGCCCGCGCCACGCTGGAGCTGCCGGCGCAGGGCCGCATCGTCCTGGTCAGCGGCGGCGGCTGGGGGATCGGCGACCTCGAGGGCGCCATCGCCGAGTCGCTGCGCCGCGAGGACGCGACGGTCCTGTGCCTCTGCGGCCGCAACGACGCGGTGCGTGAGCGCCTGGAGGCGCGGTTCGCCGGCGAGCGGCGACTCCGCCTCGTCGGCTTCACCCACCGCATGGCCGACTACCTCGCCGCGGCCGACGTCCTCGTCCACTCCACCGCCGGCCTGACCGTGCTCGAGTCGCTGATCGCCGGCACGCCGGTGATCTCCTACGGCTTCGGCGTCGGTCACGTGAAGGAGAACAACCGCGCGCTCGAGCGCTTCGACCTCGCCCAGGTCGCGACCTCGCGCGTCGAGCTCGGCCCGGCGCTGGAGCGCGCCCTGGCCGCCCCCCTGGAGCCCGACCCGCGCTTCGCGGCCCGCCCCTCCACGGCGGCGTTCGCGACCGGCGCCGGGCGGCGCGCGACAGCCTTGGCGCCGTGGCGGCTCTCCCTGCAGCGCGCGGCGGCGGTGGGCGCCGGCGTCGTGGCGCTCGGGTTCGCCGGCCTCGGGACCGGCGCCGGCTACTCGGTGCTGGCCCGGCCCCTGCATCTGACGCCGGCCACCGGCTTCTCGACCAACGCGCCGCAGGTCGGCGTCGTCGTGGAGGCGCCGGCCGAGACCGTGGACACGGTCGCGGCCGCGATGCGCTCACGTGATCTGCACGGCTCGTTCGCGGTCTCCGCCGCCCCGTCGACGGGGGACCTCCAGCAGCTCCAGGCCGCCGGCGACGACGCGGTGCCGAGTCTCGCCAAGGGCGGCGCGCTCGTGCGCTGGATGGCGACCAAGAGCCGGTTGCGGCGGACGGCGCGATCCCTCGGGATCCAGGGCCACTTCGTCTACCTGCCGCCGGAGCGAGGCTTCACCGCCGGTCAGTTCCTGCTCGCCCGCTCGGCGGGCGGGCGCGCCGTGCGCGGGCGGGTCACGCTGTCCCCCGGCGGGGCGGTCGGGACCCTCCAGCCGGGCGAGGTCATCGAGCTCGAGGTGCCGGACGCCGTGAGCGGTCCCATCGTCCTCGACGAGCTCCGCGCCGCGCTGCGCTCCCAGGGCCTGGAGTCCGTGCCGGTGACCCAGCTCTCCGGGTCCGGCGGGACGCTGAGCGCGTCGAGCTAGGCGCGGGCGCTCGTCCTCTCGCGTCGCGTCCCGGCTGGTGCACGCAGGGCGAGCCTGGGCCGGGATGCGATGCGGACGTCCGGCCGTCAGCCGCCGGCGCCCACCACCGCCTCGGCCTCGATCTCGACGAGCAGGCGCGGGTCGAGCAGCGCCGAGACCACCACCAGCGTCGCCGCCGGCGGGGCGGCGCCGAACGTCGCGGCGTGCTCCCGGCCGACCGCTTCGGCGTACGCCGCGTCGGTGACGTAGATCCGGGTCCGCACGACGTCGGCGGTCGACGCGCCGGCCTGGTGCAGCGCCGCCGCGATCCGTTCCAGCGCGGCCCGCGCCTGCGCGGCCGGATCGCCGAGGCCGGCCACCGCCCCGTCGGGGCCGGCCGCGGTCGTGCCGGCGACGAGCACCCGGTCGCCGATCCGGACCGCGCGGCTGTACCCGTAGGCCACCTCCCACGGGACGCCGGAGCCATGACGCTCGGCGCCGGTCAATGGCGGAAGTGGCGGCGCGCGGTGAAGACCATGGCGATCCCGGCCTCGTCGGCGGCGGCGACGACCTCGTCGTCGCGCTTGGAGCCGCCGGGCTGGATGATCGCCCGCGCGCCGGCGTCGATCGCGAGCTGTGGCCCGTCGGAGAACGGGAAGAAGGCGTCGGAGGCGAGCACCGATCCGGCCAGCGGCGCCTGGGCCTTCTCCACCGCCAGCCGCACGGAGTCGACACGGCTCATCTGCCCCGCGCCGATGCCGAGCGTCGCGCCGTCCCGCGCCAGGACGATGGCGTTGGACCGCACGTGCTTGCACACCTTCCAGGCGAAGAGGAGGTCGCCCCACTCGGCCTCGCTCGGGCGCCGCTCGGTGACGACCTGCATCTCGCCGCGATCCTCGAGGCCCTGGTCGCGATCCTGGACGAGCACACCGCCGACGACCGGCTTGAGCTCCTGCTCGACGAGGCTCAGTCCGCGGCGCTCCTCATCGGCGAGGATCCGAAGGTTGGGCTTGGCGGCGAGCACGTCGAGCGCGTCGTCGTCGTAGCCGGGCGCGAAGAGCACCTCCACGAACTGGCCGCTGATCGCCTCGGCCAGCGCGCGATCCACCGGACGGTTCAGCGCGATGACGCCGCCGAACGCGCTCATCGGGTCGCCGGCGAAGGCGCGTGCGTAGGCGTCACCCGCCTCGTCGGCCACCGCACAGCCGCACGGGTTGTTGTGCTTGACGATGACGCAGGCCGGCAGCTGGAACTCGCCGACCAGCGAGCGGGCGGAGCTGAGGTCAAGCAGGTTGTTGAACGAGAGCGGCTTCCCGCCGAGCTGTTGCACCTGGGAGAGCACGTGCATCCGGGTGCCGACCTGCGCGTAGTAGGCGGCGCGCTGGTGGGGGTTCTCGCCGTAGGGAAGGTCGACGACCTTCTCGTAGGCGCGGAGCAGGAGCGGAGGGAAGTCGTCGTCGGACTCGGCGAACCAGCGGGCGATCGCGGTGTCGTAGCGCGCGGTGTAGGCGAAGGCCTCGGCGGCGAGGTTGCGGCGGGTGGCCGCCGACAGGCGGCCGCTCGACTCCCGCAGCTCGGCCAGGATCGCGTCGTAGCTCGCGGGGCTCACAACCGGCGCCGCGAAGTCGCGGTTCTTCGCCGCGGCGCGGATCATCGTCGGCCCGCCGATGTCGATGTCCTCGATGACGTCTGGCTCCGCGGCTCCGCGGCGCGACGCGGTCGCCTCGAACGGGTAGAGGTTCACGCACACGAGGTCGACCCACTCGACGTCCTGCTCCTCGGCGGCCCGGACGTGCGCGGGGTCGTCGCGGCGGGCGAGCAGGGCGGCGTAGAGCTTCGGGTGCAGCGTCTTGACGCGCCCGTCCATGATCTCCGGGAAGCCGGTGAGGTCGGTGATCGAGCGGACCTCGATCCCGGCCTCCTGGAGGGCGGCGGCCGTGCCTCCGGTGGAGACGATCTCGATGCCGAGCTCCACGAGGCCGCGCGCGAAGTCGGAAATGCCGGTCTTGTCGGAGACCGAGAGCAGCGCGCGGCCGAGGCGCACCTCGCCGGGTTGCGTCAGATCGGGCCCGTCGCCCTCGGGGGCGGGCGGCGGCTCGCTCGCGGTGACCTCCTCCATGGGTCGGGCGAGTCTAGTGGGAGGGGCGCGCCACCCGCACCCGGCGCGGCCGCTCCGGGTCGAGGCTCACCGCGCCGCGGCCGATGAGCCGCACCGCCTCGGGGAGCAGCGCGTGCTCGAGCGGGCGCAGGGCGGCGCGCACGTCCTCGGGGTCGATCGCGTCGGGCAGGTCGATCGCGCGCTGGAGGATGATCGGGCCGGTGTCGATCCCGTCGTCGACGAAGTGGACGGTGACCCCGAAGACCTTCACCCCGTAGTCCACCGCCTGCTCGACCGAGCGCAGGCCGGCGAAGGCCGGCAGCAGCGCGGGATGGACGTTGATCACGCGACCCGGGAAGCGGCCGAGGAAGGCCGGCGTGAGCAGCTGCATCCAGCCGGCGAGCACGACGAGATCGACCTCGCGCGCGGCGAGCCAGTCGGCGACGGCGGCGTCGCGGGCGGCGCGATCGCCGGAGCCCGCCAGCCCGAACACGACCCGTTCGACGCCGGCGGCCGCGGCGCGCTCCAGCGCCGGGACACCGTCCGCGCTGGCCACCACCCCCGCGATCTCCACCCCGTCGCGGCCGTGGACGGTGTCGAGCAGCGCCTGGAGGTTCGTGCCCTCGCCCGAGACGAGGACTCCGACGCGGAAGCCCGGGGCGGCGTCGCTCACGCGGTGGCGAGCGTCGGGTAGCGCCCGCCGCTCGAGCGCAGCGACCCGGCGGCGAGCAGCGCGTCGACGCGTCGCAGGACCTCGTCGCCCGAGAGGTGGGCGAACGCGCCGTAGGTCGGCAGCCCGTCGTAGGCGTGGCGCAGCAGCGCCTTGGAGCGCCCGCCGCGCAGGATCTCGACCGCCCGGGTGCGGCCCACCGCCGGGCTCGCCGCGCCGACCACCTCGACGATCGCCGCGTCGAGGCTCTCGGGCACGGCGCCCGCCGCGCCGGCGACCCCGCGCCGCGCCGCAGCGACCGGCGCCGGCACCAGCCCCGGATCGCAGACGTCGCAGCAGGGCACGCCGGCCTGCGGCGACGGGGTCGAGCGGTCGCCGAAGTGGCGCAGGATCGTCTCCCGCCGGCACCCGTCGCCCTCGACGAAGGCCCAGATCGCCCGGTACTGGCGCCAGCGGATCGACTCCGCCGTCTTCGCGGCCGCACGGCAGCGGGCCAGCGCGCCGCGATCCATCACCGCCGCGAGGACGCCGGCCGCGCGGTCGGCGGGGGCGGGCGCCGGACGCAACACGCCGGCCTCGACGAGATGGCCGACCACGGCCCGGGCACGATCGGCCTCGCCGCCCGCGGCCCCGGCCAGGCTCCGGAGATCGAGGTCGTAGCGGCCGTCCTCGCCCGTCTCGGCCGAGATGCGCCCCGCGACGCCGCGGATCGCCGCCTCGTCGGCGATCGCCCGCTGGATGAAGAAGACGTGCAGGCCCTTGTCGCGCGCCTCGGCGAAGAGCAGGCAGCGGGCCGGGGCGCCGTCGCGGCCGGCGCGGCCGGCCTCCTGGTAGAAGGCCTCGAGCGACGCCGGCACGGTCTCGTGGCAGACCGTGCGGACGTCGGCCTTGTCGACGCCCATGCCGAAGGCGTTGGTGGCCACGACGACCTCCGCCTCCCCGGCCATGAAGCGCCGCTGGACGCCCGCGCGTTCCTCGCGCGCGAGGCCGGCGTGGTAGGCGAGGACCTCCACGCCGAGCTCGCCGCTCAGCGTGGCGGCCAGCGTCTCGGTCCCCGCGCGCGTACCCGCGTAGACGATCGCCGGGCGGGCCGCCGGGTCGGCCAGCGCCGCGGCGATGCGGCGATGCTTGTCGACCTTCGAGCGGCAGCGGACCACCGCGAAGGAGAGGTTCGGGCGGTCGAAGCCGGTCGCGACGTGCGCGGGCTCCCGCAGTCCGAGGCGCCGCACGATGTCGCTCGCCACCTGCGGCGTGGCCGTGGCGGTGAGCGCGACGAGCGCCCGGGCCTCGAGCCAGCGCGCCGCGTCGGCGAGGCGGAAGTAGTCGGGGCGGAAGTCGTGGCCCCACTGGGAGACGCAGTGCGCCTCGTCGACGACGAAGAGCCCGAGCGGCACGTCGCGCAGCGCCGCGGCGAACCCGGGCGAAGCGAAGCGCTCGGGAGCGACGTAGAGCAGGCGCAGCCGCCCGTCGCGCGCGGCTTCGATGGTCGCGCGGTTCGCGGCGGCATCCTGCTGGGCGTTGACGAGCGCCACTTGGCCCGGGGCGACGCGCTCGAGCGCCTCGACCTGGTCCTGCATGAGCGAGACGAGCGGCGAGACGACGAGCGTCAGGTCCTCCCGCATGAGCGCCGGGAGCTGGTAGCAGAGCGACTTGCCGGCGCCGGTGGGCATGACCGCGAGCACGTCGCGACCGGCGAGCGCGGCGCGCACCGCCTCCTCCTGGCCGGGCCGAAACTCGTCGAAGCCGAAGTGCGTCCGCAGCGCGGCATGGAGGTCGGGGGCGGTGACGGACATGGCGGACGTCCGACCATAGCGACGGTCGCGGGCGGGTCGAGGCGAGGGCGCGAGGGACGCCGCAGCCACGGGTGAGAGCGGTCGGCGAGCGTCGGTACGCTGCGCGCGATGGCGCCCGGGACGACGAAGGTGATGGGCCGTCGCACGACGGCGTTCCTCATCGACCTCGTGCTGACCTGGATCTTCGCGATACCGCTCTTCGCGGCGCTCGCGGAGCGTCGGCCGCGCGGCACGCCGATCGACCTCGGGAGCGTCTACGCGAAGGTCACGAGCAACGGGCACGTCTACTACATCACCGGCGGCCGCGCGGCCGCGTTCTACGGGATCCTGCTCGTGATCGGCCTCGCCTACTGGGTGTCGCTGCCCGGGCTGACCGGCGCGACCCTGGGCCAGCGGCTGCTCGCGGTGCGCGTGGTCGGCGCCAACGGACGGCCGGCCGGGTTCGCCCGCAACCTCGTGCGCCAGCTCCTGTGGATCATCGACGGGCTGCCGTGGGTCATCCCGTTCGTGGTCGGCTTCTTCACCGCGCTGCTTTCGCGCGGGAACCAGCGGGTCGGGGACATGGTCGCGCGGACGTGGGTCGTGCGGGCGGGCAGCGAAGCGGTGAGCGCGACCGGCCCAGGTCTCCTGGACTCCGGCCTGCCGGACCCGGCCGCGGTGCCGCTCGGCATTCCGGGCGGCGGGGCGTCGGGCCTGCCGGGCGCCGAGCACCTCACGCCGCAGGCGGCGGTGGCGCCGGCCGAGGCGGCGCGCCCGCAGCAGGCGCCGGTCGCCCGGCCGCCCGGGCGGCGCGGCACGCCGCTCCCCGCCGCCGGTTGGTACCCGGACCCCGGCGGCCGCACGCGGCTGCGCTGGTGGGACGGAACGCGCTGGACGGACCACACGGCGGCCTGAGGCCACCGGCGGGCCTCGCCTCGTATGCCGCCGGGTCCACGACCAGCCGGTCGACAATGGCGCCAACTCCTCGCGCTCGCGTTCCCGTTCGTCCTGGCGATCGCGGTCCTCAAAGGCCTGACCACCGAGATCGTGACCACTCGACCGACGAGCACGTCTACCACCTGCCGACGATTCGCCAGTTCGCCCGCGACTGGCCTGCGCCGGACCTGACGACCTACGCGGCCGCGCAGATGCCGCTGTACCACTGGCTGATGGCCGGCGTCGTGAAGGTCGCCGGGTATCACGTCTGGCTGCTGCGGCTGTTCAGCTCCGTGTTCACCTACGCCGCGGTCGTCGTCCTCTTCCGGCTGCTCGTTCGTCGCGGGCTCCAGGAGTGGCCGGCGTGCGCGCTCGCGCTGCTGTTCGGCCTGTCTCCCTACGTCTTCGGCGTGTCCTTCCTCGCCATGACCGACGCCCTCGCCCTGCTCTTCCTCCTGCTTGCGGTGGCGCGGCTCGACCGCTTCGCCCGTACGCGCGAGTCACCGGACTTCGCGGTTTTCCTCCTCTGGCTCTGCGCCGCGGTGCTGACCCGGCAGAGCGCGGTGTGGCTGGCCGTCGCCGGGATCGGCGTCGTGGCCCTGACGACCCGCGCGTGGCGCCCCGTCGCGCTGGCCACGGTGGGCGCCGCGGTCGCGCTGGCACCGTTCGGACTGCTGGCCGCCACCTGGGGAGGGCTCGTGCCCAGAGGGTCTGACCCGACCTCCTGCGGACTCTGCCGTTCCGGGGACGCGAGCGCGGCGCTCAGCGTCCGGCCCGCCCTCTTCACGGTGGCCCTCGTCGGGATCTACGCCACCGCGGTCCTCGGGCCGTCCCTCCCCGGCCAAGCCGAGCGCCTGCGGCCGTTGCTCGTGTCGAGCCTGGCCGCGGGGGCGGGCGGATTCGCGCTACTCGCCGTCGTCCCGATGCAGCGGAGCGGTGAGCGTGACGCGGGCTACCTCTGGAAGCTGGCGAGCTACGAACCCGGGATCGCCGGCTCGGGTGGGCTCTTCTGGCTGCTCGTGCCGCTGGGAGCGGGGCTCGGGATCCTGCTCGCCCGCCGAGCGTGGCCGGACGCGCTGCCGACGCTGCTCGGCCTCGCGTTCCTGGCCTCGACGCTCGTCGTCCGCCTGCCCTACCAGAAGTACTTCGACCCGTTCGTCCTGCCCTTCGTGCTCCTCGCGGTGCGCTCGGAGCCCGATCTGCGCCGACCGTGGCAGTGGCTCGGCGCCGGCAGCCTGGCGGTCGCGTTCGTCGCCTACGTGTTCACCTTCTGAGCCTCAGGCCCGCACGAGCGGCAGTTCGCCCTCGAGGGCGAACTTGCCGTTGGCCTCGTCGCTGCCCGCAAGCGGGTAGTCGCCCGAGAAGCAGGCGTCACAGTGGGTGGCGCGCTCGCCGCCGATCGCCGCGTAGACCCCTGCGAGCGAGAGGTAGGCGAGCGTGTCGCAGCCGAGCTCGGTGGCGACCTCCTCGACCGTGCGGCCGTGGGCGACCATCTCCTCGCTCGTGGACATGTCGATCCCGTAGTGGCAGGGATGGCGGATCGGCGGCGCGGAGATCCGCATGTGGACCTCGCTCGCGCCCGCGTCGCGGAGCATCTGGACGATCTGGCGCGTCGTGTTGCCGCGCACGATCGAGTCGTCGACGACGACGAGGCGGCGGCCCGAGACGATCTCCTTCAGGGGGTTGAACTTCATCCGCAGGCCGTGCTTGCGCAGCTCCTGGCCGGGCTGGATGAACGTGCGCCCGACGTAGCGGTTCTTCACGAAGCCGTCGTCCTGGGGCAGCCCGCTCGCGCGCGCGTAGCCGCGGGCGGCCGCGTTGCCGGAGTCCGGCACGGCGATGACGAGGTCGGCGTCGGCCGGCGCCTCGGCGGCGAGGATCTCGCCCATCCGCCCGCGCGCCGCCTGGAGCACGGTGCCGGCCATGCGCGAGTCGGGCCGGGCGAAGTAGATGTGCTCGAAGACGCAGAACGCGCGCCGGGCGCCCTCGACGGCCATCCGGGTCTCGATCCCGCGCGGGCCGAGCGTGATGACCTCGCCGGGCTCGACCTCGCGCAGGTACTCGGCGCCGATGATGTCGAAGGCGCAGGACTCGCTGGCCACGCAGTAGCGCTCGCCCAGGCGACCGAGCGCGAGCGGCCGGATCCCGTGCGGGTCGCGGAAGGCGACGACGCGCTCGCGGGTCATGGCCACGGTGGAGAACGCGCCCTCCAGGCGCGGGAGCACGTCGGCCACCGCGTCCTCGATGCGGTCCGACGGGTGGGTGGAGAGCAGCGCGGCGATGATCTCCGAGTCGCTCGTGGAGCGGAAGCCGACCCCGCGCTCGCGCAGCTCGGAGTGGAGCTCGACGGCGTTGATGAGGTTGCCGTTGTGGGCGAGGGCGACCTCGCGCGCGTCGGAGCGGTAGACGGGCTGGGCGTTCTCCCAGGCGGACGAGCCGGTGGTGGAGTAGCGCACGTGCCCGATCGCCATGTCGCCCTCGAGCGAGCGGAGCTTGTGCTCGTCGAAGACCTGCGAGACGAGGCCGACGTCGCGCAGGGTCATGATGTTGCCGCCGGCTTCGGCGGTGGCGATGCCCGCCGACTCCTGGCCGCGGTGCTGGAGCGCGAAGAGCGCGAAGTAGGCCAGGCGCGCGACATCGCGATCGGGAGCGAAGATCCCGAACACTCCGCACTCGTCGCGCGGACCGTCGCGGTGGTCGAGGGAATCGGTCATGGCCGGCCGTCGAACGTCGGCACCGAAGCGTGGCAACGCGGGCCTCTCGACCCGGAGGGGCCAGCGTAGCAGCGGGTCATCCGAAGGCCTCCGCCAGGCCGCCGTCGCGGGCGGCACGCAGGGCGTCGAGCTCGACGTCGAGCGTGGTGGCCCCGTCGGCGTTCGCGATCCGCAGCCGGGGCGCGGCGCTCACGCGGCCGAGCGGCCGCGCGGCCGCTATCGCGCTCACGGCCTCCTCGCTCCCCGAGACCACGAAGCCGGCCCCGGGCGCCTCACCGAACAGCGCGGTGTCGTCCGCCGGCCCGTCGAGGGCGACGTCGGCGCCGAGCCCGCCGGCGAGGCAACACTCGGCCAGCGCGACCGCGAGGCCGCCGTCGCTCACGTCGTGGGCGCTCACGGCGTGGCCGTGGCGCACCGCCTCGCGCACGGCGGCGTGGGCGGCGAGCCGTTCCGCCGGATCGATCGCCGGCAGGGGCCCCTCGGGCGCGGCGCCGCGCAGCTTGGCGAGCTCGGAGGCGGCGAGCGACGGCACGAAGGGCCCGACGAGCGCGATCGTGTCGCCCTCGCGGCGGAAGGCGATCCGCCCCGCTCGCGCCGCGTCGGGCAGCTCGCCGACCATGCCGACGACCGGCGTGGGGAGGATCGGGCCGTCGGGGCCCTCGTTGTAGAGCGAGACGTTGCCGCCGACGACCGGGACGCCGAGCGCCTCGCACGCCGCGGCGAGCCCCTCGACCGCCTCGACGAGCTGCCAGGCGACGTGCGGCTTCTCGGGGTTGCCGAAGTTCAGGCAGTTCGTCAGGCCGAGCGGCTCGGCGCCGACCGCGGCGAGGTTGGCCGCGCACTCCCAGACCGCCTCGGCCGCGCCGGCGCGCGGGTCGGCGGCGACCCGGCGCCCGTTGCCGTCGATGGCCACCGCGATCGCGGGGCGGGCGCCATCGGGCTCGGTGGGCAGCAGGAGCACGGCGGCGTCGGCCTCGTCGGGGCGGCGGACGGTGCGGGACTGGACGAGCCAGTCGTACTGCTCGAAGAGCGGGAGCCGGGAGGCAACGTTCGGGGCGGCGAGCAAGGCGACCAGGGTGGCGGCCGGATCGGTGTCGAGCGCGAGCCGCGCCAACGGCGCCGGATAGAGCGGTGCGGCCGGCGGCGCCGGCGCGAGGTCGTAGAGCGGGCAGTCGTCGACGAGCGTCGCGACCGGCGCCTCGCCGACCACGCGCTCGCCGTCGAGGATGCGCATCGCGCCGCTGTCGGTGACGACGCCGATCGCCGTCGCCGTCGTCTCCCACCGCGCGCAGACGGCGAGCACCTCGGCCACCCGCTCGGGCTCGACGACGGCGAGCATCCGCTCCTGGGACTCGGAGACCATGATCTCGAAGGGCTCCATCCCGGGCTCGCGCAGCGGGACCGTGGCCACGTCGAGGTCGAGGCCGACGCCCCCCTTGCTCGCCATTTCCGAGGCCGACGAGGTGAGGCCGGCCGCGCCGAGGTCCTGCAGCGCGACGAGCAGCTCGCGATCGAGCAGCTCCAGCGAGCACTCGAGCAGCTTCTTCTCCGCGAAGGGGTCGCCGATCTGGACCGAGGGGCGCTTGGCCTCGTCGGCCTCGTCGAGCTCCGCGCTGGCCAGGACCGACGCGCCGCCGATCCCGTCGCGGCCGGTGAGCGCGCCGAAGAGCACGACGACGTTGCCGGGGCCGGCGGCGGCGGAGCGGATCAGCCGGTCCTCCGCGACGAGCCCGACGCACATCGCGTTGATCAGGCAGTTGGACTCGTACGCGGCCTCGAAGTAGACCTCGCCGCCGACCGTCGGCACGCCGATCGAGTTGCCGTAGTGCCCGATGCCGGCCACCGCGCGCTCCAGCAGGTAGCGCGAGCGCGGCGAGTCCGGCTCGCCGAAGCGCAGCGAGTCGAGGATCGCGATCGGGCGCGCGCCGACGGCGAAGACGTCGCGCAGGATCCCGCCGACCCCGGTGGCCGCCCCCTGGAAGGGCTCGACCGCGCTCGGATGGTTGTGGGACTCGACCTTGAAGGCCACCGCCAGCCCGTCGCCGACGCTCACCGCCCCCGCGTTCTCCCCCGGGCCCATGACGAGCCGCGGCCCGCTCGTCGGCAGGCGGGCGAGCAGCCGCTTGGAGTGCTTGTAGGCGCAGTGCTCGGACCACATGAGCGAGAACATCGCCAGCTCGACCTCGTTCGGCTCGCGCCCGAGGCGCGCGACGATCTGCGCGTACTCGGCCTCGGTCAGCCCGAGCTCCCGCGCCCGGGCCAGGCCGGGCGGCGCGGCGCCGGCCTCAGGCGGGGACGAGGCCGGCAACGTGGTCGCGGATCGAGGCGAAGAGCCGCAGGCCGTCGGCGGAGGCGGTGAGCGGGTCGACGGCGTGCTCGGGGTGGGGCATGAGGCCGAAGACGTTGCCCTCGGCGCTCGCCACGCCGGCGACGTCGGCGAGCGAGCCGTTGGGGTTCTCGCCGGGCGCGTAGCGCAGGACCACCTGGCCGCCGGCCTCGACCTCCGCGGCGATCTCTGGCGGCGCCCACCAGCGCCCCGCCGTGTGCTTGACCGGGATCGAGAGGCGCTCGCCCGGCGCACAGGCGCGGGTGAACGCGGTGTCCGCGCGCTCGACGACGACGTCGACCTGGCGGCAGACGAAGCGCCGCGAGGCGTTCGGCAGCAGCGCGCCCGGCAGCAGGCCGGCCTCGCACAGCACCTGGAAGCCGTTGCAGATCCCCAGCACGATCCCGCCCTCGCGCGCGAACGACGCGACGGACTCCATGACCGGCGAGAAGCGGGCGATCGCGCCGACGCGCAGGTAGTCGCCGTAGCTGAACCCGCCGGGGACGACCACGGCGTCGACCCCGCGGAGGCCGGCGTCGCCGTGCCAGAGCAGCGTCGCCTCGCCGGCGCGCTCGCAGGCCGTCAGCGCGTCGACCTCGTCGCAGGACCCGGGGAAGCGGACGACGCCGAACCTCATGCGGGGTCCCCGTCGAGCACGATCTCGTAGTCCTCGATCAGCGGGTTGGCGAGCAGGCGCTCGCACATCTCGCCGAGCCGGTCCGGGTCCTCGACGTCGAGCTCGATCAGCCGGCCGACGTGGACGTTCGCCACGCCGTCGAAGCCGAGCGCGGGAAGCGCGCGCTCCACCGCCTGGCCCTGGGGATCGAGGATGCCGGCCTTCGGGCGCACGAGGACGCGCGCCCTCACGCGGCCACCCGCGCCGTCCAGGCCGCGAACGGTTCGCCGGTGACGAGCTCGTAGGCCTGGACGTACTTCTCGCGCGTGCGCGCGACGACGTCGTCGGGGATGGCGGGAGCCGGCGGCGTGCGGTCCCAGCCGGTGCCCGAGGCCCAGTCGCGGACGAACTGCTTGTCGAAGCTCGGCTGGCCGCGGCCGGGTGCGTAGCCGTCGGCCGGCCAGAAGCGCGAGGAGTCCGGCGTCAGCGCCTCGTCGCCGAGCGTCAGCGTCCCCGCCGCGTCGAGGCCGAGCTCGAACTTCGTGTCCGCGAGGATGATCCCGCGCTCGCGCGCATGCTCGGCGCCGCGCTCATACAGCGCGATCGAGACCTCGCGCAGCCGCTCCATGAGGCCGCGGTCGCCGACGATCTCCGCGGCGCGCTCGAAGTCGACGTTCTCGTCGTGCTCGCCCTCGGCCGCCTTGGTGGCCGGCGTGAAGATCGGCTCGGGCAGCCGCTGGGACTCCTGGAGGCCGCCCGGCAGGGCGATCCCGCAGACGCTCCCGTCGCGGTGGTACTCCTTCCAGCCCGACCCGGTGAGGTGGCCCCGCACGACGCACTCGACGGGCAGCATCTCGAGCTTCTTCACGGCGAGCGCCCGCCCGCGGGCCTCCGCCGGCACGTCATCGGTGGCGGAGACGAGGTGGTTCGGGACGATGTCCGCGGTGCGGCCGAACCAGAACACCGAGAGCCCGGTGAGGACCGCGCCCTTGTCGGGGATCGGCGTCGGGTGGACGACGTCGTAGGTCGAGATCCGGTCCGAGGCGACCATCAGCAGCCGGTCGCCGAGGTCGTACATCTCGCGCACCTTCCCCGTCGCGAGGAGGGGCAGATCGGCGAGGGCGCTCACTTCGCCGATGGTAGCGGCGGGGGCGGTCAGCGCAGCGGGCGACCCCGATGGCCCGCCTACCGGGTCAGCGCAACCACGCGGAAGCCGTATCCGGGCAGGCGCACGCGCCGGCCGTCGACGCTCACCGCGAGCGTCCGAGGCAGCGTGTTCACGACCAGCGCCGCGGTGCGCGACGCGACCGCCTGGACGTCGGGCGACGAGGATCGGACCTTGAAGAGCGGCGTGCCCGGCGCGAAGTGGCGGTGCATCGCGCGGTAGAGCGGATAGAACGCCAGCGGCCGCACCCCGCCCGTCGTCTTCGAGCGCCCGTACAGGGCCTCGGAGAAGCGCCAGGCCGGTCCGCGCGGTGACGCCTGCGGGCCCCAGCGCAGGCTGACCGCGACGCCGGCCCGCATCTGCTCCATCAGCATCATCGCCTCGCCCGCGGTGGCGGCGCGCCCGAGCAGCGGGCGCACGTGGTCCTCGGCGTACCAGAGCGGCAGCCGCGTCATCGCGCGGACCTTCCGCGCGACGCCTCCGAACCAGTGGACGAGGCCGAGCAGCTGCGCGGTGGTGTAGCGGTTGTGGTCGTGGTCGGGCGAGATCAGCGGGCGGCTGATCGCGACGAAGTCGGCCCCGCGCTTGTGCCGCAGCCAGTAGCTCAGCACCTCGCGGTTGCGCCGGGTGAGCGGGCGCACCGTCGCGTACGAGGGCCGCGTCGCGAACGAGCCGGAGCCGCTGCCCTCCAGGGAGATGTAGGGGCCGCCGACCCGGATCCGCCGGTCGACCCGTTTGAGCGCGCTGTAGACGGCGTTGTACAGCCGCGTGTATCCCGGTGCGTCCCATGTCCGCGAGCTCCGCACGTAGTAGCCCTTCATCTGGTTCCAGACGATGAAGTGGCGCACGTCGGGGTAGCGCCGCGCCACCGCGGCGGCGAGCGCGGCGAAGTCCCGCACCCGCGCGGCGGTGGGCGGGAGCGTCGGATAGGTCGAGCTGCGACGACGGAGGCGGGTCATCCAGTCCGGCGCGCAGCAGAGGGTGATCACCGGCTCGGTGCCGACCGCCCGCATGCGCGCGATGCGCCGGTCGAGGCTCGCCCAGGCGAAGACGCCGCGCGCCGGCTCGGGGTTCGCCGCTCCCCATCCGTAGAGGTGCTGGTTCTGGAATCGCGTGGCCCCGCCGAGCAGGTCGCGTATCTGGGCCAGGCCCTTGCGGCCCCCGCCGACGCCGACCTGGGTATGGGTGACCCCGAGCCACAGGCGGCTCGTCGCGACCGGGGCGCGCCGATCGACCCGGACGCTGACCTTGCCCCGCACGGGCTCGGTGGCGGCGCCAGGTCCGGCCAGCAGCGCCGGGACGCCCAGCGCCAGCGCGCAGACGGCGCCCATCGTCGCCCTCCGGCGTGCTTGTCCGGCTGGAGCGGTCAAGACACGCGAACGATACGCGGCGCTCGAGCGGCTTCCGGTATGACCGCCGCCTCAGGCGATCTCGTCGAGGCGCCCGACGATCTCCGCGGCGTGGCGGGTGAACGCGCCGGGGTCGAAGATCGCCTCCGCGTCGAGCTCCGGGTGCCCGGCCTCGACCAGCCCTCGGAGCGGAATTTCCTCGTCCCACGCGCGCTGGGCGAGTCGCTGGGCGATCCGGTAGGCGTCGTCACGCCCCATCCCTGCTTCCACGAGCGCGAGCAGCAGGCGCTGGGAGAAGATCGCGCCGTGCGTCGCCTCGAGGTTCTGCCGCATCCGGTCGGGATATACCGTCATGCCCTCCACGAGCGCCGTGGCGCGCGCGAGCAGGTAATCGACGAGGATCGTGGAGTCGGGCAGGATCACCCGCTCGACCGAGGAGTGCGAGATGTCGCGCTCGTGCCAGAGCGCGACGTTCTCGAGCCCCGCCTGGGCGTTGCCGCGCAGCACGCGCGCGAGGCCGGCGATCTGCTCGGCCTTGATGGGGTTGCGCTTGTGCGGCATCGCGCTCGAGCCCTTCTGACCGGCGCGGAACGGCTCCTGGACCTCGCGGACCTCGGTCCGCTGGAGGTGGCGGACCTCGGTGGCGAAGCGCTCCAGGCCCGCGCCGGCGATCGCGATGGCGGAGAGCAGCTCGGCGTGGCGGTCGCGCGGGACGACCTGGGTGGAGACGGGCTCCGCGACGAGGCCGAGGCGATCGAGCACGCGCCGCTCGAAGTCCGGCGAGGTCGCCGCGTAGGTGCCGACGGCGCCCGACAGCGCGCCGACCGCCGCCTGCCCGAAGGCGCGCTCCAGCCGCTCGGCGTTGCGGTGCGCCTCGAGCGCGAAGCCCGCGAGCTTCACGCCGAAGGTCGTGGGCTCGGCGTGGACGCCGTGGGTGCGCCCGACGCACAGCGTGTCGCGGTGCTCGCGCGCGCGGGCGGCGAGCGCCTCCACGTAGGCGCGCGCGGCCGGGACGATCACCTCGCCGGCCGCGCGGATCTGCAGCGCGAGCGCGGTGTCGAGCACGTCGGAGGAGGTGAGGCCGAAGTGGATCCAGCGCCCGGCCGGCCCGGCCGACTCGGCCAGCACGTCGACGAACGCGGCGACGTCGTGATCGGTCGTGCGCTCGCGGTCGGCCACCGCCTCGACCGTGAAGCCGGCCGCCCGGATCGCCTCCAGCTCGGCCTCCTCCGGACCGTCCATCTCCTCGCAGGCGGCGACCTCCACGCGGCGCCACGCCTGCATCCGCGCCTCGTCGGTCCAGATCGCGCCCAGTTCGGCGCGGGTGTAGCGGGAGATCACGCGGGCATCATCGCGCGCGGGCGCCGTCACGCGCTACCCGATCTGGATGGGGGCCTCGTCCGGCGAGCCCCGGGAGTTCGGCCTGACCGTGCTTAGCTACTCGTGAGCCATGGCCGATCTGACAGGAATTGACGGGAAGCAGGCCCGCGCGATGCTCGACGCGGAGAACGCCCGGTTCGCCTTCGAGCGGCCGAAATCGCTGGCTCTGCTCCAGCAGGCACGAAAGTCGATGCCACGCGGCGTTCCGATGTCATGGATGGACGATCTGTACGAGCATCCGCCGGTCTGGGTCTCCCACGGCAAGGGCGCCCACTTCACCGATGTGGACGGGCACGAGTACCTCGACATGTACGTCGCCGACATGAGCGCCTTCTGCGGGCACGCGCCGACCGCGGTCGTGGAAGCCGTGAGCGCCCGGATGGCGCGCGGAAACCAGTTCCTGCTCCCGACAGAGGATGCGATCGCCGTCGCGGAGCACCTGGCGATGCGTTACGGGCTGCCGCAATGGCAGTTCACCTCGTCCGCAACGCAGGCGAACACGGAGGTGATCCGCATCGCCCGCGATATGACCGGCCGCGGGAAGATCCTGCTGTTCGACGGGAAGTACCACGGCGAGGGAGACGCCACTCTGGTGGTCCTGGAGGACGGTCGGGTCGTTCCAGAGATGCGCGGGCTCCCGGGTTGGATCACCGGCCAGGCGCGAGTGGTCCCGTTCAACGACGTGGTCGCGCTCGAAACGGCGCTCGCACCGGGTGACGTCGCGCTCGTCCTCGCGGAGCCCGCGATGACCAACGCCGGGTTTCTGCTGCCGCAGGACGGCTTCCAAGAGGCGCTCCGGCGCCTGACCCGGGAGCACGGGGCGCTCCTCGCGATCGACGAGACCCATTCGCTCGTGTGCGCCCACGGCGGGCTCACCAGGAAGTGGGGACTCGACCCGGACGTGCTGGTCATCGGCAAGTCGATCGCGGCGGGCGTGCCTCTGGCCGCCTACGGTATGCGCGGCGAGATCGCCTCGCTGATCGCGCCTCCCGAGCAGTCGCGCGTCGTCTCTGGTGTGGTGGTGGGCGAGGTCTCCACCGGCGGAACGCTGTTCGCCAACGCCCTCTCGATGGCGGCCGGGCGCGCCGCCCTCCTGGAGGTCCTGACCGAGGAGGCGTTCGAGCACACGGCCGCGCTCGGGGAACGGATGGCGGCCGGGCTGCGGGAGGCGATCGCGCGAGCCGGGCTTGGATGGAGCGTCGTTCAGGTCGGCGGCCACGCCTACTACTTCTTTCAGCCCACCCCGCCGAGCGACGCCGCCGGCTCGCGGGCCGCCGACGACCCGGACCTCCGTGCCCTGATCCGGGTGTTCATGGCCAACCGGGGGGTCTGGGAATCGGGCTGGTGGCTGGGGCCAACGGTGTCGGTCACCCACGACGAGGCGCAGGTCGATAGATACGTCGAGCTCTTCGGCGAGTTCCTGAACGAGGTGACCTAGGCGTCCAGCATGCGCGCGGCCAGGACCGCGGCATTGCGGGCGTTGTCGACGCCGACGCAGGCCACCGGAACGCCCGGCGGCATCTGCACGATCGAGAGCAGCGCGTCGAGGCCGCCGGCGATCGACGTGCGGCTCGTGAGCGGGACGCCGATCACCGGGAGGTCGGTGTGCGCGGCGACCACGCCGGGCAGCGCCGCCGAGAGCCCCGCGCCGGCGATGATCACTCGCAGCCCTCGCAGCCGGGCGTTCTTCGCGTACTCGGCCACCGCGTCCGGCTCTCGGTGGGCGGACATCACCCGCACCTCGTGCCCGATGCCGCGCTCCTCGAGCTCGGCGGCCGCCTTCTCCATCGCCGGCATGTCGCTCTTGGAGCCCATGACGATCCCCACGCGCGGGGCGTCGACCTCGAGGCCGTCGAACTGCTCGGCGACCTCGGCGAGCGTGTCGGGGGGCGCCGGCTCGGGCGTGAGCCCGCTCATGCGGCGCGCTCCACCGCGCGCAGCGCGATGTCGGTCCGGAGCTGGCGACCGGGGAAGCGGACCACGTCAGCGGCAGCATAGGCGGCGTCCCGGGCGTCGCCGGGCCCGGGGCCGAGCGCGGTGAGGGCGAGCACGCGCCCACCGGCGGTGACGATGCGCCCGGCCGCGTCGCGCGCGGTTCCGGCGTGGGTGACCTCGACGCCCTCGGGGACGCGATCGAGCCCCTCGATGATCTCGCCGGTCCGCGGCGCGTCCGGGTACCCGGCGGCGGCGAGCACGAGGGTGACGGCAGTCTCCTCGCGCCACTCCGGGGCGGCGCCCGCCAGGCCGCCCGGGCGCGCGGCGGCCTCGAGGAGGCCGAGGAGGTCCGTGCGCAGGCGGGGGAGCACGGCCTGCGTCTCGGGATCGCCGAAGCGGACGTTGAACTCCAGGGTGCGCGGCCCGTCCACCGTGAGCATGAGGCCGGCATAGAGGACGCCGTGGACCGGCGTCCCCCGGGCCGCGAGCGCCTCGACCACCGGCTGGTGGATCGCCGCGCAGAGGGCCTCGACCTCGTCGGGCCCGACCCCCGGGACCGGCGAGTAGGAGCCCATGCCGCCGGTGTTGGGACCGCGGTCGCCGTCGAAGATCCGCTTGTAGTCCTGCGCGGGCGCGAGCGGGAGCGCGCGCTCCCCGTCGCAGAGCGCGAGCAGCGAGACCTCCTCCCCGTCGAGATGCTCCTCGACCACCACCCGCCGGGTGCCGTGGCGCCGCTCGACGAGGAAGGCCTCGAGCGCGGCGTGCGCCTCGGCGGCGTCGGCGGCGATGACCACGCCCTTGCCGGCCGCGAGCCCGTCGGCCTTCACCACCACGGGGTAGTCCTCGATCGCCGCCATCCCGGCCTCGACCGTCTCGACGACGTGATGCGCCGCGGTGGGCACGCCGGCGGCGGCCATGACCTCCTTCGCGTGGGCCTTGGACCCCTCGAGGCGCGCGACGGCCGCCGAGGGGCCGAAGGCGGCGATGCCGGAGCCGGCGAGCGCGTCGACCACCCCGGCGACGAGCGGCGCCTCGGGCCCGACCACGACGAGGTCGACTTCGCGGTCCCGCGCGAGCGCGACGAGGCCGTCGACGTCGTCCGCCGCGATCGCCACGCACGCCGCGTCGGCGGCGATCCCCGCGTTGCCCGGCGCGCAGAGCAACTCCGGCCGGCACGGCGAGCGGGCCAGCGCGCGGACGAGCGCGTGCTCGCGACCGCCGCCGCCGACGACGAGGACCCGGGTCATCCTCCTGACCGCGCGCTCGGCTTCAGAGAGCCGAGATGAAGTCGTCGATCGGGATGGCCGACAGCGTCTCGTACTTCGCGGTGCCGCGCGAGCCGAGCTCGAGCGAGATGCGGGCCATCGTCTTCTCGTCGGGCGCCTCGACGACGTTGACGAAGTCGAAGTGCCCCAGCGTCGCCCACTGCGCCTTGACGGTCGCCCCGAGCTGCTCGATCTCGCGGTTGACCTCCTTGATGCGCTGCGGGTTGTTCTTGACGGTCTGCACCCCCTCGGGCGACAGCGTCGAGAGCATGATGAATGTCGGCATGCAGCCTCCCCTTCGTCGCGGTGGACCCTCGGAGGGGTTCTATCGCAGCGGCGCGCCGGGCGGGAGCGCGGGGTAGGGTGCCGCGCTCGGTCCACGCCACGGAAGTCGGGGAACTCGATGCCGCTCGCCGCCACCCTCGCCACCCTCGCCGCGCTCGCGGCGCCGGCGCCCGCCGCGCCCGCCGCGCCGCCGGCCACCCCGGCGGGCTCGGGCCCGGCCGGCCCGACGCTCACCCTCGGCCTCGGCTGCTACCCGCCGGCCTACCAGACCCGGGTGCGCGCGCGAGCGCTGTACTCCGGCTTCGCTCCCGGCGCCGCGCTGATGGTCGGCGTGGACGCCAAGCCCCTCGGCCAGACCCGGGCCGACGCGGCGGGCGGCGGCGGCTTCACCTGGAACCCGCCCGTCGCGCCGCCGACGAGCCGCGGCGGGGAGGCGGCACACACGATGACCATCGGCGAGGGGACGGCCGTCGCCACCCGGCGCTTCTACTCGACCACGTTCACCGCGGGCTTCCGCCCGTCGAGCGGCGACCCGCGCCGGCTGCGCACGCGCTTCGCCGCCTACGGGTTCGGCGCCGGCCGCACGCTCTACCTCCACTACGTCGCGCCGGGCGGTCGGCGCAGCGCGCTCGACCGGCCGATCGGCCGCCTCGGCGGCGCCTGCGGGAAGCTCCGCTCCGCGGGCAAGCGGCTGTTCCCGTTCAACCCGAAGGCCGGACGCTGGCTGCTCCAGTTCGACACCAAGCGTGGGTACTCGCGGCGCTCGGTGCCGCGCTACGCGCTCAACTACCTCGTGATGGTCGTCGTGCGGCGCCGGTAGCCGCGCCCTACGCCGCCGCCGGCTCCGCCGCGCCGACCTTCGCGAAGCTCAGCTCGCCGCCGTCGTTGTCCACGAGCACGGTGTCGCCCTCGGCGAACTCGCCCTCGAGCAGCTTCAGCGCGAGCACGTCGACCAGGCGCTTCTGGATCACGCGCTTGAGCGGGCGGGCGCCGTAGGTCGGGTCGTAGCCGAGGTTGCCGATCAGCTCGCGCGCCGCCAGGGTGACGTCGATCTCGATTCCGCGCGCGCGCACCCGCGCGGCCACGCGCGCGACCTGGAGCTCGACGATCTCCCCGATCTCGGCGCGGCTCAGCGGCGCGAACTCGACGATGTCGTCGAGGCGGTTGATGAACTCGGGGCGGAAGTGCGCCTCCGCGCCCTCCTTCCCGCCCGGGATGTTCGAGGTCATGATCAGGACGGTGTTCTTGAAGTCGACCGTGCGGCCCTGGCCGTCGGTGAGGCGGCCGTCGTCGAGCACCTGGAGCAGGATGTTGAAGACGTCCGGGTGGGCCTTCTCGACCTCGTCGAGCAGCACGACCGAGTAGGGGCGGCGGCGGACGGCCTCGGTGAGCTGGCCGCCCTCGTCGTAGCCGACGTAGCCGGGCGGGGCGCCGACGAGCCGCGAGACCGCGTGCTTCTCCATGTACTCCGACATGTCGATCCGGATCATCGCGTCCTGGGTGTCGAACATGAACTCGGCCAGCGCGCGCGCCAGCTCGGTCTTGCCGACCCCGGTCGGGCCGAGGAAGAGGAGCGTGCCGATCGGGCGGTCCGGGTCCTGGAGGCCGGAGCGTGACCGGCGCAGCGCGTTCGCCACCGCGTCGACGGCCTCGCCCTGCCCGATGACCCGCTCGTGCAGGCGCGCCTCCATGTGGACGAGCTTCGCGACCTCGGACTCCAGCAGCCGCGAGACCGGGATGCCCGTCCAGTTGCCGACGACCTCGGCGACGTCCTCGGCCGTGACCTCGTCCTTGAGGAAGCGCGCCTCCGCCTGGTCGACCGCCGCGGCCTCCTCGAGGCGCCGCTCGAGCTCGGGGATCGTGCCGTAGCGCAGCTCGGCCGCCCGCTGGAGATCGGCCTCGCGCTCGGCGCGCTCGGCGTCGGTGCGCGCCGCCTCGAGCTCGCGCTGGACGTCGGCGACCGCACCGACGGCCGCCTTCTCGGCCTGCCACTGGGCGGTCATCGCGTCCGAGCGCTCGCGCAGCCCGGCCAGGTCGGCGTCGATCGCGTCGCGGCGCTCGGCCGAGGCGGCGTCGGTCTCCTTCTCCAGCGCCTGGCGCTCGATCTCGAGCTGCATGATGCGGCGGTCGACCTCGTCGATCTCGATCGGCTTGGAGTCGATCTCGATGCGGCGGCGCGAGGCGGCCTCGTCGATCAGGTCGATCGCCTTGTCGGGCAGGAAGCGGTCGGCGATGTAGCGGTCCGAGAGCGTCGCCGCGGCGATGATCGCGGGATCCTGGATGCGGACGTCGTGGTGGACCTGGTAGCGCTCCTTGAGGCCGCGGAGGATCGCGATCGTCGCCTCCACCGAGGGCTCGCCGACGTTCACGGGCTGGAAGCGGCGCTCGAGCGCGGCGTCCTTCTCGATGTGCTTGCGGTACTCGTCGAGGGTGGTCGCGCCGACGGCGCGCAGCTCGCCGCGGGCCAGCATCGGCTTGAGCAGGTTCGCGGCGTCGACGGCGCCCTCGGCGGCGCCCGCGCCGACGATCGTGTGCAGCTCGTCGATGAAGAGGACGATCTGGCCGTCGGAGTCCGCGATCTCCTTGAGGACGGCCTTCAACCGGTCCTCGAACTCGCCGCGGTACTTCGCGCCGGCGATGAGCGCGCCGACGTCGAGCGCCATGACCTTGCGGTCGCGCAGGCCCTCCGGTACGTCGTCCGAGACGATCCGCTGGGCCAGGCCCTCGGCGATCGCCGTCTTGCCGACGCCGGGCTCGCCGATCAGCACCGGGTTGTTCTTCGTGCGCCGGGAGAGGACCTGGATCACGCGGCGGATCTCGTCGTCGCGGCCGATGACCGGGTCGAGCTTGCCGTCGGCGGCGGCCGCCGTGAGGTCGCGCCCGTATTTCTCCAGCGCCTGGTAGGCGTCCTCGGCGTTCTGGCTCGTCACGCGGTGCGGGCCGCGGACCTCCTCGAGCGCGGCGAGGATCCCGTCGCGCTCGGCGCCGGCGCCCGTCAGCGCGTCGGCGGCCCTGGTCCCGCTCGCCGCGAGCGCGAGCAGCAGGTGCTCGGTGGAGACGTACTCGTCCTTCAGCTCCCGCGCCTCGCGCTCCGCGGCGCGCAGGACGGCCACGAGCTCCGAGCCCGCCTGCGACCCCTCGGCGCCCTCGCCGAGCGTCGGCGCCTGGTCGAGCGCGGCGTCCACCTCGCGGCGCACGACGGCGGGATCGACGCCGAGCTTGCGCAGGATCGGGACGACGATCCCGCCGTCCTGCTGGAGCAGCACGGCGAGCAGGTGCTCGGTGGTGACCTGCGGGTTGCGGCGATCCTCGGCGAGCCGCTGGGCGGCGGCGAGGGCCTCCTGGGACTTGATCGTGAAGCGGTCGGCCTGCAAAGGGATCCTTTCTGGGCTAGACGCCGCGGCGCGGGCGCGAGGCGCGGACGAGCGGCCCGCCGCGGTCGTAGAGGACGAGGTCGGCGCAGAGGTCGCGGCGCAGCGCGTCGGCGAGCCGGGCCTCGGCCTGGAGACGACGCGCGCGGCGCTCGAGCGCCGCGAGGCGCGCGCGGGCGGCCGCGAGCTCGGCCTCGAGCGCGAGGACTCGCTCGACCCCGGCGAGGTTCAGCCCGAGCTCCGCAGTCATGGACTGGATGCGGCGCAGCCGCTCGACGTCCTCGTGCGAGTAGAGCCGCGTCCCCTTGGGGGAGCGCTTCGGGGTGATGAGCCCGCGCGCCTCGTACATCCGCAGGGTCTGCGGATGCATCTCGGCCAGCTCCGCGGCGACGGAGATCATGAACACCCCGCGATCGCCGTCGACCGCGACGCGGGTCGTGGTCGTGCGAGTGCGCTCGGCGCCCATCACGCCTCCGTCCCGGCCGCGGCCATCAGGTCGGCGCGCGGGTCGCCGTCGAGCGTGCCGGCCAGCGCCTCCGTCGCGGCGCGCTGCTCGCTGCTGAGGTCGCGCGGCACGTCGATCGTGAAGCGGTAGTGGAGGTCGCCGCGGCCCTTGCCGCCGAGCGTCGGCGGGCCCTCGTCGCGCAGGCGCTGGATCGTGCCGTGCTTCGTGCCCGGTGGCACGCGCAGCGTCTTGCGGCCGTCGAGCGTGGGCACGTCGACCTTCGCGCCGAGCATCGCCTCGGGCACGGTGAGCGGCACCTCGACCTCGAGGTGGTCGCCCTTGCGCCGGAAGATCGGCGAGTCGGCCACGCGGGTCACGACGTAGAGATCGCCGGCCTCGCCGCCGCGCAGCCCGGCCTCGCCCTTCCCGGCGAGGCGGATGCGGCTGCCGTCCTTGACCCCGGCCGGGATGTTCACCCGCAGGCGCTTGACCGTCCGCCGCACGCCGGAGCCGCCGCACGTCGCGCACGGCGACTCGATGATCGTCCCGCTGCCCCCGCAGCGCTGGCACGGCTGGGCGATCGAGAAGAGCCCCTGACCCTGCGCCTCGACCCCGCGCCCCTGGCAGACGGGGCAGATCTCCGGCGCGGTGCCGGGCCGCGCCCCCGACCCGTGGCAGGTCGGGCACGGCTCGGAGGTCGGCACCGAGATCGACACCTGTCCGCCCTCGACCGCGGTGCGGAACGGGATGCGCACCTCGGTCTCCAGGTCGCGCCCGCGTTGCGGCGCCGCGCCGCCGCCCGGCCGGCCGCGCCCAGGCCCGCCCGGCCCACCGCCGCCGCCGCCGAAGAGGTTCGAGAGGATGTCGCCCATCCCGCCGGCGAACGAGGAGGGATCGAACCCCTCGCCGCCCATCGCGAACGGCCCCGTGCCGCGGTCGTAGGACTTGCGCTTCTCGGCGTCGGAGAGCACGTCGTGGGCCTCGGAGATCTCCTTGAAGCGCGCCTCGGCCGCCTTGTCGTCCGGGTTGCGATCCGGGTGGTAGCGGCGGGCGAGGCGGCGGTAGGCCTTCTTGATCTCGTCCGCGGACGCGCCGCGATCGACCCCGAGGACCTCGTAGTAGTCGGTGCTCGGCGGCATCGGCGCTACCCGGCCACCACGACGCGGGCCGGGCGCAGGATCGCGTCCCCGAGGCGGTAGCCCGGCTGGTAGACCTCGATGACCGTCCCGGCCGCGGCGCCCTCCTCCGGCCGCTGGGCCATGGCCTCGGCGTGCTCGGGGTCGAACGGCTCCCCGAGCGGCGAGTAGGGCTCGATCCCGGCCCGGGTCAGGGCGGCGAGCAGCTCGGCGTGGACGAGCCGGAAGCCGGCGAGGATCTGCCGCTCGGGCGCATCCTCCGGCGCGTGCTCGACCGCGGCGAGCGCGTGCTCGAGGTTGTCGAGCGCGGGCAGCAGCTCCTTGGCCAGCCGACCGAGGCCGCGACCTTCGGCGGCCGCGGTCTCGCGCCCCATGCGCTTGCGGTAGTTCTCGAAGTCGGCCTGGGTGCGGCGGGCGAGGTCGAGGTACTCCTCGGCCTTCTCCGCGCGCTCGCGGAGCTCGCCGAGATCCTGCTCGACGAGCTCCGCGGCGTCGTGGGCCTCGGGGGCGTCCGGGGCTTCGGGCGCCTCGGCGGTCGCGGGCGCCGGGGCGGCCTCCCGGCCGCCCCGGTCCTGGGCGGGGTCGTGGGTCACGACTTGCCCTCGTCCACGACCTCGGCGTCGACGACCTCCTCCTCGGCCGCGGCGTCGCCGGCGCCGTTCTGCGCCTGCGCGCCGTCGGCCGGCTGCTCGGCCTGCGCCCTCTCGTACATGCGCTCGGAGACCTTGTGGAACGCCGCGTGGAGCGCCTCGGCCTTCGCGTCGATCTCGGCCTGGTCCTCGGAGCCCAGCCCCTCGCGGACGTCCTTCACGGCGGCCTCGATCTGCTCGCGGTCGCCCGCGTCGACCTGGTCGCCGAGGTCCTTGAGCTGGCGCTCGACCTGATAGGCGGCGTTCTCGGCCGCGTTGCGGGACTCGGCCAGCTCGCGCTGGCGCTTGTCGTCGTCGGCGTGGGTCTCGGCGTCGGTGACCATCTTCTTGATCTCCGCATCCGAGAGCCCCGAGCCGGCCTTGATCTCGATCTTCTGCTCCTTGCCGGTGCCGAGGTCCTTCGCGGAGACGCTGAGGATGCCGTTGGCGTCGATGTCGAAGGCGACCTCGATCTGCGGCACGCCTCGCGGCGCCGGCGGGATCCCGGTGAGCTGGAACTTGCCCAGCGACTTGTTGCCCGAGGCCATCTCGCGCTCGCCCTGGAGCACGTGGACCTCGACGCTCGGCTGGTTGTCCTCGGCGGTCGAGAAGACCTCCGACTTGCGCGTGGGGATCGTCGTGTTGCGCTCGATGAGCCGCGTCATGACGCCGCCCTTGGTCTCGATGCCCAGCGTGAGCGGGGTGACGTCGAGCAGCAGCACGTCCTTCACGTCGCCCGCGAGCACGCCGGCCTGGATCGCGGCGCCGACGGCGACGACCTCGTCCGGGTTCACGCCGCGGTGCGGCTCGGAGCCCGTGAGCTCCTTGACCTTCTCCTGGACCGCCGGCATGCGGGTCATGCCGCCGACGAGGACGACGTGGTCGATCTTCTCCGCGCCCTTGTCCTTCGCGTCGGCCAGCGCCTGCTTGACCGGCCCGACCGTGCGGTCGATGAGGTCCGCGGTGAGCTCGCCGAGCTTCGCGCGGGTGAGGCGGGTGTCGAGGTGCTTGGGGCCGCTCTGGTCGGCAGTGATGAACGGCAGGTTGATCTGCGTCTCCTGGGTTGTGGAGAGCTCGATCTTCGCCTTCTCCGCCGCCTCGTAGAGCCGCTGGAGCGCCATCGCGTCCTGGCTCAGGTCGATCGCCTGGTCCTTGCGGAACTCGGCCACGAGCCAGTCGACGATCGCCTTGTCGAAGTTGTCGCCGCCGAGGTGGTTGTCGCCCGCGGTGGCCTTCACCTCGAAGACGCCGTCGCCGATCTCGAGCACGGACACGTCGAAGGTGCCGCCGCCGAGGTCGAAGACGAGGATCGTCTGGTCGGTCTCCTTGTCGAGCCCGTAGGCCAGCGCGGCGGCCGTCGGCTCGTTGATGATGCGCTTGACGTCGAGGCCGGCGACCTTGCCGGCGTCCTTCGTGGCCTGGCGCTGGTCGTCGTTGAAGTAGGCCGGGACGGTGATGACCGCCGCGTCGACCGTGTCGCCGAGGTAGGCCTCGGCGTCGGCCTTGAGCTTCTGCAGGATCATCGCGCTGATCTCGGGCGGGCTGTACTGCTTGCCCTCGACCTCCACCCGCGCGTCCCCGCCGGGGCCGGCGACGACCTGGTAGGGGACGATCGACTCCTCCTCCTTCACCTCGGCCTCCTTGCGGCCCATGAAGCGCTTGATCGAGAAGATCGTGTTGACGGGGTTGGTGACCGCCTGCCGCTTGGCGACGGTGCCGACGAGACGCTCGCCGCTGGGGGTGAAGGCGACGACGGAGGGCGTGGTGCGAGCGCCCTCGGCGTTCTCGACGACGGTCGGCTCGCCGCCCTCGAGGACGGCCATGCACGAGTTCGTGGTGCCGAGGTCGATTCCGATGGTCTTGGCCATGTGGGTGTGAGGCTCCTTTCGCCCGGTGTGGCGGGGCGTGTACGTGGCGCCCGCTTGGCGGTGGTGCCAGCGAGCGCGTGATGAAATCTCAGTGGGAGAATAGCAGATCCTTTGCCCGCTCTACCCCCGCCGTGCCGGGCACATCCTCCGCAGCGCGCACTCGGGACAGCGCGGGGACCGGGCGTCGCAGGTGCGGCGCCCGTGGCGCAGCAGGTTCACGTGGAGCTCGAGCTCGGCGCCCGGCGGGGTGAGCGCGAGCATGGCGTCGTGCTGCTCGTCGGACCCGGCGCCGGGGCGCAGGAGCCCGAGGCGTGTCGCGACCCGGCCCACGTGGGTGTCCACCGGGACGTCGCGGCGCCCGTAGGCGAAGAGCAGCACGCAGGCCGCGGTCTTGCGGCCGACGCCGGGGAGCGCGCACAGGAACGCGCGGCCCTCCTCGACCGGGGCGCTCGCCATCCACGAGAGGTCGAGCGGCGCGGCGGGGTCGGGCGGCGCCGCGCTGACCGCGCGCAGGATCGCCTGGATGCGCGCGGACTTCACCTTCGAGATGCCGCCGGGCCGGATCGCGGCCTCGACCTCCTCGACGGGCGCATCCCGCGCGGCCTCCCACGCCGGGAGGCGCTCGCGGAGCCGGAGGAAGGCGACGTCGCGGTTGCGGTCGTTCGTGCTCTGGGAGAGGACGGTGAGGACGAGCTCGTCCAGGGGCCGCCCGTGCGGGACCATGATCGGCACGCCATAGACCTCGCGGAGCCGGGCGCGCACGCGGGCCACGCGCTCCCGCGACGGTGGGCGCCAGGCGGGCTGCGCGGCGCCCGCCCGGCGCGGGGCGGTGGTTCGCCGCGCGGCGCTCACCCGACCGCGCTCCAGCGCTCGGTCGCGCGCGCCGCCGCCTCGACCGCCCCGGGCAGCGCGGGGTCGAGCGCCGCCGGCTCCCACCCACCGCGCTCGAGCGCCGCGAGCAGCACGCCGGTCAGGGTGTCCCCGGCCCCGAGCGCGCTGCGCACCGCCGCCGGAACCCCGGCCGCGTCGGCCCGGGCGGCGCCGCGCAGCAGCGCGCCGTCCGGCCCGAGCGTGACGCAGACCGCTCGTGCGCCCGCGGCGACCAGAGCGTCCGCCGCGTCGGCGGGGTCATCCTCTCCGCTCAGCAGGCGTGCCTCCTCCCGGTTGCAGCGGACGAGCAGCGCGCCCGGCAGGCAGGCCCGCGCCGCCGCCACGGCCGCGGCCGGCGAGGGCCAGCGGTGCAGGCGGAAGTTCGGATCGAAGACGAGCGGGCGGCGCGTCCGCAGCGCGTGGTCGCGGGCGGCCATGGTCACGACCCGCTCGGCGGGACCGGCGAGCGTGTTGGAGCCGATGAAGAGCCCGTCGGCGGCGGCGACCGCCGCCTCCACCCGGTCGGCGAGCGCGTGGGCGACGCTCGCCAGCGCCTCGCCGTAGATCTGGAAGGCCGGCTCGCCGTGCTCGTCGCTCCACGTGAAGGCGACCGGGGTCGGCGCGCCCGGCACGAGCGAGAACCAGTCGAGGCCGACGCCCTCCGCGGCGAGACGATCCCGCAGCCAGCGGCCCCACGGATCGTCGCCGGCGCCGCCGGCGAGCGCGACGTCGGCGCCGGCGCGCGCGGCGACGACCGCCACGTTCGCGGTCGCGCCCCCGAACGCCGGCACGAACGCGCCGGCCTCCTCCAGGCTCGCGACCGGCCGCTCGCAGACAAGGTCGACGAGCGCTTCTCCGAGACAGAGCACCGGCACGGGGGCGAGCGTAGAGCGTCGGCGCAACTATCCTCGCCGCCCGATGGCGCCGAGCGAACACACCGCCGAGATCGACGGCACGCTCGCCTTCTGGCGCGAGGCGCCGGCCGCGGGCACGCCGACGCTCTACCTCCACGGCGTGCCGACGAGCTCGGACGACTGGCTCCCGTTCCTCGACCGGACCGGCGGGCTCGCCCCGGACCTGCCCGGCTTCGGGCGCAGCGGGAAGCCCGGGAACCGGCGCTACGACATGGAGGAGTACGGAGACTGGGTCGCCGCCTTCCTCGACCACGTCGAAGTCGAGCGCGTCAACCTCGTCGTGCACGACTGGGGCGTCGTCGGCCTCGTCTGGGCCCAGCGGGCTCCCGAGCGCGTGGCGCGCCTGGTGGTCATGAACGCGGTCCCGCTCCTGCCCGGCTACCGCTGGCACCGGATCGCGCGCGTCTGGCGGACCCGCGGCGCCGGGGAGCTGGCGATGGGTGCCGCCACCCGCTGGTCGCTCAAGCAGATCTCGCGCGAGGCGAGCACCACGCGGGGACCGCTGCCGCAGGCGTTCCTCGACTCGTCCTGGCGACACTTCGACCAGGGCACGCAGCGGGCGATCCTGCGCCTCTACCGCTCCTCCCCGCCCGAGGCGCTCGCGCGCGCCGGCGCCGGACTCGGCGCGCTCACCGGTCCCGCGCTCGTGCTCTGGGGCGAGCCCGACCCCTACATCCCGGCGCTGTTCGCGGACCGCTACGCGGCCGCCCTCGGGGATGCCACGGCCGAGCGCGTGCCCGGCGCCGGCCACTGGCCATGGCTCGATCGTCCCGAGGTCGTGGACCGGGTGGCGGAGTTCCTGGGCGCCGGGTCCGGGTAGCCTCGCCGGCGGCATGTCCGCCGTCGCCCCAGCCACGCCGGCGCCGCTCCCGGCCGGCCGCCGGGGCGCCGGCCTCGCGCCGACGATGCTCGGCGCCGTCCTGCTGGCCGCCGGCCTCGCCGCGCTCTACCTGATCTGGGAGCCGATGAGCGCCGACCACGCGGCGCAGACCTACCGCGCCGGCCTCTTCGATCGCGAGGGCCTGACGATCTGGAACGGCCAGTGGTACGCCGGCCACCACACCCCCGGCTACAGCCTCCTGTTCCCGCCCGTCGCCTCGCTGCTCGGCATCCGCCTCGCAGCCGCCCTGTCCGTCGTGGCCGCCGCGGCGCTCTTCGTCCCGCTCGCGCGCCGCCACTTCGGCCCCGACGCGTGGCTCGGCTGCCTCTGGTTCGCGCTCGCCGTCGCGACGAGCCTCCTCTCCGGGCGCCTCGCCTTCGCCTTCGGCGTGCCGTTCGGCCTCGCGGCGATGCTCGCGCTCCAGCGCGACCGGGTCGCCTTCGCCGCGGCGCTGGCCGTGCTCTCCACGCTGGCCAGCCCGGTGGTCGGCCTGTTCGTGGCCCTCGGGGGCGCCGCCCTGCTCGTCGGGCCGAGATGGCGCCGCGGCCTCCTGGTGGCGGCCGCCGCGCTGGCCCCGGCGCTCGTCCTCGCCGTCCTCTTCCCCGAGGGCGGGACGGAGCCGTTCGACCCGTCGGCCTACCTACCGGTGCCGCTGGCCTGCGCGGCGGCGCTCGTGCTGCTGCCGCGCGAGGAGCGGGAGCTCCGGGCCGGCGTCGTCCTCTACCTGCTCGGCGTGACCCTCGCCTTCGTGCTCCCCACCCCGGTGGGCGGCAACGCGGCGCGGCTCGGCGCCCTGGTCGGCGGGCCGCTCGCCGCGCTCGTCCTGTGGCCCCACCGGCGGGTGGTGCTCGCGGTCATCGCGCTCCCGCTGCTGTACTGGCAGTGGATCAGCCCGGTGCGCGACGTCCGGCGCAGCGACGGCGACCCGGCGGTCCGTGCGGCCTTCTACGCGCCCCTGCTCGCCGAGCTCGAGCGCCGGGGCGGCCCGCCCGGGCGCCTCGAGGTCGTCTGGACGCTGAACCACTGGGAGTCGGCGTACGTCGCGCCGCGCTTCCCGCTGGCCCGTGGCTGGGAGCGCCAGCTCGACGTCAAGTACGGCGAGCTGTTCTACGACGGCCCGCTCGATGCGACGACCTACCGGCGCTGGCTCGACGGCAACGCCGTGCGCTGGGTCGCGCTCCCGCATGCGCGCTACGACTACTCCGCGAAGCGGGAGGCCGCGCTCGTGGCCCGCGGGCTCCCGTACCTGCGGGAGGTGTGGCGCGACCGCGACTGGCGGCTCTTCGCCGTTCGCGACCCCACCCCGCTCGCCACCGGCCCCGCGCGGGTCACCGCGCTGCGCGCCGAGTCGGTCACGTTGCGCTTCGCGCGCCCCGGACGGGCCACTGTGCGGGTCCGCTGGACCCCCTACTGGGCCGTGGTCGTCGGGAGCGGGTGCGTCGAGCGCGACGGCGACTTCACCGCGGTGACCGCGCGGCGTGCCGGAGCGCTCCGGATCGCACCGCGCTTCGACCTCGCCCGGGTGGGGGCCGACGGACCCCGCTGCGCCGGGCGGTAGGATCTGCCGATCGTGTCCGCCCTCCGGTCACTCGAGCGGCGCGTTCTTCCGCGCGGCATCTTCGACGCTGTTTGGCAGCTGGCGCTCTTCGTGGGGGCGTACATCGGCTATCAGATCGTGCGCGGCCTCGCCGACGGCGAGATCGCGACCGCGTTCTGGAACGCGCGGAAGGTCATCGACCTCGAGAACGCGACGGGGACGTTCGTCGAGCCGAGCGTGCAGGCCTGGACGCAAGGGTCGAGCGCGCTCATCACGTTCGCCGACTGGATGTACCTGAACTCCCACTACGTGGTGACGATCTCGGCGCTCGTCTTCATCTACCGCTTCCGCAACGGCTCCTTCTACTTCGTGCGCAACATGTTCATGGTGGCGATGGGGATCGCGCTCGTCGGCTACGCGCTCTACCCCACCGCCCCGCCGCGCCTCATGCCGGAGTGGGGCTTCACCGACTCGGTCGCGAACTGGACCGGGGTGCAGATCGACAACGAGAAGGCCAGCGCGCTGCTCAACCTCTACGCCGCGGTCCCGTCGATGCACGTCTGCTTCTCGCTGATGATCGGCACCTCGATGGCCCGGCTCGTGACGCGCCGCCCGTTCAAGGTGCTGTGGGCGCTCTACCCGCTGCTCATCACCTGGGTCGTCGTGGCGACCGGCAACCACTACCTGTTCGACGCGGTGCTCGGCGCCGCGACGGCGGGCCTCGCCTACCTCGGCGCCCGCCAGCTCTCGCGGGCGCGCGCCGGCTGGCGCTTCCAGTCGCGCCGCGCCGAGGCCGCGGCCTGATGCCGGAGGCCCGGACGCCCCGGCGCCGCCACCGCGCAGGAGCTCTCGGCGGTCGTCCGCAACCGGCTCATCGAGTCGCGCCTGACGCCGAACGCGATCTCGCTCACCGGGTTCCTGCTCAACCTCGCCGCGGCGGTGCTCGTCTGGGAGCGCTGGTTCTTCCTCGGCGGGATCGCCTTCATCGTCGGCTCGATCTGCGACACGCTCGACGGGCGCTACTCGCGGATGTCCGGCAAGGGGACGGCGTTCGGCGCGTTCCTCGACTCGACGCTCGACCGCCTCGAGGAGGGCCTCGTCCTGATCGCCGTGGCGGCCTACTTCGCCGACCGCGGCGACGCGCTCGCCGTGGCCGCGTGCGTGGCCGCCGTGCTCTTCTCGCTCATGGTCTCCTACACCCGGGCAAGGGCCGAGGCGCTCGGCGTCGAGTGCACGGTCGGGATCGCCACGCGCCCCGTCCGCGTCGTCATCCTCTCGATCGGCCTGCTCTTCGCGCGGGGCGCCGGACTCGGCGACTTCGAGCTGCTCGCCCCCGCGGTCTACGTGCTCGCCGTGCTCTCGTTGATCACGACGATCCAGCGCATTGCCCACGTCCGCCGGGAGCTGGGTCGCCCCGCCGCGGCCGCCGCCGAGGTGTGACCGGGCTGTAACCGGCTCGCGTCGCCGGGGTTCGCTCCGGCAGAGAACCTCGGAAGGAAAGCGACCCAGAGTGACCCCCAGCAACGGCACCAACGGCGCCGCCGCCCGCAACGGCTCGGCGCACTACCAGCACGACAAGGTCCGCGTGGCCATCGTCGGCGTCGGCAACTGCGCCTCGGCCTTCGTCCAGGGCGTCGAGTACTACAAGAACGCCGATCCCGACCAGGACGTGCCCGGTCTCATGCACGTCGACCTCGGCGGCTACCACGTCCGCGACATCGAGTTCACGGCAGCGTTCGACATCGATCGCGACAAGGTCGGCAAGGACCTCGGCGAGGCGATCTGGGCCGGCCAGAACAACACGATGAAGTTCGCCGAGGTGCCGAAGCAGCTCGGCGTCCCGGTGTACCGCGGGATGACGCACGACGGCCTGGGCAAGTACCTCAAGCAGCGGATCCACAAGGCGCCGGGCGAGACCGCCGACATCGTGAAGATCCTCAGGGACACAAAGACCGACGTCGTCGTCTCCTACCTCCCGGTCGGCTCCGAGCAGGCGACCAAGTGGTACGTCGAGCAGGTGCTGGAGGCCGGCTGCGGCTTCGTCAACTGCATCCCGGTGTTCATCGCCCGCGAGGACTACTGGGACCGGCGCTTCAAGAAGGCCGGGCTGCCGATCGTCGGCGACGACATCAAGTCCCAGGTCGGGGCGACGATCGTCCACCGCACGCTGGCGCGGCTGTTCGCCGACCGCGGGGTGAAGATGCTCCGCACCTCCCAGCTCAACGTGGGCGGGAACATGGACTTCTTCAACATGCTCGAGCGCGAGCGCCTGGAGTCGAAGAAGATCTCCAAGACCAACGCGGTCACCTCGATCATGGACCACGAGCTTCCGGCCGACGACGTCTACATCGGCCCCTCTGACTACGTGCCGTGGCTCACCGACCGCAAGTGGGCGCACATCCGCGTCGAGGGCCAGGCCTTCGGCGACGTGCCGCTGAACGTCGAGATGAAGCTCGAGGTGTGGGACTCGCCGAACTCGGCGGGCATCGTCATCGACGCGGTCCGCTGCTGCAAGCTCGCGCTGAACCACGGCGTCGGCGGCCAGATCGACGGCCCGAGCTCCTACTTCATGAAGTCGCCGCACAACCAGCGGCCCGACAACCTCGCGCGCGAGGCGACCGAGGCGTTCATCGCCCGCTACGCCGGCGTGCCGGGCACGAAGCCCAAGGCGAAGAGGCGCAAGAAGGCCGCCACGAAGGCCTGAGCGCTCGCAGCTCCGGTCTTCCCGAACGGCCCGCCAGGTGCGGGCCGTTCGCGTTCTGGCCCCTATCCTCCGCCTCGCCGTGCCCGACGCCCCGCTCGCCCTCGCCCAGGTCACGCCGTTCGCGTGGGAGTCCGGCCATGCGGTCAACGACCAGATCGCCGGGCTGGCGGAGGAACTGGCCGCCCGCGGGCACCGCGTGACGATCGTCGCGCCGACCTCCTCCACGACGCGGGTGCGCGACACGCGCCGGCTCGTACGCCGTGCCCGGGAGCGGCCGGCGGCGCTGCTGCCGGAGCCCGGCGGCGACCCGCTCGTGCTCGGCGTCGGCGAGGTGCTGCCCTTCGCCCCCACCCGCCGGCGGGTGGCGTCTTTGCCGCTCGACGTCGCCCGCACGATCGAGGACGCGCTCGCCGTCGCTCCCCTCGACATCGTCCAGGTTCACGAGCCCTACGGGCCCAGCACGGCGAGCGCCGCGCTGCGACATTCGCGCGCCTTGAACATCGGGAGCTTCCACGCGCCGACCGACCGGCTGCTCTCCACCCAGGTGGCGCGCCGCGTGACCGAGCTCTTCCTCGGCCGCCTCGACGCCCGCACCGCGAGCTTCGCGGCGACCCGCGAGCTGCTCGAGCGCTGGTTCCCGGCGACCTACGAGATCGTGCCGCCCGGTGCGCCATCGACGGGCGAGGACGCGGCGCGCGCCGATGACGCCGAGCCGGTGCGGATCGCCTATCTCGGCGGCGAGGAGCGCGCCGGCCTGCGCGTCCTGCTCCGCGCGCTGCGCCGGCTGCCGGCGGCCCTCGACTGGCGGGCGACCGCCGTCCTGCCCCGCGGTGCCGGCGAGCCCGCGGCGCTGCGGGCCGACCTGCGCCAGCGCATCACGTTCCTCGGGCCCGGGCCCGGGCAGGTCGAGGCGGCGCTCTCGGCGGCGGCGCTCGTCGTGGCCGGGTCGAGTGGCGCGGCGCCGAACCCCGACGGCCTCGTGCGGGCCATCGCCGCGGGAGCGGTGCCGGTGGCCTCGCGCCTGCCGGTCTACGAGGAACTTGCCGGCGACGGCGACCGCGGGCTCGCCTTCGAGCCCGGTGACGCCGACACGCTCGCGGCACACCTCGCCGGCCTGATCGGCGATCCCGCGCGGCGTGCACGGCTGCGCGACGCGTCCGCGCCGCTGCGCGCCGAGCTGACCTTCCCCCGGCTGGCCGACGACGTCGAGGCGATCTGCCGGCGGCTGACCGCGCGCCGCCACGACGACCGGGCCAAGCCGCGCGTGCGGGCCCGGGTCGCCAAGCGCGCGCTGATCGACGTCGACCTCCACATGCACACGGACCACTCCCACGACTGCGCCACGCCGGTCGAGTCGCTCCTGGCCGAGGCCAAGGCCAAGGGCCTGGGCGCGATCGCGGTGACCGACCACAACGAGATCTCCGGCGCGCTCGAGGCCCGGGCGAAGGCGAGCGGCATCAAGGTCATCGTCGGCGAGGAGGTGAAGACCGAGAGCCAGGGCGAGGTGATCGGCCTCTTCATCGAGGAGAAGATCCCGCGCGGCCTCACGCTCGAGGCGACGATCGCCGAGATCCGCCGCCAGGGCGGGCTGGTCTACGTGCCCCACCCGTTCGACCGGATGCACTCGGTCCCCGACTACGAGCACCTCACCGCGGTGCTCGACGACGTCGACGCGATCGAGGTCTTCAACCCGCGGGTGGCGATCGGCGAGTTCAACGAGGAGGCGGCGCGGTTCGCCGAGAAGTACCGCGTGCCGGCCGGCGCCGGGTCCGACGCCCATGTCGTCCAGGGCCTCGGCTCGGTGCGGATCCGGATGCGCGACTTCGAGGGGCCCGAGGAGTTCCTCGAGTCGCTGCGCGACGCCGACATCGTCCGCCGCCCGGCCTCGCTCCTCTACGTCCAGGCGCTGAAGTTCCTCCAGACCAAGGCGACGCCGGCCACCGCGCGGCGGGCCGTCCGGGAGCGGCGCGTGCGGCGGGCGACTCGCAAGTCCTGATGCACGGGCAGGGGGCGGCCGGGGACGCGTCAAAGACCGCTGCCGTGCCCGCCACGGACGACGAGATCCGCGAGAAGTACCTCGAGCGGGCCATCCGGGAGCTCAACACCTTCGCCCACGAGCTCCAGGAGTGCGAGGGCTGCCCGCGCGGCCAGCTCATCCCGGTGCTCGGGTCGGGGCACCCGCAGGCCGACATCGTGCTGCTCAAGCACGGGGCGCGGCGCTCGGAGGCCGAGGAGGGGGTCGCCTTCTACGGGCGGGCGGGAACAGCGCTGCAGAAGTCGCTGCGCCGGCTCGACATCGATCCCCTGGCGGTCTACGGCACGCTGTGCGTGAAGTGCCCGGTGAGCGACCCGGCGCTGGCCGACCCCGCCTGCGTCGCCGGCCTCGTGCGCGAGCTCGCCATCGTGCGCCCGAAGATGCTCGTCGTGATGGGCGAGGCCGCGCTCGAGGTGGTCAACGACCTCGGCCTCCCGCTCGCGGAGCCGGTGCGCGCGGACCCGGGCGCGATCCAGCGCCTGACCCCGGCGTGCGAGGCGCTGTACGTGCCCGACATCGACGAGGCGCTCGACGACGAGGCGGAGAAGCGCGCGTTCTGGGCGGCGTTCCGCTCGCTCGGGACCTGGTGGGCGGAGCTGCCGCCGTACTGAGGGCGCCGGCCCCGCTCAGGCGAGGTCGAGCACGATCTTCCCGAGCTTCGCTCCCGCCGCGAAGCGCTCGTAGGCGGCGGCGACCTCGTCGAGCGGGAAGGTGGCGGCGACCGGCACGGCGATCGTGCCGGCGGCGAGGAGCGGCAGGACGTGGCGCTCGAGGCGGCGGGCGACGAGCGCCTTCTCCTCCAGCGGGCGAGCGCGCAGGGTCGAGCCGCGGATCGTCGCCCGCTTGCCCATCAGCGCGAGCAGGTTGAGCTCGCCCTTGAATCCGCCGCCGACCCCGATCACGCAGATCCGCCCGCCGGTCGCGAGCGCCTTGAGGTTCTCGGGGAGGTTCGGGGCGCCGACGAGCTCGAGGATCACGTCGAAGGGACCGTGCTCCGGGAAGTCCTCGGGCGGGATCGCGGTCGCGCCGAGCGCGGCGACCGCGTCGCGGAGCTCCGGGTTGCGGACGGTCGCGGTGACCGACGCCCCGGCCGCGCGGGCGAGCTGGATCGCCGCCGTGCCGACCCCGCCGGCGCCGCCGTGGACGAGCAGGCGGTCGCCGCTGGCGAGCGCGCCCTGGGTGAAGACGGCGTCGTAGGCGGTGGCGAAGACCTCGGAGAAGCCGCCGGCGGCCGGCCAGTCGACGTCGTCGGGCAGCGGGGTGAGCTGGCGCTCGTGGACCACGCAGAGCTCCGCCTGCCCGCCGCCGCCGACGATCGCGGTGACACGGTCGTCGATCGCGAAGCGGGCGGCGCCGGGGCCGACCTCAGCGACCTCGCCGGCGAGCTCGAGCCCGGGGATGTCCGGCGGCGAGCCGGGCGGCGCCGGGTAGCCACCCTTGAGCTGGAGCTGGTCGGCGCCGTTGAGGCCGGCGGCGCGAACCCGGACCAGCACCTCGCCGGCGCCGGGCTCGGGGTCCGGGCGCTCCTGCGCCCCGATCTCTCCGTCGGCGATCACGGCGGCGCGCATGGGGCGCGAGTCTATCCTCGGCGCCGTCCTGCTCGCTGGTCGCAGAGGGACCACTGGGTCGGACGGCCGGCAAGCTGTGCTCAGCAGGCGGTCGCGACGTCGAGCGCCGCGCAGAGCTCAGCCAGCCTCGCGGGACCCAGGCGAGTGATGCGGTCGGTCAGCAGGGCCTTGGGCACCGCCCCGACGTTGTCGAACGACAGGGCGCAATCGGCCGGCATGCCGTCATCCGGCCCGAGGGCGACCTCGGTGGGGATGCCGCGAATGGTTCTCGTGGCGGGCACGACCAGCAGGGCGCTGAGGACCGGGATCGCGGCCTGACGGCTGATGATGCACACGGGGCGTCGCCCAGCGTCAGGCTGTTCCAGCCACCACACCTCGCCGCGGTTCACCTGGCACGCCGCGTGCTCGGTGGCGCGGCGTCCCACGGCTCGGCGGCCACCATGGTCCGCGCCATCGCGTCGGCTCCGAGCAGATCCTCCTGCGGCGCTCGGGTGTAGGCCGCCACGATGCGCCGATCGATGTCCGCCTCGCGGTCGCCGCGGAGATAGCCCGAAACGGCTTCACGGATGAGCTCCGAGCGCGAGCGCCCCTCGCGGGCCACGCGAGCGTCGAGCTGCGCCAGCAGCTCGTCGGAGAGCTGCACCAAGGTCTGCGTCCGAGCCATTAGCATATGGTACCATATGCCTAGTCGGCGGCGGTCGCCCGCAGCGGCGCCGTGGCGAACTCGGCCATTCCCTCCTCCAGTCCGATCTCGGCGCGGAAGCCGAGGCGGTCGACGGCTCGGTCCGTGGCGGCGAAGACGTGGCGGACGTCTCCGCGGCGGAACTCGCCGGTGACGACCGGGGGCGGCGCGTCCGGGCCTGCGGCGTCGGCCAGGGCCTCCGCCATCTCCCCCACCGTGCGCGGCGTGCCGGTGGCCACGTTCAGCGCGCCGGGGACGGGCTCGGGCGCGTGCAGCGCGAGGACGTTCGCGCGGGCGACGTCGCGGACGTGGATGAAGTCGCGCCGCTGAGCGCCGTCCTCGAAGACCCGCGGCGCGCGGCCGGCGGCGAGCGCGCTGCGGAAGAGGCTCGCCACGCCCGCGTACGGCGTGTCGCGCGGCATCCGCGGGCCGTAGACGTTGTGGTAGCGCAGCACGGTGAGCTCGACCCCGTCGGCCTCCCGGGCGAGACACGCGCAGAGGTGCTCCTGGTGGAGCTTCGTCGCGGCGTAGACGTTGCGCGGGTCGAGCGGCGCGTCCTCCGGCACGGCCTCGGCCTCGAGCGGGTCGCCGCACTCCGGGCAGCCCGGCTCGAAGCGCCCGGCGGCGAGGTCGGCCGGGTCGCGCGGCCCGGGACGCACGACGCCGTGGTCGGCGCAGCGGTAGCGGCCCTCGCCGTAGACGACCATCGAGGAGGCGAGGACGAGCCGCCCCGCGAAGCGCTCGGCCGCCAGCGCGCGCAGCAGCTGGGCAGTACCGAGATCGTTGTGCGCGACGTACTCGGCGATGTCGCCGAGGTCGACGCCGAGCCCGACCATCGCCGCCTGGTGGCTGACCGCCGAGGCGCCCGCGACCGCAGCGCGGGACACCTGGGGGTCGCGGAGGTCGGCGCGGATCCACTCGACCCCCGCCGGCGACACCGGCGGCTCGGCCGCGTGGGCGGCCGGGTGCAGGTGGTCGACGATCCGCACCTCGCGGCCGGTGGCGAGCAGCGCATCGACGACGTGGGAGCCGATGAAGCCGGCGCCGCCGGTGACGAGGACGGGTCCGGGCACGGCCGCCGAGGCTACCGGCGGGGGTCCTCGCGCCACGGTGCCCTGCCGGCGCGTTTCCCCGCCGTTCATCCTTTCGCCACCTGGCGCCCCTAGTGTGCCCCGGCGTGCCGGCCCCGCGCGTCGACGTCGTGCTGCCCGTGCTCGACGAGCGCGAGGCGATCCCCTCCGTGCTGGCCGCGATGCCGCCCGGCTTCCGCGCCATCGTCGTCGACAACGGGTCGACCGACGGCTCCGGGGCCCTTGCGCGAAACCTCGGGGCGCTGGTGGTCGACGAGCCGCGCCGCGGCTTCGGCGCGGCGTGTTTCGCGGGACTCGTCGCCGCCGAGGCGGAGCTCGTCGCCTTCATGGACTGCGACGGCTCGCTCGACCCGGCCGCGCTGCCCTCCGTCACGGACCCCGTGGGGGACCGCGCGGCGGACCTCGTCCTCGGCGCCCGGCGCGCCGAGCGCGGGGCGTGGCCGGCCCATGCGCGGGTCGCGAACCGTGCCCTCGCGCTCGAGCTGCGCCGCCGCACGGGCCTGCGCCTCGCCGACCTCGGGCCGATGCGCGCGGCGCGGCGCGCGGCGCTGCTGGAGCTCGGCATCGAGGACCGGCGCTTCGGCTGGCCGCTGGAGATGGTGCTGCGCGCGCGCCTCGCGGGATGGCGGATCGCCGAGGTCCCGGTGCGCTACGCGCCGCGCGCCGGCCGCTCGAAGGTCACCGGGACCGCACGCGGGACCGCCCGCGCCGTCCGGGACATGGCCGCGGTGCTCGCGTGAGGGCGACGCTCGCCGCGATCTGCAAGGCGCCGGTGGCGGGCCGCGTGAAGACCCGGCTCTGCCCGCCGTGCTCGCCCGAGGAGGCGGCCGAGCTCGCGACCGAGCTGCTCCGCGACACCTTCGCTGCGCTCCGGGCGACGCCCGCGCGCCGTCGCGTGGCCGTGCTCGACGGGGCGCCGGGGACGTGGCTCGGGCCCGGGATCGAAGTGGTGTCGCAGCGCGGCGGCGGGCTCGACGAGCGCCTCGCCGGGCTGTGCGAGGACCTGCCGGGCGGCCCGCTCGTCATCGTGGGGATGGACACCCCGCAGCTCGACTCGAGACTGCTCGGCGCGGCGGCAGAGGCCCTTGAGCACGCGCCCGCCGCGATCGGCGCCGCCGCGGACGGTGGGTACTGGTGCCTGGCGCTGCGCGCGCCCGACGCCGCGCTGCTGCGCGGCGTGCCGATGAGCGCGCCGCACACGGCGGACGCGCAGCGGGCGCGCCTGCGGGCCGCGGGGCTGCCGCCCGCCGAGCTGCCGGCGCTCGACGACGTCGACGACATCGCCTCGGCCCGGCGCGCAGCGGCCGCCGCCCCCGACTCGCGATTTGCCGCGCGCCTTCGCGCGCTCGGCCTGGTCGAACCGGCGGTCGCCACGGCGGGAACCTCCTGATGAGCGCCACCGCAAGCCCGCTCGCCGCCTTCGAGCACGCGCTCACGGCGCCCGACGGCTGGGCGGTCGCGGTCGCCGGCACGGCGACGCGGACCCTGCCGGTGCGCCGCTGGGTCGAGCCGGCGACGGCGGAGGAGCTGCGCCTGCTGGCACGCGCCCGCGGGCCGGTGCTCGACGTCGGCTGCGGGCCCGGGCGGCATCTGCGGGCGCTGGCCCGCCGCGGGGTGCTCGCCCTCGGCGTCGACCTCTCCGCGCGGGTGATCGCCGACCTGCGGGCCGAGGGCCTGGCCGCGCGGTGCGGCTCGGTGCTCGGGCCGCTCCCCGGCCCCGGGACCTGGGGCACGGCGCTCGTGCTCGACGGCAGTCTCGGCATCGGCGGGGACCCGGCCCGGCTGCTGGCCCGGCTCCACGACCTGTTACGCCCCGGCGGGACGGTGCTGGCCGAGGTCGACCCGCCCGGCTCGCCGACCCGCTCGGGACCGGCGCGGCTGGTCGGGCCCCAGACGGCCTCGACCGCATTTCCCTGGGCGCTCGTCGCCGAGGACGCGCTGCCGGCGCTCGCCGCCGTCACCGGCCTGCGGCTCGCGGCGAGCTGGCCGGACGAGGGCCGCTGGTTTGCGGAGCTCGTCCGCCCGGAGCCGGCCACATGAGGCTCTTCCCGGCCGATCCGCCGCCAGGCCCCGCGCGGCCGGGCTTCTGGCGCAGCCCGCTGCGCGGGCCGTGGCTCACCGCGGTCCTCGGGCTCGGGCTGCTCGTCCTCCTCGCCCTGGTCACGATCACCGGCTTCCTCTCCCACGCCGCCTACCAGGGCGCGCTGGGGCACAACGCGATCGTGCCCTTCGACCGCGACCTCCCGCTGCTCCGCGACCTCGGCTGGCCGACCTCGCCGAGCTGGCTCTACGCCGCGACGCAGGGGATCCACGTCACCGTCGGGATCGTCGCCGTACCGCTCGTGCTCGCGAAGCTCTGGTCGGTCATCCCGCGCCTGTGGTCCTGGCCGCCACTGCGCGACGCCGCCCACCTGCTCGAGCGCGTCACGCTGCTGCTTCTCGTCGGCGGCATCCTCTTCCAGCTCGCCACCGGCATCGTCAACGCCCAGCTGTACTACCCGTTCAAGTTCAACTTCGTCGTCGCCCACTACTACGGCGCCTGGGTCTTCACGGCGGCGCTCGTGCTCCACGTGGCGATCAAGGCCGGCTCGATCCGCCGCGCGCTGCGGGCCCGGGGCGCCCTCGGCCCGGTGCGCGACGCGGTGGCCTCGCGCACGCCGGAGCCCTATGAGCCCGACGGCCTCGTCGCGCCGACACCGGCGGCGGTGACGATCTCCCGCCGCGGGGTCTTCGGGCTGCTCGGCGGGGCGATGGGCGCGCTGTTCGTCGTCCAGGCCGGGCAGGCGATCGGCGGCCCGCTGCGCCCGCTCGCCGTCCTGGCGACCCGCGGCGGGAGCAACTTCGCCGGGCCGCAGGGCTTCCCGGTGAACCACACCGCGGCCGCGGCGCGCATCACCCCGCAGCTGGTCGGCCCGGCGTGGCGGCTGGAGCTCGTCGGCGCCCGCACGGTCCGGCTGACCCGCGCCGAGCTGCTGGCGATGGAGCAGCACTCCGAGGAGCTGCCGATCGCCTGCGTCGAGGGCTGGTCGGCGCTGCAGACCTGGACCGGGGTGCGGCTGCGCGACCTCGCCGCCCGCTGCGGGGCGGCGGGCGCCTCCGAGGTCATGGTCGAGTCGGTCCAGCCGGCCGGCGTGCTACGCCGGGCCTCGCTCGACTCCGGGCAGATCGACGACACGCGCTCCCTGCTCGCGCTGAGGGTCGGCGGCGAGGACCTCGCGCCGGACCACGGGTACCCGGCGCGGGTGATCGTGCCGGCCCTCCCCGGGGTGCACTGCACGAAGTGGGTCGGGCGCATGACCTTCACCGGCGGCGGGCGCGCATGATCGCCCTCTTCCGCCGCGGCTACGGCGCCTCGCCGCTCCACCTGGTCGGCTGCGTGGCGGTCCTCGCGGTCACGGCCCTCATCGTGAGCTGGATGGCGGACCTGCGCGGCGCGACGAACGCGCTGGCCTGGTTCCTCGCCGCCGCGGTCCTCCACGACCTCGTCTTCCTGCCGGCCTACTCGCTGCTCGACCGGATCGGCCGGACGGTCGAGGGACCCGCGGCGGGCCGCGCCCGCGTCCCGGTGGTCAACCACGTGCGGGTGCCGGCCGTGCTGTGCGGGCTGCTCTTCCTCGTCTTCTTCCCGCTCATCCTCGGCCTCCAGCCGAGCGGCTACCTCGGCGCGACCGGCCGCGAGCCGGAGGGCTATCTCGCGGCCTGGGTCGCGATCAGCGTCGGCCTGCTGATCGCCTCGGCCGCGCTCTACGCCCTACGGGCGCTGCGCGCCCGTCGACGCGCCGGGGGCGAGCAGCTGGACGACGCCGGCGTCGCGGCCGGCGAGCGCGAGGCGCCCGGTGGCTGAGTCGACCGCGACGGAGTCCGCCTGGCGCACCGTGGGGAAGCGGCGCTTCGCCACCGGCCGCCCGGTCGCGGGGTACTCGATCAGCTGGTTGGCGCCGGACAGCGTGACCCAGAGGCGCTCGCGCACCGGGTCGAGCGCGAGGCCGTAGGGACCGTGCGGGACGCGCACCCGGCGCACAAGCTCGAGCCCGCCCTCGCGGTCGAACACGAGCAGCGCGTCGCCCTGGGTGTCGACCACCCAGATCCACCGCCCGAGCGCGGCGACGTGCGTCGGCCCGACGCCCGCGTCCGCCCGCTCGAGGACCCGGCCGGTGAGCGGATCGGCGATCTCCAGCACCCGCTCGCGGACCGAGACGACCGCGACGCGGCGCCCGCCGTCCAGCGGCGCGAGCCCGCCGGGCTGACGCGCGACCGCGATCGTGCGCTCCGGCCGCCCGCCGCGCAGCACCGTGAGCGCCGCGCCGCCCTCGTCCCCGACGACGACGCGGCCGCCGACGGCGGGGCTGAGGTCGTGCGGGCGCGGCCCCGTGCGCCCGTCGGAGAGCACGCGCCCGTCGCGCGCCCGGACGACGAGCGCGCCGTCCCCGCCCTCGGCCGGCACGAGCACCGTCCCGACCGGCCCGAGCGCCAGATGGCGCGGGCCGAGATCGCGGCCGGGGAGATCCACGAGCCGGCGCAGCCGGCCGGTGCGCCCGTCGAGCAGCCCGAGGCCTGGAGGGCGGCGCAGGCCGACGGCGATCACCCCCGACCCGGGATCGATCGCGAGACCCTCCGGCGCCCCGCCGGGGCGCTCACGCCGCCCGGCGCTCAGCGCGCCGATCGGCGGCCCGACCCGCACCACCCGGCCGGCCGGCGCGACGGTGAGCGGCGGGGCGATCCGCGGCTCGGCGGCGGGCGGCAGCTCGCCGGCGCCACGCGACCCGCAGGCCAGCGGGAGCGCCGCCGCCGCGGGCAGCACGGCGAGCAGGGCGAGGGCGCGGGGCGACGGCACGCGGCGAGGATGTCACGGTGGCCGTGAACGTCGGCGAAACTCGGGAGCGAGCGCTGGGCGAGTCCGGCTCGGAGCGGGCGCTGCTGATCGGCGCGGGAGTCCTCGCGGTCGTCACGATCCTCGTCGGCGTCCTGCTGAGCGGCGGGGGAACCGACCTCGGGACCACGACCCCGCCGTTCGTCGGCGGCTGGCTCCCCCAGATCGATCCGGCGGCGGCGTGGGCCCTCCCGCTGCTCGCGCTCGCCGGCGCCGGGCTGGTCGCGCTCGCGCGCGGCGCCGCCGACGGCCTCGCCCGGCCGCGCCCGGTGGCCTTTGCGGCGGCGCTCGCCGGCCTCGCGCTCCTGGCCGCCCTGGCGGCCAACGCCGCCCGCACCGGCACCCACGGGTGGTGGGCCGTGTTCGACCTCGGCCCGACCGGGAGCTTCGAGGCCAAGAACGAGTACCTGCCCGGCCTGCCCGCCCTGAGCTACGGCGCCGGGTTCTTCCTCGACCGCTTCGCCGAGCTCGTGCCGAGCCTGCCGGTGAACGTGGCCGGGCACCCGCCGGGACTCCTGCTCGTCGTCGATGCGATCGGGATCACGGACGGCCGCGCGTTCGCGGCGCTGTGCGCGGCCGGCGCCACCGCGATCGCCCCGCTCACCTATGCGCTCGGGCGCACGCTCGCGCTGCCCGAGGCGCAGGCCCGCGCCGCCGGCCTGCTGGCCGCGGCGAGCCCGGTCACGCTGCTCTTCGGCGTCGCCTCGGCCGACGCCATCTACGCCGCGCTGGGGCTCGGCGCGGCGATTCTGCTCGCGCGCCGCGACCCGGCGAGCCGCGTGGCCGGAGCGGTCGCGCTCGCCGTGGGCGCGTTCTTCTCCTGGGCGCTGCTGGCGATCGGCGCGTGGGCGGCGATCCTCGCCTGGCGGCGGGAGAGGTGGCGGGCGGCGCTCGCGCTCGCCGCATTGTGCGGCGTCGCGGTGCTCGGCTCCCAGGCGGCGCTCGCCGCGGCCACGGGCTACGACCCGATCGGGACGCTCCGGGCCACGGAGGTCTACTACCGCAACTCGCTGGCGCGCATCCGGCCCTACGAGTTCTGGGTCCTCGGGTCGCCGGTCGCCGTCCTCGTCACGCTCGGGCCGCCGATCGCCGCCGCGTGGCTCGTCGCGCTGCGGCGCGGCGGAGCCGCGGCGCTCGCGATCGGGGCGGTGATCCTCATCGCCACCGTCGGCGGCTTCACGAAGGCGGAGACCGAGCGGATCTGGCTGCCGTTCGTCGGACTCGTCTGCGTCGCCGCCGCGACGGTACTGCCCGCGCGCTGGCTGCCCACGGCAATGGTCGCCCTCGTGGTCCAGGCGGCGGCCTGGAGCCTGCTCTTCGAGACCGTCTGGTGAGCCACGGAGCGCTCGGGCACCGTGTAGGAGAACGGCAGGAGTCCGCCCTCCCGGCGCGTTCGCGGCCGTCCGACGTGCGAGGCTGCGCAACGAAGGGATGCCCGTCCTGTCGCGCAACCCACTGCCGATCCCGCCCCTCTGGGCCGAGGTTCGCGCCCCGGCCGAGCTCGCGGCCCTGCGTCGCCACCCCGTGTGGCGCGGCGAGCGCGTGCCGCGCGGCCGCGGGCGGGCGGTGCTGCTCGTCCCCGGCTTCCTCGCCGGCGACGGCACGCTCGGGACGATGGCCGGATGGCTCCAGCGGAACGGCTACCGGCCGAGTCGCGCCGGGCTGCGCTGGAACGTGGACTGCGCGGGCCGGACCGTGGATGCCCTCGAGGGGCGCCTGGAGCGCCTCGCCGAGCGGCACGGGACCCGCGTGGCGATCGTCGGCCAGAGCCGCGGCGGCTCGCTGGCCCGGCTGCTCGCCGTGCGCCGGCCCGACCTCGTGTCGGGGATCGTCACGCTCGGCGCGCCGCTCACCGATCAGCTCGCGGTCCATCCCCTCGTCGAGCTCCAGGTGCGAGCGGTGAGCCGGCTCGGCCAGCTCGGCCTGCGCGGACTCTTCAGCCGCGACTGCCTGGACGGCGACTGTTGCGCCGAGGTGCGCGACGCCGCGAGCGCCCCGTTCCCAAGCAGCGTGGGCTTCGTCTCGCTCTACTCCCGCTCGGACGGGATCGTCGACTGGCGTTCCTGCCTGGACCCCGACGCCGAGGGGACAGAGGTCCGCTCCAGCCACATCGGGATGGCCGCGCACCCCGAGGTGTACCGCCAGCTGGCGATGGCGTTGCCGCGGTTCGCGCCGCGGCCTAGGCGGCCGGCGCGGGCCACGGGCGATATCCCCGCCCGGGCGGCAGCGGCTCCAGCCTGAGCCCGGACTCGTCGGTCAGGTACTCGTAGCCGATCGCCTGGTGCGCGCGCTCGGGATCGAGGCGCTCGTAGCGCCGGCGCCGCGCGAGGCGATCCTCGGGGCGGATCATGCGCAGGTGGTAGAGCAGGAGGTCGGCCTGCGGAAACTCCTCGTCCGGGTGGTCGTTCAGCGGCGCCCAGTGACCGTGCAGGCCTCGCGCGTCGAAGCGGTGGTCGTCCCGGGCGCGGAAGAGCGCTGCCTTGCGCTTGCGGCCGAACCAGCCGTCCACGCGGATCCGGTCGGGCGCGTCCCACGCCTCGCAGAAGTGGACGAAGTACGCGTCGTTGCCCTCCCGCTCCGCCCGTGCGATCTCCGCCGCGGCCCGCTCGCGGAAGCCCTCCTCGACGCGCTCGTCGGCGTCGATTCCCAGCAGCCAGTCCGCGCCGTGCCGCCGGCCCGCCGCGGTCAGCGCGCGGCGGAGCGGGCCCTCTTCCCAGCGGGAGGTGTCCTCGCGCCGAGAGCGGAGCACCTCCACCACCTCCGGGCAGGCCGCGGCGAGCTCCCCGGACCCGTCCGCCGAGCCGTCGTCGAGCGCCACGATCCCGTCGACCTGCCCGCGCAGGTTCTCGAGCAGGCCGGGGAGGAAGCGCCGCTCGTCGCGAAAGGCGACGAGGGCGAGGACCCGGGGTGGAGAGCGCCGGCGGCGGAGCCTCACACCGGCGGCGGGGGCGCGGCGCCGTCACGCTCCAGCAGCGCGACGCACTCGATGTGTGGCGTCTGGGGGAACATGTCGACCGGCCGCACGCGCCGCAGCGCGTAGCCGCCGTCGGCGACGAGCTGGGCGGCGTTGGGCGCGAGCGTCGTCGGGTTGCACGAGACGTAGACGATCCGCTCGGCGCCCGTCTCGATGATCCGGCGCACGACCTTCTGCGAGAGGCCGGAGCGCGGCGGGTCGAGCAGCAGCACGTCCGGCCGCCCCGCCTCGCCGACGAGCTCGCGCAGCGCGACCCGGACGTCCCCGGCGAAGAACCGCGCGTGCTCGATCTCGTTGCGCCGGGCGTTGGCGATGGCGTCGGCCACGGCCGCCTCGACGATCTCCAGGCCCCACAGCGACCCGGCGCGCGGGGCGAGCGTGAGCCCGGCCGTCCCGATCCCGCAGTAGAGGTCGAAGAGCCGCTCGTGGCCGCGCAGGGCGGCGTACTCCGCGGCCAGACCGTAGAGGCGCTCGGCCATCTCGGTATTCGTCTGGAAGAAGGCCTGGGGCGAGATCCCGAAGCTCAGGCCGCCGAGCTCCTCGTCGAGGGTGCCGTCGCCGGCCAGCAGCTCGGTCTCCCCGCCGGCGGTCGTCTCCCCCGTGCCGGCGATGACCGTGCGCAGCAGGCCGGCGCAGGGGACCGCGGAGATGAGGCCGTCGGGATCCGGGAGCTCGCCGGGCGCGGTGACGAGGCGGACCTGGAGCTGCCCCGTCCGCCGGCCCTCGCGGGCGACGAGGTTGCGCAGGAAGCCCTCGCCGGAGCGCCGGTCGTAGGCGACGAGCTCGTGCGCCCGGCACCAGGCGAGCACCTGCTCGCGCGCGCGGTTGCCGGCCTCGGAGGCGAGGAGGCAGTCCTCCAGCGGCTCGACGAGGTCCCAGCGCCCGGGGGCATGGAAGCCGCAGACCAGCGCGCCGTCCTCCCCGACGCCGAAGGAGTACTCGAGCTTGTTGCGGTAGCGCCACTGCTCCTGCGCGGGCACGATCGGCTCGAGCTCGAAGCCGTCCAGGCGCCCGATCCGGCGCAGTGCCTCGTCGACCTGGGCCGCCTTGACCTCGAGCTGGCGCGCGTAGGGCAGCACCTGCCACGGCGCGCCGGGGTGGTCGGCGAGCGGCTCGATGCGGTCGGGGCTCGGCGCGAGCACCTCGACCGTGCGGGCCTCGGCGTAGGCGCGCTTGGCCTTCGTCACGACCGCGCGGACGCGGTCCCCGGGGATCGCCCCGGAGACGAAGACCACGAATCCTTCGGCCCGGGCGACGCCGTTGCCGCCGAAGGCGAGGGCGGTGACGTCGAGCTCGAGCTCCTGGTCGCGGGCGGGGCGGGCGGAGCGGGACGGAGAGGCGGAGGCCGACACGCCCCAAGCATGGCAGCCGGGCCGCGGCCCGGCCCGCGGGCAGGACGATCCGGGCAGCTAGTCCAGTGCCTTGTCGACGGCGGCGAGGACCGACTTGCGGTTCGCGTTGCGCCGCTCGTGGTCGCGCAGCTTGCGCAGCTCGGCGGGCGTCAGGCCGGGCAGCCGCTGACGGACCTGGGCGACGGTGAGGTCGTCGTAGTCGTCGATCGGGAAGGCGGGCTGGAGTCCGACGACGCGCCCCGCCCGCACGGCGCGGTCGCCCGCCTTGCGGCGCGCGTCGCCGGCCGCGGTCTCGATCTGCTCGCGGCCGCGGCCGAGGAGCTGCTCGACGTCGCCGAGCAGGTCGCGGCTCGTGCGCCGGCCGCGGGTCACGAGCTCGGCGACGAGGTCGTTGGCGTCCTCCCGCGTCATCCGCCCGCGCACGACCGCCTCGTCCACCGACTCCTGGATGCGCTCGACGGAGAGCAGCACGAGCTCGAGCGGGCGCGTCAACGTGTCGCGCAGCCCGCTGCGCTCATCCTCCTCCTGCTGTCGAGAAGCCTTGGTCCCCGCCATCACGCACCTCCCACGTGACCGTCGTGGCGAGGCTAGCGCACCTGGGAGGCCGCGTCGTCCCCGGCGACGAGCAGCTCGAGCAGCGCCTTCTGGGCGTGGCGGCGGTTCTCCGCCTGGTCCCAGATCCGCTGGCGCTCGCCGTAGAGCACGCTCGCGGTGATCTCCTCGCCCGGGTGCGCCGGCAGGCAGTGCAGTGCGACGGCGCCGGGCGCGGCCCGGTCGAGCAGCGCGTCGTCGAGCCGGTAGGGCTCGAGTGCCGCCCGGCGATCCTCGGCGCCGGCCTCCTCGCCCATGCTGACCCAGACGTCCGCGTAGACCGCGTCGGCCCCGGCGACCGCCTCGGCCGGGTCGGTCGTGAGCTCGGCGCCGGCGATGGGCTCGATCGTGTAGGCGGCCGGCGAGGCGATCGCGACCGACACGCCGGCGGCGGCGCCGAGCACCGACAGCGAACGGGCGACGTTGTTGCCGTCGCCGACGTAGGCGAGCCGCAGCCCCTCGAGCCGGCCGAACGCCTCGTGCAGGGTCACGAGGTCGGCCAGGGCCTGGCAGGGGTGGTGCCCGGCGGTGAGCAGGTTGATCACCGGCACCGCGCTGTGGGTGGCGAGCTCTTCGAGCTCGGCGTCCGCGTGGGTGCGCACGCCGATCGCGGCGACGTGGCGGGAGAGGACGAGCGCGGTGTCGCGCGCGGACTCCCCGCGGCTGAGCTGGAGCTCGTCGGCGCGGAGGATCACGGGATGGCCGCCGAGCTCAGCCACGCCGACCTCGAAGCTCACCCGGGTCCGCGTCGAGGGCTTGCGGAAGAGCAGCGCGACGCTGCGGCCGGCCAGCGGGCGCGAGCCGAGCGGGTCGGCCTTGAGCTCCAGCGCCCGGGCGACGAGGGCGTGGACCTCGGCCGGGGAGAGCTCGGCGCCGGTGAGGAGATGCCGTGGCATGAAGGCGCCCGAGTGTAGGACGATGGCTGACCGTGAGCCGGTTGGCAGTCCTCACCTGGAACCTCTTCCACGGCCGCGCCGCGCCGCCCGCCGGTCGCCCGCTCCGGTCGGAGTTCGCGCGGACGCTCGCGGGCTGGGAGTGGGATGTCGCGCTGCTGCAGGAGTGCCCGCTGTGGTGGCCGGCGGGACTCGCCGCGGCGGCGGGCGCCGATCACCGCGTCGCGCCGACCTCGCGGACGCGGTGCCCGGCGGTGCGGCGGGCGATCGCCTCACGGGCGCCCGACCTCGCGAAGTCCGGCGGCGGCGGGTGCAACGCGATCCTCGTGCGCGGGCACGAGATCGCCGCCCACGCCGTCCGCCGGCTGCGCCTGTCACCGGAGCGGCGTGTCATGCACGCCGTGCGCCTGGGCGACGGCGTCTGGGTGGCGAACCTCCACGCGCAGGCGCACAGCGCGTCGCGCGCCCACGCCGACCACGCGACGGCGCGCGAGGCGCTGGACCGCTGGACGGCGGGCGGGCCGCTCGTGGTCGGAGGCGACCTCAACCTGCGGCGGGTCGAGTGGCCGGGCCATGAGCACGCCGGGGCGAGCGATGTCGACCATCTCTTCGCGCGGGGGGTGACCGTGGCGCGGCGAGGCGAGGTGCTGGAGCGCGGTGCGCTGTCGGACCACGCGCCGCTGCGGGCGGAGTTCTCGCTCGCGGACGTTTGAGGCGGCGCGGTCGGCCGAGACCCGCCCTCACTCCCGCCGCGCGCGCACGCCGAAGCCGCGGATCATCAGCAGTGCCCGCTCGCCGACGGTGCCGTGCTGGGGCAGGACGCCGAGCTGCGTCGCCGCCTCGTAGAGGTCGAAGAACGCGCGCACCCGGCCGAGCAGCCCGTGGCGGACCTCGCAGTAGAAGACGCAGTGGACCGTGATGACGCGGTTCGTCGCGGGGACGCTGCCGAGCGCGCCGCGGTTGGTGCCGCGCAGCCGCGCCGGGGCGGCGAGGAACTCGCCGTCGCCCAGGCGTCGCCCGCTCGCCTCGATCACGACGTCGGGGAAGGCGTCCCACAGGCGCCGGGCGTGGGAGATGAGCTCGACCGCCCCGCGCAGCGGCACGCCGGTCAGCGGGTCCTCGTAGTGGAGGTCGCCGGTGATGATCGGGCGGAAGGCCGCCGGGTCGCCGCTGCTCCACGCCGCCTCCCACGCGTCGATCAGCTCGTCGGCCCGGGTGGCCGGCGCGGTCTCGGTGCCGGCCTCGGCCGCGTCCTCGTCGCCGGCGGGCGGGCTCACGTCGCCAGCTCCGGGCGCCCGTCCGCCGGGGTGGAGGCCTCGGCGTGGCGGCGGCGCGGGATCCGGCCCGCCCCGGCGGCGAGCCGGCCGGCCTCCACCGCGAGGCGGATCGCGCTCGCCATCGCGACCGGATCCCGCGCGCGGGAGACGGCACTCGCGCAGAGCACCGCGTCGCAGCCGAGCTCCATCGCCAGCGCCGCGTCGGACGCGGTGCCGACTCCCGCGTCGAGGATCACGGGGACGCCGGCGGCGGCCCGGATGATCGACAGGTTGTAGGGGTTCACGATCCCCATGCCCGAGCCGATCGGCGAGCCGAGCGGCATGACCGCCGCGCATCCGACGTCCTCCAGGCGGCGCGCGAGGACGGGGTCGTCGGTGGTGTAGGGCAGCACGACGAAGCCGTCGTCGACGAGCTCCTCCGCCGCGGCGAGCAGCGCCGGCGCGTCGGGCAGCAGCGTGCGGTCGTCCCCTATCACCTCGAGCTTCACCCAGTCGGTGGCGAAGGCCTCCCGGGCCAGGCGCGCGGTCGTCACCGCGTCACGGGCGGTGAGACAGCCGGCGGTGTTGGGCAGGAGCGTCACCCCGGCCACGTCGAGCACCTCGATCAGCGAGCCGCGGGCGGCCGGGTCCACCCGGCGGAGCGCGACGGTGACGAGCTCGGCGCCGCTCGCCTCGATCGCCCCGGTGAGCGCCTGGTGCGAGGTGAAGCCGCCCGTGCCGAGCAGCAGGCGCGAGCGGAACGTCCGCCCCGCGAGGACGAACGGGTCCGCGACCGTCGCGCCGGCGGTGCCGGACGGATGCACGCCCGCGGCCATTAGATGGTTGGTTCCGCGGCCGCGTGTGCGCGGGGGCGGCGCAGGCCGAGCCGGTCAAGGACGCAGGGCGAAGCCTGTGGCGGCGCCACAGGCAAGCCCGAGGACGCAGATCCGGCGACGGCATGCGCCGTCATCCGCGTACGCGGGGTCGCGGTATCGACCATCTAGCCTCCGCCGATCGCGTGGAGCACCTCGACGCGGGCGCCGGCGGAAACCTCGCGCGCGGGCCAGTCGGCGCGGCGGACGACCTCCCCGTCGACCGCCACCGCGACGCCGCGGGCCTGCGCCGGCACGTCGAGCAGCGCGACGAGCGCCGACACCGTCGCGCCGGCCTCGACCTCGCGCGCCTCGCCGTTGAGCCGGACGTTCACGCCACGGCCCCGTGCCTGGCGGGCTCGGGCGCCGCCGCGTCGGCGGGCGTGACGGGCGCAGCGGCGAACCGGGCAGCCGACACCTCCGCGAGCTCCCGCGGCGTCTCGCCGGCCACGCCCGCGGCCACGAGGTCGCCGGTGAGCGGCGCGAGCAGGATCCCGTTGCGGTGATGGCCGGTCGCCCAGTGCAGGCCCGGCATGCTCCCGGGGCCGAGGATGGGCAGGTTGTCGGGGGTGCCCGGCCGCAGCCCGGCGCCGATCTCCTCGACGACGAGCTCGCTCGTCCCGGGCACGAGCTCGGCCGCCTCGCGGAGCAGCGCGAAGAGCGCGCCGGCGGTGACGGTGGTGTCGAAGCCGCGCTCCTCCATCGTCGCGCCGAGGACGTAGCGCCCGTCGCCGCGCGGGACGAGATAGGCGTCAGCCATCCGGACGATTCGCGAGAGCAGCCCCGGTCCCGCCGGGTCGCGCAGCCGCGCCCACTGGCCCTTCACCGGGCGGACCGGCACCTGGGCGGCGGGGCGCAGGCCCGGCACCTCGCCCGACCACGCGCCGAGCGCGACGACGACGGCCGGCGCCGCCACCCGCTCGCCACCGGCCAGGGCGACGCCCGCCACGGCCCCGTCCTCGATCAGCACGCGCTCGACGGCGAGACCGGAGCGGATCTCGGCGCCCGCGGCATGCGCCGCGGCCGCGAGAGCGGGCGCGAGCGCCCGCGGGTCCACGGCGTGGTCTCCGGACACCGCGAGCGCGAGCCGCAGCGCCGGGGCCAGCGCCGGCTCGGGGGGGGGGGGCGCGCGCCGCCGCCCGCGCGGCCCCCCCCCCCCCCCCCCCCCCCCCCGCCCCCCCCCCCCCGCGCCGCGCTCGGCCGCAGGCGCTCCACCGCCAGCCCCAGCGCCTCGCGCAGCGCCCGCTCGCGCTCGAGCGCCTCGGCCTCGTCCGCGTCGCGGGCGACCACGAGCGTGCCGCAGCGCCGGTAGCCCGGGTCCAGGCCGCCCGCCTCGGCGAGCTCCGCGGCGAAGGCCGGCCACGCGGCCGCCGCGGCGAGGCCGAGACGCAGGAGCGCCGGCTCGCGGGCGTCGGCCTCGGTCGTCGGCGCGAGCATGCCGGCGGCCGCGGCGGTCGCGCCGCCGCCGATCGCCCCGCGCTCGAGCAGGACGACGCGCAGGCCACGCTGGGCCGCCCGCCAGGCGACGGCCAGCCCCGCGACGCCGCCGCCGAGGACGGCGACGTCGGTGGATCGGTGGTGTGCGGTCAGTGCGGCCTCCTCCCTGCGCCGGCATTACCCGGATCAGGTGGTGACGGTCGGCGACCCTCGGCCGCCCTCTCAGCCACGGTGGGCTCCCGTATCGGCCTCGATGGTATCGCCGCCCGGACGCCGGGTGGCCGCGCCCGGCTGCGAGACTTGCCCGATGGCCGATCCGGACCGCCGAGCCCGCCTCGCCGCCGCCCGCCTCTACCTCGTGTGCGGCGCGCGGCCCGGCGGCCGGGACCCCGACGCCTTCCTCGGCGCGGCCCTGCGCGGCGGCGTCCAAGTCGTCCAGCTCCGCGACAAGACGCTGGATGACGACGCCCTGCTGAGCGCCGCGGAGGGCTTCCGCACCGCCTGCGCGGCCGCCGGCGCGCTGTTCATCCTCAACGACCGGCCCGACCTGGCGGTGGCCGCCGGCGCGGACGGCGTGCACGTCGGCCAGGACGACGCACCAGTGGCCGAGGCGCGGCGCCTCGTCGGCGCCGGGCGGATCATCGGCCTCTCCACCCACACCCCGGCGCAGGTCGAGTCAGCCCGCGGGGTCGACTACATCGGCGTCGGGCCGGTGCACGCCACGCCGACCAAGCCGGGACGACCCGCGGTCGGCACCGCGCTCGTGGCCCACGCCGCGCGCCACGCCGCCGTCCCCTGGTTCGCGATCGGGGGAATCGCGGCGGACGCCATCGAGCCGGTCCTGGCGGCGGGCACGCGCCGCGTCGCGGTGGTCCGCGCGCTGACCGGGTCGGCCGACCCCGAGGGCGCGGCGCGCGAGCTGCGCGCCGCGCTGGACCGGCCGGGAGGCGCCGCGCGTGCCGCGTAGTCGCAAGCGGGGGCGGCGGCGCCCGGCGTCACCCGCCGGCGCGGCGCCCCCCAAGCGCGTCCGCGGCGAGGCGCGCAACGCCGAGGTTCGCGCGGGGCTCGAGCCGCTCCGCGAGGGCCAGCGCCCGGGCGCGGTGACCGTCGCGGCGATCGTCGCCGCCGCGCTCGCGGTCGCCAACCTCGTGCTGTTCCTCGCCGGCGTGAAGGTCCGCGGGCAGAACACTCAGCCCGGCGGGGTCATCCTCTTCGCCGCGCTCATGCTCCTCGCCGCCGGCGGGATGTGGCGCGCCCGCTACTGGGCCGTGCTCGGCTTCGAGGCGCTGCTCGGGATCTCCCTGGTCATCTCGGCGCTGTCGCTCGTGCGCGCCTCGAACCTGCTCGGCGTGCTCATCCCGCTCGCCGTGCTCTCGCTCGGTGGCTGGCTCTTCTGGAAGCTCGTGCGGGCGATGGCGCGCATCCAGATGCCGGAGCGCACCCCGAGCGGCGGCCGTCGGTGAGCCTGCCCGAGCGCACCGCGGCCTGGCCGTTCTCCTACGTCGACCGTGTGCGCTTCGGCGACCTCGACGCGATGCGGCACCTCAACAACGTCGAGTTCCTGCGCTTCTTCGAGTCCGCGCGGATCGCCTACATCACCACGCTCTTCCCCGACCACGAGCCGGCGAGCGGCAGCGACTGGGGGCTGATCTTCGCCGAGGCGCACGTGAACTACCGCACGCCGGCGCACTACGACGAGGACATCCGCACCTACGTCCGCGCCGAGGCAGTCGCGCGCTCGAGCTTCCGCGTCGCCTTCGAGATGCGGGCCGAGGGCGACGGCCGGCTCCTGGCCGAGGGCTGGGGCGCGCTCGTCGGCTACGACTACGCCGCCGAGCGGGCGGCGCCGCTGACCGACGCCGTGCGGGCGCGACTGGAGGCCGAGGCCTCCGAGGTCGGCCGCGAGACCGGCGCCTCGGCCCCTCGCGGTGAGGTCGACGCCGTCGCCGGCCCGTGAGCGCCGACTTCGCCGCCGAGGGTCTGCTCGACGGGCTCGACGAGCCGCGGGCGCGCGAGGCGCGGCTCCACCTGCTCGAGCGCCTCCACGGCGACGGGGTGCCGCTCGCGGAGCTGCGTCGCGCGGTCGCCGAGGACCGGCTCGCGCTGCTCCCCGTCGAGCGGGTGCTGACCGGCGAGGACGCGCCGCGCTACACCGGCCGCGAGGTCGCGGCCCGCGTCGGCCAGGACGTCGCGACGCTTGGCGCCTTCCGCCACGCGCTCGGCTTCCCCGTGCCGGATCCCGACGAGCGCGCGTACGCGGAGGACGACCTCGAGGCGGCGCGGCGCGGCGCGCGGTTCGCCGCCGCGGGCCTGCCGGAGGAGGGTCGCCTCGAGGTCACGCGCATCATGGGCCGCGCGATGGCCGAGCTGGCCGAGGCGATCCGCCGCCTGGCCACCGAGGCGCTGGCCCGCCCGGGCGACACGGAGCTCGACCTCGGGCTGCGCCTGGCGGACTTCGCCCGCCGGCTCGGCCCCGAGCTCGGCCCCACGCTCGAGGCCGTGCTCCACGCGCACCTGCGCGACCAGGTCCGGCAGGAGGTGGTCGGCCAGGCCGACCTCGCCTCGGGCCGGGTGCGCGGCACCCGCGAGATGAGCGTCGCCTTCGCCGACCTCGTCGGCTTCACGCGGCTGGGCGAGCAGATCGCGGCCGACGAGCTCGGCGGCATCGCGGCCCGTCTGGAGGCCCTGGCCCGCGGGGTCGCGACCGGTCCCGTGAAGCTGGTCAAGACGATCGGCGACGCGGCGATGCTCGCGGCGCCCGAGCCGGCGCCGCTGGTCAGCGCGGCGCTCGACCTGGTCGAGGCCGCCGACCTCGAGGGCGAGGACTTCCCCCAGCTCCGCGCCGGGATCGCCGCCGGCGAGGTCGTGGCGCGGGCGGGCGACGTCTATGGGCGGCCGGTCAACCTGGCCAGCCGCCTCACCTCCCTGGCGCGGCCCGCCAGCGTGCTGGTCGGCGGCCCTGTCCGGGAGGCGCTGAAGGACGCGCCGGACCTGCGCTTCTCCTTCGCCGGAGAGCGCTCGTTCAAGGGCGTCCGCGGGGCGGTGCCGGTGTTCCGGGTGCGCCGGAAGGAGCCGGAGGACGGGCGCGGCGCCGCGCCCGAAGACGTGCGATAGCGTAGATCTCGTGCCCGCCTCCGCCTTCGATTGCGTCGTGATCGGCTCCGGGCCGGGCGGCTACGTCGCCGCGATCCGGGCCGCGCAGCTCGGCATGAAGACCGCCGTGGTCGAGAAGGACAAGGTCGGCGGCCGCTGCCTGAACTACGCCTGCATCCCGGCGAAGGCGGTGCTCCGCACGGCCGACATCCTCGACGAGGTGCGCGGCGCCGGCGAGTTCGGGATCACGGTCGGCGGCGAGACCTCGGTGGACTTCGGTGCGGTCTCGGCGCGCCGGGAGAAGGTCGTCTCGACGCTCGTCGGCGGCGTGAGCGGCCTCTTCAAGAAGAACAAGGTCGAGGTGATCGAAGGCCACGGCTCCGTCACCGCTGACGGCAACGTGAAGGTCGGCGGGAACTTCGACGGCGACGAGATCGAGGCGGGGACGGTGATCCTCGCCACCGGCTCGGTGGCCCGGCCGGTGCCGGGCACGGCGTTCGGCGGCCGCGTGGTGGGGACGGAGGAGGCCTGGGCCTTCGCCGAGGTGCCGGGGGCGCTCGCGGTCATCGGGGCCGGGGCCTCGGGCACGGAGATCGCCTCCGCCTACGCGCGGCTCGGCTCCGAGGTCGTGCTGCTCGAGGCGCTCGATCGCGTGCTGCCGACCGAGGACGCGGACGTCTCGAAGGCCGCCGCCCGCGGGTTCAAGAAGCAGGGCATCACGGTGAAGACCGGCGCGCTGGTGGAGAACGTCGCCGCCGGCGAGGACTCGGTGACCTTCACCGCGGGCGGGGAGCCGGCCGAGGCCGAGTACCTGGTGATCGCCGCGGGTCGCGGCCCGGACGTCGAGGCGCTCGGCCTGGAGGAGGCCGGCGTGAAGCTCGGCGAGGACGGACTCGTCGCGGTCGACGGCGCGTTGCGTACGAGCGCGAAGGGCGTCTACGCGATCGGCGACCTCGTCCCGGGCCCCGCGCTGGCCCACAAGGCCTCCGACGAGGGGATCATCGCGGTCGAGGACGCCGCCGGGCGCCCGACCCACCCGCTCGTCCACGTCGACATCCCGCGCGCGACCTTCTGCTCGCCGAACGTCGCGAGCTTCGGGCTCACCGAGGCGCAGGCGCGGGAGGCCGGCCACGACGTCGTGGTCGGGAAGGTCTCCTACGGGGCGGTCGGCGGCGGCACGGTGTACGGCGACCGCACCGGGATCGTGAAGATCGTCGGCGATGCGAAGTACGGCGAGCTGCTCGGCGGGCACATCTGCGGCGCAAAGGCGACCGAGCTCATCCAGGAACTGGTCAACGCGAAGGCGCTCGAGGGCGGCTACCCGGAGGTCGCGCGGATCGTCCACGGCCACCCGACGCTCTCCGAAGCGCTGATGGAGGCCGCCCGCGCCGCCGACGGCTGGCTGATCCACGGGTAGTGACATGGCCGAACACCGGAGCGGTCTCTCGCTATCCATGAGCGGAGGTGTGAGGCCGGGAGCGAGCGGCGAAGCCGCGAGCGGTCTCCACGCGAGCGCGGGCGCTCGCGCTTCCTTCTTCTTCGACCTCGGCAGCCCGGAGTGCTGGATCGCGGCGGAGCGCGTGATCGCCGCCCTGCCCGAGGTCCCGGTGTTCGCCCCGGTCGAGGCCGGTTCGCTGGCCGACGGTCTGCCCGAGCCGGACCTCGAGACGATCGCGCGCCGGGCGTGGGAGCTCGACCTCCTGCCCTTCCGTCCCCCGGCGACGCTGCCGCGCGACACGCGGCCGGCGATGCTCGCCGCCACCTACGCGCGCCAGGCGGGACGGGTCGTCGCCTTCGCCCACGCCGCCCTGCGCCAGGTCTGGGCGGGCGGCCGGGCGCTCGAGGATCCCGACACGCTGCGGATCGCCGGCGCCGCCGCCGAGATCCATCCGGCCGCGCTCGACCGCGGCATCGCCCTCGCCGGCACGGCCCGCGGTCTCGACGCGGCCACCGCCGAGGCGCGCGCCGCCGGCGTGACCACGGTGCCGGCGCTCGTCGCCGGCGGACGCGTCTTCACCGGGGAGGCGGCGCTCGAGGACGCGGCCGCAAAGCTGACGGCGGTGCAGTGAGCGCCCGCGGCGCCTACCGCCTGACCCACACGCGCGGGGGGAGCGCCCCCGCCGTCCTCGCCGCTCCCGACCGCGTCGACCAGGTCGAGATCGTGGACCTGGCCACCGGCGAGGTCGCGCTCTTCTGGGAGGGCCGGCCGCTCGAGGCGGCCCGTCTGACCAAGGCGCTGCGCAAGGACCTCGCCCGCCTCGAGCCGGCCGCGTTCGCGGCCGCGTGGCTGGCGGAGACGGGCGGCGGCTGACGAGCGGCGGGCCGGGCGCTCAGGCCCGCCCGCAGAGCACCGCCACGGGATCCCCGCCGTCGTCGAACCGCGTCGCCACCTCGAGCCCGGCCCAGGGGAAGGCGGCCCGGTAGGCGTCGACGCTGCGGAAGCGCCAATGGGGGAGAGGCGGTTGATCGGAGACCGACTCGCAGAGACACAGCAGGCCACCGGGGGCCAGCACCCGCCGGCACTCCGCCGCGACGGAGGCCAGCGCGTCCTCGTCCACGACCCCGCCGAGCACGAGGCAGGTGAAGAGCACCGCGGCGGCGGCGTCGGGCACGGGGATGCGGTGGTCCTCCCCCATCAGGCGGAACTCGACGTCCGCGCTCGGCGCGGCCAGGGCGAGCATCGCGGGCGTGGGGTCGACGCCGATCGCCCGGCCGCCCACGATCCGGGCCAGTGCGCCCGTGAGCCGCCCCGAACCGCACCCGAGGTCGACGACCGTCCGCTCCCAGCCCTCGAGCCGCGCCCGCAGCACCGGCTCGAGCTGCGCGAGGTGGTGGGCCGAGACGGCGGCCTCGGCGCCGGCCGCGTGGTCGAGGTTGATCGCGGCGCGCCGTCCGTGGCGGGCCGCGCGCCGCTCCCAGTAGGTGGGTGGGGCGAGGACCGCCGGGGTGCTCATGCGCGCGAGACCACCGGGTTCAGCGGGGTGTCGATCCGCTCGCCGGGCCGGGCGCCGGGCAGGAACTTCTCCCAGTCGCCGGAGACCATCGTCGGCTTCTCGACGAGCCGGGCGCCGTCCTCGAAGTAGGTCGTGGCCATCACCGTCCGCGGCGCGGTCGTCCCGTTCGGCCCCGCCGCGTGGAACGCCCACGCGTGGTGGAAGGACACCTCGCCGAGCGCGAACGGCGACTCGTCGATCGCCACGCCGGCGGCGGCGAACGCGCGGCCGACACCCCGGTCGTAGGAGTCGTCGCGCTTGTTGAACTCCACGTCCTCGGCGAGCTTCCAGGTCTCCATCCCCTTGGCGAAGGTGAGCGGCCCCATCGGGAGGGGGATCGCCTGGAGCGGGGCCCAGCTCGTGACGATCGAGGGCGTGGAGATCGGGAAGTGATGGGCGTCGAAGTGCCACGGCGTGCGTCCGCATCCCGGCTGCTTGGCGAGCACGTTGTCGTGATAGAGGCGCACCTCGGCGCTGCCGAGCAGGTCGGCGGCAAGCCGCGCCAGCCGCAGCGAGAGCGCGAATTCGCGCAGCACCGCCGACTCCTGCCACATCATGTCGAGCGAGAGGAAGCCCGAGGCGCCGGGGCCCTCGCCCGCCGCGGCGAGGCGGCCGACCTCGTCGCGGGCGGCGGCGAGCGCGCCCGGCCCCAGGACGCCGGGCAGCTTGACGTAGCCCTCGGCTCGGAAGCGCTCGGCGTCCGCGGCGGCCAGCGGGTAGGGCGCGGCGAGCTCGGCGGCGAGCTCCGCCGGGGAGAGCGGCGCCACCGGCGGCGGGGGCTCGACCGCCACCAGGCGCTCGGTGGGCACCGCCGCGTCGCGGTCCGCGAGCGAGAGGTACCAATCCCACCAGGCCTCGTTGCCGCCCTCCCAGGGCTCGTCGACGCCGGCGGCGCGCGCACCGTCGCTCGACAGGATCTTGGATCGCATGCTGGGAGTGTCCTTCCTACGGGGTGGCGTCGACGAGCATCAGATCGACGTGCTGCTCGAAGCGGTGGAGGCCGGCGACCTCGTCGCGGCAGGTCGCGAGGTAGGGGCCGAGCGTGGGCGCGCGCTCCATCGCGCGCAGGGAGACCGTAGCGTCGAAGGCGCAGCGCTGCAGGTAGCCCTCGAGCGTCGCGGTGTCCGCGCTCGCCACCTCGCCGTGGTAGTCCAGGCGCGTGGTCCGGACCTCCGTCGCGCCGGCGCGGGCGAGCGCGTCGCGGATCTGCGCGCTCGAGGTGTACGGCGTGCCATCGCCGCCGCGGAAATCGGCGAGGAAGGCGCGGTAGACGCGCAGGTAGTGCGCGTCCTCGGTCGCGTGGGCGATCACGCCGAGGCCGCCGGGCCGCAGCACCCCCAGGAAGGCGCGCATCGCGTCCGCGAGCTCGTCCGCCGGCAGCGCGTAGAGCGCGTGGATCGCCCAGACGACGTCGAACGGACCGGCCGCAGGGTCGAGCGCCTGCAGCGTGCACTCGTGCTCGGCGGCGGCGTGGAACGGCGGGGCGAGCACCGAGCGCGCCTCGTCGATCGAGAACCGGGAGGGGTCCAGCAGGTCGACGTCGATCGCCGGGTCGGCGGGCAGCCGGGCGTGGGCGAGCAGCGCGGCGGGGAACTTCCCCGACCCGCAGGCGACGTCGAGCAGCCGGATCCGCCCGTTCGCTCCGGCGCGCGCCGGAAGCAGGGCCCGCCAGTCGAGCGCGGTCGCGAGCAGGTCGTAGTCCAGGCGCGCCAGCGCGTAGAACGCCTCCATCTCGGCGCGTCCAGCCTCGCTCCAGTGGGCGAGGCTGCGCTCGGCGGTGTCGGTGCCCGGCACACGAGGGGTACGAGCGCCGTCCGCCCGCGGCTCAGGTCCTGGTGCGCCCACCGCCCGGCGGCTAAGGTCAGGAGCGGAATGGCGGATCGCGTCGCCGAGGCCGAGCAGGAGCCCGGAGCGGGCGCGGAGGACGCGCTCCCGGAGCCCGATGCGGCGCGCGAGTGGCTGGAGGCGATGGTCCTCATCCGCCGCTTCGAGGAGCGGGCCGGCGAGATGTACGCGAAGGCGAAGGTCGGCGGCTTCCTCCACCTCGCGATCGGCGAGGAGGCGACGATCGTCGGCGCCGCGCGGGCGATGCGCGACGAGGACTACCTGATCTCGACCTATCGCTCCCACGGGCACGCCCTGGCCCGCGGCACCGCGCCCGACGCGGTGATGGCCGAGCTGTTCGGCAAGGCCACGGGCTGCTCGAGCGGCCGCGGCGGCTCGATGCACATGTTCGACCTCTCGCGACGCTTCATGGGCGGCTACGGGATCGTCGGCGGGAACCTCCCGATCGCCGCCGGGCTCGCGCTCGCCTGCGACTACCGCGGGAGCGACGAAGTCACGCTCTGCATGTTCGGCGACGGCGCGTCGAACCAGGGCACGTTCGGCGAGACGATGAACCTGGCGGCGCTGTGGCGCCTGCCGGTCGTCTTCATGGTCACCAACAACCAGTTCGGGATGGGCACGGCGCTCGAGCGCCACTCGGCCGTCACCGACCTGCAGGTGAAGGGCGAGGGCTACGGCGTGCCGGGCGTGGAGTGCGACGGGATGGACGTGCTCGACACCCGGCGGGTCATCGCGGAGGCGGTGGAGCGGGCGCGGGCGGAGCGCCGCCCCGTGCTCGTGGAGGCGATCACCTACCGCTTCCGCGGCCACTCGATGGCCGATCCCGAGGAGTACCGGACCAAGGAGCAGGTCGCGCAGTGGCGCGAGCGCGACCCGATCGCGAGCTTCGCCGCCCGGCTGCGCGCCGCCGGCGTGCTCGCCGAGGGGGGCCTCGCGGAGATCGACGCCGCCGCCGTGGCGCGGGTCGACGAGGCCGTGGCCTTCGCCGAGCGCTCGCCGTTCCCGCCGCCCGAGTCGCTCTACGACGACGTCTACGCGCTCGGCGCCCAGGTGCGCGGCTGGTACTCGCTGGACGAGCGCGGCGCCGGGGCGACCCGCGGCGAGGACCTCCGGAGCGGCTGAGGGATGGCGGTCATGCGCTATCGCGACGCCCTGAACGCCGCCCTGCGCGAGGAGATGGCGCGCGACGAGTCGGTCTTCCTGATGGGCGAGGACATCGGCGTCTTCAACGGCGCCTTCAAGGTCACGGCCGGGCTGCTGGAGGAGTTCGGCGAGCGGCGGGTGCGCGACACGCCGATCTCCGAGAACACGATCGTGGGGATGGGCGTCGGGTCGGCGATGATCGGGCTGCGCCCGGTGGTGGAGCTCATGACGATCAACTTCGCGCTGCTCGCGATGGACCAGATCGTCAACCACGCCGCGCACATCCGCTACATGTTCGGCGGGCAGGTTTCGGTGCCGCTCGTCGTGCGGATGCCGCAGGGCGCCGGCCACCAGCTCGGGCCGACGCACTCCCACTGCTTCGAGACCTACTTCGCCCACGTGCCCGGCCTGCTCGTGGCGGCGCCGGCCACGGCGGCCGACGCCAAGGGGCTGCTGAAGGCCGCGATCCGCGACGACAACCCGGTCGTCTTCATCGAGCACGAGTACCTCTACGGCCAGCGCGGCGAGGTGCCCGACGACCCGGAGGCGGTGGTCGACTTCGGCTCGGCCGCGGTACGACGCGAAGGCGACGACGTGACGATCGTCGGCGTCTCGCGGATGTCGGTCACCGCCGAGCGCGCGGCGCAGACGCTGGCCGACGAGCACGACGTCGCGGCCGAGGTCATCGACCCGCGGACCCTGCGCCCGCTCGACCTCGACACGATCCTCGCGTCGGTGCGGCGGACCAACCGCTGCGTGATCGTCGAAGAGGGCTGGCCGCACTGCGGGCTGGGCGCGAACTTCGCGGCGCTCGTCTCCGAGCAGGCCTTCGACTGGCTCGACGCGCCGGTCGTGCGGGTCACCGGCGCGGACGTGCCGATGCCCTACTCCAAACCGCTCGAGGAGATCGCCTACCCGCATCCCGAGCAGGTCGTCGAGGCGGCGCTGGCGACGATCGGGAGGGTGTGAGATGCCGGACGTCGTCATGCCGCGGCTGTCGGACTCGATGGAGGAGGGCACGATCCTGCGCTGGCTCAAGGCCGCGGGCGACGAGGTCGCGCGCGGGGACGAGCTCGTCGAGATCGAGACCGACAAGGCGAACATGGTCTACGAGGCCGACCAGGACGGGCCGCTGGAGATCGTCGCCGCCGAGGGCGACACGCTCCCGATCGGCACGGTCATCGCGCGGATCGGGGGCGGCGGCGGGGAGGCGCCCGCGCCGTCGGTGGTCGAGGCGGCGGTGGTCCCGGAGGCGGCCGCCGCGCCGCAGGGGGCGACGGGGTCGCCGGCGGCGCAGGCCTCGTCCGCTGACCCGGCGCCCGTGGCCGCTCCCGGCGGCGACGGGAACGGGCGGGTGAAGGCCTCGCCCGTGGCGCGGCGGATGGCGCGCGAGCTCGGGCTCGACCTCGCCGGGCTCGCGGGCAGCGGGCCGGGCGGGCGGATCGTGAAGGCCGACGTCGAGGCCGCCGCGGCGGGCGGGACCAGGGCTGCGCCGGCCCCGGGTTCGCCGACGCCACCCGCGGCCGCGGCCGGGATGGGCGAGGCGGGCAGCGCCAAGGGCGAGGTCACCCCGGTCGAGCTCACCAAGACCCAGCAGGTCATCGCCCGCCGCATGGCCGAGTCGAAGGCCACGGTGCCGGACTTCACGCTGACCACCGAGGTGGACGCGAGCTCGCTGGTCGAGCTGCGCGCCCAGCTCAAGGCGCTCGGCGGCGAGGCGCCGGTGCCGTCGTTCAACGACATGGTCGTGAAGGCGTGCGCGCTCGCGCTCCGCGCGCATCCGCGCGCGAACGGCGCCTACCGCGACGGCCGCTTCGAGCTGTTCTCGCGCGTGAACGTCGGGGTCGCCGTCGCCGCCGAGGACGCGCTCGTCGTGCCGACGGTGTTCGACGCCGACCGCAAGTCGCTCGGCGAGATTGCGCGCGAGGCCCGCGCGCTGGCCGAGCGCGTCCGTGCGGGGTCGATCACCCCGCCGGAGCTGGCCGGCGGCACGTTCACGGTCTCGAACCTCGGGATGTTCGGCATCACGCAGTTCACCGCTGTGATCAACCCGCCGCAGGCCGCGATCCTCGCGGTCGGCGCGCTGCGCGAGGCGGCGGTCGTCCGCGACGGCGCCCTCGCAGCCGGCCACCTCATGAGCCTCACGCTCTCCTGCGACCACCGCATCCTCTATGGCGCGCCGGCCGCCGAGTTCCTCGCCGCGGTCCGCGGCACGCTCGAGGCGCCCCTCGCGCTCGCGATGTAGAACGGCGCCGTCAGTCCACCGCCGCGTCGCGCAGCGTCGAGTTGGGCGAGGGCGACGGATCCTGCCGGACGCCGGGCGGACGTTGCGCGGTGTCGACGTAGAGGCACAGGCGACGCCGCCCCGCGGGCCCCGGGATGCAGGTCCGCCACAGGTCCCGGTCGATGCGGACGGTGTCGGTCTGCCCAAGCCCGGCGTGGTAGGCCGGCGCGCTGGCCAGGACGTAGCGCTGGACGGCCGCGGCCTGGGCGCCGGCGGCGTTGTGCTGCGCGTCGACCGCCGGCGCGTGGGCGAGGCCCGCGACGGCCAGCCCGGCGGTCACGAGCACGATCAGTCCCGCGCCGGCGTAGTCCCGCGCAACGAGCTTGGGCAGGTCGGGGCGACGGCGGCGGACGAGGATCGCCACCGCCGGCGCGAGCACCGCCATCGCCAGCAGGTTGAGGAACCCGGCGAGCAGGAACGCGGGGACGAGCCCGGTGCCCTCGCCCTGGATCGGGTTGAGGTGGACGATGAGCGCCGCCAGCGGCGTGAGGACGAGGAACGCCGGCCACATCCAGGCGCCGCGCAGGCGCCAGCGCAGCCGTCGCAGGCTCGCTCCGTCCATCCGCCAAGGGTAGAGCCGCGTGCCATCCTTGGTCCCATGCCGGCGCGCCGGGACGAGCTCTGGACCTGCCACCTCGGCCAGGTGGAGTACCGCGAGGCCCTCGCGCTGCAGGAGGCGCTGCGCGCGCGACGCCAGGCCGGCGAGCTCCCCGACCTGCTCCTCTGCCTCGAGCACCCGCCGGTCTACACCCACGGACGCCGCACCGACCCGGCCGACCTCCCGATGGGCGAGGACTGGTACCGCGCCCAGGGGATCGACGTCGTCGCGGTCGATCGGGGCGGCGGCGTCACCTACCACGGGCCCGGCCAGCTCGTCGCCTATCCGATCGTGAAGACCGAGAACGTCGTCGGCCTCGTCCGGGCGATGGAGCGGGCGATGATCGCCGCGCTGGCCGACGAGGGCGTGAGCGCCGAGGCTCCCGACGGGCGGACGGGCGTCTGGGTCGGCGAGCGCAAGATCGGCTCGATCGGGCTCCACGTCCAGCGCGGGGTGACGACGCACGGCCTCGCGGTCAACGTCGAGAACGACCTCCAGCCGTTCGAATGGGTCGTCGCCTGCCGCGGCGACGGCGTCCGGACGACCTCCCTCATCCGCGAGACCGGTCACGGCGCCGGCGGGCTGCCGTGCTTCCGGCGGCGGATGGCGTTCCGCCTGGCGCAGGCGCTCGACCGCCGCCAGCGGCTGATCACCCGCGCCCGGCTCGGCGTCGGGGCCCCGTCGCCGGCCCCGCCCGCCGCCGCGCCGGTCCCCGCCCGCGCGTGATCGCCCGCGTCCGCCGCGCCGCCGGGCGCCGGATCGCGCTCGTCCGCCGCCGCGGCGCCGAGGTCCACTGCCCCGTCTGCGGCCGCGACTTCGACCGGTTCCGCGACGCGTGGAACCGCCCGCGGGCGATCTGCTGGGGCTGCGGCGCGCACGAGCGCCACCGCGTCTTCGCGCTGCTGCTCGGCGAGCGCCCCGGGCTCGTGGGCGGCCGCGAAGTGCTCCACTTCGCGGCGGAGTGGTGCCTGGAGCGGCGGGTCCGATCGCTCGGGCCGGGGCGCTACGTCACCGCCGACCTCGAGCCCGGCGCCGCCGAGCTCACGCTCGATCTCCAGCGCCTGGCGCTCCCCGACGGCGCGTTCGACACCGCGATCTGCAGCCACGTGCTCGAGCACGTCCCCGACGACGCGGCGGCGATGCGCGAGCTGCGCCGGATCCTGCGGCCGGGCGGGACGGCGCTGGTCATGGTCCCCACCGACCTCGGGCGGACCGCGACCTACGAGGACCCCGCGCTCGTCAGCCCCGCGGCCCGCGAGGCCGCCTTCTGGCAGCACGACCACGTCCGCCTCTACGCCCGCGACGTCGGCGAGCGCCTCGCGGCGGCCGGCTTCGACGTCGAGCGCTGGAACGCGGCCGAGGCCCGCGGCGAGGCGGCGGCGCGACGCTTCGGGCTGCTGGCCTCCGACGACGTCTGGGTCTGCGGGGCCGCCGCGGCAGACGGCGCCGCGGACGCCCGCTAGATTGGAATCCCTGCGATGAGCGCGCCCATCACGCGAGAGCACCAGACCCGCTCCCGGGCGAACCCCGGCGGCATGGACGTGCTCGAGGTGCTCGGCCCCGACGTGGAGCCCTATCGCGGCCGCAAGCCGCCGTGGTTCAAGGTCCCGCCGCCCGGCGGCCCCCGCTACCGGGACCTGACGAAGCTCATCCGCGAGGAGAACCTCCACACGGTCTGCCAGGAGGCCGCCTGCCCGAACGTCGGCGAGTGCTGGGAGCGGGGCACGGCGACGTTCATGATCCTCGGCGACACGTGCACGCGGCGCTGCGGCTTCTGCAACGTGAAGACCGGCCGGCCGACGTGGCACGACCCACTGGAGCCCGCGCGGGTCGCGCGCTCGGTGGCCCGGATGGGGCTGCGGCACGCGGTGATCACGAGCGTCGACCGCGACGACCTGCCCGACTACGGCGCCGCCGCGTTCGTCGGTGTGATCCGCCAGATCCGCCGCCAGGCGCCCGGGTGCAAGGTCGAGGTGCTGACCCCGGACTTCCGCGGCGCCGAGATGCCGCTGGCCAAGGTCATCGCCGAGCGCCCCGACGTCTTCAACCACAACGTCGAGACCGTGCCCCGGCTCTACCCGGTGGCCCGCCGCGGCTCGCGCTTCGCGCGCTCGTGCCGCGTGCTGCGCAACGCGAAGGCGATGGGCGGCGCCGAGGTGGTCACGAAGTCGGGCCTGATGGTCGGCCTCGGGGAGACCCACGAGGAGATGGTCGAGGCGTTCGGCCTGCTGCGCGAGCACGACGTCCAGGTGCTCACCGTCGGCCAGTACCTGCGGCCCACCGAGCAGCACCTTCCGGTCGTGCGCTACTGGCACCCGGAAGAGTTCGCCGCGCTGGAGCAGGCCGCCTACGACCTCGGCTTCGACCACATCGCCGCCGGTCCCCTCGTGCGCTCGAGCTACCACGCCGACCAGCACGTCCCCCAGGACCGCCCTGGCGTCGGGCCGCTGGCCGCGGCGGGGTAGGGCGAGCGGCCTGACCCCGGCCCGGCGTCGGCTACGGTCCCGCCGGTGGAGGTCGAGGACGCGATCCGCAGCCGCCGGACCCACAAGGCGTTTGGCCCCGAGCCGGTGGACCCCGAGACGCTCGGCGAGCTGCTCGAGCTCGCCCGCTGGGCGCCGAACCACCACCTCACCGAGCCGTGGCGCTTCCGGGTGCTGGGACCGGGCGCCCGGGCGCGGCTCACGGCGGCGGCCGGGCCGGAGGCGGCGCCGAAGCTCGACCGGGCCCCGACGCTCGTGGCCGCGTCGGTGCGGCTCGCCGGCGACCCGGTCGCCGACGAGGAGGACCTCGCCGCCGGGGCCGTCGCGAGCTACCTCGTGCTGCTCGGTGCCCACGCACGCGGGCTCGCGGGGTACTGGCGCACGCCCACCGTCCTGCGGGAGGCGGCCGGGCGCGCGGCCCTCGGCATCGCGGAGGGGGAGCGGGTGCTCGGCCTCCTGCACCTCGGTCGCCCCGTCCAGTCCAAGCCGCCGCCCGACCGACAGGCGGCCGACGCGTACGTCGAGTGGCTCGACTGACGCCGATCGCGCGCCGCGCCGGTGATCCCGCTCAAGGTCAACGTCCGCACCGCCGGCGTGCCGGTCGTCACGGTCGCGCTGATCCTCGCCGCGGCGTTCTCCTGGTTCGCGCTGCAGGGCGGCGTGATCGGCCGGCCGGCCGGCCTTGCGCACGACGCGCGGCGCCACGGCGTGGTCCCGGCCCGGCTCGCGCACCCCGCCCGCGCCGCGCCGGCGAGCGACCGCGCCACGGCGCCCTGGCTCACGCCGCTCACGGGCGCGCTGCTCAGCGCGTCGATCGTGCCGCTCGCGGTCAACCTGCTCTTCCTGTGGAACTTCGGCCCGTGCGTGGAGACGGCGCTCGGCCGCCTGCGCTTCGCGCTGCTCGTGCCGCTCGCCGCCCTGGCGGCGGCCGCGCCGCTGGCGCTGCTGGAGCCGGGATCGAACGCGCCGCTGATCGGCGCCGCCCCGGTCGTGGCGGGCGTGGTCGGCGCGGCGTTCGCGCTCCATCCGCGGCTGAAGGTCGTCGGCCTGAGCCTCATCCCGATCGTGGCGACGACGCTGGAGATCCCGGGCGCGGTGATGCTCGCGCTGTGGGCCGGGGCGCAGGGCGCCTTCGCCGCCCTCGACCTCACCGACCCGCTCGGCGGCGGCGGGGCGCTCGCGTGGGTCGCGTACGCGGGCGGCCTGATCGCCGGCCTGCTGCTGGCGCGCCCGTTGGCCCGCTCGCGCCGCGGCGCCTCGCCGGCGCCGGCGCTCTGATGCGCACGGCGGTCCTCGTGGCGGCGCTCGCGTTCACCGGCCTGCTCGCCTTCCTCACCGTCGCCGCGGCGATCGAGTCTGGCCCCGACCCGCTGACCGTCCTCTCGCTGCTCGTCATCGCGCTCTTCCTCTCCGGGATCGTCGGCGCGCTGCGACATCCTCCCGACGACCGATGAGCGATCACGTGCTCCAGGGCGGCCGGCGGCGGCGTCTCAGCGGCGGGGTCGCGGCGCTGCTCACGCTCACGATCGCGGCGCTGGCCGGTGGCTTCCTCCTCCTCCTCGCCGCCGGCGGCGGCCACGCGCAGCGCCACAGTCTGCGCAGCGCGTGGGAGGCGACGGCGGCCACCCAGGTCAACGGGCCGCCGGCGGCCCCGGCCCGCGGGCCCTACGCGTCGGGGCTCGCCCCGACGGCTCGCCGCGTCGACCCCCACTTCCGCCGGCCGCCGCGGGCGGGCGTGATGTGGGATCTGCGCACCGGGCGCGTCCTCTGGCGCCACGACGCGGAGCGGTGGGTGCCGGTCGCGAGCCTCACGAAGATGATGACCGCGCTGCTCGCCGCCGAGGCGCTCGCGCCGCGCGACCCGGTGCCGATCACCCGAGCCGCGGTCAACCGCAGCGGCTCGAAGGTCGGCCTGCTGCCCAAGGGGCGGCGAGTGCGCGCCGAGACCCTGCTCTACGGGCTGCTCCTCCCGTCGGGCAACGACGCCGCGGTCGCGCTGGCGCAGAAGGTCGGCGGCAGCGTGCGCGGCTTCGTGCGGCGGATGAACGCCCGCGCCCGGGCGATGGGGCTGCGCTGCACCCGGTTCTCCTCGCCCGACGGACTGGCCGACGCCGGCAACCGCTCGTGCGCCACCGACCTCGCGCTGCTTACGCGGGCCGTGCTCGCCGACCGCCGCCTGGCCCACATCGTCGCCACGCGCCGCACGGTCCAGCCGCTGCCGGTCCGCGGCGGTCACGTCTGGCTCTACAACAACAACCCGCTGCTCCGGCTCGGCTATCCGGGCGCGATCGGCGTGAAGACCGGCTTCACCGACGCCGCCGGCCGGTGCCTGGTCGCCGCCGCGCGCCGCGGACGGCGCACCCTCGGCGTCGTGCTCCTGCACTCGATCGACCCGCCGACGCAGGCCCCGCGGCTGCTCGACGCCGGGTTCAGAAGGCTCGCGACGTAGCGCGGCCGGGGTCGCGGCGTCGCCCGCTCACCCCCCCGGGATCGTCCACAGCACCCGCCCGAGGCCCGGGAACTTCAATGCCGCGGCGGCGGCGCCGGTGAAGTCCCACTCGCGCCCGGCGATGTATGGGCCGCGATCGATCACCGGGAGGCGGATCGCCCGGTCGCCGTAGCGGAAGATCACCATCGTCCCGCACGGCAGGGACTTGTGGGCGACGCCGAGCTGCTCGGGCCGCAGGTTCTTCGGGCTGCAGGCGATCGGCAGGCCGTAGTCGGTGAACACCGAGGCGACGCTCTCCTGCCAGCCGTCGCGCGGGAGGCTGCCGGCCCCGATGAGCACGTTCGAGAAGTCGAGCGAGGCGAAGTCGTACTTCGCCGCCGCGGCGTCGAGCTGGGCGAGCTCGCGGCGCACCTGCTCGTCGGAGGGCGGCGGGGGCACCGTGCCCTTCACCTCCACGGAGGGCAGGTTCTCGGGCGCCGGACCCGTGTTCTGATCGGCAAGCGGCACCCCGGCCTGGGGCTCGACCACCCGCGGCGGATGCTTGCGCCGGGGCACGAGCAGCGGCTGCACCACCTCGGCGCGAGCCGTCCCGCGGCGGTGCGCGGCGGGGCCGTCCCCATCGGAGCGCAGGGCCCAGGCCGCCCCGCCGGCGGCGAGCAGCAGGGCCGCGGCGACCAGCACGACGGTGAGGCGGCGGCCGCGGGGCACCGCGGCAGTATGGCGTGGGCGCCCGCCGTGACCGGCGGGCTTCCGCTCGCTCCGGCGGCCGGGTACCCTGTCCCGACCCGATTGATTGGTCAGTCAGCCAGGAGGACGTCGACGTGGACCTGAACGACACCCCGGAGCAGGCCGAGTACCGGACGACGGTGCGGGCCTGGCTCGAGGCGCACCGCGCCGAGGCGCCCGTCCTCAGCGGGCCGGACGCCATCACCAACGAGGACGAGATCGTCGTCGTCCGCCGCGCCTGGCAGCGCAAGCTCGCCGAGGCCGGCCTGGCCGGCGTCAGCTGGCCCGAGGAGTACGGCGGCCGCGGCCTCGGTCCACTCCACCAGGTGATCGTCAACCAGGAGATCTCCCGCGCGGGCGTGCCCGGCATCCTCGACGTGATCGGCGTCGGGATGCTCGGCCCGACGATCATCGCCCACGGGAGCGAGGAGCAGAAGCAGCGCTACCTCGCGCCGATGCTCCATGCCGACGAGGTGTGGTGCCAGATGTTCTCCGAGCCGGCCGCGGGATCCGATCTCGCCGGCATCCAGGCGCGCGCCACGCAGCAGGACGACGGGTCCTGGCGCATCTCCGGCCAGAAGGTGTGGACGACCAACGCGCAGTTCGCCGCCTACGGCCTCGTGCTCGTGCGGACCGACCCGGACGTGACGAAGCACAAGGGCCTGACGATGTTCGTCCTGCCGATGGACGCCGCGGGGGTGACGATCCGCCCGCTGCGTCAGATCTCCGGCGAGCCGGAGTTCAACGAGGTCTTCATGGACGACGTCCACCTTGACGCCGACGCCACGGTCGGCCCCGTGAACGGCGGGTGGGGAACCGCGCTCACGACGCTGATGTTCGAGCGCCTGACGATCGGCGGCGGCGGCGAGGGGTTCGGCTACCGCGCCGACCGCTTCGCCCGGGCCATCGCCGACGCCCCGGACGCGGCGAGCGACCCGGAGGTCCGCCGGCGGCTCGGCGAGCTGTCGGTGGAGACGCTCGCGGTCCGCTACACCGGCTACCGGGTCCTCACCGCCGTTCAGCGCGGCGGGATCCCCGGCCCCGAGGCCGGCCTGGGCAAGGTGACGCTCGTCAACGCGGCCATCGCCGCCGGGGATCTCATCGCCGACGTCTACGGGCCCGAGGCGCTGATCGACGGCAGCGAGTGGGCCTACCTCATCTCGTTCCTGCCCGGGCTGAAGTCGGCCGGGGGCACGGAGGAGATCCTGCGCAACACGATCGGCGAGCGCGTGCTCGGCCTCCCGCCGGAGCCGCGGCTGGACAAGGGCATCCCGTTCTCCGAGCTCCGGGCCAAGGAGCGCGAGGCGGTGAAGGCATGAACTTCGAGCTCTCCGACGAGCAGGTCTTCCTCCGCGAGGCGGCGCGGGACGCGCTGTCGCGCTTCAAGACCGTCGAGGCCGCGCGCGAGGCGCTCGAGGCGCCCGCCTCCCTCCCCGATCTGTGGCCGACCGCCACGACCGCGGGCTGGACCGGCCTGCTGGTGAGCGAGGACGCCGGCGGCGCCGACCTCGGCGCGCTGGACGCGATGCTCGTGCTCGCCGAGTGCGGTCGCGTGCTCGCCTCCGTCCCGCTGCTCGGACACCTCCCGGCGACCGCGATCCTCGACGGCGCCGCAGGGCAGGATTCGCTGCTCGCCGCGCTGGCCTCCGGCGAGCGCCGCGCGGCCTACGTGCCCGCCCGGCCGCCGAGCGACCTCGAGGCCGGCTGGACCGCGGAGCCCGCGTCCGGACGGACCCGGATCCCCGCGCCCGTGGTCTCCGGGGAGACCATCACCGGGACCGTGTCCTGGGTGCCCGACGCTCCCGGGGCCGACGTCCTCGTTGTCGTCGCCACGCGCGACGGCGCTCCCGTGGCCGCGGTCGTCGAGGCCGGCGCCTCGGGCGTGACGGTCGAGGCCGCCGTCGCGTACGACGCGACCCGCCCGCTCGGCCACGTCCGGCTCGACGGGGCACCCGCCACCGTGCTCGCCGTCGGCGAGGCGGCGCTCGCGAACGCCTGGTACCTCGCACAGGGCCTCGTGGCGGCCGAGTCGCTCGGGGCCGTGGAGGAGGCGCTGGAGCGCAGCGTCGTCTACGCGAAGGAGCGCTTCACGTTCGGTCGCGCCATCGGGTCCTATCAGGCGGTGAAGCACGCCCTCGTCGAGGTGCTGCGCCGCATGGAGAACGCCCGGTCGCTCATGTACTACGCCGGCTGGGCCGGCGAGGACGCCCCGGGGGAGTTCCCGCTCGCGGCCAGCGCGTTCCGCGTCGCGGGCGGCGAGGCGCTCGACTTCGCCTCGCGCGAGCTGATCGCCGTGCACGGCGGCATCGGCGCGACCTGGGAGCACGACGCGCCGCTGTACTTCCGCCGGGCGCAGCTCTCGCGACGCCTGCTCGGCGGGGCCGTCGACGCGGCCGACCGGGTCGCCGGCGAGCTCATCGCCCAGACGCGCGCCGCCGCCTAGCGCCTACGGGATCGCCGCTCGCGCTCCCGGGGCGGGCGGGCGCGGCGCGTGCCGACCGGCGTCTGGGTACCATGACCCCGCCGCCGAGTTCCCGGAGTCCAAGTCCGGGGAGCGGGGGAACCACGTTCCCGGGGCGAATCTCGCGGTGAATCCGCGGGAGGCGCACGAGCGCCAGCCCGACAGCTCACCTCGCAGGCGGCCAGCTCGGACCAAGGCCCTCGGGCCGATCGACGACCATGCGCCGCCGTACCCATTCCGTCCCGACGCCTCCGCGCCGCCAGGCCGCCCGCCTCGCGGTGTGCGTCGTGCTCGCGCTCGCCGCGCTCTTCGCGCCCGCGGCCCTCGCCGCGACCGGCGGCGGCGGCGAGGGCACCACCGGCCTCGCGCCCACGGGCGGCGCGTCCCCGACGACCAAGCCGCCCGCCCCCGGGCTCCTGGCCCGCAGCCCGTGGCGCCTGGGCCGCCGGACGCTGCGGCGCGGCGCCGGCGGCGACGAGGTCCGCGCGCTCCAGTGGCTGCTCACGCGATTGGGCTACCGCACGGCCATCACGGGCACCTACGACCGGGCCACCTGGCGCGCCCTGCGTCGCTTCGAGGGCGACGTCGGCCTGCGGGTCGACGGCATCCTCGACGCGCGCACCCGCCGCGCGCTGCTGAGCTCGAAGGGCAACCCGATGTCGCTCGCCGCGAGCAGCGGCTGGGCCTTCCCGATGACGCCCCGGCGCCGCGTGCTGCCCTCCTCGACGTGGTCGCCCGACCAGGGCGTCGACATCCCGACGCTGAACGAGGCCTGCGACCGAAAGGTCACGGTGCTGTCCGTCGAGAGCGGGACCGTGGTCCAGATCGGGATCAGCGGGTTCGGCCGCTGGGCGCCGGTGGTCAAGCTCGACCAGGGGCCGTTCGCCGGGCGCTACGTCTACTACGGCCACACCAAGCCGAACCTCGTCCGCAAGGGCGACCACGTCAGCCGCGGCCAGCCGATCGCCCGGATCGGCTGCGGCAGCGTCGGCATCTCCTCCGCGCCGCACCTCGAGATCGGGATCAGCGCGCCGGGCGGCCCGCCGTGCTGCCCGAGCGGCGGCGAGACCGCGCCGGTCGTGTCGAAGATCATGCGCACGCTGTGGGCCAACGAGGCCGGCCGCGCGCGAGCCCGCCGCCGCTGAGCGGGAACGTCAGGAGGCCGGAGGCGACCGGCGCGCCACCCGGATGACTTCCGTCGACTCGGCCGCCTCGTCGAGATCGAGGCCGTCGCGCTCGCGCGGGGAGCGTCAGCGCGCGTCGCCCGATGCGTCGCTCTTGCCCGAGGGCAGCGTCGTCGGCAAGGTCGTGGTGAGCCCCTGAAGGCGGCGCGAGACGTCCGGCGTGGTCACGGTGATCCCGTACGGCGTCTTCTTGTCGGGACCCTGGACGATGGCGGTGATGCCCGCGGCGACGATCACCAGGACCATGCCGATCGTGACGATGCGGCGCGGGGGGATGCGCCGGGGACCGGCGGGCGGGGGACGGAGGTCGGACGGCGGCACGCCGTCCGACCGTAACCGCTCGGTTCCAGTCGGCGCAACGGGCGTCGGCGGCCGGTAGGTTCGCCCGGCATGCGGCGACGGCGGACGACGGCGCGAGGACTGGGATTGGTCGCGACGCTGGTCGCGCTCGCGACGACCGCGCCCGCCGGTGCCGCCGTGCACCACGCACTCTCGCGCGCCGGCCGCTTCACGACGACCGTCAACCCCTTCACCGTCGGCCAGGCGCCCGACTGGCTCGACGCGGGCGACGTCGTCTACCACGCGCGCCAGCCCGACGGCGAGATCCAGATCGTTCGCTCGACGCTGGCCGGACGGGACCGGCGCTGCCTGACCTGCGGACTGGCCGGGCCGAACCAGGTGCCCGTCGTCCAGCCGCGCGGCGGGCGCTGGATCCTCTTCCACTCCTGGCACGGGCATCGCGTCCGCGTCGGCGGCCCGGGATTCGGCGGCATCGGCTCGGACCTCTGGGTGATGACGCGGGACGGCCGCCGCCGGACGGACCTCACGCCGGGCGGCGAGCTGCGCGACGACTTCCACGCCTACTGGGCGCCCGACGGACGGCATGTCGTGTGGACCGCGCTCAACTGGGACGCCGCGACCGGCGGGACCGGCCGCTCGGACATCCGCGTCGCCCGCTTCGAGCCCGACGGGCCGCGTGGCCCGCGTCTCGTGGGCGCCCACGCCGTGCGACCCGGCAACGGCCACTGGTACGAGACCCAGTGGTGGGCCCCGGACGGGTCGGGCTTCCTCTACACCGAGACCGTCGACACCTCGCTCGACCCCGAGCTGTTCTTCTGCCGCCTGCCCGACGCCGACCGGGGCGCGTGCCGTCCGCTACGCCTCACCCGCAACTTCGCGTGGGACGAGCAGGCCGTCTTCAGCCCGGACATGCGGCGGATCCTCTTCATGTCCACCCGCGACCACGCCGGCGCCTTCGACAACTGGAGCCGCCTCGCGACCCTGCTGCGCCTGCCCGCCACCTACGACTACGCCGTGATCCTCCCGGTCTTCAACGAGGCCTTCCTGCGCCCGACCTTCCAGCAGGCGAACGACCTCTACGACATCGCGCTGCGGTGGAACCGCGCCCACACCCGCTTCCGGGCCGGCGCGGCGCGGCGCCTGACCCGGTCGGGCCACGCCGGCTGGATCGTCCCCGAGTTCGCCTGGGACCCCGCCGGCCGGCGGCTGCTGTGGACCGAGAGCCGCCTGCGCGACCGCGTCGACGAGCCAGCCGTGCTCCGCCGCATCCGCCAGGGGATCGTTCGGCGGCTGGCGGCGATCAAGGGCATCGCGGACCTGCCGATCGACATCGCCGACCAGGTGCGCGAGCAGGTCGGGAAGGTGCTGGCCGACCCCGGAGCGTTCGCGCCCGCCGGCGGCGGGGGCGGACCGTCGCAGCTCGCGTCGCGGACGATCGTCGGGCGCTACGTCCGCGCGCGCTGACAGCCGGCTCTCGGTGCACTAGGGTCGGCCTTCCGACGCGGAGGCACGGCATGGGACTCGGACTGACGCTGCTGGGACGGTCGCTGTCGCTGGTCGCGTTGATCTCACTCGGGGCCGCGGCTCCGGCCGCGGCGGTCCAGCCCGGGCCCAACGGGAAGATCGCCTTCGCCAGCGGCCGCGACGACGGCCTCGCCGCGCCGTTCACCGACGCGACCGCGCAGCTGTGGATCGTCGCGAAGCCCGGCGGCGCGCCGGGTCGGGTGACGCTCAACGCCGCCATCCAGCATCGGCACCCGAGCTGGTCCCCCGATCGAACGAAGATCGCCTACTCGGCGGGGGCCGCCGGGGACTACGACATCTACGTGCTCGACCTCACGAAGCCTGCGTCCGGGACCAACCCGCGGGACATCACACAGAATCCCGGGATCGCCGACGATCGCCCGTCGTGGTCGCCCGACGGCACGAAGATCGCTTACACGGCAAAGCCCCTCCCCTCGGGCGATAAGAACATCTACGTCCAGAACGCTGCCGGCCCGCAGATCACGCAGATCACGAACACGGTCGCGCTCAAGGACGCGGACAAGCCCGCGTGGTCGCCCGACTCGCGGAGCCTCTTCTACTCGCTCGACGTCGACCCGGCCGCGACCATCAACAACGACATCTACCGGGTGCCGATCGCGGGTGGGCCCCAGCTGGGCACCCCGCTGATCACCGGCGTCACCGACGACTACCAGCCGGCGGTCTCGCCCGACGGGCAGGACCTGTGCTTCATCCGAGGGGCGTTCGGCACGGTCGCCGCCACAGTCCAGCGGTCCGCCGCCACCGGGGGCGTCGTCACGCCGATCGCGGCCAGCGGCAACGGCGACTACAACTGCGTGTGGTCGCCCGACGGGACGAAGATCGCCTACGTGACGGGGATCTTCGGCAACGGCTCGCTCGTGATGAAGAGCTCCGACGGCTCGGGGGTCGCCGCCCCGGTGGTCAACGACGCGGCCGGCCGCTTCGACGGCAACCCCGACTGGGCGCCGAATCCCTCGCCGACCTGCCAGGACGGTGCGGTGAGGACCGCGTCCGGTTCGGCCGCCTCGATCCCGCTCGGGTGCACCGACCCGGCCCCGGAGAACGACCCGACGACCAAGCGCATCGTCGCCAGGCCGGCCCATGGCACGCTCGGCCCGGTCGCGGCGGGCAACCCGGCGCGGGTCACCTACACGCCGGCGCGCGGCTTCTCCGGCGCCGACGCGTTCACGTTCCGCGGCAACGACGGGACCTCGGACTCCAACGTCGCCACCGTGAAGGTCACGGTCGCCGCCAAGGTCCGGGCCCGCGACAGACGCGCGCCGGCGATCGCCGGTTTCCGGGCCTCGCCGGGCCGCTGGCGGCTCGGGTCGCTGCTGCCGCGGTTCTCACGAGCGCCGGTCGGGACGACCATCGCCTTCCGCCTCAGCGAGAGGGCGACCGTCACGCTGAGCTTCGCCACGGCGAGCGCCGGGCGGCGCGTGGGACGCCGCTGCGTGGCGCCGACGCGGGCGAACCGCCGGCGGGCGCGCTGCACGCGCTACGTCGGCAAGGGCTCGCTGCGCCGGCGCGCCAAGGCCGGGTTCAACCGCGTGCGCTTCCAGGGCCCCATCACCCGCACGCGCCGCCTCGGGCTCGGGCGTCACCGGGTCACGATCCGCGCCGTCGACGCGGCGCGCAACCGCTCGCGGACGCGGACCGCGTTCTTCGCGATCGTCCGGCGGTAGCGCCTCCTGTAGCACAGGCAGTGCTACAGTCATCGGGCATGGCCTCTCGCGTCGTCCGCGCCCGCCTCGACGAGCGTTCCGCCCTGGCGTTGAGCGCGCTCATGCGCGAAGGCCGGAACGAGTCCGAGGCGGTTCGCGCCGCCCTCGTGGAAGCCGGCGATCGCCGGCGTCAGCGATCCGCCCTGGCCCAAGAGGTGCAGCGCCTGGCGGACGACCCGGCCGACGCGCGTGAACGCCGTGCCGTCATGGCCGACATGGACGCCATCGCCGGCGACTGGCCAGAGTGACGCGCGGTGATGTCCACCGCGTCCGCCTGCCCGGCCGCCGCGGCCGCGCGCAGGCCGGCGCCCGGCACGCGGTGATCCTGCAGGCCGACGAGCTCCTCGGCCTGTCGACGGCCGTCGTCGCACCGACCTCGCGGAGCGCCGCCGACGCCACCTTCAGGCCCCAGGTCGAGATCGGCGACGAGCGCGCGCGGGTGCTGGTCGAGCAGCTCCGCGCGGTCGACGTACGCTACCTGGGCGAGCGCACCGGGCACCTGAGCGCCGACGAGCAACGCGCGGTCGACGACGCGCTCGCGCTCGTGCTCGCCCTGCGCTGACCGAACGCCGCGGTCGGGGATCGCTGACCTTCGACTCGGGACCCGGGGGCACCGTCTTCCACGTCTGGCTGCCGTTCGAGGCGACGGCGCGCTGAGCTTCAGCGGAACGAGTCGGCGGTGACGCGCTCGACCTCGACCACGGCATCCGCCGGGATGCCGGCACGCTTCGCCGCGGCCACGATCTCGTCCGGGGAGGGCGCCTCGTAGAGGCAGTACGAGCGCCGCCGGTCGGCGCTCAGGAAGGAGAAGAGCCAGCTCACGCCCTCGTCGGCGTTGATCTCCTCAAGCAGGTTCACGTCCTCGCCGCTGAGCTCGAGCTGCTCGGCGAACTCCCGCTCGATGACGTACATCGGCACGAGGCCGATGCTACTCCCGTCGGTCGGCTTCGGCCAGTCCGCGCCGGTAGGCGTACGCCGCCGCCTCGGTCCGGTTCGCGCATTCCGTCTTGCGCAGGATGCTCCGCACGTGGTTCGCGGCGGTATGGCCGCTGATGGTCAGCTCCGCCCCGATCTCGCGATTGGACAGCCCCCGTGCGACGAGCCGCAGGATCTCGGCCTCGCGCGGCGAGAGGCCGTCCGGCAGCGCGGGGGCGGCAGGACCGACGGGGCCCAGCGCCGCGACGCGCGAGAGCAGCGTGGGAATGCCGATGCCCTCGGCCAGCGCCGCGGCCTGCGCCACCAGGGGTGCCGCCCGCTCCGCCTGGCCGGCTGCGGTCAGCATCCGCCCGTACTCGTAGGCGGTGTAGGCGAGCCACGTCGGGGCGCCCATGCGCCGGTTGAGGTCCATCGCCGCCGCGAGATGGGCCTCGGCCCGCTCCCGCTCGCCGAGGGTCGCGGCCAGCATGCCGAGGTACCGATCCGCGGCGCCGTAGCACGCGACCCCGTGGCCGATCATCACGTTCGTGCCCGAGAGCGGTGCGAGCTCGGGGTAGAGCACCGCGGCGAGCTCCGCGTCGCCCACCGCCGCGGCCGCGTCGGCGAGGTAGGTCAGCGAGGCGATCCAGAGCGACTCCCGGAACGGCGCGAGGCCCTCGCGGCGCACGCGCGCGAGCTCGTGGCGCACCTCGTCGTCCATGCCCAGCTCGGCGAGCAGCGCGGCGAGGCCCGGACGCCACGACCCGCCGCCCTCGCCGGCCGCCAGGATGCGCACGACCGGGGCGAGCTCCGACAGCCGGCCCTGCTCGCGCCGGATGCCGAACATCTGGATCCCGAAGACGCCCGACGCGTCGCGCCCGCGCAGCAGGCGGCCCCACTCCCGCGAGCGCTCGGCCGCGGTCTCGGCCTCCGCCAGCCGGCCGCCGAGCAGCGCGAGCGCCGAGCCGTAGTGCTCGGCGACGTGGAGGATGAACGGCTGACCGCTCCGCTGGGCCAGCTCGTGCACCGCGGCCAGCTCCGTGCGCGCGCCGTCGATGTCGGCCAGCGCGATCAGCGCCGAGACCCGCCACTCCATCGCCTCGGCGCGGATCTCCACGTCGCCGATCTCGACCGCGATCTCGATCGCCTCCGTGAGCATCGCCAGGACCTCGCGCAGGCTCGTCTCCTCGCGCGCCCAGTAGGCCCGCATGAGCACGCTCGCCAGCCCGTGGCGGTCCCCGATCCGGCGGGCCATCTCGATGGCGCTCGTGCGGACGACGAGGGCGCGCGCATGCTCGCCCCGGAAGTCGAGCGCGCGGGCGAGCCCCGCGAGCAGCCCGACCCGCAGCGAGGAGTCCTCCGCGGCGAGCGAGGCCGAGGCCTCCTCGAGCAGCTCCCGGGCGCCCTCGTCCTGGATGCCGGGCCGCCAGCAGGTGTTCTCGAACCCGATCGCCGCGCGCGCCAGCAGCGCGCCGTCGGCGAGCTCCCGTCCGATCTGCGCAGCGTCCCGGAACGCCTCGAGCGAGTCCGGCGTGCGGCCGCTGCGGTAGTGCGCGGTCCCGAGCGCGAGCAGCGCCTCCGCGCGGCGGCGCTCGTCCGCGATCCCGATCTCGAGCGCCGTCCGCAGCCGCTCGGCCGCCTCCTCGAAGGCGAGCGCGGCGGTCGCCGCGTCGGCGGCGAGGAGGTTGTAGTCGACCGCCCGCTCGGGCCCGCCGACCGGCGCGGCGGCCGCGAAGTGGTGCGCGAGGTCGGCGAGCGCGCGCCCCGAGGGCACCGGCTCGGCCGCCGCGACGGCCTCGCCGATCCGCAGGTGGAGCTCGGCGCGGCGCAACCCGCTGAGCCGGTCGTAGAGCGCGCGGCGGACCAGCTCGTGCGAGAAGCGGTAGCTGAGCCGCGGGGAGGAGACCTCCTCGATCATCCCGGTGCGCAGGGCCGGCTCCAGCACGTCGAGCCGATCGAGGCCGCCGGCCGCGGCCCGGCGGACGACGTCGAGCTCGAACGCGGAGCCGGCCACGGCCGCCAGCTCGAGCACGTCGCGGGTGGCCGGCTCCAGCCGCGAGAGCCGTTGGCTCGCGACCTCCCGCACGCTCTGCGGCGTCGCGACCTCGGGCAGCGGGCGGGTCAGGCGGAGGACCCCCTGCTCGATCGAGAGCGCGCCCGTCTCGGCCAGCGTCCGCCAGAGCTCGCACAGCAGGAACGGGTTGCCGTCGGTCAGATCGTGGAGGCCGCCGGCCAGCGCGCGGAGGTCGCCGCCGACGCCGCCGGCGGCCCCGCGCACGAACTCGGCGACCTCCGCGCCGGTCAGGCCGCCGAGCCGGAGTCGGACGACGTCCTCGGCGCGACGCAGGTCGGCGAGCGTGTCGGCCAGCTCGGCCGGGACGTCGGCCTCGGTGTCGCGGAAGGTCGCCAGGACGAGCACACGCGCCTCCGTGGACGCCCGGGCGAGATGACGCAGGAGCAGGAGCGTCGGAGTGTCGGCCCAGTGCCCGTCCTCGAGGATCAGCAGCACGGGCTGGCGGCGGCCCACGTTCGCGAGCAGCTCGGTGACGGCGATGTGGAGGCGGTGGCGCTCGGTGTCGGCGTCGGCCGCGACGGGTTCCGGGAGCTCGCCGACGCGAAGCCCGAGATCCGGGAGCAGGCGCGTGAGCTCGCCGCCGCTCCCGCCGAGATCTGCCCGCAGCGCGTCGCGGTCGGTGATCCGCGCGAGTCGATCGAGCGCCTCGACGAACGGCCGGTAGGGCGTGCGGACGACCGCGTCGCAGGCGCCGTAGAGCACGAGCGCGCCCTCGGAGTCCGCCTCGCCGGCGAACTCGCGCACGAGCCGGCTCTTGCCGCCGCCCGCCTCCCCGCCCACCAGCGCGATCCGGCGACTCTCCCCTTCCGCCCGGGGGACCAGCGTGCGCAGCGCCGCGAGCTCGCGCGCGCGTCCGATGAAGGGATAGGTGGGGGCCAGCCGGAGTGGCCCGGGAAGCGTGGACAAGCGACCGTCCTGGCGCATCGACGTCTGGTCAGATCTGATTATCGCGCCTATCCCGCTGCGCTCTCCCAGCGCCCGGAAAGTCGATCAGTCCGGGTCATGACACCGCCGTCCGGCCCCCCTAGCCTCGACTCCGCGATTCGAAGGGGCCGTCGGCGGTCCCGACCATTCCAAGGAGACGAACATGAGCACGATCACCGGAGCGGCCGAGGCCGCGCGACGTGAGCTGGGAGCGGAGTTCGGCGGGACGATCGTCGGGCCCGAGGACCACGACTACGACGAGGCGCGGACGGTCTACAACGCGATGATCGACAAGCGCCCGTCGGTCGTCGCCCGGTGCACCTCGCCGGCCCACGTCGCGGCTGCCATCGGGTTCGCGCGGGGCCACGACCTGCTGCTCGCCGTGCGCGGCGGGGGCCACAACGGCGGCGGCCTGGGCGTGTGCGACGACGGGCTGGTCGTCGACCTCGCGGGCCTCGACACGATCGAGATCGACGCCGACGCCCGCACGGTGCGCGTCGGCGGCGGGTGCACGTGGGGCCAGGTCGATGCGGCGACCCACGAGGTCGGAATGGCGACGCCCTCCGGGATCATCTCGACCACCGGCGTCGGCGGGCTCACGCTCGGCGGCGGTATCGGCCACCTGACCCGCAGCTGCGGGCTCACGATCGACAACCTGCTCGAGGCGGAGGTCGTCCTCGCCGACGGCTCGATCACGACGGCGAGCGCGGACGAGAACCCGGACCTGTTCTGGGCGCTGCGCGGCGGCGGTGGGAACTTCGGCGTCGTCACCGCGTTCCGCTTCCGCCTGCACCCGGTGGACAACGTGCTCGCCGGGCCGACGTTCTGGCCGATCGAGCAGACCCCAGAGGTCATGCGCTTCTACCGCGAGTTCATGCCCGCGGCGCCGCGCGAGCTGAGCGGCTTCTTCGCGACGATGACCGTGCCGCCGGCGCCGATGTTCCCCGAGGCGCTGCACGGCGACAAGGTCTGCGCCGTGATGTGGTGCTACACCGGCGACGAGGCGAGGGCGGAGGAGCTGTTCGCCCCCGCCCTCGCCGTCGGCACGCCGGTCCTCCATGGCGTCGGGGCGATGCCGTTCCCGGCGGTGCAGAGCCTGTTCGACGGGCTCTACACGCCCGGGCTCCAGTGGTACTGGCGCGCGGACTTCGTGCGCGAGCTCCCCGACGCGGCGATCGAGGCGCACCTCGAGTGGGGGCAGAAGCTGCCCACCATGCACTCGAGCATGCACCTCTACCCGATCGACGGAGCGTCGCACGACGTCGGCGCGAGCGACACGGCGTTCAGCTACCGCGACGCGAAGTGGGCGGAGGTGATCGTCGGCGTCGACCCCGATCCGGCGAGCGCCGCCACCCTGCGGCAGTGGACGGTCGACTACTGGGAGGCGACGCACCCCTACTCGGCCGGCGGGGCCTACGTCAACTTCATGATGGACGAAGGCCACGCGCGGGTGCAGGCGACCTACGGGGACAACTACGACCGCCTCGCCCGGATCAAGGCGGACGTGGACCCGGAGAACGTTTTCCGCGTGAACCAGAACATCGAGCCGGCGGGCTAGCCTGCGGAGGTCATGGCCTACGAGACGCTGCGCTACGCCACGGACGGCCCGGTCGCCAGCATCACGCTGAACCGCCCGGAGGCGCTCAACACGATCGTGCCACCGATGCCCGACGAGGTCGAGGCATCGGTGGCCGACGCGGTGCGCGATCCGCTGATCAAGGTCATCGTGCTGCGCGGCGCCGGTCGCGCGTTCTGCGCCGGGTACGACTTCGGCGGCGGGTTCCACCACTGGGACGACGCGATCACGACCGACGGGAAGTGGGACCCCGGCAAGGACATGACCGCCGCCACAGCGCCGGCCCTGGCGCCCACGCAGAAGTTCATGAGCGTGTGGCGCTCGCCCAAGCCCGTGATCGCGCAGGTGCACGGCTGGTGCGTGGGCGGCGGGAGCGACTTCGCGCTGTGCGCGGACCTGGTCATCGCCTCCGAGGACGCGCAGATCGGCACGCCCTACTCGCGCATCTGGGGCGCGGCGCTGTCGGGCATGTGGATCTACCGCCTCGGCCTCGCCCGCGCCAAGCACCACGCCCTCACCGGCCGGCCGCTCTCCGGCCGCGAGGCCGCGGACGTCGAGCTCATCAACGAGGCGGTGCCCTTCGCGGAGCTCGAGGCGACGGTGGCCCGGCGCGCGGCCGAGCTCGCCTCGATCCCGTCCGCGCAGCTGGCGGCGCAGAAGCTCATGGTCAACCAGGCCTACGAGAACATGGGCCTGGCCTCCACCCAGACGCTCGGCCCGGTCCTCGACGGCATCATGCGCAACATCCCCGACGCGCACGGGTTCATCGAGCGGGCGGCCAGCGAGGGCGTGCCCGCGGTCGTCCGCGAGCGCGACGCGCCGTTCGGCGACTACAGCGCGGCTCCGCCCGAGCGGAAGCCCGACCCGGCGCACGTCGTGGCCGCGGACCCTCCGCGCCGGGCCGCGGACTGACGGAATCGTTCTTCTTCCCAGCTGCACTGATCGTGGCCTTACATGGTCGGGGATCGCACCCGGGCGGCCTGATCCGCGGCCGGCGCTCGCCGGGGTAGGTTTGCGCCATGCGAGAGCCCGACGACGACGCCGGGGCGTTCACTCCGGACGCGGATGGAGACGGCGCGAAGCCGGGGCGGGTCAAGGGCGCGCTCTCGGGGTGGCGCACGCTCGCGCGGATCGCGTACCGCGACCCGGGGCACGTCGCCGAGCGCCTGACGCTGCTCGCCACCAACCGCC
>JBBSBL010000002.1:0-90690 GCA_038251325.1 Solirubrobacterales bacterium | reverse complement strand
GATCGCCTTCGAGAACTCGAACTACAGCGACATCATCGGCGGCCGCGACACGCCCTACACGACCCGGCTCTCGCAGCAGTGCGGGAGCGCGACCCGCTACTTCGCGCTCGGGCGACCCTCGCTGCCGAACTACATCGCGCTGACCTCGGGCGGCACGCAGGGGGTCAACAACGACGACGGTCCCTCGGCGAGCGGCCTCCCCGCGGACAACATCTTCAACCAGGTCAAGCAGACCGGGCGCGAGTGGCGCCAGTACTCCTCGCGCATGCCGCGCAACTGCTACCTGCAGGACGATCCGCTTAAGAACGCCTACTACACCGCGCATCACGAGCCTGCCCCCTACTACGCCGACATCCGCGCCGACTGCGCGCGCTGGGACGTGCCGCTCGGGACCACGTCGTCGGGTGCGCTGGCGTCCGACCTCGACCGCAATGCGCTGCCGGCCTTCGCCTGGATCGGCCCCGCCGACGACGGCGGCGACAGCGCGCGCGGCGGCGAGGTCGACCCGGCGCTCGGCGACCCGTTCCTGCGGGACTGGGTCGGCAGGATCGTCTCCAGCGCCGCCTACCGCGCCGGTGACACAGCGATCCTGATCACCTGGGACGAGGGCGACTTCAACCACTCCTCCGGCAGCCCGGACTTCATGAACGTGCCGGCGATCGTCATCGCTCCGTCGGTCCGCCCCGGCACGCAGGTCGCGACTCGCCTGACGCACTACTCGCTGCTGCGCACGGCGGAGGAGATGCTCGGCCTCCCGCCGCTCGGCCACGCCGCCGACGCCGGCACCCCGAGCATGCGCTCGCTGTTCAACCTGTAGCTGATCCGTCCGGCGGCGCGCCGCCGCTCGCGGCGCGCTCGCGCGCCTGGTCGATCGCCCACGCTGCGGTGATCAGCCCGACGTGGCTGAAGGCCTGGGGGAAGTTGCCGACCAGCTCGCCCGTGGAGGCGTCGATCTCCTCGGCGAGCAGGCCGAGATCGTTGGCATAGCCGGCGAGCTGGTGGAACAGGCCCTGGGCGCGGTCCAGCTCGTTCGCCATGGCCAGCGCCGAGACGAGCCAGAAGGAGCAGATGACGAAGGTCCCCTCCTCGCCGCTGAGCCCGTCCCCGCCCGGTCCCTCCTCGGTGCGGTAGCGCAGCACGAGCCCGTCCTCGGTCAGCTCGCTCGCGATCGCGTCGATCGTCGAGCGCATGCGCTCGTCGGTGGCCGGCAGGAAGCCGAGGATCGGCATGAGCAGCGCCGCGGCGTCGAGGTCGTCGGAGTCGAAGGCCTGCGCGTAGGCCTGCCGCGATTCGCTCCAGCCTCGCGTGAGGATCGCCTCGCGGATCCGCTCGCGCTCCCGCGTCCAGCGGTCGAGGTCGGCGTGCGCGCCGAGCTGGGGCGCGAGGTCGATCGCGCGGTCCAGCGCCGTCCAGCAGAGCACCTTGGACGAGAGGTGGTGGCGCGGCTCGCCGCGCATCTCCCACATGCCGGCGTCGCGCTCCTCCCAGCGCCGGGCGGCCGTGGTCGCGAGATCGGCGGCGAACCGCTGCACCTCGGGGTGCAGCTCGCCGAGCCGTTCGCGGTAGAGGTGGAGCGCGTTGAGCAGCTCCCCGTAGACGTCGAGCTGGGTCTGGCCCCAGGCGCCGTTGCCGACCCGAACCGGTCGCGAGTCCCGCCAGCCTCGGAGGTGGGGCAGCTCCCGCTCGGAGAGGTCGTGCTCGCCGCGGATGCCGTACATGATCTGCAGCGAGCCCCGGCCGGCCCGGCCGCCGGCCGAGCTCGTCATGAACGAGACGAAGTCTTCGGCCTCGTCGGAGCAGGCGCCGACATAGAGCGCCTCCAGGGTCAGGCTCGCGTCGCGGATCCAGGCGTAGCGGTAGTCCCAGTTGCGCTCGCCCCCGACCGTCTCGGGCAGCGAGGTGGTGGGAGCCGCGACGATCGCCCCGGTCGGACGGAACGTCAGCCCCTTCAGGACCCGCGCGCTGAAGCGGACGAGCTCGCGGTGGGGACCCGGGTAGATGTCGTGCTCGGCTTCCCACGAGGACCATCCGGCCACGGTGTCCTCGATGCGCGCGGCCACGCGATCCGGCGGGCACGGCTCGGGCGGCGCGCTCTCCACGGCCGCCCAACGCAACCCGAAGCCGACCCGCTCCCCGGCGGCGACGGTGAAGCGCGCGCGCATCGTCGACTCCTGGATCTCGACGGGCACGCCGGCGCTCACGGCGATCCGGTTCGGCCCGCCGAACGTGCGTCCCCCGCCGTCGACCGCGCGGAACAGCGGCCGCACGAGCCCGTACTCGGGGCGGGGCGCGAGCTCGAGCTCCACCTCGACGGTGCCCTCGATTCCCTCGAGGAGGCGCAGGACCTCATGCGGGGCATCGACGCCGAGGTCGTGTCCGCGCAGCCCCTGGCCGAACGCCATCGCGTCGGTCAGGCGAGCCACGCCCGTCTTCGTGGTGAACGCCGTCTCGACCACCAGCGTGCCCGGCAGGTAGCGGCGCCCGGATTCGAAGGACCCGACCGGAGCGATCGACCAGTGGCCGGCCTCCGGGTCGAGGACACGCGCGAACACGGCGGGACTGTCGTAGTGCGGCAGGCACAGCCAGTCGATCGACCCGCCTCGGTCGACCAGGGCGGCCGAGTTGCAGTCGGCCAGCAGGCCGTAGGCATCGATCGGCCGGAACTCGCTCGTCCGCTGCGCGGTTCGGATCTCGTCGGGCGCCGTGCTCATGACTCACTCCTCCTGAGGTGCGGGCATCCCCCGGTCCACGCCCTCGCCGACCGGTTACACGCCGCCTCCCGGCGTCAGCCCCGGCAACCCGGGCTGCGCCGCAGGGTCGCAGGCCCCCGCGGCGGGCCTGATGAGGCGAACCGTCGGCAGCCGCCAACGCCGCTCCCGGAGAGCCGACGGCGGACGGCGGGCGCGGCCGGTCGCCTCCAATAGCGGGCGACCGGACGTGCCCGTCGCCCGCCGCCCACGCCGGGCCCGGCGCCGCGTAACGCCTCGGCGTCGATCGGCGACAGCCGAGTGGCGATGGACCTGGCCTTCACCAACCTGCTGATCGTCGTCGCCGTCGGCTTCGCGGCGCCGCTGCTCCTGGGGTTCGCTCCGGCCGTGCGGGTCCCCTCGGTCGTGCTGGAGATCGTGGCCGGGATCGTGGTCGGCCCGTCGGTGCTCGGGTGGGTCTCGGTGGACGCGCCGGTCACCGTGTTCTCGGTCGTCGGCCTGGCCTTCCTCCTCTTCCTCGCGGGCCTGGAGATCGAGTTCCCGAAGCTGCGCGGCCGGGTGCTGCGGCTCGCGTCGCTGGGATTCGTCGTCTCCTTCGCGATCGCGATCGTCGTCGGGCTGCTGCTCAAGGCCGGCGGCTTCGTCTCCCAGCCGCTGTTCGTGGCCATCGTGCTCTCGGCGACCTCGCTCGGCGTCCTCGTCCCCGTGCTCAAGGACGCGGGGGAGAGCGGCACGACCTTCGGGCAGCTCGTGATCGCGGGCGGGACGATCGCCGACTTCGCCACCGTGATCCTGCTCTCGCTCTTCTTCTCGCGCGAGGCGTCCAGCACCGCGACGAAGGTCATCCTGCTCGCCGGGCTGTTCGTCGCGGCGGCGCTCATCTCCGTCGTGATCCTGCGCGCCGAGCACTCGATCCGCATCGGTTCCGCGCTGCGGCGCCTGCAGGACACCACGGCCCAGATCCGCGTCCGCGCCGCGTTCGTCCTGCTCATCGGGCTCGTCGCGCTGGCCGGGGAGCTCGGGCTCGAGGTGATCCTCGGGGCGTTCATCGCCGGCGCGATCATCTCGCTGATCGACCGCGACCAGGACATGACCCACCCGGCCTTCCGGCGCAAGCTCGAGGCGGCCGGGTTCGGCATCTTCATCCCCGTCTTCTTCGTCACCACCGGCGTCCGGTACGACCTCGACGCGCTCACGGCGCAAACCTCGACGCTGCTCCACGTCCCGATCTTCCTCGCCGCGCTCGTCCTCGTGCGCGGGCTGCCGGCGCTCCTCTACCGCTCGGTGATCCCGCGCGAGCGGATCCCCGTCGCCGTCCTCATGCAGGCCACCTCGCTGCCGTTCATCGTCGCCGCGACGCAGATCGGCCTGACCCTGAACGTCGTGACGCCGGCCAACGCGGCCGCGCTGATCGCCGCCGGGCTGCTCTCGGTCGTCTTCTTCCCCGCGATCTCGCTCATCCTGCTCAAGCGCGACCTGAAGTGCGCGGAGTCGATCGACGACGCCATGACCGAGCGCAAGGACGGCATGGTCGGCGGCATGGAGACCTTCGAGGACGACACGCTGGAGGTCCTCGGCGCTTCGCCCACAGCAGCCGCCCGGCCCGGCTGACCCACCCCGCTCACACCACGCCCCCCGCCAGCCGCCCCGCTCGGGCTGCGCCGCAGGGCCGAAGGCCCCCGCGGCGGGCCTGATGAGGCCGGCCGGCGATAGCCGATACGCCGCTCCCGGAACGAGGACGGCGGACGGCGGGCGCGGCCGGTTGCCTCGATAAAGCGGGCAACCGGACGGGCCCGTCGCCCGCCGACCGCGCCGGGCCCGGCGCGGCATGGTCGCGCGCCACCAACCCTCATATAGGCTCCGCGGCGGGATGGATCTCTCGAGGCTCGACCGGCGGGAATGGGTCGCGATGGCGGGCGGGTTGCTGCTCGCGATATCGGTCTTCCTGCCCTGGTACGACACCGGCAACCAGTTCGGCAACATCGACGGCAACCGCGGCAGCCTGTCGGCCTGGGAGACGTTGGACATCATCCGCTTCCTCCTGCTCCTCGCCGCGCTCGCGCCGTTCATCCTCGCCTCGATCGTCGGCCGCGGCCTCGCGCTCTCCTGGCCGCGGGGCGAGCTCACCGCCGTGGTCGCGCTGACCGCGTTCACCCTCGTCCTCGTACGCGGCGTGATCATCAAGCCGGGCCTGCCCGAGGGCCAGATCAGCCTGGAGTGGGGATGGATCGTCGCGCTCATCGCCAGCCTGCTGATCCTCGGCGGCGCGCTCCTGCGCAGCGAGGAGACCGACAAGGTCCGCAAGCCGCCGGGCGTGCTGTGAGCGACCCGGCCCGCGTCGACCGCAACCTCGCCCTCGAGCTCGTCCGCGTGACCGAGGCGGCGGCGCTGGCGGCCGCGCGGCTCGTGGGGATGGGCGACAAGATCGCCGCCGACCAGGCCTCGGTCGATGGCATGCACTACATCCTCGGCTCGGTCCCGATGGACGGCATGGTCGTCATCGGCGAGGGCGAGAAGGACGAGGCCCCGATGCTCTACAACGGTGAGCGCATCGGCGACGGCTCGCCGCCGGCGGTCGACATCGCCGTCGACCCGCTCGAGGGCACCCGGCTCACCGCGCTGGGGATGCCGAGTGCGCTGTCGGTCATCGCGCTCTCCCCCCGCGGCACCATGTTCGACCCCGGGCCGTGCGTGTACATGGAGAAGCTCGCCGGCCGCACCGAGATCGCCGACCTGCTCGACCTCGACCGCCCGCTCGCCGAGACGCTGCGTCTCGTCGCCGAGCGCAAGGGCACCGACATCCGCGACGTCATGGTCGTGGTCCTGGACCGCGAGCGCCACGCGGAGGGGATCGCGGCGATCCGCGAGGCCGGCGCGCGGGTGCGGCTGATCACCGACGGCGACGTCTCCGCGGCGCTGCTCGCGGTGAGCGAGCGCTCGCCCGTCGATCTGCTGTGGGGGATCGGCGGGACGCCGGAGGGCGTGATCTCCGCCGCGGCGGTCAAGTGCCTCGGCGGCCAGTTGATCGGGCGCCTGTGGCCGCGCGACGACGACGAGCGGCGGGCCGCGCTGGACGGCGGCTACGACCTCGAGCGCATCCTCGACGTCGACGCGCTCGTGGCCGGCGACGACACGTTCTTCTCCGCCACCGGGGTGACCGACGGCGACGTCCTGCAGGGCGTGCGCTACGAGGGGTCGGCCGGGGCGACGACCGAGTCGCTGGTGATGCGCTCCCGCTCGGGCACGGTGCGGCGGGTGAGCGCCCGCCACGACCGCGCGAAGCTCCGCGGGATCACCGGGGGCCGCTACGGGTAGATGATTCGAGGCGGCCGACGCCCGCGGGCGCCGACTCGCCGGCCGGCGGGGGATCGGGCACCTCGGAGATCTCGGCGAAGCGCCCGACGCGCGACTTGGCCAGGTCGAGGCGGGCGAGCGAGCGTAGGAAGCCGTAGGTCACGAAGACATGAATCGCCGACTGGGTGTTCGTGTAGAGCCAGCGCGAGAGCCCGGAGGCCAGCGAGGGATAGAAGTTCGAGACCTCGACCTCGACGTCCAATGCCTCCTCACCCGGCCGTCCCGGTGAGGGGCCGGTGCGCTCGACGTCGATCTGCAGGTAGCCGTCGCCGTCGCGACCGGCGCCCGCGACGAGGATCCCGTCCTCGATCCGCCAGCGGACGATCCCGCGGCGCTCGTCCATCTGGTACTCGGGCGCCTGGAAGCGCAGGAGGCGGAACGGGCGGAAGAGCAGGACCACGGTGCGCTGCGTGTCGGTGTACTTCACGCGGATGAGCCCGAGCGTGACCCGTGTGAGGAACCGCCAGTAGGTCCGGGCGACCCGCTCCAGCGACGCCGGGGTCCAGAGCTCGGCGAGCTCGTCGATCGGGACCGAGACGGTCGCCGCCTGGACCGAGCGCACCGCGCCGCGGGAGTCGATACGGGTGTCGTCGCGCAGGTCGGAGAGCACGGCCCGCGGCACGAGCGCGCGGCGATGGAAGCGCCGCCACGCGGCGGCGGCCAGCGCCGCGAGGGCGCCGACCACGGCGACGAGCGCCGCGGTCACCGGTCGGCCAGCGCCGCACGCACCGCGGCCTCGAAGTCCATCGGGTGCTCGTTGACGCCGGCCGGCGGGGCCGCGCGGACGACCATCTCCGAGCGCAGACCGTCCACCAACGGCTTGACCAGGCTCGCCTCGACCGGGGTGACCAGCGCGACCCAGTAGGAGGAGAGACGAGGCGTGAGGACCGGCACCCGGATCACGACCGGCGGCCGGCGGCCGACCACCCGGGCAAAGCGACGCAGCATGTCGCGGTAGCTCAGGACCTCCGCCCCGCCGAGCTGCGCCTCCGCGACGGTCTCCTCGCGCTCCCCGAGCGCGACGAGCGCGTCCAGCACGTCGTCGATGGCGATCGGCTGGGAGCGCGTGTCGAGCCAGCGCGGGGTGATCATGACCGGCAGGCGCTCGACGAGGTGGCGCAGCATCTCGAACGAGGCGCTGCCCGCGCCGATCACCATCGCCGCGCGCGCGTAGGCGAGCGGCGGGCCCTCCGCGGCGAGGATCTCCGCCGTCTCCTGGCGGCTGCGCAGATGCTGCGACTCGTCGTCGGCGGCCGTCGGCAGCCCGCCGAGGTAGACCACCCGCCCGACGCCGGCCTCGCGCGCGGCGCGGGCGAAGGTCCGCGCGCCCTGCCGATCGCGCTCGGCGAAGTCCCCGTCGCCGCCGCGCCCCATCGAGTGCACGAGGTAATAGGCGACCTCGACGCCGGCCAGCGCCTCCGGCAGCCCCTCGCCGCTGAGCACGTCGCCGCGGAGAACCTCGGCCCCGGGCGGCACCGCAGCGCGCTCGGGGCGCCGCGCGAGCAGGCGGACCGAGTGTCCCCGCTCAGCCAGGACCGGTGCAAGGCGGCCGCCGACGTAGCCGGTGGCGCCGGTGACGAGGATGGTGCGCTGAGGGGGATGGCTCACGTGCCGGGTACGCGCGGCCGGCCGCCGACGGATTGACCCGCGCTCGGAACGGCCCCGTATCCCGGGCGTCCACGCCGCAGAGTACCGTTCCACACAATGTTCAATCCTATCTCGACACGTTGATCGATCTCGCCATCAAGGACGTCGCCGCGCAGACCGGCCTCGCCGCGGGGACGATCCGCATGTGGGAGCAGCGCTACGGCTTCCCGGAGCCGGGACGGACGCCCGGCGGGTACCGCCGCTATACGGCCGAGGACGTCCAGACGCTGCGCCGCGCCGTCGCCTACCGCGACCGCGGGCTCTCGATTACCGCGGCCATCGAGCGGGCGCGGGCCGCCGGCGGCCCGACCGATCGGCCGTCGATCTACGCCGAGGTGGCCACGGCGCCCAACGCCCCCCGCGCCCAGGTGCTGCGCAAGCCCACGCTCCACGCGCTGAGCCGCGCCATCGAGCACGTGGCGATGGCGCACGCCGCGGGCCCGATCTGCTTCGGGGCGTTCCAGCACGAGGCTTTCTACCGCGCGGTCGAGCCTCGCTACGCGCGCATCGCTCAGATGGCCGACGCGGCCGTCGTGTTCGCGGACTTCCCGCGCGAGCGCCGGCCGGCCGATCGAGGTGCCCATCGCCCCGGAGGACGCGCTCGGCAACGAGTGGGCGGTCGTCGTGGACGCGCCGGGTTACGCCGCGTGCCTGCTCGCCTGGGAGCAGCCCGGCCCGGCCGAGCGCGGCGGCCCGCACGACGCCGACCGCCGCTTCGAGGCGATGTGGACCGTCGATCCCGGCGTGGTCCGACGCGCCTCCGAGGTCGCGGCGCGGCTCGCCGGTCGCCACGACGAGACCCTCGGCGCGGAGCTCGAGGCGCTGCTGGCGGAGCGACCGCTCGCCGTGGAGTCGCCCGCGCCGGCGCTCACCGCGCTCACCAATCGCATCGTCGCCTACGTCGAGGCGGCGGACGAGCGCGCCGCGGCCTAGATCCGCTCGACCGTGACCGCCGAGCCGGCCGGCAGCGGTTCCGTACCGGCCGGGACCAGCGCGAGGCCGTCGGCCAAGAGCATCGAGGTGAGCACGTGGGAGCCCTGCGGCCCGGTCGGCACGGCCCGCGGCGTTCCCTCGCCACGGTCGAGCCGGACCCGCACCGCCTCGTCGCGCTCCGGGTTGCGCGGGAGCTCCGCGCCCAGCACGGCGGGCTCGCGGGTCGCGTCCGGAGACGCGCCCTGGAGCGCGCGCAACGCCGGGCGGGCGAACAGGAGGAACGTCACCATCGCCGAGACCGGGTTGCCCGGCAGGCCGAACACGAGCCGCTTGTCGCGCTGCCCGAACCAGGTCGGCCGCCCCGGCCGCAAGGCCACCCGCCAGAACACCTCCTCCACCCCGAGTGCCCCGAGCGCGGGCTTGACGTGATCGTGCGGGCCCACCGACACCCCGCCAGACACGATCAGCACATCGACGGTGTCGAGCGCATCCCGCAACGCGACTTCCGTGGCCTCGCGGTCGTCGCGGACCCGCCTCGCGGCGAGCACCTCGGCTCCGCTGCGGACGCTCAGCGCCGCGACGGTGACGAGGTTCGAGTTGTGGATCTCACCTGGGCCCAGGCGCTCGCCGGGCGCCCGCAGCTCGTCACCGGTGCAGAGGACCGCGACGCGCGGCCGCCGCGCGCAGGCCACCTCCGCCGCGCCGGCGCCGACCACCACGCCGAGCGCCGCGGGGCTCAGCGGCGTCCCCGCGCGCAGCGCCAGCTCGCCGGCGCGCATGTCCTCTCCCTCGCCACGGACGTTCGCGCCGGGGGCGGCGGCCACGTCGACGCGGACACGGCCGTCGCGCTCCTCGGCGCGCTCGAGCGGGACCACGGCATCGGCCCCGGCCGGCATCGCCGCCCCGGTGGAGATGCGCAACGCGGCGTCGGGACCGCCGCGCACCAGGGCGGGCGCGCCCGCACGAGACTCCCCGACGATCGGGAGGGTGCGCCCGGCGGGGCCGGCGGTGACCGCGTACCCGTCCATCGCCGAGTTCGCTAAGGGGGGAACGTCGCCGGCCGAGCGCACGTCGTCCGCGAGCACGCGATCCAGCGCGTCGGCCACCGGAACCGGCTCGGCGTCGAGGACGTGAACGGTGTCCAGGACCCGGGAGCGGGCGGACTCAACGGAGAGCGGCAGCGAGGGCATGTGTCCAGGTTCGTCGGGCGCGGGTATGAGCCTCCCCCGGATCGCCCTCCGCGTCCCCCGCGGCTGGTAGGAATGGCCCCATGTCGCCCGGGACGCCGCGACCTCGCCGCCCGCGGCCCGTCGCCGACGCGCCGGTCGACGCTCTGCTCGCCGACGGCGCCCGTGACCTCGCCCGCGGCTGGCTGCTCGCGTTGCTCGAGGACCGGGCGCTGGAGGCGGCGGCGCGCGTTCCCGCGGCCGATCTCGCCCGGGAGGCGCCGACGCTGATCGCGGCGGTCGTCCGCGCGCTCGCCTCGGACGCCGACCTGGCGCGGCTCGGCCCCGGGGGCGACCTGCGCGGGCTCGCCGGACGGGCCGGGGCGTTGGCGGGGGCGCCCGGCGCGGTGGACACGGCCGCGGCGGTCGACGACCTCCGGGCGGTCGTCTGGGCCGCCGCGCTCGCCCGCGTCCCTCAGCCCAGCCCGGAGCAGATCGGAGACCTGGCCGACCGGATTGCGCACGTCGCGCAGATCGTGCGCGCCGCCGCGCTCGCGGAGGTCGCGACGCCGCTCGCGCCCGAGGCGGAGACGGCCCGCACCGCGGCCCTGGCCGCGGTGCCCGACGCCGCGGCCGGGCGGCCCGGTACGGAGGGCCGCGACTGGCTCGGCGCGGTCGAGGAGCACGTCGCCGGCGCCGCGTCGGGTGGCACCGGGCTCTCGCTCCTGCTCGTCGAGGTCGACGATCACGAGCGCCTGGCCGCCGCCGAGCCCGGTGGGCCCGCCGCGCTCGGCGCCGCCGGCCGCGCGATCCGCGGCGCGCTGCGACGACCCGACGTGATCGGCTGCGAGGAGGCCGGCCGCGTGTGGGTGATCGCAACCGGAACCGGGCGCCGCGGCGCCGAAGCGCTCGCCGGGCGCCTCGGCGACGCGGTGGCGGCGACGGCCGCACCGCAGGGCGCGCCGCTCGCGGTGTCGATCGGGATCGCGGTCTACGGGGAGGACGCCTGGGACGCCGACGGGCTCGTGGCCGCGGCCGACGAGTCGGCGCTCGCGGCCCGCGCAGCGGGTGTCCGCATGTCGAGCGGCGAGGACCCACCGCCGCCCGCCGGGCCGCGGCTCGTCGGCTGACTACGGCGCGACGAGCGCGCCGACGGTCCCGACACCCGCGGCGTCGAGGCCGATGGCCCGTGCCGCCGCGATGGTCAGATCCCACTCGCGGCCGGCGACGTAGGGCCCGCGGTCGATGACCGGCAGGACGATCGTCGTCCCGTGGTAGCTGAAGGTCACCCGCGTGCCGCACGGCAGGGTCTTGTGCGCGACGCCCAGCGTGCCGGGACGGAAACGGATGCCGCAGGCCGTGCGCTCGTCCTTCATGCCGCGCTGCGGCGCGAACCACGAGGCCAGCGCCGGCTTGAACACCGTGACCCGGACCGCCGGCGCGTCGGCGGCGCCGCGGGCTCCGGCGCTCGCCGCGCGGACGCGAAGCAGGACTCGGCCGACGCGCCCGCTGCGCCAGGCCACGGCGAAGCGCCCGCCGTCGCCGACGCGGCCCCGCGCCGCCACGATCCAGCCCTTCACGGCGTCCCGCCGCTCGATCACCACGGGCGTGCCGCCGGGGCGTCGCGGCGCCCGGCCGGCGAGGCGGACCCGGCGGCGCAGCAGCGCGGTCGAGGGCGCGAGCAGCTCCACGCCGTCCGACCCGACCGCGCGCGTATAGCCCGGGAGCAGGTCGGGGGAGGCCCCGCCGTCGGCCGCGGGGGCGGCGCCGGGCAGGGCGAGCGGCACGCTCAGGACGAGCGCGGCGACGAGCGTCGCGTGAACGGGGCGGATCCTCATGGGTTGCGGCGAGCCTGCGGGGTGAGCTGACGGGCTCGCGGCGCTCGAGAGCGTCGCTACGACCGGATAGCCCGGTCGATTCGCCCCGGCGGGCCTTGCGGCCCGCGATCGGGTCCCCCGTCGGTCGCCCGCTGGGCGGCGACCGTTCGGCTGGCGTGGGCGAGTATAGGCGACCCCGCCGGACGGGCCGCCGGTCCTCGCGCGCACGCCCCCCGCCCGGGCGCGGTCCTACGGCCTGGGCAGGCGCTCGAGCGCGCCGCGCAGCGCCTGCGTGCCGACCGTGAGCCCGATCTCCGCGATCTCGCCGGCGGCGCGCAGGGCGGTCCCGAGGATCTGCGCCGGGTCCGGGCCGGCACGATGGGCCGGAGCCTCGGCCGGCCGCGACCGCGCGGCGGCGCCCGCGACCTTGGTCTCCGGGGCCGCGGTCCGCACGGGCCGCGGGCGCCGCGGCGTGGGGCGGTCGGCATCGGCGCACGCGGACTCCGGGACGACGCCTCCGGCGCGGCGGGCGCTGCGTCGGTGGGGGCGGGTGCGGGGCAGGCTGCCCAGGATCTCGGGGTCGTCGGCCATCTCGCCCATCATGGCGCACCCGGCGCCGGCCGGACGACGCAAGCGCCCGCCCTCGGGCCCGTTCATGAAACGTGACCGCGCTCCGGACGTAGATGAGGCAGCGAGGCGGTCCCGGCCGGGTGCCGGTTCACCTTGAATTCACCTCGGGCAGCGCCTACGCTCGGCAGTGACATTGAATTGCGGACCTGCGCCCTCGTGACACCGTGTCGAACACGTCGTGGAACGGGGCCGGACCCTCGAGGGGCCGGACGCGCTGACGAGATCGGAACCCATGTCTGTAGCTGAGTGGCAGGAGCTGGAAGAGGTCAAGGGCCTCATGACGCGCGGTCAGCAGATCGGCGTGCTGACGTACGGCGAGGTCCGCACCGCGGTGTCCGAACTGGACTTCGACGAGGCCGACGTCGAGGAGCTGCACGGCTACCTCGAGAAGGCCGAGATCGAGCTCGTCGACGACGACCCCCAGACCGCCGCGCCGGCCTCCGAGGTCGAGCGCGCCCCCGACAAGCGCACCCGTCGCAAGGCGAAGGTCGGCCTCGATCTCAAGGCCGACATGACGACGGACTCCCTCCAGCTCTTCCTCAAGGACATCGGCAAGGTCCGTCTGCTCACCGCCCAGGAGGAGGTCGACCTCGCCAAGCGCATCGAGAAGGGCGACCTCGACGCCAAGCAGAAGATGGTCGAGTCGAACCTCCGCCTCGTCGTCTCGATCGCCAAGAACTACCGCAACCAGGGCCTGCCCTTCCTTGACCTGATCCAGGAGGGCACGCTCGGGCTCGTCCGCGCCGCCGAGAAGTTCGACTACCGCAAGGGCTTCAAGTTCTCGACCTACGCCACCTGGTGGATCCGCCAGGCCATCGCCCGCGCGCTGGCCGACAAGGCGCGGACCATCCGCATCCCCGTCCACGTCGTCGAGAAGCTCAACAAGATCGGTCGCGCCGAGCGCAAGCTCGTGACCGAGCTGGGCCGCGAGCCCACCGCCGACGAGATCGCCGAGGTCACGGGCATCGACCCCGAGGAGGTCGACTCGATCAAGCGCTCCGCGCAGGCCCCGGTCTCGCTCGAGAAGCCGGTCGGCGATGAGGAGGAGTCCGAGTTTGGCCAGTTCATTGCCGACGAGCGCGCCGAGTCGCCCTACGAGCGCGCCGCGGAGACGCTGACCAAGGAGGCGCTGCGCGAGGCGCTGGAGAACCTCTCCTACCGCGAGCGCCGCGTGCTCGAGCTGCGCTACGGCCTGGGCGGCGAGCACCCGCGCACGCTCGATGACGTCGGCCGCACGTTCAACGTGACGCGCGAGCGGATCCGCCAGATCGAGAACCAGTCGCTCAAGAAGCTCCAGAGCCTCGCCGAGGCGCAGAAGCTCCGCGACGTCGCCTGAGGGTGGCCCCGGGAGCGCCCGGGCCGCCGGCCACCCGCCGCCGCCGAGTTCAAGGGCGGCGCGTGACCCGCCGATGTGAGGGTGGATGTTCGACCTTCACGAGGCCCTGCAGTACCTCATCCGCAGCGAGGGCTCCGACCTCCACCTCAAGGTCCCGTCGCGACCGCTCGTGCGCATCCACGGGCGGTTGCAGCCGGTGCCGGACTCCGAGGTGCTCGAGCCCGCGGACACCGAGGCCGTGCTCCACGCGCTCCTGCGCTCGGAGCGGATCGCCGAGTTCGAGGCCGAGAACGAGATCGACCTGGCCTATGCGGTCGAGGGCCTGGCCCGCTTCCGCGTCAACGCGTTCCGCCAGCGGGGGTCGGTCTCGATCGTCATGCGCGCGATCCCGTACTCGATCCGTTCGGTCACCGAGCTCGGGCTCCCGAAGGTCATCTCGACGCTCGCCGAGGAGGAGCGGGGGATCATCCTCGTCACCGGCACCACCGGCTCGGGCAAGTCGACCACGCTGGCGGCGATGATCGATCAGCTCAACGAGACGATGAGCAAGCACGTCGTGACGATCGAGGATCCGATCGAGTTCCTCCACCGCGACAAGCAGTCGATCATCAACCAGCGCGAGGTCGGGGAGGACACGGCCTCCTTCGCGCGCGCCCTGCGGCGGGTGCTACGGCAGGACCCGGACGTGATCCTCATCGGCGAGATGCGCGACGAGGAGACGGTGCGCACGGCGCTGAGCGCGGCGGAGACCGGGCACCTGGTGCTCTCGACGCTCCACACGCTCGACGCGCCGGAGACGATCAACCGGATCATCGACTTCTTCCCGCCCCACCAGCAGCAGCAGGCCCGGGCGATGGTCGCCGGGACGCTGAAGGGCATCATCTCCCAGCGCCTCGTGCCCACCCCCGACGGGGACGGGCGGGTGGCGGCGTGCGAGATCCTCGTGATGACCGGCCGGGTGAAGGACATGATCGTCGACCCCCGCCAGACCGGCCGGCTCGGCGAGGTGATCGCCGAGGGCGAGTTCTACGGCATGCAGACCTTCGACCAGTCGCTGCTCGACCACGTGCAGGCCGGCCGCGTCTCGATGGAGACGGCCCTGCGGGTCGCCTCGAGCCCCCACGACTTCAAGCTGCTCGTCGCCTCGGAGGGCAAGCGCTCGACCTCGATGGACGACGTCGCCGAGGCGGCCGCCGCGCGCGGCGACGTCCCGGAGTCGGATCCCGACGACCGGCGCGGGAACGGGAACGGCAACGGGAACGGGCATGCGCTCGCGCCGACGATGCCCGCGACGCCCGGAGCGCCCGTGGTCGCCCCGCTGACCGCGGCCGCGTCCCGGCCGCCGGGCAATATCGGCGCGCCGTCGGACCCGGCGCGTAGCAACGCTCCGCCGGCGCCGAGCGCCCCGCCGCCGACCCGCCCGGGGTCCGGCGGTCCGCCCGCCTGACCTGTCCCGCGGGTGCGGCATGATCTGCCTGCCGGAAGACCGATGCGAAAGGACGTGACGCCGTGAAGACGACCCTGGCCGAGTTCCGCGAGACCGAGTCACCCGACGCCTTCTCCCTGCAGAACTCCAAGCTGCTGAAGGTCGAGCTCAACCAGGTCACGATCCAGTCCAAGCTCGGCGCGATGGTCGCCTACCAGGGCGACGTGAAGTTCGAGCACGCCGGGAGCGGCGGCATGGGGCGCTTCGTCAAGAAGGCGATGACCGGCGAGGGGACCTCCCTGATGAAGATGTCCGGTAGCGGCGAGGTGTTCCTCGCCCATCAGGCCCACGACGTCCACCTGCTCTTCCTCGAGAACGACAAGGTCACCTGCAACGGCGGGAACGTCCTGGCCTTCGACGCCGGGATCGAGTGGGACATCGAGCGGGTCCAGGGCGTCAGCGGGATGATGGGCGGCGGGCTCTACAACATGGCGCTGTCCGGCACCGGCTGGGTTGGCCTCATCTCCGACGGGCCGCCGATCCTCCTCAACGTCGCCTCGGCGCCGACCTTCGCCGACCCGCAGGCCGCGATCGTCTGGTCCTCGGGCGTGAGCACGTCGGTGAAGACCGACGTCAACGTGAAGAACCTGATCGGCAAGGGCTCGGGCGAAAGCGTCCAGATCGCCTTCTCGGGCGAGGGCTGGGTGCTCGTCCAGCCCTCCGAGGGCGCGGTCGCCGGTACCGGTGGTGGCGGGGGCAGCGCCGGGGGGGCATTGGGCAACCTGCTCGGCGGGTAGGGGCGGCTCCGGCCCGCGCCGGGCCTCCCGCCTCTCAGGCGGCCGCGCGGCGCGGGCCGGTCGTGCGGCCCAGGCCCATGCCGATTGCGTCGGCGCGGGAGGCGAGGGCGCGATCTCCCGCGTCCGGGAAGTTCCGGGCCACGGTGGCCTCGAGGCGGGCCAGCTCGGCGTCGAGCGCCGGTCGCCGCGGCGCGGGCACGACCGCCGCGAGGTCCTCCAGCAGCGCGCGGAGCCGCCGGCACGTCTGGAGCGAGCGGCGCCCGTACACGCGGACCTCGTCGACGCCGAGCGAGACGAGGTCCTCCCACGTCGGGGCCGAGCGGCGCAGCCGTACCACGCCGTCGCGATCCCGCCAGGCGCGCGCATCGAGGTCGCGGTGCGCGGCATCACCGAGGACGGCCTCGATCCGGTCCAGCGCCGCCGAGGCCGTCGTCGGGTCGTTGACCGCCGGGGACAGCGCCTTGATCGCGATGTCCACGAGCAGGCGCAGGCCGAAGGCGGCGTCGTCCTGGAGCGTGCGCTCGTCGCCGAGGATCAGCGTGCGGCGCAGGCGCCGGTCGGGGACCCGATCGGTCGCGCCGTGGAGCGCGAGGACGGGCTGCCCGGTGCGGATCAGCGAGCCGACGGCGGGGAGGAGGAGCAGCACCCCGTCCACCCGCCGGGCGGCGCGGACGAGCGCGCGGTCGTCGGCGGCCTGCAGGACCGACGGCGGGCCGGCGTGCCGGACGACCTGCGTGGGCCGCGCCGGAAGGCGCGGCACCTCGTCCCGCTCGGGGGGAGCCGGGTCGAAGGGGTCGGGCGCGGTTTCATGCAGGCACTCGATCGTCCGCCGCCCGATCCCGTCGAGCGCGCTCGCCGCGCGCAGGGTCAGCACGGTGCGCTGGATCAGCGCGAGGAAGAGCGCGACGCTCAGCAGCACGAACCCGAGCGCGCAGCTGTAGGTGATGACCGGGACCGCGTCGCTGCCGCCCTTCCCGACCTCGCCGATGGCGCTCAGCGAGTAGACGAAGGTGGCGATGAACGCGCCGAGCGCGTGCTTGGTGATCGCCGCCCGGCGGAAGAAGCTCACGGCGCGCGGCGAGAAGGCCTGCGAGCCGAACTGGACGAGGACGAGGAACGTGGAGAAGACGAAGCCGGTGAAGGCGATCATGCCGCTCGAGATCGCCGACAGCGTGTCGCGCGCGCTGCTCGGATCGATCGCGAACGGCAGGGATCCGACGTCGGTGCTGGCGTCGAGCGCGGGAAGCTGGTCGGCGAGCACGAGCGCGGCGACCACATAGGCGGCCGGAATGATCCAGAAGCTCGTGCGCAGCAACTCGCGGCGGCGGAAGCGGGAGGCCCAGCTCATGCGCTCATCTTCGCCGCCCGCAAGGACGGATCCATCGCTTCATTTGGTGAAGTCTTGCGCTACCCTTGACACATGGCCGCTCAAGCGTCGTGCCCCGTGTGCCGCACCGCGGACGTCGTGTGCGGGAAGTGGACGCTCCTCATCATCCGGGACCTCGCCGACGGCCGCGCGCGCTTCTGCGAGCTCGAGCGCTCGCTGCAGGGCATCAGCCCGCGCACGCTGTCGCTCCGCCTGCGCGCGCTCGAGGAGGAGGGGATCGTCGAGCGCCGGACCTTTCCCGAGGTTCCGCCGCGGGTCGAGTACGCGCTGACCGAGAAGGGCCGCGCGCTGACCCCGATCGTCGAGGACATGCGCACCTACGGCCGTCGCTGGCTCGGCGAGTCGCGGGCCGTCGTCGCGGCCTGACGCGGGAGGGGCGCCCGCAACGCCCCGTGCACCGGGCAGGACCGCCGGGGCCCGCCGCGAAGCCCGGGCGCATGCGCAATCGGACCGTGCACGACCTCCTCCAGGCCTTCGTCGAGGAGGCGTCGCTCCAGCTCGCGCACGACACGGCCACCGGCGCGGAGGTCCCGTTCGAGGTCATCGATCGCCCGGCCGGCGGCCGGCGCCCGCCGCTCTACTGCTACCGCCCGCTCACCGGCGCGTTCATCCGTGAGCGGATCGGCGTCCTCGGCCGGCTGCCGGCCTACGCGGCGGCGGCGCGGGCGTTGGAGTCGCTGCCCGGCGGGGAGGACTACCTCGCGCTGCGCGGCGAGGCCCGGATCCCGGCCGAGCCGCGCGAGCGCGCCGACGCGATCCTGCGCACCTTCCTCTCCGCCGTGTTCGACGAGTCGAGCGAGTTCGTCTTCGAGCCCACGCGTTTCGCGACCGCCTGGCAGGAGCTCGAGGGCGTCGCCTACGAGGGCCGCTCGGTCGAGACGATCGTTGCCCCGCTCCTCGGCCTCGGACTCGCCTCGGACGAGGTCCCGCTCGGCGACGGCCTGACCCTGGTCCGCGGCGACGCCCTGGCCGACGCCCCGCCCGAGGCCGTGTGGGCGGCGGCGAGCGCCGACGAGCGTCCGGCCGTGCTCGCCGTGCTCGAGCTCGAGGGGGACGGCGGCGGCCGTTCGCCGGTGGCGATCGCCCGCGCACGAATGCGCGCCCTGCTCACCGCGCTGCGCCTGTTCGAGCCCGGAACCTTCGCGCTCGGCCCCGTCGCCTGGCACCGCGGCGACGCAGGCCCGTGGCGGCTCGCCCCGCTCGGCGGCAGCGGCCGGGCCGCCGGCATCACCGCGATCGCCCCCGGCCAGGAGGATGAGCTCCGCGGCTTCCTCGCACTCGTCGACCGCCGCCGCCCGCGCGGGGGCGAGGTTTCGTGGGCGCTGCGCCGCTTCGAGCTCGGCTGCGAGCGGCCGGCGCCGTTCGAGGCGCTGACCGACCACCTCCTCGCACTGCGCGCACTGCTCGAGCCGGAGGGTCCGGGGAGCGGGCGGCTGGCCGGGCGGCTCGCCGCGATCTGCGGGCTGCCGGCCGAGCGCCCGGCGCTCGCCGAGCGGATCGCCCACGCGATCTCGCTCGAGCGGGCCGTGGTCGCGGGGCTGGCCCCGGCCGAGCCCGGCGTGGACCGGCTCGTGGTCGAGGTGCGCGAGCACCTCCGCGCGCTGCTGCGCGACGTCCTGTGCGGCCACCTCGACTCCGACCTGCGTGGCGTGGCCGACGAGATCCTGGCCGACGTCGCGGCCTCTGGGGAGACGCCGGCGCAGCCGCCGCCCGAGCCCGAGCCCGAGCCCGACCCGGCGCCGGCGTTCGAGCCGGCGGGCTAGTCAGCTCACAAGCTCGGCGAGCATCTCGCGCCGCCGCTTCGCGGTCGCGAAGAGGTAGCGGTGGATGCGCAGCAGGCCCTCGACGTCGTGGACGTCGCCGTCGAACTGGGGAACCTCGAGCAGCGGCCGCTCGCCCAGCTCCTGTTCGAGCCGCGCGATCCCGGCGGCGTCGCGCTCGGCGAGGACCTGGTGATCGCCGAGGTTCGCCGCGACCTTCGCCGCCAGCTTGTCCCCGAGCTCACCGGCGAGCTCGCGCTCGACCGCCGCGAGGTCGGGGTGGTCGACCCCACGATGGACGCGGTTCACGATCACCCCGCCGAACGGCATCCGCGCCGCCTTGAGCTTGCGCCGGAAGAAGATCGCCTCCTCGATCGGCTCCCCCTCCGGCGAGGTCACGAGGAGGAAGGTCGTGCCCGGATCCTCGAGCAGCCGGCCGACCTGCTCGGCGCGCTCGCGGAAGCCGTCGATCATGCCGCCGAGCGCGCGGAAGAACACGCTGAGGTCCTGGAGCAGATCCACGCCGGTGACCCGCTTGAGCACCGAGAAGACGACGCCCGTGCCGGCGCCGACGATCCGGGTCGCGAAGCCCGTCGGCCGCAGGAAGACCTGCAGCGCGCGCCCCTCGAAGAACTGCGTGAGCCGGTCCGGCGCGTCGAGGAAGTCGAGCGCGTTGCGCGAGGGCGGCGTGTCGAGCACGAGCAGGTCGTAGTCGCCCTCCTGGTCGAGCTCGTAGAGCTTCGCGATCGCGGTGAACTCCTGGGAGCCGGCCACCGCGTTGGACAGCTCCTGGTAGATGCGATTGCCCAGCACCTCGTCGCGCGAGCGCTCGTCGGGCGAGAGGCGCTCGATCAGCTCGTCGAAGGTCCGCTTCGCGTCGAGCATCATCGCCCACAGCTCGCCCTTCATCTCCAGGCCCTCGGCGGCGAAGCGCTCGGGGGCGACGAGCCGCGGCTCGTTCCCGAGCGTCTGGAGCCCGAGCGAGTTCGCGAGCCGCCGCGCCGGGTCGATCGTGACCACGACGACGCGCAGCCCGCGCGCCGCCATGCCCATCGCGATCGCGGCGGAGGTCGTCGTCTTGCCGACCCCGCCGGAGCCGGCACAGATGCAGACCCGCTTGCCCTCGAGCAGCTCGGCGACCGTGCTCACAGGGCCGCCTCGAGGGTGGCGGACAGCGTCTCCAGGGCGGCGCGGTCGAGCGCCGGCGCGAAGACGAAGGGCAGCAGCACGGGCCGGCGCTCCAGGCCGCGGGCCAGCCGCCTCACCTGCGCGCGCTGCTCACCGGCGCGCAGGTGGGCGGACAGCGCGGCGTGCAGGCCGGCGCGCGCCGCCGGGCTCCCCGCGTGGTCGAGCGCGCCGCGGATCGCGGTCGCCTCGCGCGCCGAGAAGCGGCGCGGCATCACGGCGTTGATCACCACGAGGTCGAGGTCGTGGCCGAGCTCCGCGCGCAGCTCGGCCCGCAGCGCGAGCGTCTCGTTGACCGGCATCTCCTCGGGCAGCGCGACGGCGACGATGCCCGTCCGCGTCCGGTCGCGGATCATCTCGTCGATGCGCCGGCCCTGGTGGGCGATCGGGCCGACGCGCGCGAGCTCGGCGAACGTCCGCGGGGTGCGCAGCAGCCCCGCGCCGTGGCCGCTGGCCGGCGCGTCGACCACGACGAGGTCGTAGCCGTCGGCGGCCTTCGTGCGGCGGTCGAGCTGCGTGAGCTCCCAGACCTTGCCGATCTGCAGCAGCTCCCGCATCCCGGGCGTGGCGGCGGCGAAGTAGGAGAACATGCGGCTCGAGGCGAGCAGGTCGGCGAACGGCCCGGCCCGCAGGCGCAGGTACTCGCGCATCGCCTCGTGGGCGTCGATCGAGATCGTGTAGAGCCCGTCCGCGACGCGGGTCTCGGCGAACGTCGCGGCCTCGCCGTCGAGCGCGGCGGAGACGCGCTGCTGGCCCTGGAGCTCGGCCACCATCGTGCGTCGCCCGCGGCGGGCGGCGGCGAGGCCGAGCGCAACGGCGACGGTGGACTTGCCCACGCCGCCCTTGCCGGTGATGAAGACGAGGCGCTTGTCGAGGAGGCCGGGCACGGACGCCGCGCAGCGTAGCCGCCGGGAAGGAATCGCCCGTGCGCGTGCGAATACCCCACCGTATGCCGGGAACCCCCGACGAGACGGAGCAGCCCGTGACGGCCAAGGCCAAGGTGATCGCGTTCGCCAACCAGAAGGGGGGCGTGGCCAAGACCACCACCACCCTGAACCTCGCCGTGGCCTTCGCCGAGGACGGCCACCGCGTCCTGTGCATCGACATGGACCCACAGGGGAACCTGACGATGTCCCAGGGCATCGATCCCGACACGATCGATCGCTCGATGTACGACGTCCTGGTCCACCACGCCTCGATCCGCGAGGTGATCCGCAAGCGCGAGATCGACATCGCCTGCTCGTCGATCGACCTCGCCGGGGCGGAGATCGCGATGTCGGCGCAGATCGGCCGCGAGCGCTCGCTGCAGAAGGCGCTGCGCGAGGTCGACGAGGACTACGACTACGTCTTCATCGACACGCCGCCGAGCCTCGGGCTGTTGACGATCAACGCCCTGACCGCCGCGACCAAGGTGATCGTCCCCGTCCAGTGCGAGTATCTGTCCATGCGGGGTCTCATCCAGCTGCAGAACACGCTCGCGATGATCCGGGAGAACCTCAACCCCGACGTCGAGATCGAGGGGATCCTCCCGACGCTCGTCGATTCGCGGACGGTGCACGCCAAGGAGGCGATCGAGATCCTCGAGGAGAACTTCGGCGATCGCGTCTTCGCGTCGCGGATCCGCAAGACGATCCGCTTCGCCGAGGCCCCGGTCAAGGGCATGTCGGTGCTGAAGTACGATCCCGACGGCATGGCCGCCCACAGCTACCGGCAGCTCGCCAAGGAGGTTCTCGGGCATGGCAAGCGGTAAGCGCGCGAGCATGCGGGAGGGGCCGCTGGCGGCGCTCTTCCGCAAGACGGAGGAGGACGATCTCGAGCCGCGCGAGGAGGCGCCCGCCCCCGAGCCGGAGCCCGCGCCCGCGCCCGAGCCGGTCCGCGAGCCGCGCGCCCACGTGCCGCACCCCTCGCTCGACCCCGACGTCCCCGCCGCGGCGGTCGAGGCTCCGGCCCCCTCGCCGCCGACCCCGCGCGAGCGACTGAACCGCGCCTTCAGCTCCGACATCCCGGACGACATCCTCGAGCGCCCGCGCGAGAGTCGCCTGACGGCCGGCGAGCACCGGGCGGCGGCGGGCTCCCCGTCGATCCGCGTCGTCGGCGTCGGCGGCGCCGGCGTCAACGCGGTGAACCGGATGGTCGAGGCCGAGGTCGAGGGCATCGAGTTCATCGCGATCAACACCGACCTGCAGTCGCTCCAGCAGTCCGCCGCGCAGACGACCCTGCACATCGGCGACGGCATCACCCGCGGACTCGGCTCGGGGGCGGATCCGGATCTCGGCCGCGCCGCCGCGAAGGACCACCACGACCAGATCACGACCCTGCACAAGGGCGCCGACTTGGTGTTCAGCGCCGCCGGCGCCGGCGGCGGGACGGGCACCGGCGCCGCGCCGGTCGTCGCCCGCATCGCCCGCGAGGTCGGGGCCCTGGTCGTCGGCATCGTCACCAAGCCGTTCGGCTTCGAGGGCACCCGGCGCCGCACGCAGGCCGACGGCGGCGTGGAGTCCCTCGCCGAGGAGGTCGACACCCTCATCGTCGTGCCGAACGACCGACTGCTCAGCGTCCTGGAGAAGGGGACCTCGATGGTCGAGGCCTTCCGCGTCGCCGACGACGTCCTGCGCCAGGGCGTGCAGGGCATCGCCGACCTGGTGACGCTGCCGGGCCTGATCAACCTCGACTTCGCTGACGTGCGGACGATCATGACCGACGCCGGCAACGCGCTGCTCGGCATCGGGATGGGCTCCGGCGAGCGCCGGGCGATCGACGCCGCCGAGCAGGCCGTCGCCTCACCGCTGCTGGAGACGAGCATGGACGGCGCACGCTCGATCCTGCTCTCGATCACCGGCGGGAGCGACCTCTCTCTGTGGGAGGTCAACGAGGCGGCGAAGGCGGTCTCCGACGCCGCTCATCCCGATGCGAACATCATCTTCGGCGCGATGGTCGACGAGAAGCTCGACGACCAGGTCTGGGTGACGGTGGTCGCCACGGGCTACGCCGCCGAGCGCTCGACCCGGCAGGCGCGCCGCGACGTCAAGGCGGCGCTGCGCGAGCCCGAGGGCGAGCCGCGCGTGGAGCGCCGCGGGGCGCCCCCGCGCGCGCCGCGCCGCACGGCGGGCGAGCTCGACGTGCCGGAGTTCATCCCGCGGGGTTGAGCCGCGTGGGCCGCGGCGTCGTCGCCGCCGGCCATCCGGTCAGCGCCGAGGCCGGCGCGACCGTGCTGCGCGAGGGCGGGAACGCCGTCGACGCGGCGATCGGGGCGGTGCTCGCCTCCTTCGCGTGCGAGCCGCTGCTCACCGGGCTGGGTGCGGGCGGCCACATGCTCGTCGCGCCGCCGGGCGCCGAGCCGGTGGTCCTCGACTTCTTCGTCGCGGCGCCCGGCCGCGGCGCGGACCCGGCGGCCCGGGCCGAGCTCGTGCCCGTCGAGGTCTCCTTCGGCGATGCCGTCCAGGTCTTCAACGTCGGGCCGGCGTCGGTCGGCGCCTACGGCGTTCCGGCCGGCCTCGAGGCGGCGGCGCGCCGATTCGGGACGGTGCCGCTCGGGGAACTCGCCGCCCCCGCCGCCCGCCTGGCCCGCGTCGGCGTGCCGCTCAATCCTGCGCAGGCCTACGTGGTCGAGATCCTCGAGGGCATCGTCACCTCCACACCGGAGTGCGCGGCGATCTTCGCGCCGGGCGGACGCCTGCTCCGGGCCGGTGACCCGGTGCGCCAACCGGAGCTGGGCGACGGGCTCGAGCGGCTGGGGGCGGACGGGGCCGAGCCGTTCTACCGGGGTGCGATCGCCGACGCCGTGGCCGCATGGTTGGAGCCGCGCGGCGGCATGCTCACCCGCGACGACCTCGCGGACTACGCCGTCGCGGATCGCGACCCGGTCCGGGTCGGCTACCGCGGTCGCGAGGTCCTGACGAACCCACCGCCGTCCGCCGGTGGCACGCTCATCGCCTACGCGCTGGCAATGCTCGACCGCGAGCCCGGGCCGCCGTCGTCCCTCGGGCTCGTCGACGTCATGGAGGCGGCGCAGGCGGAGCGCACACCGGCGTTCCTCGACGGCCTCGCCGCACCGGGGTTCGGGGCCGACTTCCTCGCCTCGCGCCTGGGCTCGACCACGCACGTCTCGGTGCTCGACGTCAACGGCTGGGCGTGCGCGGTGACCTGCTCGGCGGGGGCGTGCTCGGGTGTCGTCGTCCCCGGCACGGGCATCCACCTGAACAACATGATGGGCGAGCACGACCTCAACCCGCTGGGCTTCCACCGTCATCCGGCGGGGCGGCGGATGCCGTCGATGATGGCGCCGACCGTGGTCCTGCGCGGTGGCGCGCCGGAGCTCGTGCTCGGCAGCGCCGGCTCCAACCGCATCCGCTCGGCGATCCTCCAGGTGATCTGCTCCGTGGTGGATCGAGGACTCGCCGCCGGCCCGGCGGTCGAGGCGCCGCGCCTGCACCTCGAGGACGGGGTGGTCTACGCCGAGCCCGGGATCGATCTCGCCGAGCTGGAGGCCGCCGGGCGCACCGTGGCGCCGTTCCGGGCGCGCAACCTCTTCTTCGGGGGCACGCAGGCGGTGGAGCGCGACGCGCAAACCGGCGCGCTCTCCGGCGGCGGCGACCCCCGCCGCGGCGGGGCGGCGGTCAGCGCATGAGACGCCGGCTGGCCGCGGCCGCCGTGCTCTCCGCGGGGCTCGCCGGCTGCGGCAACGCCGGCATCACCTCGCCCGACCTCTTCGCCCTCGCGCGCGGCGGGACGATCCCGGGCGCGCGGCTCGGCCTCGTGGTCAGCGACGGGGGCACCGTGCGCTGCAACGGCGGTCCGCCGCGGATGCTGGCGTCGAGCGACCTCCTCGACGCCCGCGCGCTGCAGCGCGACGTCGCCACGGCGGCGCGCCGCCGCCTGCGCCTTCCGCCCGGGCCCGGCAGCCTGCTGCGCTACCGCGTGCGCTCGGGGAACGGCACCGTGGAGTGGAGCGACACCTCGCGGGGCCAGCCGGCGGTGCTCTTCCGCCTCGCGGCCTTCACGCGCCGCGTCGCCAAGGGCGTCTGCGGGCTCGCGCGGTAGCGGGCGCTCGCGTTGGCGCGTCAGCCGAAGCGGACCTTGCCGTTGGAGCGCGCCCGGGCCTGGGCCTTGCCGGCGAGCTCGATCCGCCGCATCGCCGCGCGGAAGAGCCGGGTCACGAGGCGCAGGCGACCGTTCTCCGAGCGCAGGTCGAGGAGGCTCTGCTTCGCGTCGAGCCCGAAGTCCACCGTGGACGCCATCCCGTAGGCGTCGAGCGATTCGAGCTCGTCGGCGCCCGGCCGGCGATCGGTGGCCTGCTCGACCAGCTCGGCGTACGCCTCCCGGGCCTGATCGGCGGCCTCCCCGTCCGGGGCTTCGTCGCGATCCGCCAGGAACTCGACCTCGCCGGCGGGGTAGGGCAGCTCGTCCTGTCGCGCCACGAGCCGGAAGGGTCGCGTCCCCCGGGTGATGAGGTTCATCCGTCCGTCGGGCAGCTTCTCGAGCACCTCGGTGATCTCGACCGCGCAGCCGATGTCCCGCAGCCCGTCGTCGGAGAGCCAGACGATCCCGAACTCGGTCTCGCGCTCGAGGCAGACGGCCATCATCGTCTTGTAGCGCTCCTCGAAGATGTGGAGCGGAACGACCTCTGTGGGCAGCGCCACGATCCCGAGCGGGAAGAGCGGGAAGTCACGCACCGTGGGATCGGCCATCGTGTCCAGTGTACGGCCGGCTCGGGGCGCGAGACGACGGTGGCGCGGGGCACGCGGACCGCCGCCATGAGCCTCGCCGGCGCCGCCGCCGTAGCCTCCGCGACGTGTCCACCGCGATCGTCTGGTTCCGTCGCGACCTCCGGGTCCACGATCACCCGCCGCTCGCCGCCGCGCTGCGCGAGCACGACCGGATCGTGCCCGCCTTCGTCCTCGACCGGCGCCTGATCGACGGCCGCTTTCCCTCGCCGCCGCGCGCCGCCTTCCTGCTTGACGCGCTCGCCGAGCTCGATGGGGCCTTACGCGAGCGCGGCGCCGGGCTGCTCGTACGCGACGGCGATCCGGCAGAGGTCCTCCCGGCGCTGGTGGAGGAGTCCGGGGCCGTCGCGGTCTACTTCGCCGGCGACGTGTCCCCGTTCGCCCGCGCCCGCGACCGCGCCGTCCGCGCGGCGCTGGAGGCGATCAGGGTGGTGGCCGTCCAGACCCCGGGCAACTTCTGCGCCGACGTCTCGCGGCCGCGGACCGGCGCCGGCAAGCCCTACAGCGTCTTCTCGCCGTTCCATCGCGTATGGGGCGAGGTCCCGCGCCCGGGCGTCGAGCCGGCTCCCGGAAGCGTGCCGGCCCCGGTCGGGCTGACCTGGGGCGGGGTCCCGGGGCTCGCGGACCTGGGACTCCGGCCCGAGCCCGGCCTGACCGATCCGGTGCCCGCCGGCGAAGGGGCGGGCCGCGCCCGGATGGCCGCCTGGCTCGACGGGGACGTCGCCCGCTATCGGGCGCTGCACGACGACCTCGCCGCGCAGACGAGCGGGCTCTCGGCCTACCTGCGCTTCGGGTGTGTCTCGGCCCGCGAGCTCGAGGCCCGGGCGGCGCAGCGCGACGGCGACGGCCCGCGGGCGTTTCGCCGCCAGCTCGCCTGGCGCGACTTCTACGCTCACGTCCTCCTGCACTTTCCCGGCAACGCGACGGCCCCCTTCCAAGCGCGCTTCGCCCACCTGGAGACCGTGGAGGACAAGACCGGCTGGCGCGACTGGCGCGACGGGCGGACCGGCTATCCGCTCGTCGACGCCGGGATGCGCCAGCTCGCGGCCACCGGGTACATGCACAACCGGGCGCGCATGGTCGTCGCGTCCTTCCTGACCAAGGACCAGCATCTGCCCTACGGCTGGGGCGAGTCCTGGTTCATGCGCCGGCTGCTCGACGGCGACGAGGCCCAGAACAACGGCAACTGGCAGTGGACCGCCTCGCTTGGCGTCGACCCCCAGCCCTACTTCAAGCGCATATTCAACCCGACCCTCCAGCAGACGAAGTTCGATCCCACCGGCGCCTACGTGCGCCGCTGGGTGCCGGAGCTGCGGACGGTGGCGGACGAGCGGCTCGCGGAGCCGTGGCGGATGAGCGCCGAGGAGCAGGCCGGCGCCGGGTGTCGCCTCGGCCGCGACTATCCGGAGCCGATCGTGGACCACCTGGTCGAGCGGCGCCGCGCGATCGCGCGCTACCAGGCGGCGGGCGCCGCGGGCGCGTCGTGAGGCGCGGAACGCCAACCTCGCCCAAGGATCGCCGCCATCGGACCGACGCTCGCATCGATGGCCTTCGGCGCGCTCGACGCGGACGCCAGGCCCGATCTCGTCATCGGCGACGGCGGCGAGGCCGGCGCGCAGACCCACATCCGGACGAACGCGTCCGTTGGCACGCCGTGAGGCCATGTCGCGCGCGGGCTACCCGGCGCGGCGCGCGCTGAGCAGCAGGTTGTAGAAGAGCGCTGGCGGCAGCCGCGGCTCGAGCAGGCGGCGGTCGACCTGCTGCAGGGCGAGGTAGCCCCGATGGGCGTACTGGCGCCAGAGCCAGGGCACGTCGTCGGGCGCGGCGCTGGCCTCGAGCACGCGGTTGGTCCACCCGAACCAGTTGGCGAGGAGCTCCTCGCCGCGGACGCGGACGTCCTCGAAGCCCGCCGCGCGCGCGATCGCCGCGAGCTCGGCGGGCTCGAAGGCGTGGATGTCGACGGAGTGTTCGAGGTGATGGTCCGCCTCGCTGCCCGAGCCGTCGTGGTGCGGGGCGGGCGCCGCGCCGGCCCCGAGCGCCCGGCGCCAGAGCGGCGCGACCGCCTGGGCGCCCCGCTTCGGCACGCCCGCGATCCGGTCGCCGGTCCGGGACGGCTCGCCGGCGAACACGATTCGCCCGCCGGGCCGCAGCACGCGGTGGAGCTCGGCGAAGGCGGCGTCGAGATCCGGAAGGTGGTGCAGGACGGCGTGACCGAGCACGAGATCGAATGCGCCGTCGGCGAAGGGGAGCGCGGCGGCGTCGGCGGCGGCGGTCTCGACCTCGAGCCCGAGGCGATCGGCGTTGACCTCCAGGGCCGAGAGCATCCCGGGGGAGATGTCGGTGCAGACCGCCGACTCGACGTCCCCGGCCGCCACGAGGTTGAGCGACAGGTAGCCGGTCCCCGCGCCGATCTCCAGGCTGCGGCCGATCGGCCGGTCGAGCGGGGCGCCGAGCGCCTTCTCGAGCTTTGCGCGCACCTGCGCCAGCCCCACCGGCCCGAAGTCGATGCCCCACTTCGCGTCGTAGGTCCAGGCGGCGACGTCGTGGTAGCGCTCGTTGACCTCGCGGATCTCGGCGTCGGTCCGGGGGGCGGCCATGGCGCGCGGACTCTACCCTTCGCCGCCGTGCCGACCGCGACCCGCTACGTCCAACGTGATCAGCCGCCCGGGGTACCGGCGCTCGAGCTCACCGGCGAGCGGACGCTGCCCGACGTGCCGGAGGAGAACTACTGGTTTCGCCGCCACCTCGCGGTCTACGAGTGGATCGCGGCCCGGACCATCGGCCGGCGGGTGGTCGACATGGCCTGTGGCGAGGGGTACGGCTCAGAGGTCCTCGCCCGCGGAGCCGACGCGGTGGTCGGCGTGGAGGCGAACCCCGAGGCCCACGAGCACGCCCGTCTGCGCTACGGCCGGCAGAACCTGCGGTTCGAGCGGGCGTTGGTGGAGGGCTTCGCCGAGCCGTGCGACGCCGTCGTCTTCCTCCAGACGATCGAGCACGTCGCCGACCCCGGCGCGATCCTCGACCACTTCCGCGGCATGCTCGCGCCCGGGGGGGTCGCCTACGTCTCCACGCCGAACCTCCTGACCCTGGCGCCCCCCGGCGCCGAGAAGTCCGAGAACCCGTGGCATCTCAAGGAGTACCGCGCCGAGGAGTTTCGTGCGCTCTGCACGCCGCACTTCGCCTCGGTCGAGCTGCTCGGCCTCTTCCACGCCCGCCGCCTGCGCGCCCACGCCGTCGCGCTCCGCCTCGGCTGGGACGCCGTCCACGCGCGCCTGGGGCTGACGCGCCCGTTCTACGACCGCTTCACCCCCGCGATATCCGCGCGTGACTTCGCGCTGCGGCCGGCGCCGCTCGATCGCGCGCTCGACTTCCTCGCCGTGTGCCGGACCTGAACGCGCGCGCCATCCGGGCGGACCCCCGCGCGGACGCGGGCGAGCTGGCGATCGTCCTGCATACCCACATGCCCTACGTCGAGGGCTTCGGGACCTGGCCCTTCGGCGAGGAGTGGCTCTTCGAGGCGATCGCGACCTCCTACCTCCCGCTGCTCGACGTCCTCGGACCGGACACGCCGGTCACGGTCTCGCTCACCCCCGTGCTCGCCGACCAGCTCGAGGCACCGGGCGTCGGCGAGCGCTTCCTCGCGTTCGTGCGCGGCGTGCGGGCCGAGACCCACCGCCTCGACATCGACGGCTGCCGGCGGGGTGGTGAGGAGGCGATGGCCCGCGAGCTCGAGCGCTCCGCCGGGGCGTACGCGTCGGCCGCCGAGCGCTGGGAGGCGCTCGGCGACGGCGGGCTGCTCGCCGCGCTGTGCGCGCGGGGGGGGTGGACCTCGAGCGCGACCCATGCGGTCCTGCCCCTGGTGGCCACCGACGCGGGCGTCCGCCTCCAGCTCGCCACCGGCATCGCGTCGGCGCGTCGGCGCGGCGGCGCCTGGTCGGGCGGCTTCTGGCTGCCCGAGTGCGCTCACGCGCCCTGGCTCGACCCGCTGCTGACGGAGGCTGGGGTGCGGGCCTGCTGCGTCGATCTCACCGACGTGCTCGGGCGGGGGGCTCCGGCGCAGCTCCGCCCCGTGCGCGCGCCGGCCGGACCCGTGCTCGTGCCGGTCGACCGCGAGCTGATCGAGCTCGCCTGGAGCGACGACGGCTATCCGGCGGCCGGCGCCTATCGCGACCACCACCACCTCACGACCCATCACCACCGGGTCTGGGCGAACGACGGGGCGGTCTACGACCCGGTGCGCGCGGCCGCCGCGGCCCGGGAGCACGCGGCGGACTTCGTCGCCCGGGCGAAGGCCCGGCTGGCATCGGGTTCCGCGGCGCTCGGCCGCCCGGGGCTTGCCGTCGTCGCCTTCGACACCGAGCTGCTCGGCCACTGGTGGCACGAGGGCATCGCGTGGCTCGGCGCGGTGCTCGCGTCCGCCGCCGAACAGGGTCTGGCGCTGACCCGCCTGGACGACGCGCTGGAGCGGCACCCTCCGGCCCCGGCCCCCGCCGCCCTGCCGCCGACGAGCTGGGGGCGACCGCGGACGCTGGCCACCTGGTCGGCGCCGCGGGTCGCGCGCTTCGCGTGGCGAGCGCGGGCCGCGGAGCTGCGCCTCGTGGCCGCCGGGGCCGAGGCCGGCCAACGCGCGGCGCGCGAGCTGCTTGCGCTGCAGTCGAGCGACTGGGCGTTCCTCGCCGACGGCGAGCTGGCCGGCGACTACCCGGAGGAGCGCTCGATGGGGCACGTGGCGGCCCTCGACGCCGCGCTCGCGGACATAGACTCCCTCTCGTCCCGCCTGCGCGATCTCGCGCCCGACCTCGACCTCGCCCCCCTCCGCCGGCCATGATCCCGCGCGTCCTGATCCTCTCCTGGGAGTACCCGCCGATCGTCGAGGGCGGGCTCGCCCGCCACGTGCGCAAGCTCGCCGAGGCGCTCGTCGCCCTGGGGGAGGCGGAGGTCCACGTGCTCACCCGCGGCGACGAAGGCCTGCCCGCCGAGCAGGAGATGGAGGGCGTCGTCGTTCACCGGGTGCGGGAGCCCGGACGCCCGCGCGAGCTTGGCGAGTTCGTGACCTGGATCGAGCACATGAACGCCGACATGCTCGCCGCCGGGGTCGAGCTCGGGGACCGGTTGGACTTCGACCTCGTCCACGGTCACGACTGGCTGGTGGCCGTCGCCGGCGACCATCTCGCCCACCGGTTCCGGTGCCCGCTCGTCGTGACGATCCACGCGACCGAGTACGGCCGCCATCAGGGATGGGTCGAGCACCACCCGCAATCGCACATCCACGAGGTCGAGCGTTGGATGGCGAACCGCGCCGAGGCGGTCATCACGTGCTCGCACTACATGCGCGACCACGTCGCCGACATCTACGGGCTCGAGGAGGCGCGCGTCGCCGTCATCCCGAACGGGATCGATCCGCTCGACCTCCAGCCGGTCGACGACCTCAACACGCTGCGCGCCCGCTTCGCCGCGCCGGACGAGCGCCTGATCCTGCTCGTCGGCCGCCTCGTCTACGAGAAGGGCTTCCAACTGGCGCTCGAGGCGATGCCCGGCCTCGTGGAGCGACTCGGGAACGTCCGGTTCCTCGTCGCCGGGTCGGGGACCGCCGAGGCCGACCTGCGCGCCCAGGCCACGCGCCTCGGTCTCGACGGGCACGGGACGTTCCTCGGCTGGATCGGCGACGACGTCCTGCACTCGCTCTACCGGATCGCCGACCTCACGGTCGTGCCGTCGCTCTACGAGCCGTTCGGGCTCGTCGCCCTGGAGGCGATGGCCTCGGGCTGCCCGTGCATCGTCGCCGACACGGGCGGCCTGCGGGAGGTGGTCCCCGCCGACGAGCGGGTGGGCCTGCGCTTCAACGGCGGCGACGCCGACCACCTCGCGGTGATGGTCGAGCGCCTGCTCACCGACGACGCGCTGCGCGAGCGCCTCGTCGCCGAGGCGAGCGAGCACGTGCTGGGGTTCGACTGGCAGGACGTGGCGCGGCAGACGGCGGGGGTGTACGCGGGCCTGCTGCGGTCGCGGGTGTAGGGCTCCGGCTTCGCGCGCCCGCCCCGCTTCCGGCCGAGATCGATCCTGATCCCGCCTCGCGGGATCAGATCCGGTTCCGATCGGCAGGGTCGAGGAGCGCGCACAGCTGGGCGGCGACGAGACGGTCCTCCATCACGCTGCGCGTCACCGCCGCGTCGCGCTCGGCGGCAGCCAGGATGGACCGCAACCGTGTGATCCCCCGCCGTCCGCGATGCCGCTGCGCCAGCCTCTCGAGCCGTCGGCGGCGATCCGGCTGGGCGACACCCGCCAGATCGGCCGCGCGCTGGAGGCGGTGGGAGCTCAACACGGAGGCGAGGTCCACGAGCGTGCGCATCGCCTCGGTTATGGGGATCCCGTCGTGGAGGGCGCGCTCGTCCTCGCGGAGGAGTGAGACGTGGACGCGCAGGCCGCGATCTCCGATGCGACTCCTCGGCTCGATGATGTGCATGGGACCGCGCACGGCCGGCAGCCAGCCCCGCAGCGCGGCCGCCGAGACATGGCCGAGCACCGTCGAGCCCCCGCCGCTGAGGACCGCTGCCATCGCCCGTCCCTCTTCGGTGGGCCGGCGATGACCGACCGCGTAGACGGCGCGATGGACCCGATGGAGCGAGCCTGTCTGGGCCCGGCGGCCGATCGCCGAAGCGCTGAGGCCCAGCGCGATCAGCTGCCGGTGGGCGACCACGCCGTGCTGCCGCGCGGCGAGCACCGCCAGCCGGGCGCCCCGGGGTCGACTGCGATCCTGATCCCGCCAGGCGGGATTGGAATGAGTCTCGGCGGCCATCGGGGCAGCCTGCCCGGTCCGGCCCGGCGTTGCGCGTGGCGCGCGCCGTGTGCCGAAAGCCGGTCGCCGCTCAGTCGATCAGCGCGCGCCGCGTCCGGGCGATGGCCAACCGCCACGTGATGAGCGCGAAGACCAGGAGCACGAGCACGCGGAGCAGGTCGGTCGCCTCGACCCCGAGCACCGCGTGGCGCACCAGCGTCACGCACTGGAACAGCGGGTTCGCCTGGGAGATGACCCGGGCCGCCTCGGGGAGCTGCTCGATCGGGAAGAAGACGCCGGAGACGAGGAACAGCGGCGTGATCACCGCGCTCGTCACGTAGTCGAAGTTGTTGATCGACTCCACGCTCCCCGCGATGAACAGCCCGAGGCCGGCGAAGCCGAAGCCGGTGAGCACGCCGATGAAGGGCACGAGCAGGATCGTCGGCTTCAGCGGCAGGCCGAAGAACAGCGTCACGATGAGCGGCGCCATCGCATAGGTGCCGGCGCGCAGGCCGATCCAGGTCATCTCCGCCGTCGCCAGCTCCTCGACGTCGACCGGCGCCGCGAGCATCGCGTCGTAGGTGCGCTGGAAGCGGCGCTTGATGAACGAGCCGTACATCGCCGGGAGCATCGAGGCGAAGAGCACGGCGCTGCCCACGATCCCCGTGCCGACGAACTGGACGTAGGTGAGGCCGGCGACCTCCTTGATCAGCGTGCCCAGGCCGAGCCCGAGGGCGAGGAGGTAGATCGTCGGCTCGAGCACGGAGGTGAACGTCGTCGGGATCCACAGTCGCCGGAAGACGGTGGCGTCTCGGCTCATCACGCCGAGAATGGCCGCCGGCTCGATCCGGCGGATGCGACGGGCGCGCGCCCGGGAGCTCACTCGATCTCCTGCCCGGTCAGCGCGACGAACGCGTCCTCGAGCGTGGCCGGCCGGCGCACGCCCTCGGGCGCCTCGCCGTCGAGGTCCTCGGCGCGCAGGAAAGCGAGCGAGGTGCCGGTGCGGCGCGTCGGGCGGTCGGCGCCGGCCGCCTCGGACTCCAGCGCCCGCAACCGCTCCGGCGGCCCGTAGACCTCGACCACCTCGCACCCCGCGTGTTGCGCGACGATGTCCGCCGGCGCGCCGCGCTCGACCACGCGGCCCGCCGTCATCACCGCCACCACGTCGGCGAGCCGCTCGGCCTCCTCGATGTAGTGGGTGGACATGAGCACGGTCACCCCGCCCGTCCGCAGCCGGTCGATGAGCGCCCACAGCTCCTGGCGGACCTGCGGGTCGAGCCCGACCGTCGGCTCGTCGAGCAGCAGCAGCCGCGGGCGGTGGACGAGGCCGCGGGCGATGAGCAGCCGCCGCCGCATGCCGCCCGAGAGCTGGTCGACCCGCGTGTCCGCGCGCTCGGCGAGGTTGGCGAGCGCGAGCGCGCGCTCGATCGCCGCCCCGCGCTCGGGCGGCGGCACCCGGTAGAGCCGGGCGAAGACGTCGAGCACCTCGCGCGTGGAGAGCTCGACGTCGAGGTTGTCGAGCTGGGGCACGACGCCCATCTCGGCCCGCGCCTGCTTGGAGTCCTGCGGCACCCGCCAGCCGAGCACCTCGATCTCACCCGCGTCGGCGATCGCCTGGGCGGTGAGCAGCCGCATCGTCGTCGACTTGCCCGCGCCGTTGGGCCCGAGCAGCCCGAAGCAGGTGCCGGTCGGGACCTCGAGGTCGAGGCCGGCCACGGCGGTCACCGCGCCGAAGCGCTTGACGACGCCGCGCAGGGAGAGGGCGGCGGGCTCCGGGCTCACTCGTAGCGCATCCGGCGCGGCGCCTCGCGCATCCGCAGCACGCGGGCGGGAACGCCGCCGACCACCGCGTTGGCCGGCACGTCGCCGGTCACCACCGCGCTCGTCCCGAGGATCGCGTTGTCGCCGACCGTGACGCCGCGCAGCACGCAGACCCCGTAGCCGATCCACACGTTGTGGCCGACGCTCACGTCGCGCTTGTAGATCCCCTGGAGGCGCACCGGGCGCTCCACCTCGGCGGCCCCATGGTCGAAGTCGATGAGCATGACCCGGTCGGCGACGATGCACTCGCGCCCGATGGCAACGTGCTGGAAGGCGGAGATCGTGCACTCCTGCCCGAGGACGGTCTGCGCGCCGATCTCGACGCGGCCCTCGTGGGCGCGGATCTTGCAGCCGTGCCCGATCCACGACCAGCGCCCCAGGGAGACCACCGCGCCGCGGCCGATCTCGAAGGTCACGCCCGGGCCGACGAAGCACAGGCCGTCGGTCTGAAGGCGGCGGCCCCAGCGGAGCTTGAGCCAGGCCCAGCGCAGGCACAGGCGCAGGTAGCGCGGCGTGAGCATGTGGCGCGCGCGCAGGAACCGGAGCAGGGCGAACGGCCCGCCGTGCAGCGGCCCGGGGGCGCGCCGCACGGCGCCGGCCGCGGGGTCGATCTCAGGCGGTGCGACGGCGGAGTCCATCGGTCGGCACCGGATCTTAGGTCGGGGCCGGCGGGACCACCTTGCCCTCGCGCGCTACGGGAATGCGGCGAACAGCCGCCACTCGTCCGGAATCCCCTTGAGTCGCCGCGCGCCGCGGTCGGCGAACCGAATCCCCGACCCGGCGACGAGATCCCTGACGGTGCTGGAGACGAGCACCTCGCCGGGGGCGGCGATGCGTCGAGAGCAGGTTGCGCCAGCGCGCGTCCCCGAGCTCCGCCGCTCGCTCCGCCGAGCCGACGATGTCCGTGCTGCCGGACCATCGCCGGGCTCGCGGCCGAGCGCTCCAACCGGGGCGTTGAACTCCACCACCTGGGGATCGGCCGGGAGGCTCGGAGCGAAGAGCTCGAGCATCGCCTCCGACTGCTGCCCCCAGTATGGGGCGATGAACTCGTCGGCGGACTCGCGGAGCGCCTCGGCCGGCGAGGCCCACGGGGTAGTCGGGCGCCTCGGTGGTGCGCCCCGCTGACGCCTTCGACGGCGCGATCCTGAGCCGAATCCTACCCGGCGGGGTTGAGCAGGCTCGGATGCTCGCGGGGTTCCCCACAGAGCGGCCCGGGCACCGGCTGGCATGATGCCCGCCCCATGGCCGCGGAGACCGAGAGCTCGCTCGCCGATCGCCTGCTCGCCGGCGACCGCCGGGCGCTGGCGCGCGGGATCTCGCTGGTCGAGGACGACGATCCGGAGGGCTGGGCGCTCGTGCGCGAGGTCTACCCCCGGACCGGGGCCGCGGCCATCGTCGGCTTCACCGGGCCGCCCGGGGTGGGGAAGTCGACGCTGCTCGGCGCCATCACCGCGGCCGAGCGGGCGAAGGACCGCACCGTCGCGGTGCTCTCGATCGACCCCTCCTCGCCGTTCACCCACGGCGCCCTGCTCGGCGACCGCATCCGCCTGAGCGACCACTTCCTCGACCCCGGGGTCTTCATCCGCTCGATGGCCAACCGCGGCGCGCTCGGCGGGCTCTCGGAGGCCGCGCTCCAGGCAGCGCTGCTGATGGACGCCGCGGGTCGCGACCTCGTCCTGCTCGAGACGGTCGGGGTCGGCCAGGCCGAGGTCGACATCATCGACCACGCCGACACGGTCGTCCTCGTGCTCATGCCCGGCTCCGGCGACTCGATCCAGGCGCTCAAGGCCGGCATCATGGAGATCCCGGACCTCATCGTGGTCAACAAGGCCGACCACCCGTTGACCGACACGATGGTGCGCGAGATCCGCGGGGTCCTCGCGCTCGGCCCGCAGGAGGGCTGGCGGCCGCCGATCCTCACCACCGAGGCCGTGCGGGGCGAGGGGGTCGACGAGCTGGTCGCCAAGCTCGACGAGCACCGGGCGTGGCTCCAGGCCGAGGGGACGCTGGCCGAGCGGCGCCGGCGCAACCTCATGAACGAGGTTCTCGCGATCGCCACGAACCGCCTGCGCCGCGCGCTCGAGGCCTCGCTGGCCGACGACGCCGAGGTGCAGGCGCTGCTCGACGACGTCGTCGCCCGCCGGACCGATCCGGCGACCGCCGCGACGCGCGTGCTCGAGCGCGACGCCGAGCGCCTCAGCCGGACCCGCTGAGCCCGGGTCAGGCGCCGAGCGCCCGGGCGATCACCATCTGCTGGACCTCGTCGGTCCCCTCGCCGATGGTGAGGATCTTCGCGTCGCGGTAGAAGCGGCAGACGGGGTACTCCTCGATGTAGCCGTAGCCCCCGTGGATCTGCACCGCCTCCTCGCTGGCGCGCACGGCGAGACGGCCGGTCTTGAGCTTCGCCTGGGCGGCGGTGAGCGTGAAGTTGCGCCCGAGGTCCTTCTCCCGCGCGGCCTTGTAGACGAGCAGGCGCGCGGCCTCGATCTCGGTCGAGAGATCGGCGAGCTTGCCCTGGATGGCCTGGAAGCTCGAGATCGGGCGCCCGAACGCACGGCGCTCCTTGGCGTAGGCCAGCGCCTGGTCGAGCGCGCCCTGGGCCAGGCCGACGCCCATCGCCGCGACGCCGATCCGCCCGATGTCGAGCACGTGGAAGAACTGCCGCAGGCCCGCGCCGCGCGGCCCCACGAGGTTCGCCTCCGGCACGCGGCAGTCGGCGAAGGCCAGGGGCCGGGTGTCCGAGGCGTTCCAGCCCATCTTGCGGTAGGGCTCGCCCGGCTCGTAGCCCGGCGTCCCGTTGGCGACCAGCAGGTTGGAGATCTCGCGATCGCCGTTCTCCCCGCCGCCGGTGACCGCGGTGATGACGACGAGGCCCGAGATGTCGGTGCCGGCGTTGGTGATGAACTGCTTGGCGCCGTTGACGACCCACTCGCCGTCGTCCAGGACCGCGCGGGTCCGGGTGTTGCCGGCGTCCGATCCCGCCTCGGGCTCGGTGAGGCCGAAGGCGCCGAGCACTTCGCCCGCGCACAGCCGCGGCAGCCACTCGGCCTTCTGCGCGTCGGTGCCGAAGAGGTAGAGCGGCTGGGTCCCGAGCGAGGTGTGGGCGCAGAGCGTGATCGCCACCGAGGAGTCGACGCGGGTCAGCTCCTCGACCGCCAGCGCGTAGGCCAGCGAGTCGCCGCCGGCGCCGCCGACCGACTCGGGGAAGGGGATCCCCATCCACCCGAGCTCGCCCATCCGGCGGACGATCTCGTAGGGGAAGCGCTTCTCGCGGTCGAGCGCCTCGGCCACCGGGGCGACCTCGCCCTCGGCGAACTCGCGGACGGTGGAGCGGATCAGGCGGTGGTCGTCGGAGAGGTCGAAGTCCACGCGCGGCAGTCTGCCAGAGCGCCGGCGGGCGCTCGGAGGGGCTGGGCTACCAGGTGCCGCTGGCCGGACAGCCGCCCTTGTTGACCGGGCTGCAGGTCCGGGTGATCGCCCCGGCGCTCGAGCGCGTCACGGTGAACGTCTCGACGGGAACCGATGTCGAGTCGTTGGAGATCGTGTAGCTGTCGATCGTGCCGCTCACGGTGAGGTTCACGGCGTTCGTCAGCGCAGGCTCGATCCCGCGCAGCGTCGCCGCGTCGGTGGCGTAGCTCTTCGCGTCGGTGTAGTAGGTCTCGATGGCCTGCTGGGCCGTCCGCGCGGTGACCTTCGCCGCGGCATCGTGGCTCTTGCCGGTCTGGCTGAGGACCGAGGGGATGGCGATCGCGGCGAGCACGCCGATGATCAGCACGACGACGAGGATCTCGATGAGCGTGAAGCCGTGCTCGCGGCGCAGGCGGGACATTTCACGCTCATCGGCAGCCCGCGCCGAAACCTGAGCGCGGGGTCGGGCGGCCCGTCCCTAGCCGCCGCGCGCCGGGCCCTCGGCCAGCGCGACGAGCAGCCGCACGCCGAAGCCGTTGCCGCCCTTGGCGGCGTAGGGCCGCTCGGCGTCGTAGGCGACCCCGGCGATGTCGAGGTGCGCCCAGGGCACCTCGCCGGTGAAGTGGCGCAGGAACTCGGCCGCGGTGATCGACCCGGCCTCGCGCTTGGCCGGCGCGTTGGTCAGGTCGGCGTAGCGGCCCTCGACACGGCGGGCGTAGTCCGGGTGCAACGGGAGCCGCCAGACCCCCTCTCCGCTGGCGGCGGCGGCGGCCAGCACCGCGTCGGCCCACGCGTCATCGTCGGCCATGAGCCCGGCGTAGGTCGAGCCGAACGTCGTGGCGATCGCCCCGGTCAGCGTGGCGAGGTCCAGCAGGCGCTCGGCGCCGGCGCCCACCGCGTGCAACAGGCAGTCGGCCAGGACGAGGCGGCCCTCGGCGTCGGTGTTGTCGACCTGGATGCTCGTGCCGTCGGCGGCGAGCACGATGTCGCCCGGCTTGAGCGCGCGGCCGCTCGGCAGGTTCTCGGTCGCGCCGATCACCGCGACCAGGCGGACGGGCAGCTCGAGCTCGGCGATGGCCGCGAACGCTTCGAGCACCGCGGCCCCGCCCGACATGTCGAACTTCATCTCCGGCATGCTGCGCGGCGGCTTGAGCGAGAGCCCGCCCGAGTCGAAGGTCACCGCCTTGCCGACGAGGCCGATGAGCGGGCCGGTGGCGTCGGGGCCGGTGTAGCGCAGCTCGATGAGCCGGGGCTCGGTCTCCGCGCCCCGCGCCACGGCGGCGAAGGCGCCCATGCCCCGCTCCTCGATTCCGGCGCGATCCAGCACGTCCACGCTCACCGACTCGTGGACGGCGGCGATCTGGCGGGCGCGATCGGCCAGCGCCGCGGGGGTCAGATGGTTCGCGGGGGCGTTCTGGAGGTCGCGGGCCCGGTTCTGTGCCGCGGCGATGACCGCCGCCCGTCGCACCGCGGCGCCGACATCGTGGTGGGCCGACAGCAGCACGGCCTCGAGATCCGCGGGCCGATCGGCGGGCGGGCGCCGGAAGCGGTCGAAGCTGTAGGCGTGCAGGGCGGTCCCCTCGACCAGGCCCGCGACCACCGCGTCGTCGACGTGGTGGGGCACCTCCCAGCAGAGGGTGCGCGTGCCCAGGTCCCGCGCCCGGGCGTGGGCCGTCGCCGCGACCACCCGCGCGCGCTCCGGGCCGAAGGCCTGGCGCTCGCCGAGCCCGGCGAGGATCCAGCGCCGGCCCTCGGCGTGGGTCTGGGCGAGCGCGCCGAGCGCCGGGCGCGCCTCGCCGGAGTCGACAAGCGCCCGGAGCGTCCCGTCGGCGACGTCGTGAGCGATCGGCTCCCCGGCGAAGAGACCGACGACGATGGTGTCCGCGGCCGTGTCGAGCGGCGCCTCGGTGGTCGCGGCGAAGCGCATCGGCTGGGCAGGCTACCGCTCGGCTTCTTCTAGCATGGTCGCCCCGCCCGACCCCGATTCCCCGGAGCCGACATGCCCTCGACCGTGATCCTCTCGTCCGCCCGCACGCCGATCGGCAAGCTCGGCGGCGGCCTCGCCGCCGTCGGCGCGCCCGAGCTCGGCGGCGTGGCGATCGAGGCGGCGCTCGAGCGCGCGGAGGTCGAGCCCGACGCGGTCGATCACGTCGTCTTCGGCCAGGTGCTGCAGGCGGGGCAGGGCCAGATCCCCTCGCGTCAGGCCCAGATCAAGGGCGGGATCCCCAAGGAGGTCTCCTCGGAGACGATCAACAAGGTCTGCGCCTCCGGGCTGCGCTCGGCGCTCATCCTCGACCAGGCGATCCGCGCGGGGGACGTCGAGGTCGGCGTCGCCGGCGGCATGGAGTCGATGTCCGGCGCGCCCTACCTCCTGCCGCAGGCGCGCTTCGGCTACCGGATGGGCGACGCGAAGGCGATCGACTCGATGATCCACGACGGGCTCACCAACCCGTTCTCGGGCAGGCACATGGCCCAGGAGGCCTCCGAGGTCGCCGCGGAGCTCGAGCTGACCCGGGCCGACATGGACCGCTGGTCGCTGCGCTCCCACGAGCGCGCGCTCGCCGCGATCGACGAGGGCCGGATGGCGGACGAGGTCGTGCCGGTGACCGTGAAGGGCCGCAAGGGCGACACGGTGGTCGAGGTCGACGAGGGCCCCCGGCGCGACACCTCCCTGGAGCGGCTCGCCGCGCTGCCGCCGATCTTCTCGAAGGACGGCAGCCACACCGCGGGCAACGCCCCCGGCGTCAACGACGGCGCCGGCGCGATGGTCGTGGCCAGCGACGAGTGGGCCGAGCAGAACGGCAAGGCGGCGCTGGCCTCGATCCTCGCCCACGCCCAGTCCGCCGACGACTATCCCTACCTGGCCCGGACGCCGGCGCTGGCCGCGAACAAGGCGCTCGAGAAGGCCGGGTTGACCGCGCAGGACATCGACCTCTGGGAGATCAACGAGGCGTTCGCCTCGGTCACGCTCAACTCGATCCACATGCTCGGGATCGACGAGGAGACGGTCAACGTGAACGGCGGCGCCGTCGCCCTCGGGCATCCGATCGGGGCCTCCGGCGCCCGAATCCTCGGCGCGCTCGTCCACGAGCTCCGCCGCCGCGGCGGCGGCCTCGGCTGCGCCGCGATCTGCTCCGGCGGCGGCCAGGGCGACGCGGTGATCGTGCGCGTGCCATGACCGGCGCCCGGGGCGGTGTCCATCGCTAGCGAGGAGCGGAGGGCGGAGAGCGCCGCCGCCTTCTTCGATCTCGACCGCACGCTGATGGCGGGCTCCTCCGCCTTCGAGTTCGGACGGGCGGCGTACCGGGCGGGGCTGATCTCCCGTCGTCGGCTGGCCGCGGACGCGTGGGCCAACGTGCGATTCCGCCTCGAGGGCTCCACCGACGCCGGGACCGACGCGCTGCGCGAGCGGATCGGGCAGGCGATCGCCGGCGTGCGCGAGCGCGACCTGCGGCGGCTGGGCCCCGAGGTCCTGGCCGGCATCCTGCCCCGGGTCTACCCCCGGATGCTCGAGATCGCGTTCGGCCACCAGGACGCGGGACGCCGCATCTACATCTGCACGGCCGCATCCGCTGAAATCGCCGACCTCCTCGCCCACGTGCTCACCTTCGACGGCGGCATCGGGAGCCGCTCCGAGGTCGTCGACGGGGTCTACACCGGCCGCCCGGGCGGCCCGTTCACCTACCGCGAGGGCAAGGCCGAGGCGATCCGCGCGCTCGCCGCCGCCGAGGGGATCGACCTCGCCGCCTCCTACGCCTACTCGGACTCGGAGTCCGACCTCCCGATGCTCCGGGCCGTCGGACACCCCGTGGCCGTGAACCCCGACGCCGCGCTGGCCCGGGTCGCTCGCGAGGAGGGTTGGGAGGTCGTCCGCTTCGAGACGCTCGGGCGCCGGCTCAAGCTCGTCGGGGCGATCGCTGTCGCGGCGGCCGCCGGCGGGGTTGGCCGGGTGGTCGTGCGCCGCGCCGAGCCGCCCTCGCGGCGCCTTCCGCGCCCCGGCGCTCCACGCCGCGCCGCCGCGTCGCTCGGGCGCCGGCGATGAGCCACGGACTGGATCCCGAGCAGGTGGCGATCCGCGACCTCGCCCGTCGCTTCGCGGCCGAGGAGGTCGCGCCGCACGCCCCGGCGTGGGATCGCGACCGCCACTTCCCCCGCGAGCTCTTCCCGGCGCTCGGGGAGCTCGGGCTGATGGGCGTCTGCGTGCCCGCCGACCACGGCGGCGCCGGCGCGGATTTCCTCTCCTACGTCCTGGTGCTCGAGGAGCTCTCGCGCGCCGACGCCGGCGTGGGGGTGACCGTGTCGGTCCACACGTCGGTGGGCACGCTTCCGCTGCTCGCCCACGGGACCCCGGAGCAGGTCGAGCGTCTGGTGCCGCCACTGGCCCAGGGCCACGAGCTCGGCGCGATCGCCCTCACCGAGCCGGGCGCCGGCTCCGACCTGCGCGCGATCCGCACGACGTTCCGCGACGACGCGCTCCACGGCGCGAAGCAGTGGATCACCAACGGGGCGTATGCGGACCAGATCCTCGTCGTCGCCCGGGACGGCGACGGGATCTCCGCCTTCCTCGTCCGGCGCGGCGCGTCCGGCCTGCGCCTCACCGGCGAGGCGGACAAGCTCGGGCTGCACTCCTCCAACACCGCCGACCTCGCCTTCGACGCCGTCCCCGCGGAGCGGCTCGGGCCACCCGGGGCCGGTCTGCGGGTCGCGCTCTCGACCATGGACGGCGGGCGGATCGGCATCGCCGCCCAGGCCGTGGGCATCGCCCAGGCGGCACTCGACTGCGCCACCGCCTACGCCCGCGAGCGCCGGGCCTTCGGCGCGCCGATCGGCGCGCTCGGCCAGATCCAGCAGAAGCTCGCCGACATGCAGACCGAGATCGAGGCGGCCCGCGCGCTCACCTATCGGGCCGCGCGGCTCAAGGACGCCGGGCGCCCGCACTCGGTGGAGGGCGCGCAGGCCAAGCTCTTCGCCAGCGGCGTCGCGCGGCGGCAGACCGGGGAGGCGATCCAGGTGCTCGGCGGCTACGGCTACATGCGCGACTTCCCGGCCGAGCGCTACTACCGCGACGCGAAGGTGACCGAGATCTACGAGGGCACGAGCGAGATCCAGCGCCTCGTCATCGCCCGGGCGCTGCTCGGCGACATCGCCCGCTGAGCCGGCCGGGCCCCGCCCACCCTGGCCGCGCGGCCAGCTTCGCCCCTACACTCCGCCCCGTGGCCGTCGAGCCGAGATCCACCACCGGCGAGCAGGACCGCTGGGAGCGCGAGTCCTACGCCTCCTCGCCGGAGCGGGACGCGAACTTCACGACGCTCTCCGGCGAGTCCGTCAAGCCGCTCTACACCCCGGCCGACCTCCCGGAGGACCTCGACGCGGCGATCGGGCTGCCGGGCGAGCCGCCCTTCACCCGGGGCGTCTACCCCTCGATGTATCGCGGCCGGCTGTGGTCGATGCGCCAGTTCGCGGGGTTCGGGACGGCCGAGGAGACGAACGCCCGCTTCCGCTACCTGCTCGACCACGGGCAGACGGGGCTCTCCACCGCCTTCGACATGCCCTCGCTCATGGGCCTGGACTCCGACCACGCCCGCTCGGCGGGCGAGGTCGGCCGCGAGGGCGTGGCGATCGACTCCACCGACGACATGGCGACCCTGTTCGCCGGCATCCCGCTCGCCGACGTCTCGGTCTCGATGACGATCAACGCGCCGGCCGCGGTCATGCTCGCCTTCTACGTCGTCGCCGCCGAGCGGCAGGGCACGCCGCCCGAAGCCCTCGCCGGCACGATCCAGACGGACATCCTCAAGGAGTACATCGCGCAGAAGGAGTGGTGCTTCCCGATCGATCCGGCGATGCGCCTGGTCGGCGACATGATCGCCTGGTGCTCGGAGGCGATGCCGCGCTGGCACCCGGTCTCGATCTCCGGCTACCACATCCGCGAGGCCGGCTCGACCGCCGCCCAGGAGCTTGCGTTCACGCTGAAGGACGGGCTGACCTACGTCGAGGAGGCCGTCGCCCGCGGCCTGGACGTCGACGACTTCGCGCCGCGGCTCTCGTTCTTCTTCAACGCGCAGATCGACTTCTTCGAGGAGATCGCGAAGTACCGCGCGGCGCGCCGCATCTGGGCGCGGGAGCTGCGCGAGACCTTCGGCGCGCGCGACCCGCGCTCGTGGCTCATGCGCTTCCACACCCAGACGGCCGGGGTGTCGCTGACCGCGCAGCAGCCCTGGAACAACATCGTTCGCACGGCGATCGAGGCGCTGGCCGGCGTGCTCGGCGGCACGCAGTCGCTGCACACCAACAGCTACGACGAGGCCCTGGCGCTGCCCACCGAGGAGGCGGTGCGCATCGCCCTGCGCACCCAGCAGATCATCGCCCACGAGAGCGGCGTGGCGAACACGATCGACCCGCTCGGCGGCAGCTACTTCGTCGAGGCCCTGACCGATCGTCTCGAGGGTCAGGCCGAGGACTACTTCCGGCGGATCGACGAGCTCGGCGGGATGGTGGAGGCGGTCAAGCGCGGCTTCCCCCAGCGCGAGATCGCCGACGCCGCGTTCGTCCATCAGCAGGAGGTCGAGCGCGGGGGCCGGATCGTCGTCGGCGTGAACGCGTTCACGGACACCGGCGCCGAGGACGGGATCCCGACGCTCCGCGTCGACCCCAAGCTCGAGCGCAAGCAGCTCGACCGCCTCCAGACCCTGCGGGCCGCGCGGGACGGTGCGGCGGTCGAGGGCATCCTCGGTGCGCTGACCAGCGCGGCGGCGACCGACGCGAACCTCATGCCGCCGATCCTCGACGCCGCGCGCGCGGGCGCGACGGAGGGCGAGATCGTGGCCGCCCTGCAGCAGGTCTTCGGGACCTACCGTGAGGCGCCGCAGTTCTGAACCGCCGCCTCGGGCCGCGGCGGCGAGGGGTTGTCTAGCATGACGCCCGCCGTCCGCCCCGCCGCGGCGGCGGCCCCTCCATGAGCGTCACCTCCGAGAAGAAGATCCGCGTCGTCGTGGCCAAGCCCGGGCTCGACGGCCACGACCGCGGCGCGAAGATCATCGCCCGGGCGCTGCGGGACGCCGGCATGGAGGTCATCTACACGGGCCTGCACCAGACGCCCGAGCAGATCGTCGAGACCGTCATCCAGGAGGACGCGGACGCCGTCGGGCTCTCGATCCTCTCGGGCGCGCACATGACGCTCGTCCCGCGCATCGTGGAGCTGCTCAAGGGCCAGGGCGTCGACGACGTCGTGGTGACGGTGGGCGGCACGATCCCCGCGGACGACATCCCCGAGCTCGAGCGCCTCGGCGTCGCCGCGGTCTTCACCCCGGGTGCGCCGACCACCGAGATCATCGACTTCATCCGCGGCGCCGTAGTGCAGTAGAACGTCGGTCCCGCGCCCGTCCCCATCCAAGGGCGCGGACCGGTCCCAGCCAGTCCGATTGACTCGTCAGTCAATCCTGTAGGATCGAACACCCGTTTGTCTGTAAGGAGGCTGTGAGTTGAAGATCGCCGTCCTGGTCAAGGAAGTGCCGGACGCCGCCGTCGAGAAGCGCATCGACGCCTCGACGGGGCGCCTGGATCGCAGCGGGGAGAAGAACCTCAACCCCTATGACACCCACGCCATCGAGGCGGCCATGCAGATCAAGGAGGGCGGCGCGGTGCCGGTCGAGGAGGTCGTGGCCGTCACCATGGGCCCCGACTCCGCGCTGCGCGCCCTGCACAAGGCCGTGTCGCTCGGCGCCGACCGCTCGGTCCACCTGGCCGACGAGGCGCTGGCCGGCTCCGACGTCGCCGCCACCGGCTACGCGCTGGCCAAGACGCTCGAGAAGGAGTCGCCGGACCTCGTCCTCCTGGGCCAGCAGTCCGACGACGGCGAGTGCTACACGATCGGCGCCGTCGTGGCCGACCACCTGAAGATGCCCTCGCTCACCCAGGTCATCAAGATGGACGTCGCCGACGGCAAGCTGCGCTGCGAGCGCCAGGCCGAGTACGGCTACGACACCGTCGAGGTCGCCCTGCCGGCGGTCATCTCCGTCGGCGACGCGATCAACGAGCCGCGCTACCCGTCGCTCAAGGCGATCATGGGCGCCAAGAAGAAGCCGCTCGAGAAGCTCGGCGCCGGCGAGGCCGGCATCGACACCTCGATGGTCGGCGGCGACGGCTCCCGCGTCCAGTGTGGCGACTTCAAGGCGCCGCCCGCCAAGGAGTCCGGCCAGATCATCGAGGACGAGGACACCAACGAAACGGTCGAGCAGATCGTCGCCTGGCTCGACGAGAGGAAGCTGATCTGAGCATGTCCAACATCCTGGTCTACGCGCTCCACCGCGAGGGCGCGATCAACAAGAACTCGCTCGGCGCCGTCTCCGAGGGCGCCGAGCTCGCCAAGCAGATCGGCGGCGAGTGCGCCGTCGTGGTCGTCGGCGGCGAGGACCTCAACGACGAGCTGCTCGCCGGCCTGGGCACCTACGGCGCGGCGAAGGTCTACCGCGCGAAGGGCCCCGAGGGCCTCGCGCAGCCGGTCATCGACGTCATGGCCAAGGTCATGGCCGAGGATGGCTACGCCTACGCGCTGTTCGGCGGCGGCCTGCTCGGCTTCGAGATCGGCGCCGGCCTCGCCGCCCGCCTGAAGGCCGGCGTGACGATGGAGGTCACCGCGGTCGGCGCGCAGGACGGCAAGCTCGTGGCCGAGCGCCCGATCCTGCAGGACTCCCAGATCTCGGTCTCCCACTACCATGGTGACCACGGGATCATCATCGGGCGCATCAACGCGTTCGAGGTCCGCGAGTCCGGGAGCGGCCCGGCGCAGGTCGTCGACGTCGACGTGGAGTACTCGCCGTGGTCGACCCAGGCGACGATGGTCCAGCGCGGCGAGCAGCGTGGCGCCGACGTGAACATCGAGGACGCCGACGTGCTCGTCGCCGGCGGCCGCGGCCTCGGAGCCGCCGAGGGCTTCGGGCTCTGCGAGGACCTCGCCGGCGCGTTCGGCGGCGCGGTCGCCGCCACCCGGGCGGTCGTCGACGCCGGCTGGTACCCCTACGCGGCGCAGATCGGCCAGACCGGCAAGACGGTGGCGCCGAAGCTCTACCTGGCCGCCGGCATCTCGGGCGCGATCCAGCACAAGGTCGGCATGCAGGGCTCGGAGAACATCGTGGCGATCAACAAGGACGCGAACGCCCCGATCTTCGAGTTCTCCGATCTGGGGATCGTCGGCGACCTGAACAAGATCCTGCCGAAGCTCACGGAGGCCGTGAAGGCCAAGCAGGCCTCGTAGCGATGGCTCCTCGGAACGGCAACGGCCACGTCGCGCCGAGCGAGTTCCCGCCTCCGGTGGACTCGCCGGCCGAGTTCGTCAAGCGCGAGCTCGATCCCGAGGACGAGCGGATCGAGGTCGGGGTCGTGATCGCCGGCGGCGGCACCGGCGGCCTCGCCTGCGCGAACCGCCTCCTCCAGCTCCTGGCCGACGACCCCGAGACGCTCGAGCGCCTGGGCGAGGTCCCCGTGGCGGTCATCGAGAAGGCCAAGACGTGCGGCGGCCACAACCTCTCCGGCGCGATCATGCGCCCCGGGCCGCTGCAGGACCTCTTCCCCGACCTGACCCGCGAGCAGTGGCGCGAGGAGGGCTTCGCCTACGGCGAGGTCGAGAAGGAGGCGATCTACCTCCTGCCCAGCCGGCGCACCAAGGTCCGGATCCCGCCCCCGCCGCCCCAGCGCAACCACGGCAACGAGGTCGTCTCGGTCGCCGGGCTGTGCCGCTACATGCAGCGCCAGGCCGAGGAGGCCGGCGCCTACATCCTCACCGAGACCGCCGCCACGCAGCTCCTGGTCACCGACGGCGCCATCCAAGGCGTCCGCTCGGGCGACAAGGGCCGCGGCAAGGACGGCGAGGAGCTCGGCAACTTCGAGCCCGGCGCGGACGTCGTGGCGAAGGCCACCGTGCTCGCCGACGGCTGCTGGGGCAGCCTCACCGGGGCCGCGATCCGGGAGTTCGACCTCGCCGAGGGCCGCGAGCCGATGGTCTGGGAGCTCGGGGTCAAGGAGATCTGGAAGGTCCCCAAGCCGCTGGACCGCGTGATCCACACGCTGGCCGGCTGGCCGCTGAAGATCTCGGCCCGCTACCACCAGATCGGCGGCTCGTGGATCTATCCGATGAAGGACGAGAGGACCGGCGACGACCTCGTCTCGATCGGCTTCGTCATCGACCTCGACTACGCGGACGCGACGACCTCGGCGCACGACCTGCTCCAGCAGTTCAAGACCCACAAGCTCGTGCGCGAGATCCTCGAGGGCGGCGAGCGGGTGACGTGGGGCGCCAAGGCGATCCCGGCCGGCGGCTACTGGGCGATGCCGAAGCTCAGCGCGCCCGGCGCGCTGCTCGTCGGCGACGCGGCGGGGCTCGTGAACCTCGCGGCGCTCAAGGGCGTCCACTACGCGATCCAGTCCGGCATCTACGCCGCCGAGGCGATCTACGCGCAGCTCACCGGCCGCGGGCAGCTCTCGGACTACGAGACCCGGGTCGAGGAGTCCTTCATCGGGTCCGAGCTCTTCGAGGTCCGCAACACGCGCCAGCCCTTCGCCAAGGGGCTGATCAAGGGCGGCCCGCTCGTCAACCTCATGATCGCCACCAAGGGCCGGTTCCCCGGCGGGCGCTGGACGCTGCACCGCAACGACGTCCAGCCGATGTTCATCGGCGACACGAAGGACTCCTACCCGAAGCCCGACGGCAAGCTGACCTTCGACAAGCTCTCCAGCGTCTACATCACCGGGAACCACACCCGCGACGACGCGCCGAACCACATCCGCGTGCAGAAGCGCGTGCCGCGCGAGGTGGCCGAGACCTGGGTGTGGATGTGCCCGGCCGGGGTGTACGAGATCCCCGAGGACGCGCCGCAGGAGGGCCTGGTCGACGTGATCGTCAACTACACCAACTGCGTGCAGTGCGGCGCCATCACCGCGAAGGGCGGGCGGCTCACCCCGCCCGAGGGCGGCGACGGCCCGCTCTACCAGATCACCTGAGCGGTGCAGGGGCGCCGGCGCCGGCCGTCGCCGCGGCGCAACTTCCGGCGTGAGCCGGGGTTAGAGAGGGCGGATCATGAAGCGCCATCTCTCCATGCTGCTCCTCGCCGCGCTCGCGGCCACCGCGCTGCTCGCTCCGGCCGCCGCGCAGGCCCGGCGGCTGTCGCACTCGGCCAAGCTCGTGACCTGCCAGTCCTCGCCCGATCCCCAGGCCCGCCTGCTGACGGTCCGGGCCGGGTTGCGCGCGGCGCCGCGGTTCAAGCGCCTCGGCCTGCGCTTCGACCTCTACAGCCGCTCGGGCCCCGGCGCCTACCACCGCGTGAGCGGGGACGGGCTCTCGACCTGGACCTACTCCGACCGCGGCGTCGGCGGCTACCTGGTGCGCAAGACGGTCAACAACCTGCCGACCCCCGCCACCTACCGCATGGTCGTGCGCTTCCGCTGGCTCGACTCCCGCGGCCGCGTGCGGCGGGTCGCCCAGAAGGTCACCGGGCGCTGCGTCCAGGGCGATCTGCGAGGCGACCTCGCCGTGCTCGGCGTCGCCGTCCACCGTGGTGAGCGCCCGGGCGTCTTCCGCTACGTCGCGGTCGTGCGCAACGTCGGCCGCGGCCGCTCCGGCGCCACGACGGTCTCCCTGGAGGCGGGCGGCGCCGCGCTGGTCACCAAGCGGCTGCCGGCGCTCGGGCCGGGCGCCCAGGACGTCGTGCGCTTCGCCGGGCCGGCCTGTGATCCCGCCGCGCCGCCACGGGTCGTGGCGGATCCCTCGGGCCTCATCGCGGATCCCAACCGCGCCAACAACTCGCTCGCGGCGACCTGCCCCGCCTGAGCAGGGGCCCCTGGGGTCGCTCGCTAGACTGGACCGCAGAGCCATGAAGACCGAGATCCATCCCGAATACGTCGAGGCCCACGTCCGTTGCACGTGCGGCAACGAGTTCACCACCCGCTCGACCCAGTCCGAGATCCACGTCGAGATCTGCTCGAACTGCCACCCGTTCTACACCGGCAAGCAGAAGCTCGTGGACACCGGCGGTCGCGTCGAGCGCTTCCAGCGCCGCGCCGCCAAGCGCCAGGCCGAGCAGCGCCAGGCCGAGAAGGCCGCCGGCTAGCCGGCGGCGTGGTGGGCGCTCCGTGATCGCCCGCGCCGAGCGCGCGGAGGCCGGGGCGTCGGCGAACGGCGCCGGCCCGGCGTCGCGGGACGCCGCGCAGACCGTGCTGCCCGACGGGCGGCTGATGGCCCAGCGCGACGCGCCGGTCGGCGGCCAGGCGGTGCTCGAGGGCGTGATGATGCGCGGCGTCTCCACGTGGGCGGTGGCGGTGCGTGCGCCCGCGCCCGACGGTGCGCCCGAGGACGCCCTCGGCGAGATCGAGGTCACCGCGAACCCGCTCGTCGCCTGGACCCGTCGCCACCGGGTCTACCGCTGGCCGGTGATCCGCGGCGTCGTCGCGCTCGCCGAGTCGCTCTCGATCGGCTTCAAGGCGCTCGGCATCTCCGCCAACGCCCAGCTGCCCGAGGGCGAGGAGGAGATCTCCAGCGGGGCGTGGGTGGGGACCGTCGTCCTCGCCCTGATCTTCGCGATCGGGCTCTTCTTCATCGCGCCGGTCGGGCTCACCTCGCTGATCAAGGACCAGCTCGACTCCGCCGTCCTCTTCTGGCTCGTGGAGGGGGTGGTGCGGACCGCCATCTTCCTCGGCTACCTCGTGCTGCTCTCGCGCCTGCGCGACCTGCGACGGGTCTTCGAGTACCACGGCGCGGAGCACAAGGTCATCGCCGCCTACGAGGCGGCGGACACGCTGACCCCGGAGCGGGCGAAGCTCTACTCGCGGCTGCACCCGCGCTGCGGGACGAGCTTCCTGCTCGTCGTCATGATCGTCGCGATCTTCGTCTTCGCGCCGATCGGCCTCCCGGCCTGGTACTGGCTGCTCTTCACCCGGATCATCGGCGTGCCGCTCATCGCGGGGATCTCGTTCGAGATCATCAAGTGGGCGGGCCGCAACCGCCGCAAGCGCTGGGTCCGCGGCGTGATGTGGCCGGGCCTGCAGCTGCAGAAGCTCACCACCCGCGAGCCCGACGAAGCGCAGCTCGCCGTCGCGATCGCCGCGCTGGACGCGGTGCTCGCCGTGGAGGGCGACCTGCGCTCGGAGGACATGGTGGGCGTGGAGGTCGCGGCGTAGGGAGCCGAGCGTCGCCGGGCGCGGCGCGGCGTGCCCACCTCGAGACCGCCCCCGCGGCCACCGATAACTGAAGGCATGTCCGCCCCGCGGACCTGGCTCTGCCCCACCGAGGCCGATCGCCGCAGGCTCCTCGACATGGATCTGCGCATCGGGCCCACGCGCCGCCTGGTGATGATCACGCTCGCGGGCGCGCTGCTCGCCGCCGGGCCGTGGCTGGGCTTCTGGACGTTGGCGCCGCTCGCCGTCGCCGCGGTGGCCTTCGCGATCGCCGATCACGACATCGAGCTCGCCCGCCACCCGGAGTACCGCGCCGCGGCGTCGTGGGGGATCTCGCAGGCGTGCATCGCCGTGAGCGCGGCGCTCACCGGCGGTCCCGGCTCGCCCCGCCGTCGCCTGGCTGGCCATCCCGGCCGTGACCCTCGGCGCCCGGTTCAACCGGGGCGGCATGGTCGCGCGGCTCGTCTACACGGCCGCGCTCATGGTCGCGGTCACCGTCGGCGTTGATCCGGGGAAGGTCGACCATCAGCCGCAGCTGCTGATCTTCCCGCTGGCACTGCTCGGCGGGGTGGTCATGCTCACCTCGGTGCTCATGGCCTCCGACGTGGAGCACCGCGACGACGCCGTTCACGATCCGCTCACCGGGCTGCTCAACCGCAAGGCGCTGGGGCCGGTCTTCGAGGAGCTCGCCCACCACGGCGAGACCAAGTCGCGAGACGTCGGGATGATCATGGCCGACATCGACCACTTCAAGCGGATCAACGACACCCGCGGGCACGCGGTCGGCGACGCCGTCCTCAAGGAGATCGCCGAGATCCTCGAAGGGTGCGTGCGCGACGGGGATGCCGTGTACCGGATGGGCGGCGAGGAGTTCCTCGTCCTGCTCCCCGGGACGCCGCTCGAAGGGTGCACGACCGTCGCCGAGCGGATGCGCGAGGAGGTCGCCGCCGCCCAGCCGGCCGGCGTCCAGGTGTCGATCTCACTCGGCGTCAGCGTGGCCGACGCCGTGCCGGTCGCGCTCGAGCGCGCGCTCGAGTCGGCCGACGTCGCCCTCTACTCCGCCAAGGAGCAGGGCCGCGACCGGCTCGTGGTGGCCGAGGCCGCCGTCGCGGCCTGAGCCGCAACCCCGGCCCCCCTGAGGCGGCGCGTCGCCGCGCCTAGACTCCGCAGGGTGATCGAGCAGCTCGTCGAGCAGATCGAATCGCGCTTCGCCGAGCTGGAGCGGGAGATGAGCGACCCCGCGGTGATCGGGGACCGCGAGCGCTACGCCGCGACCGGGCGCGCCTACGCCGAGCTCGAGCCCGCCGCGCGGCTCGCGCAGGAGTGGCGGCGCGCGGTCGACGACGAGCAGGGGGCGCGGGAGCTCCTCGACGAGGGCGACGCCGAGGACGCCGAGGTGCGCGAGCTCCTCGACTCCGCACGCGAGCGCAAGGCCCGCCTCGACGCCGAGCTCCGCCGCGCCATGGTCGAGCGCGACCCCAACGACGGCAAGAACGTGATCGTCGAGGTGCGCCCCGGCGCCGGGGGGGAGGAGGCGGGTCTGTGGGCCGGCGACCTCGCCCGCATGCTCACCCGCTACGCCGAGTCGCGCGGGTTCGCGACCGAGCCGATCAGCGCGGGCGACGGCGCGGCCACGTTCGCGATCAAGGGCGCGGGCGCCTACTCCGTGTTCAAGTTCGAGGGCGGCACGCACCGTGTCCAGCGCGTGCCCGAGACCGAGTCCCAGGGCCGGATCCACACCTCGACCGCGACCGTCGCGGTCCTGCCGGAGGCCGAGGAGGTCGACGTCGACCTCGACCCGAACGACCTGCAGATCGACGTCTACCGCTCCTCCGGGCCCGGCGGCCAGTCGTTGAACACGACCGAATCAGACGGGCGCAACACCCACCGTCCGACCGGGATCGTCGTCGCGATGCAGGACGAGAAGTCCCAGCTCCAGAACCGCGACAAGGCGATGCGGGTGCTGCGGGCGCGGCTCTACGAGCGCGCCGCCGCCGAGCAGCAGGCCGAGCTGGCCGCGAGCCGCCAGGCCCAGGTCGGCAGCGGGGAGCGGGCGGAGAAGATCCGCACCTACAACTTCCCGGAGAAGCGCGTGAAGGACCACCGCATCAACCTGCTCGTCCACAACCTCGACGAGATCCTCGCCGGCGACCTCACCGAGCTCACCGCCGCTCTGCAGGACGATGAGAAGCGCCGCCACCTCGAGGCCCAGGCCGTCGCCTGAGGCGCCGGTGACGGTCGCCGCCGCGCTGCGCGCCGGCGCCGCCCGACTGGGCGCCGCCGGGGCGGGGACGCCCCGCCTCGACGCCGAGGTGCTGCTTGCCGACGCGCTCGGGGTCGATCGGCTGGCGCTCGTCGGCCGCGGCGACCGGGCCATTGACGCCGGGGACGTGAGGCGCTTCGCCGCGGCGATCGTGCGCCGCGAAGCACGCGAGCCCGTGGCGTACATCACCGGGCGGCGCGGGTTCCGCCGCCTCGAGCTCACCGTCGACCCCCGGGTGTTGATCCCGCGACCGGAGACCGAGACCCTGGTCGAGGCGGCGCTCGAGCTCGCGCCGCGCGGCGCGCGGGTGTGCGATGTGGGAACCGGCAGCGGGGCGGTCGCGCTCGCGCTCGCCGACGAGCGCCCCGACCTCGAGGTGCTCGGCGCCGACGTGAGCGCCGGGGCGCTCGCGGTCGCACGTGGGAACGCGGCGCGCCTGGGGCTCGACGTGGCCTTCGCCCGGGCCGATCTGCTGGCCGGGATCGATGGGCCGCTCGATCTCGTCGTCGCCAACCTCCCCTACGTCGCCGAGGCCGACCTCACGGGGCTGGCGCCGGAGATCGCGCGCCACGAGCCGCGCCTCGCGCTCGCGGCGAGCGCCGACGGGCTGAGCGTGATTCGCCGGCTCGTGGCCCAGGCCGCCGAACGGGCGGTCCCGCGCCTCGCGCTCGAGGTCGGGGCCGGTCAGGCGGAAGCGGTCGGCACGCTCCTGCGCGCCGGCGGCTGGGCCGACGCCGGGCCCCGGCCGGACCTCGCCGGGATCGACCGGGTCGTCGCGGGCCGGCGGTGAGCGGCGCGGGCGGGCTCACCGCCGAGGACGCGGCGACGTTCGCGCGCTGCATGCGCGTCGGCGGCGTGGCCGTGTTCCCGGCCGACACGGTCTACGGCCTCGCCTGCGAGCCCGGCGACAAGGGCGCCGTCCGGCGCCTCTACGCCCTGAAGGGTCGCCCACCGGACAGGCCGGCCGCGGTGATGCTCTTCGCGCTCGAGCTCGCCCTGGCCGCCCTCCCGGAGCTCGGTCCGCGGACCGACGCCGCGCTGCGCCGCCTGCTCCCCGGCGCCGTCACGGTCCTGCTGCCCAACCCCGAGTGCCGCTGGCCGCTGGCCTGCGGGCCCGACCCGGGCACCCTCGGCCTGCGCGTGCCCCGGCTCGACGGGCCGCTCGCCGCGCTGTCGACCGTGCGCTGGCCGGTCCTGCAGTCGAGCGCGAACCACGCCGGCGGCCCCGATGCGCGCCGATTGAGCGACGTCCCGGCGCCGATCCGGGCGGCCGCCGACCTCGTGCTCGACGCCGGCCCGCTGCCCGGGACCGCCTCGACGGTGCTCGACCTCCGGCGCTTCGAGTTCGAGGGCGCGTGGGCGATCGTGCGGCCCGGCGCCGTGGCCGAGGACGCGATCCGCCCGGCGCTCGGCTGAACGCGGCTCACGCCGGGAGTCACCGGGACCCGTTGGTATCGTCGGCGGGCCGCCGACCGCCTCGCGACGCTCCGCCCGAAGGGCCAGACCCGCCGATGACCGATCTCCCCGAGCACCACTTCTCCCGCCCGCTGGCCGAGGTCGATCCCGAGATCGCCGAGGTGCTCCGTCTCGAGCTCGACCGCCAGCAGCGGACGCTCGAGATGATCGCCTCGGAGAACTTCGTGCCCCAGGCGATCCTCGAGTGCCAGGGCTCGGTGCTGACGAACAAGTACGCCGAGGGCTACCCGGGCCGCCGGTACTACGGCGGCTGCGAGTTCGTCGACATCGCCGAGACGCTGGCCATCGAGCGGGCCAAGGCGCTGTTCGGGGCCGAGCACGTCAACGTCCAGCCGCACGCCGGCGCCCAGGCCAACGCGGCGGTCTACCACGCGCTGCTCGAGCCGGGCGACACGATCCTCGGGCTCGAGCTCGCCCATGGCGGCCACCTCACCCACGGGATGAAGCTCAACCTCTCCGGCCGGCTCTACGACGTCGCGGCCTACGGGGTGGACCGCGAGACCAGCCTGATCGACATGGACGAGGTCGCCCGCATCGCGCGCGAGCGGCGCCCGAAGCTCATCATCGCCGGCTGGTCCGCCTACCCCCGGCAGCTCGACTTCCCCCGCTTCCGGGACATCGCGGACGAGGTCGGCGCGTACCTGTTCGTCGACATGGCCCACTTTGCCGGGCTCGTGGCCGCCGACCTCCATCCGAGCCCCGTGCCCTACGCCGACGTCGTCTCCACGACGATCCACAAGACCCTGGGCGGCGCCCGCGGCGGCATGATCCTGTGCCGGGAGGAGCACGCGAAGAAGATCAACTCCGCGGTGTTCCCGGGCCAGCAGGGCGGGCCGCTGATGCACGTCGTCGCCGGGAAGGCCGTCGCGCTCGCCATCGCGCAGAGCGAGACCTTCCGCGAGCGCCAGCGCCGAACCGTGGAGGGGGCCCGGATCGTCGGCCGCGAGCTGCTCGACGCGGGGAGGGGGATCAGCGTGCTGACCGGCGGGACCGACGTGCATCTCGTGCTCTGCGACCTGCGCGCCTCGGAGCTCGACGGCCAGCAGGCCGAGGACCGCCTCCACGACATCGGGATCACCGTGAACCGCAACGCCGTCCCCTTCGACCCGCGTCCGCCGATGGTCACGTCGGGTTTGCGCATCGGCACCCCGGCGCTGGCGACGCGCGGGCTGGGCGCCGAGGACTTCACCGAGGTCGGGCGCATCCTCGCCGCCGCCCTTGCCACCGAGGACTTCGTGGCGGCGCGGGGGGAGCTGGCCGAGCGCGTCGACGCGATCGTCGAGCGGCACCCGCTCTACGCGCAGCTCGGGACGCCGGCGGCCGTGTAGCCGGTCGGCCGCCGCGCGCCGCCGGCCGGGGCGCGGCGCGGTCGGCGGCGGCTGCCATGCTTCGCCGCCGGAGCGCGATGTCCGAGCTCGACGCCCTCTACGCCTTCCTCGTCGCGGGCGCCACGTCGGCGCTGCTGACCCCGCTCGCCGCGCGGCTCGCCACGCGGCTCGGGGCCGTGGACCAGCCGCGCGCCCGCGGCCTGTCCGACCGCCCGACGCCGCGGCTCGGCGGCCTGGCCATCCTCGCCGCCGCGCTGCTGTCCGGGGTGCTCTTCCTGCCGTGGGACGGCGAGACCCGCGGCATCCTCGCCGGCGCGGCGATCATCGCCGCGGTGATGGCCGTCGACGACGTCGTCGACCTCGCCCCGCAGTGGAAGCTCCTGGGCCAGGTGGCCGCCGCGCTCGTCGTGGTGCTGAGCGGCGTCCAGGTCGACAACATCACGCTCCCGTTCCTCGGCCCGATCGATCTCCATGGCGTCGGCGGCCCGCTGACCGTCATCGGGCTGGTGGCGCTGATGAACGTCGTCAACCTCTGCGACGGCGTGGACGGCCTCGCCGCCGGCGTCTGCGGGATCAGCGCGATCGCCTTCTCGATCATCGCCTTCGACCTCTCACGCACCGCGGCCGGGGTGCTGGCGGCGCTCACGGCGGGGGCGGCGCTCGGCTTCCTGTGGCACAACTTCCCTCCGGCGTCGATCTTCATGGGCGACACCGGCGCGAACGTCCTCGGTCTCCTGCTCGGCGCCGCGGCGGTGCAGGGCACGCTCAAGACGAACGCCGTGATCGCGCTCATCGTGCCGCTCGTCGTGCTCGCCGTCCCGATCCTCGACACCGGCTTCGTCGTGGCCAAGCGGATCAAGTACCGGCGCAAGGTCTACGAGGCCGACGCGAACCACTTCCACCACCGCTTCGCGCGCATCGGGTTCTCGCCGCGGCGGACCGTCGCCTATCTCTACGGCTGGACGGCGGCGCTGTCCGGCGTCGCGGTCGCGCTGCGGTTCGTGCCCTATTCCGACCACGCGGGCCACTTCCGGATCGGTTGGTCGATCCTCATGGGCCTGCTGCTGCTCGGCGCGATGGCCACGAGCGTCTACGTGGTGGCGACGCTGGAGATCCTCAAGTTCCGCCGGCTGCGGACGTGGCAGCTGCGCAGCGCGGAGCCCGACACCTCCGAGCACGAGATCGACCGCGAGGTGCGCCGGGAGATCGAGACGGGCGAGTGGGAGGCGGTGCCGCCCCGCTAGCGGCTCGCGCGCCCGTAGATCGTGCCCGTCCAGACCGCGGCGAGGGCCTCCGCCAGCGCGTCACCGAGCAGCTGGCCCTGGACGAGGCTCTGGTAACAGGTCCGCTCGGTCATCCAGCACAGCGCGAACGCGGTCGGCTGGGGCGGGATCCCGGTGAGCGCCCGCCCGCCCGCCTGCTCCTCTTGGATGCGTGCCGTCGTCCGGGTCACGAAGCGGCCGATGAGCTCGCGCCAGAAGCCGGCGACCTCCTCATCGTAGGCCGACGTCTCCACCACGGCTCGGAGCGCGGGGCCGTGCTCGCGGTGGATCCCGACGATCCGGGCCAGCGCGGGAGCCAGCTCCTCAGGCCCGGCGCGGCCCTCCAGCCAGCCCAGCGCCTCGTCCTCGAGCTGCGCGGCCACGTCCTCGGTGACCCGCATCAGCAGCTCGCGCTTGTCGCGGAAGTAGAAGTAGAACGCCGTCCGGGAGATCCCCGCCTCGGTGGCGATCCGCTCGACGTTCAGCTCGGCGTAGGAGGTTCCGTCGGCGAGCAGTCGCTGGGTCGCCTCGATCACGCTGCGCTCGATCTGCGCCCGGCGGGCGCTCTGCGGCTCGGTGCGGCGGCTCAGGGAGGCCATGATCGCGAGCGTATCGGCGGAGTGTTTGACACAGTGTCAAGCCTATGCCATCCTGACCGCGACCGCCAGCCCAGCGCCTCCGGAGGCCCACGCATGCCCACGCTCCTCGACCTCACCCGCCAGGGCGACGTCGCCACGATCAGCGACGAGTCCCAGCTCTCGAAGGTCAAGCTCATGGCGCCGCAGCAGCTCTACGAGCTGTGGGAGCGCCAGCCGTGGTCGGCACACGCGATCGAGTTCACCCGCGACCGCGAGGACTGGCTCGCCGTGCCGGATGCCGAGCGCGACGACATGATCTGGTCGCTGTCCTCGTTCTTCGTGGGGGAGGAGCGGGTGACGACCCAGTTCTCCGGGCTCGTGATGGCCTATGAGGACCAGGCCGAGGAGGCGTTCCTCGCCACCCAGCAGGTCGACGAGGCCCGCCACGTCCAGCACTTCAACCGCTTCTACGAGCATGTGCTCGGCTATGACGGCTCGATCGACGACCGGCTCGACCGCGTCCGCCACGACCTCAACGACGCCTTCGTCGAGCTGTTCGATCGCCGCCTGGTGGCGGCCGGCGAGCGGCTGATCGCCGACCCGGGCGACATCGAGGCGAAGATCGACTTCGTCGTCACCTACCACATGGTCATCGAGGGCACCCTGGCCTTGACCGGCCAGAACTTCATGACGCTGACCTTCGAGGAGCGCGACATCCTGCCCGGCTTCCTGGAGGGCTTCCGCCGGATCAGCCAGGACGAGCATCGCCACGTCGCCTACGGCACGTGGTTCCTCAAGCAGAAGGCGAAGGACCCGGCGCACGCCCGCCGGATCGAGGAGCGGCTGATGGAGCTGCTGCCGATCGCCCAGGGTGTGCTCGTGCCGGCGGGTAAGGACCCGGCGGGCGAGTGGACGCTGCTCGGTCGCAGCTCGGCCGAGGTCAACGAGTTCGCCTTCACCGCGCTGAGCCGGCGGCTCAAGGTGATCGGGGTCGGGCTCGGCGTCGCGGCGTAGCGGCGGCCGGCCGCGGTCGGCGGGGGCGCGATACGGTCGGGGCGTGCAGATCGCCAACCTCGACACGGTCGAGCCGTTCACCACCAAGGACGGCTCGACGATCCGCGAGCTCGCCCATCCGGCGTGGACCGCGGCGCGGAGCCAGAGCCTCGCCGAGGCCACGCTGCCGCCGGGTGGTGAGACCGACGAGCATCACCACCCGGTCGCCGAGGAGCTGTACCACGTCACCGCGGGGTCCGGTCGCCTGCGGCTCGGCGAGGAGGAGCACGAGCTGCGCGCCGGGGACTGCGTGGTCATCCCGCCGGGCGTGCCCCACAAGCTCTGGAACACGGGCGAGGCGACGCTGCACCTCCTCTGCTGCTGCGCGCCGGCCTACGCGCACGACGACACGATCCTCACCGGCCGGTGAGCCGGGCGACCGCGCTGCATACACTCGGCGAGTGAGCCGCCTGCCCCGCGCCCGTCTCGCCACCGTGCTCGTCTGGAGCACGGCCGGGATCCTCCACTTCGTGATGCCGAAGCCCTACGAGGGGATCGTGCCGCACTCGATCGAACGCTGGAAGCGCGAGGCGGTGTTCTGGAGCGGCGTGGCCGAGCTCGGCGGGGGCCTCGCCGTGTTCCCCGAGACCACGCGACGCGGCGCGCGCTGGTGGCTGCTGGCCACGCTGGCCGCGGTCTACCCGGCGAACGTCCAGATGGCGCTGCACCCCGAGCGCTACCCGCAGATCCCGGCCGCCGTGCTCTGGGCGCGGCTCCCCTTCCAGTTCGCCTTCGCCGCGCTGACCTGGCGCGGCACGCGGTAGGGGCGGCGGCGCGGCGGCACGCTTGCGACGGCCGCGCGACCATCGCCCTCCGCGGCAAACGGCGCAGGGAAGGGCGGTCGCTCCAGCGCGTAGGCGGTCGCCGGCCCGAGCCTCCCGGCCCCTACGCCGCCACCGCCACCGCGTTCAGCGCCTCGCCGGTGGCCGAGGCCATCCGGGCGATCTCGTCCTCGGTGACCACGAAGGCCGGGGAGAACTGTAGCGCGACCCCGCGCACCCCGCGCGAGAGCACGCCGCGCTCGCGCAGCGCGTCGACCACCGGCTGGAGCAGCCCCGCCTCGAGCGCCTCCGGGGTGAGCTCGACCGCCCCGAGCAACCCGACGCCCGCGCGGACCTCGGCCACGAGCTCGTGCTCGGCGAGCGGATGCAGCGCCGCCGCGAGCACCGGCTCGAGCGCCGCGACGCGCTCGACGAGCCCCTCGCGCTCGACGATCTCGAGGTTGGCCAGCCCGACCGCGCACGAGGCGGTGTGGCCCGAGTAGGTGTACCCGTGGCGGAAGATCTCCGCCGCGCCCTCCCGCCAGTAGGGCTCCGCGACGCGCTCGCCGACGAGCACGGCGCCGAGCGGCGCGTAGCCGGAGGTCAGGCCCTTCGCCGTGGTGATCATGTCCGGCCGCAGCTCGTAGCGGCCCGAGGCGAACCACGTGCCGAGTCGCCCGAACGCCGTCACGACCTCGTCGGCGACGAAGAGCACGTCGCGCTCGCGGCAGATCGCCTCGACCTCCGCCAGGTAGCCCTCGGGCGGCGAGATGACGCCGCCGGCCCCGATCACCGGCTCGCAGAAGAAGGCGGCCACGGTCTCGGCGCCGCGCCGGTCGATGGCCGCCGCCAGCGCACCGGCGTCGTCCCAGGCGACGTGCTCGACGGACTCGACGAGCGGGTGGAAGGACTCCAGGTTCGCGGGGATGCCGGCCAGCGAGGTGCCGTAGGCGTTCATCCCGTGGTAGGCGTGCTGGCGGGACACGAGCACCTGCTTCTCGGGCTTCCCGACCGCGCGCCAGTAGGAGCGCGCGAGCTTCGCCGCGGTGTCCACCGACTCCGACCCGCCGGAGGTGAGGAAGACCTTGGTGTCGGGCATGGGGGACAGCTCCGCGACCTTGGCGGTCAGCGCCTCCACCGCGGGCGAGGTGTAGCGCTCGAAGGTCTGGTAGGCGGCGAGGGCCCGGATCTGCTCGGCGGCGACGTCCGCCAGCTCGACCCGACCGTGGCCGACGTTGCAGTACCAGAGGCTGGCCATCGCATCGAGGTACGCGGTGCCCCGGTCGTCCCACACCGTCGCCCCCTCGCCCCGGACGATGGTCACCGCCCCGTCACGCGAGAGCGACGCCATGTTCGCGAACGGGTGCCAGAAGCTCGTCGTGGGGGTGGCCGCGCTCATGCCGTCGCTCTCCGGGTTCGAGGGGGTGTCAGCCGCTCGGCCCGACGATAGTCCCGCGCGCCCGAGCGCGAGGGCGCGAATCGCCGCGAGTGCTTGGCCCGGCCGGAGCACGAGCCCCTCGCGCCCACTGTCACAAAGTTGTTACAAACCCCCCCGGTTCCATATACTCACCCGGACCGCCATCGGCGCCTGTGATGTCCCCTCCGGCGCCCGTGTCGCCCGCGATTCTCGCGGGCGTTCGCGTTCTGATGGCGGCGTGATCGCATGCCCGACCCCCGCCCCGCCACCGATGAGCCCCGAGCGCCCCGGCTCGCGCTCCGGCGCGACCGCCGGCTACACGCTGGTCGCGACGATCGTGCTCTGCGCGGCGATCGCGGGGGGCGTCGGAGCGCTGCTCGGCAGCGTGGGGCCGTTCGTGATCGGCGGGGTCTTCGTGGGCGCCGTCGCGGGGGTGGCTCTTGTCATCGCACGCTATAGGCGCCTCTGACTCGATGACGATCACCGTCCTGCGCTGGCTGGACATCATCGTCCTCGCCCTCTCGCTCCCCGTGTTCCTGCTCGCCGGCTGGCCGCTGGCCGGCTGGGGCGCCGCGGCCGCCGCGTGGGTCGCCCAGCGCGGCATCCAGGTGTGGGCGACCCGCAAGGCGACGGCCTCGGAGGACCCCCGCGTCCTCGTCGGGATCCTCACCGGATCCATGATCGGACGTGGCTGGCTCGTAGCCCTTACGATCTTCGCCGTCGGGACGGCCTCCTCGTCCCAGGCCGGGCTCGCCGCCGCCGTCCTCTCCATCGCGCTCTTCACCGTCTACTTCACCGTCAACATGATCCTGCGCCCCTTCGAGACGGAGCGTCCGTCGTGAGGGCCCGGATCCTCGCCGCGACGGCGCCCGTCGTCCTCCTGCTCGCCTCCCCGGCGGGCGCGGGGGCGATCCAGATCAACGAGAACTTCAAGCCGCAGAACGAGTTCAAGCTCGATCCGTGGATCCCGATCAAGATCGGCGGGATCGACCTCTCGGTGAACAAGGGCGTGCTCTACGTCGTCCTGACCTGCGCGTTCACGGTCGGCGCGATGCTCTACGTCGCCAACCGCATGCAGGCCAAGCCCAACCGGGTCCAGACGGCGGTCGAGGCCGCATACGTCTTCATGCGCGACAACATCGCCGGCGGCAACATGGACCCCAGGACCGCGAAGCGCTGGTTCGCCTTCGTGGCCACGCTCTTCCTCTTCATCTGGTTCTCGAACATCCTCGGCTACATCCCGCTGCCGGTCAACACCGAGCACAAGATGAACATCTTCGGGCTGCAGGTGCCGACCTTCGCGCTCTACGCCGCCACCGCGAACCTCGCCGTGCCGCTCGTCCTGACCCTGATGGTCTGGTTCAGCTACCACTTCATCGGGATCCGCGAGCAGGGCCTCGTCGGCTATCTCAAGAGCTGGGTCCCCGCCGGCGTCACCGGCCCCGCCGCGATCCCGATCTTCTTCATTGAGGTCATCTCGCACTTCGTCCGGATCGTCTCGCTGTCCGTCCGGCTCTTCGCGAACATCCTCGCCGGCCACCTGCTGATCCTCTTCATGGGCGGTGGCCTCGTCGTCCTGCTCGGGACGGCGGTCCTCGGGATCTTCACGCTGCCGATGGCGATCGCCTTCTACATCTTCGAGGTGGGCCTGGTGGCCACCCTCCAGGCCTTCATCTTCGCGACCCTCTCGTCCATCTACTTCGGCGGCGCCGTCGCCGCGCATTGACCTTGACCCCCCACAGCGCCCCCAGGAGGAGCTGACACCACCGTGGACCTCTCCATCGTCACCCAACTCGCCGCCAGCGTCGCGGAGAACGAGGCCGTCGGCCGCAAGGGCCTCAAGGCCATCGCCCTCGGCGTCGGCGCCGGCCTCGGCACCATCGGCCCGGGCATCGGCGTCGGCTACATCTTCGGCAAGGTCATCGAGTCGGTGACCCGCCAGCCGGAGATGCGCGACGAGATCACCTCGATCCAGTGGCTCGGCTTCGCGCTGACCGAGGCGATCGTCTTCTACGCGTTCATCTTCGGGCTCATCGCCTTCTTTCTCTCCTAGCGCATGCCCCTGGTCACCGCAGCCAAGGAGGAGAGCGGCAACTTCCTCGTCACGCCCGGCGTCGGGCTGATGATCTGGACGCTGCTCGCCTTCGGGATCACCCTCTACATCCTGCGGCGCTACGCGTTCCCGCGGATCCAGGACGCGCTGGATCGCCGGCAGACGGCGATCGAGGAGTCGATCGACGCGGCCGAGCGCACCCGCCAGGAGGCCGACAAGCTCCTCGCCGACTACCGCGAGCGGCTGGCCGAGGCGCGGGCGCAGGCGGACGACATCGTCGCGCGGGCGAACAAGGCGGGGGAGCAGACCGAGAAGGACTCGCGCGAGGCCGCCCGCACCCAGCGGGAGGAGCTCATGGACCAGACCCGCCGCGACATCGAGGCCGAGACGCGGCGGGCGATCGGCGAGATCCGCCGCGAGGTCGCCGACCTCACGATCGCCGCGACCGAGAAGGTCACCCGCAAGTCGCTCGACGAGGGCGACCAGCGGCGGCTGGTGGAGGAGGCGCTCTCCGAGCTCGACTTCACCACGCTCTCCGGGGAGCACCGTAACTAGCCATGGAGCAGATCGCCGAGGTCTACGCGCGCGCGCTCTTCGAGGTCGCCTCCGAGCAGGGGAAGCTCGACGAGACGCGGGAGCAGCTGGGCCAGGTCGCGGACGCGCTCGACTCCGATCGCGACCTCTCGCTCTTCTTCTTCTCGCCCTACTTCTCCACCGAGGAGAAGAAGGACGGGCTGCGCGGGATGCTCGACGGCGCCGAGCCGGCGGTGGAGAACTTCCTCGAAGCCCTCGTCGAGCGCAACCGCATGCCGGCGATCTTCCGCATCCGCCGCCGCTACGAGGCCCTGTGGGAGGAGGCGAACAAGCTCCTCCCCGTGCAGGTGACCTCGGCCGTGGCCCTGGACGCCGCCACGGTGGAGAGCCTCGGCAGCCGCATCGGCGAGCAGACCGGGCGCCGGGTCGAGCTCTCCAGCCGCGTGGACCCCGACATCCTCGGCGGCATCGTCCTGCGGGTCGGGAACTCGATCCTCGACGCCTCGATCCGCAACCGCCTCGACCAACTTCGACGCAACGTCGCGCAGGCCTAGGCTGCGCGCGACAGGGAGCCCCGACACCACATGCAGATCAACGCCGACGAGATCACCGCCATCCTGAAGAGCCGCATCGAGGGCCTCGACACCGGCGGCGCCGAGCTGACCGAGGTCGGGACCGTGCTGTCGGTCGGCGACGGCATCGCCACCGTCCACGGGCTCGACAACGCGATGTCCTTCGAGATGCTCGACCTGCCCCACGACGTGACCGGCCTCGCGCTGAACCTCGAGTCCGACAACGTCGGCACCGTGCTCTTCGGCGACTGGGAGAAGATCGTCGAGGGGGAGACGGTGAAGCGCACCGGCCGCCTGCTCGAGATCCCGGTTGGGGACGCGCTGCGCGGGCGGATTGTCGACCCGCTCGGGAACCCGCTCGACGGCAAGGGCCCGGTGGAGACGACCGAGACGCGCCCCGCCGAGTTCAAGGCCCCGGGCGTCGTCCAGCGCCAGCCGGTGAAGGAGCCGCTGCAGACCGGCCTGAAGGCCATCGACTCGATGATCCCGATCGGCCGCGGCCAGCGGGAGCTGATCATCGGCGACCGCCAGACGGGCAAGACCGCGATCGCGCTCGACACCATCATCAACAACAAGGACACGGGCGTCGTGTCGGTCTACGTCGCCATCGGCCAGCGCATGGCCACCGTCGTCCAGCTCGCCGAGACGCTGGCCGAGAACGGCGCGCTGGACAACACGATCATCGTCGCCGCCTCCGCCGACGAGGCCGCGCCGATCAAGTTCATGGCGCCCTACGCCGGCTGCGCGATGGCCGAGCACTTCCTCTACAACGGCGGCGCCGCGCTCTGCATCTACGACGACCTGACCAAACACGCCTACGCCTACCGGCAGATGTCGCTGCTGCTGCGCCGCCCGCCGGGGCGCGAGGCCTACCCGGGCGACGTCTTCTACCTCCACTCCCGCCTGCTCGAGCGTGCGGTGAAGCTCAACGACGACCTCGGCGGCGGCTCGCTCACCGCGTTGCCGATCATCGAGACCCAGGCCGGCGACGTCTCGGCCTACATCCCGACGAACGTCATCTCGATCACCGACGGGCAGATCTTCCTCGAGCCGAACCTCTTCTACTCGGGCGTCCGGCCGGCGATCAACGTCGGCATCTCCGTCTCGCGGGTGGGCAGCAACGCCCAGATCTCGCCGATGAAGAAGGTGGCGGGCAAGATCAAGATCGAGCTCTCCCAGTACCGCGAGCTCGAGGCCTTCGCCCAGTTCGGCTCCGACCTCGACGCCGACACCCAGCGCACGCTGGCCCGCGGGGAGCGTCTCGTGCGCACCCTGAACCAGAACGAGCGCGCGCCGCTGCCGGTCGCCGAGCAGGTCGTGCAGATCTTCGCGGCCACCAACGGCTACCTCGACCGGATCCTCGTCGACCGCGTCAGTGAGTTCCTCGCCGGGCTCGGCAGCCGCGTCCGCGCCGAGCACGCCGACCTGCTGGGCAAGATCGGCGACGGCGACTGGTCGGAGGAGACCCAGGCGGCGCTCGACGGCGCGGTGAAGGGCTACGCCGACGACTTCGGCCACGACCTGGACGAGGAGGGCCACCCGACCGACGACGGCGAGCCCGAGCTCGCCGCGCAGACGCGCGAGGCCGAGGCACCGGCGAAGGACGCCGAGCGCGAGCTGGAGGAGACGGCGGCCGCCTAGTCGCGGCGCCGCCCGCCCACCCATGGCCTCCCAGCGCGACGTCCAGACGCGGATCGCGTCGGTCAAGAACATCCAGAAGATCACGCGGGCGATGGAGATGGTGGCCGCCGCGCGGCTGCGTCGCGCCGAGCAGCGGATCGCCCACCTGCGTCCCTACGCGGGGGCGATCCGCCGGATGACCCGCCAGGCGGCCGAGGCGGCGGGCAACGTGCCGAGCCTCCCGATCCTCTCCGAGCACGACTCGGTGGACCGGGTCGGGCTGCTCCTCGTCACCGGGGATCGCGGGCTGGCCGGCGCGTTCAACTCGCAGATTATCCGCGCCGGCGTCCGCGGGGCGGCCGACGCGGAGAGCGGCGGGCGCGGCGTCGTCTGGTACGCGAGCGGGCGCCGCGGTACCTCGTCGTTGACCTTCCGCGGCAAGGAGCTCGCCGGCTCGTTCGTCGGCTTCTCCGACCGCCCCGCCTACGCCGACGCGCGCCACATCGCCGAGCGGCTGATGGCCGACTACGTCGACGGCCGCGTCGACCAGGTCGAGATCTTCTACAACGGGTACATCTCGCCGCTCTCGCAGGTCGTGCGGCGCGAGACGCTGCTCCCGCTCCAGCATGCCAGCATCCTCGAGGCCGGCGAGGAGGAGGCGGGGGGCGGCGAGGACGGCGACGCGCGGGGCGCCGGCGAGGCCGCCGGCACCGGCCACCACGCGCTCGTCGAGTACGAGCCCGACCCGGAGATCATCCTCCATCGCCTCGTGCCCGACTACGTCGAGATCTCGGTCTACCGCGCGCTGCTCGAGTCCACGGCCTCCGAGCACGGCGCCAGGATGACCGCGATGCGCAACGCCTCCGAGAACGCCGGCGACGTCATCGAGGACCTCACCCTGGAGATGAACCGCGCCCGCCAGGCGGAGATCACCCAGGAGATCATGGAGGTCGTCGCCGGCGCCGAGGCGCTGAGCTGACGCTCCCAGACCGCCCGGTTTCGCAGACCCACACCCAGGAGACCCAGACACCAGTCATGTCCGCCACCACCGAGAAGCGCAACGTCGGCCGGATCGAGGAGATCAAGGGCGTCGTCATCGAGGCCGTCTTCCCCTACGACCTGCCCGAGATCAACCACGCCCTGGTGGTGCACCGCGGCCCCGGCTCGACCCAGGGCGAGGAGGAGGTCGGCGTCAACGTGAGCGAGGAGGACGCGAACGACCTCGTCTGCGAGGTCCAGCAGATCCTCGGCGACGACCGCGTCCGGGCCGTGGCCATGGACACCACCGACGGGCTGGCGCGAGGCGCGGAGATCGTCGACACCGGCGGCCCGATCACCGTGCCCGTCGGCGAGGTGACCCTCGGGCGGATCTTCAACCTGCTCGGCGACCCGATCGACCTCGCCGGGCCGGTCGACGTCAAGGAGCGCTGGCCGATCCACCGCGACGCGCCCGACGTGGAGTCGCTCACCCCGACCACCGAGATGTTCGAGACCGGCATCAAGGTCGTCGACCTGCTCGCGCCCTACGCGAAGGGCGGCAAGGTCGGGCTGTTCGGCGGCGCCGGCGTCGGCAAGACCGTGCTCATCCAGGAGCTCATCAACAACATCGCCCAGGAGCACGGCGGGCTCTCCGCGTTCTGCGGGGTGGGCGAGCGCTCGCGCGAGGGCAACGACCTCTGGCTCGAGATGAAGGAGTCGGGCGTCATCGACAAGACGATGCTCGTCTTCGGGCAGATGAACGAGCCGCCCGGCGCGCGGATGCGAGTCGCGCTGTCGGGCTTGACGATGGCCGAGTACTTCCGCGACGAGGGCGGCCAGGACGTGCTGCTCTTCATCGACAACATCTTCCGCTTCGTGCAGGCGGGCTCGGAGGTCTCGGCGCTGCTCGGGCGCATGCCGTCCCAGGTCGGCTACCAGCCGACGCTCGAGACCGAGATGGGCCAGCTCCAGGAGCGGATCACCTCGACCCGCAAGGGCTCGGTTACCTCGATCCAGGCGATCTACGTCCCGGCCGACGACCTCACCGACCCCGCGCCGGCGTCGGTCTTCGCGCACCTCAACGCGACGACGACGCTCTCGCGCGCGATCTCCGAGAAGGGGATCTACCCCGCGGTGGACCCGCTCGACTCGACCTCCACGATCCTCAAGGCCGACATCCTCGGCGACGAGCACTTCGGCGTCGCCAACCGCGTGAAGGAGATCCTCCAGCGCTACAAGGAGCTGCAGGACATCATCGCGATCCTCGGGATCGACGAGCTCTCCGACGAGGACAAGGTGATCGTCGGGCGGGCGCGGAGGATCGAGCGCTTCCTCTCCCAGCCGTTCAACGTCGCGGAGGCGTTCACCGGAACGCCCGGCCAGTACGTCCCGATCGCCGAGACGATCCGCGGCTTCAGCGAGATCCTCGAGGGCAAGCACGACGAGCTCCCCGAGCGGGCGTTCCTGCTCAAGGGGACGATCGACGACGTCGTCTCGGCGGCGAAGGGCTAGCGGCGCAGGATGGCGCGCACGAAGTTCCCCGTCGAGGTGCTCACGCCGGAGGGCGAGGTGTTCTCAGACGAGGTGGAGATGGTCTCCACGCGGACGACCACCGGCTCGATCGGCGTGCTGGCCAACCACACCCCGCTGCTGGCCATGCTCGATCCCACCGAGCTGCGCCTCTACCGCTCCGAGGAGGACATCGTCCGCTTCGCCCAGGGTGAGGGCTACCTCCAGGTGGGCGCCAACCGGGCGCTGCTTCTCGTCGAGGACGCGGTCGCGCCCGACTCGCTCGATCGCGCCGACCTCCAGGATCGCCTCCGGCGCGCCGAGGAGACGGCCGAGCGGGCCGACGCCGACTCCGAGGAGGCCCGGGTGGCGGCGCGCGATGCGCGGCGCTGGAGGGCGTTCCTCCGCGTGGTGGACGGCGGCGACGAGGGCGGCGGCGGGCGGTAGCCGGCGGGCCGGGGCCCGCGCCGGGGCGAGCCGGCTCGAGGCGCCGGGGCCCTCGCCTATCCTTCGCCACCGAATGGTCGACGAGAAGACGCTCGCCGAGCGCCTCATCTCCTACGACACCTCGCGACCGGAGGGTCTCAGCGCGGCGGCCGCCTTCGTCAAGGGCTGGCTCGAGTCGCGCGAGGTCGACGTCACCGAGCGTGTCCACCGCGGACTGCCCGTGATCCTGGCCGACGCCGGGCCGCCCGGCGTGCCGTGCATCGTGCTGCACGGGCACCTGGACGTCGTCCCGGGCCGCGAGGAGCAGTTCCGCCCGCGGGTCGAGGGCGACCGCCTGATCGGCCGGGGCGCCTACGACATGAAGGGCGGGCTCGCGGGCATGCTCTGGGCGCTCACCGACGTCGCGGCCGAGGGCGCGGTGCGGGTCCGGTTCGTGTGCGCGCCCGACGAGGAGTCCGAGGAGGTCGACGAGCGCTCGACCGACGCGCTCGTCGCCGAAGGGGCCCTCGCCGCCGACTTCGCGATCACCGGCGAGCCGACCGACCTCCACGTCGGCGTCCAGGCCAAGGGGGTGCTCGCGATGCGGGTCGCGGTCTCGGGCCGCGCCGCCCACGGCTCCACGCCGTGGCTGGGCGACAACGCCGTGCTCAAGGCGATCGACGTCTTCCGCCGCATCGAGTCGCTGCCCTTCAGCCGGGAGTCGAGCGAGCTCTTCGACCGGCCCTCGATCAACCTCGGGCGGATCAGCGGCGGGGACGCCGTGAACAAGGTGCCCGACCGCTGCGAGATGGTCGTCGACGTGCGCTACCTCCCGGGGCAGGACCCCGGGGAGATCCTCGCCCAGGTGCGGGCGATCGATGACGTCGAGGTGACGCGCACGTTCACCCGGCCCCCCGCCAACGTCTCGCCGCGCAATCCCTATGTGCGATCCCTCACCGCGGCGGCCGCCCGCTCGGTGGAGGGGAAGGCGACGAGCGTCGGGCGCGACGGCGCCTCGGACGCCGTGTCGTTCCTCGCCGCCGGGATCCCGTGCGTGGAGTTCGGCCCGGTCGGCGGCGGCCACCACGGGCCGGACGAGTGGGTCTCGATCGCCTCCCTCGCCGCCTACCGGCGAGCGCTGGGCGACTTCCTGCGTGGCCTGCCGGCGTGGATGGCCCGGGACGCGGCGCGGCCCGGCGACGGCGAGGACCCCGGTCTCACCGCGATCGACGGCGGGCTGGCGTGAGCGTCGCCCCCGAGCCGGCGCCGCGGGTCTCGCGCGGCATGTGGAAGCGGTTCGCCGCCGGCATCCTGGCCATCGTGATCCTGACCGGCGCCGCCACGGCGACCGCCGGCCTGCTCGAGGTCCAGAACATCGTCGACGACCTGAACCTCGGCCAGAAGATCAAGGCCGGCAGGGGCGTCATCACCCCGGCGGAGGCGGGTGCCCCGCAGACGATCCTCGTGCTCGGCTCCGACAAGCGCTACCACTCCAACGGGCCGCGGGACGCCCGCTCGGACACGATCATGCTGCTGCGCCTCAACGCCGACGCCCCCGGCACGACGGTGCTGAACATCCCGCGCGACCTCAAGGTCGCGATCCCGCGCGGCAAGGGCGTCGTGCAGACCGACAAGATCAACGCCGCCTACGCCGTCGGCGGGCCCGTGCTCACCGCGAAGGTGGTGAAGCGGCTGCTCGGCATCCGGATCAACCACATCATCAACGTGAACTTCGGCGGGTTCCGGCGGGCGATCGACTACCTCGGCTGCGTGTACGCGGACATCGACCGCCGCTACTTCAACGACAACGCGGGCGTGGCGCCGACCCAGGGCTACGCGACGATCAACATCATGCCCGGCTACCAGCGGCTCTGCGGGCAGGACGCGCTCGACTACGTCCGCTTCCGCCATCTGGACACCGACATCGTCCGCTCCGCCCGCCAGCAGGACTTCCTGCGCCAGGTGCGCCAGCAGTACGGGACCTCCGCCCTGGTCTCCAACCGCGACCAGCTGGCCCGCATCTTCGGGCGCTACACCCAGAGCGACGAGCAGCTGCACTCCAAGGAGGCGGTGCTCAAGCTCATGCAGCTCGTCGCCTTCTCCGCCCAGAACCCGGTCATCACCGTCCCGTTCCCGGCGATCCTGCCCAACGACCCCAAGGACCCCTACGTCACCGCGCAGCCGGCGGCGATCCGCCGCGCCGTCCGGGCCTTCCTGGGGGGGCGGCGCCCACGGACCCGAGCTCGCCCCCCGGCGCGGCACCGGGCGCCGCGCACCCGCCCGGGCAGCGCGGGCGGAGCCGACCTCGCGCTCGACCTCCTCGGGGGCCAGCAGCAGGCGGCCGCGCTGCGCGGCGCCGGCATGCCCGTCTACTACCCGCGCCTGCGCGAGCCCCGCGGGATGTACAAGGGCATCATCCCCGGGGTCTATCCCCGGGGGTACCGGATCCACGACAAGCGCGGCCGGCTGCATCCGGCCTACCGCATCACCGTGGCCGCGAGCTACGACGGCTCGGGCCAGTACTACGGGATCCAGGGCATGACGTGGAAGGACCCGCCGATCCTCAGCAACCCCTCCGAGTTCCGCCAGATCGGGCGCCGCAAGCTCGAGCTCCACTACGACGGGCAGAAGCTCCGCCTCGTCGCGTGGCGCTCGCGGCGCGCCGTCTACTGGGTCGCGAACTCGCTCAACCTGGCCCTGACGAACAAGCAGATGATCGGCATCGCGGCCTCGATGCGACCGGCCGGGCGCTGAGCTCCCGGAGCCCGGACGGGGCGGCCCGACTCGCTAGGGTTCCCGCCTCATGAGCTCCGTGCGCGAGACGATCGCCGTCATCGGCACAGGCTATGTGGGTCTCGTGACGGCAGCCGGCTTCGCCGAGCTCGGCAGCGAGGTGTGGTGCGTGGACGTCGACGCCGAGAAGGTGGCGCGCCTGCAGGCCGGCGACATCCCGATCTGGGAGCCCGGCCTCGCCGAGTGCGTGGAGCGCAACCGCGAGCGGCTGCACTTCACCACCGAGCTCGCCCCGGCGCTCGAGCACGCCCGCCTGCTCTTCGTGGCCGTCGGCACGCCGCCGACCTACTCGGGCGACGCCGACCTCTCCGCGGTCAAAGCCGTCGTCGACGCCATGCCCGACTCCGACCGTCACGCCCTGGTCATGAAGTCCACCGTGCCCGTCGGCACCGGCCTGAGCATCGAGCGCGCCTTCGCCGAGCAGGGCAAAGGCTTCCGCTACGTCGCCTGTCCCGAGTTCCTCAAGGAGGGATCGGCGCTGGAGGACTTCCTCGGCCCCGACCGAGTCGTCGTCGGGGATCGCGGCGACTGGGCCGGCGACGCGGTCGTCGAGCTCTACGCGCCGCTCGACGCGCCGCTCGTGCGCACCGACATCGCCAGCGCCGAGATGGTCAAGCTCGCCTCCAACGCGTTCCTGGCCACCAAGATCTCGTTCATCAACGAGATCGCGAACGTCTGCGAGGAGACCGGCGCCGACGTGCTCGAGGTGGCGCGCGGGATGGGCCTCGACGCTCGGATCGGCCCGTCGTTCCTGCGACCGGGGATCGGCTTCGGTGGATCCTGCTTCCCAAAAGATGTCTCCGCCCTCAAGCAGCTCGCCGGCAACTCCGGCTACCACTTCCAGCTCCTGACCGCCGTGATCGAGGTCAACGAGCTGCAGAAGCGGCGGGTCATCCAGAAGCTCCAGAAGCACCTCGGCACGCTGGTCGGCACGAAGGTCGCGCTGCTCGGGCTCGCCTTCAAGCCGAACACCGACGACATGCGCGAGGCCTCATCGCTCGTGCTCGCCGCCCGGCTGCAGGCCGACGGTGCGCAGGTCGCGGCCTACGACCCGGTCGCGGAGGAGGAGGCGCGCAAGCTCATCAGGGGCGTGCGCTTCGCCGAGGGCGCACTGGACGCGCTCGAGGGCGCCGACGCGGCGGTGGTGGTGACGGAGTGGCCGGAGTTCGCCGACATCGACTGGGCCGCGGCGGCCGAGCGGATGGCCGGCAAGCTCGTCATCGACGGGCGCAACTGCCTGGACGCCGACGCCGTCCGCTCGGCCGGCTTCACCTACGAGGGCGTCGGACGCGGCTCGTGAGAGGCGGCGGGCACCCATGCAGGCGCTGATCCTCGCCGGCGGCGAAGGCACCCGCCTGCGGCCGCTCACCTCGACCGTGCCCAAGCCGGTCGTGCCGCTCGTGGACCGGCCGTTCCTTGCCTACATGCTCGGCTGGCTGCGCTCGCACGGCGTCGACGACGTGGTGCTCTCATGCGGCTTCATGGCCTCGGGGGTGCGCAACGTGCTGGGGGACGGCTCGGCGTACGGCGTCCGGCTGCGCTACGCCGAGGAGCCGACCCCGCGCGGGACCGGGGGCGCCGTGAAGTTCGCCGAGCCGATGCTCGACGAGCGCTTCGTCGTGCTCAACGGCGACGTGCTCACCGATCTCGACCTCTCGGCGCAGATGCGGCGCCACGAGGAGGCCGGCGCGCGGGGGACCCTCGCGCTGATCGAAGTCGAGGATCCCTCGAACTACGGCCTCGTCCGCACGGCGGACGACGGGGCGGTGGAGGAGTTCGTCGAGAAGCCGAGCATGGACCAGATCGACACGAAGCTGATCAGCGCCGGCGCCTACGTCCTCGAGCGCGACTTCCTGGAGCTCATCCCCGAGGGCCAGAACGTGTCGATCGAGCGCGAGGTCTTCCCCGACCTCGTCGGCCACGGTCTCTACGCGGTGGTCGCGGACGGCTACTGGCTCGACATCGGGACGCCCGACCGCTACCTCCAGGCGACCTGGGACATCCTCGAGGCGAACGTGCGGACCGCGGTGGCCGACCGCTTCGACGGATCCTTCGTCATCGTCCACCCTGACGCCGAGGTGGCGGGCAAGGTCGTGCCCCCGGCGCTCGTCGAGCCACGGGCGTGCATCGCCCCGGGAGCGGTCGTCGGCAGCCGGGCGGTCCTCGGCGCCGAGACCGCGGTCGGCGCACGCTCCCACGTGGAGGGCGCCGTGCTCCTGCAGGGCGCCTCGGTGGGGGAGGACTGCACGATCCGCAACTCGATCCTCGGCCCCGGGGTCCAGGTGGGCGACCGCTGCCACGTGGAGGACGGCGCCGTCCTGGGCGAGGGCGTGACGCTCGGCGCCGACAACGTGCTCACCCACGGCGTGCGCCTCTACCCGGGCGTCGCGCTCCCCGATGGCGCCATCCGCTTCTGACGCGATGAGCGACCTCGGCCCCGACCGCCTCCGCCAGGTCGACCGCGCCGGTCTCCTGGGCGACGTCGTCGCGCTGCCCGACCATCTGCGCGACGCCCTGTGGCGGGTCGAGTCGGCGGCGATCCGACCCTTCGAGGCGACCGGCGGGCTCGTCGTGGCCGGCATGGGCGGCTCGGCGGTGGGCGGCCTGCTCGCGCGGGCCGCCCTGGGCGATCGCGCGTCGCGACCGATCGCGGTCACCCGTGACTACGCGCTGCCGCCGTGGGCCTCGCCCGAGGCCGCCGTGCTGTGCATGAGCTACTCCGGAGACACCGAGGAGACGCTGGCCGCCTACGAGGCGGCGGGCGCGGTCGGGGCGCGGCGGATCGTCGCCACGACCGGCGGGCGCCTCGCCGAGGCGGCCCGCGCGGACGACGTGCCGGTCATCCCGATGCCCGCGGCGCTGCAGCCCCGCGCCGCGGTCGGCTACATGACGGTCGCGGTGCTCGAGGTCGCCGCCCTCGCCGGCGTCGCCGAGCCGCTGCACATGGAGATCGACGTCGCCGCCGCCCACCTCGAGGGGCTCGCCGCCGAGTGGGGCCCCGAGGGCCCGCCGGACGGCCTCGCCCGCGGCGTCGCCCGCGATCTGGCGGGGGCGGTGCCGGTGGTGCACGGGGCCGGGCCGACCAGCGCCGTGGCCTACCGCTGGAAGACCCAGCTCAACGAGAACGCGAAGGTCCCCGCCCACAGCGCGGAGCTGCCCGAGGCCGACCACAACGAGGTCGAGGGCTGGGCCGGAGTCGAGGGCCTGGGCACCTTCGCGGCCGTGTTCCTCGACGACAGCGACCTCCATCCGCGGGTTAGGGAGCGCATCGCGATCACCGAGTCGGTCATCGCGCCCCACGCCGCCTCCGTCCGCCGCGTCGAGAGCGTGGGGGAGGGCCGGGTCGAGCGGGTGCTCTCCCTCGTCCTGCTCGGCGATCTCGTCTCCGTCTATCTCGCGATCCTGCGCGGCGTGGATCCGACGCCCGTCGAGGAGATCGGGCGGGTCAAGGCGCGGCTCGCCGACGCTTGAGCCGTCCGCTCAACCTTGACACACCTGTGGTAAGGTCGGCGCCGCCATGGACGCGCTGACCATCCACGAGGCCGCCGAGACCACGGGCTGGTCCTCGCGAATGCTCCGCTACATCGAGCGCAGCGGGCTCGTGGCGCCGGCCCGGTCGGCGTCGGGCTACCGGCTCTACGGGCCGGCGGAGCTCCAGCGGCTGCGCACGCTGCGCGAGCTGCTCGAGGGCTCGGGCATCGAGCTCTCAGACGTCGGGTTCGCCCTGCGCCTGCGCGACGACGACGACCTGGCCCGGGCGGTCGACGGCTGGCTGGAGGCCGAGCCCCACCGCCCCGACGACGTGCCCGCCGACGACTGGCTGCGCTGGGAGCAGCAGAAGCACACCAAGCTGCTGGCCGCCGCGGCCGGCGCGAACTGACCCGACCGACACGGAGATCCGATGAGCACCAGCACCGCTGTTCTCACCCCCACCGACTACAAGGTCGCGGACCTCGCGCTCGCCGACTTCGGTCGCAACGAGATCCGCCTCGCCGAGCACGAGATGCCCGGCCTCATGGCGACCCGCGCCGAGTTCGCCGACGCCCAGCCGCTGAAGGGCGCCTGGATCACCGGGTCGCTGCACATGACCGTCCAGACCGCCGTGCTGATCGAGACGCTGACCTCGCTCGGCGCCGAGGTGCGCTGGGCCTCCTGCAACATCTTCTCCACCCAGGACCATGCCGCCGCGGCGATCGCGGTCGGGCCCGAGGGCACGCTCTCCGAGCCGGCCGGCGTGCCGGTCTTCGCCTGGAAGGGCGAGACGCTCGAGGAGTACTGGTGGTGCACCGAGCAGGCGCTGAGCTGGCCCGACGGCGAGGGGCCGAACATGATCCTCGACGACGGCGGCGACGCGACCCTGCTCGTGCACAAAGGCGCCGAGTTCGAGAGGGCGGGCGCGGTGCCGGACCCGGCCTCGGCCGACTCCGAGGAGTTCCAGATCGTGCTCGGCCTGCTCCAGCGCACGCTGGGCGAGGACCCGCAGCGCTGGACCCGCGTGGCGGCCGCGATCAAGGGCGTCACCGAGGAGACGACGACCGGCGTGCACCGGCTTTACCAGCTCGCGGAGACCGGCGATCTCCTGTTCCCCGCCATCAACGTCAACGACTCCGTCACGAAGTCGAAGTTCGACAACCTCTACGGCTGCCGCCACTCGCTGGTGGACGGCATCAACCGCGCGGTGGACGTCATGCTCGCCGGGAAGGTCTGCGTCGTGCTCGGCTACGGCGACGTCGGCAAGGGCTGCGCCGGCTCGCTGGTCGGCCAGGGCGCCCGCGTGGTGATCACCGAGGTCGATCCGATCTGCGCGCTGCAGGCCGCGATGGAGGGCTACGAGGTCGCGCGCCTGGAGGACGTCGTGGAGACCGCCGACCTGTTCGTCACCGCGACCGGCAACAAGGACATCATCACGGCCGCCGACATGGCCCGGATGAAGCACCAGGCGATCGTCGGGAACATCGGCCACTTCGACAACGAGATCGACATGGTCGGGCTCGCCGGGCTGCCGGGCATCGAGCGGATCAACATCAAGCCGCAGGTCGACGAGTGGGTCTTCCCGGACGGGCACAGCGTCATCGTGCTCTCCGAGGGACGGCTCCTGAACCTCGGCAACGCGACCGGCCACCCGTCGTTCGTCATGTCGAACTCCTTCACCAACCAGATGATCGCGCAGATCGAGCTCTGGACGAAGAACGACGAGTACGAGAAGCAGGTCTACGTGCTGCCCAAGCACCTCGACGAGAAGGTCGCCCGGCTGCATCTCGACGCCGTCGGGGTGAAGCTCACCGAGCTCTCGGCGGAGCAGGCCGCCTACATCGGCGTGCCGGTCGAGGGCCCGTACAAGCCGGACCATTACCGCTACTAGGCTCACCTCGCAGATCGCCGATCCCGCCCGGGCCGAGGCCGGGCGGGCGGCGATCGCGTGGGCGGGGGATCAGATGCCGGTGCTCGGGCGGGTGCGCGAGCGCCTGGCCCGCGAGCGGCCGCTGGCCGGGGTGCGGCTCGCCGCGTGCCTCCACGTCACGGCGGAGACGGCGAACCTCATCGGCGCCCTGGCCGCCGGCGGCGCCGAGGTCGGGCTGTGCGCGAGCAACCCCCTCTCCACGCGGGACGACGTGGCCGCCGCGCTCGCCGCCGAGGACGGCGTCGAGGTCCGGGCCGTCGCCGGCGAGGACACCGGCGCCTACTACGCGCACATCGAGGCGCTCTGCCGCAGCCGCCCGAACGTGACGATGGACGACGGCGCCGACCTCTCCTCGGTCCTGCACGCCGGTCCCAAGACGGCCCGCGCCAAGGCCTTCGGCGGCACCGAGAGTCAGGCCAGCGGCGCGGTGCGGCTGCGCGCGCTCGAGCGCGAGGGCCGGCTCGCCTATCCGATCGTCGCCGTCGGCGAGGCCCGCACCGCGCGACTCTTCGACGGGCGCTACGGCACCGGGCAGTCGACGCTCGACGGAATCCTGCGCGCGACCAACGTGCTGCTCGCCGGCCGGACCGTGGCCGTCTACGGCTACGGCACCACCGGCCGCGGGATCGCCGAGCGGGCCCGCGGGGCGGGGGCGAGCGTCGTGGTCTGCGAGGTCGATCCGGTCCGGGCGCTGGAGGCCCGCATGGACGGCCACGCCGTGCTCGGCGGCGTCGAGGCCGCCGCCCGGGCCGACGTGCTCATCACCGCCACCGGGGGGCGCGACGTCATCGGGGCCCGCCATGTCGCCGTCCTGGGCGACGGCGCGGTGCTGGCCAACGCCGGCCACTTCGACGTCGAGATCGACCGCGCCGCGCTCGCCGAGCTCGCCGTCGGCTCCGACCGCCCGCGCCGGCACGTCGAGCGCTTCACCTTCGAGGACGGGCGGCGGGCGAGCCTGCTCGCGGATGGCCGCGTGGTGAACCTCGCCGCCGCCGAGGGCCACCCGGCGGGCGTGATGGACCTCAGCTTCGCGATCCAGGCGCTCGTGGTCGAGCATCTCGTCGCCCGCGCCGGCGAGCTCGAGCCCCGCGTCCTCCCCGTGCCCGACGCGATCGACCGCGAGATCGCGCGGCTGAAGCTCACCGCGATGGGCATCGAGATCGACGAGCTCACCGCCGTCCAGCGCGAGTACCTGCTGCGCTGGGACCAGGGAACCTAGGCCGCGCCGCGCTCGCTCACGCCGCCCCATAGCGCTCGGCCCGCCGCGCCTCGCGCTCGGACTCGACGAGCATCTTGCCGAACAGCACGGCGAGCGCGACCCCCATGACGATCGACTGCTCGAGCGCCATCGCCAGCCCCGCCATCTGCTGGTCGGCGACGGGGCTGAGGCCCCAGTAGGCGGGCTGGTCGACGTAGAAGCCGTAGATCGCGGTGGGGAGAAAGGCGAGCGCGACCCCGAGGAAGCCGACGATCAGCTTCGTGCTGATCATGTACATCACCGGCCCCATGCCCCCGAGCCGCAGGCGGCCGCGGATCGGCGAGAGGATGTGCCACCAGTAGAGGATCCCCGCCGCGGCGAAGCAGAGGTGCTCGAGCGCGTGGAGTGAGGGGTTCGCCACCGCCGCGTCGTAGAGCGCCGGCACGTGCCAGATCCACATCACCGCGCTGTAGGCGAGGATCGCGAAGACCGGATGGGAGAGCGGGCCGGCGCGCTCCTCCACGATCCGCAGCCGGCGGGTCGCCGGGCGCAACAGGACCTTGGTCAGCCCGAGGATGAGCAGGATCGGGGCGATGTCCAGCAGCAGCAGGTGCTGGACCATGTGCATCACGAGGATCTGCTCGGCGAGCCGGTCGAGCGGCGAGACGAGCGCCGCGAGGATGACCAGGCATCCCGCGGTGAACGCGGCGAGCCGCCCCCAGCCGGGGGGATGCCGCTCCCCCGATTGGCGCGAGCGGCGCCAGCGCCAGACGTAGACGCCGAGGTAGGCGGCGACCGCGGCGATGAGGACGGGATCGAGCGTCCACGAGGCGTCCGGAGTCACGTGCGTGGATTGTCGCAGTCCGGGGGCTGCGCCGGCACGCGTTCCCCGCGAGGGTCCGTGGCGTGGCCGCCCGCCTCGCCGCCGAGCTCGTCGCGCTCCTCGCGCCGCCCGCCTGTGCGGCGTGCCGGGCGCCCGTGCGACCGCCCGGCGAGCTGCTCTGCCCGAACTGCCGGGCCGCCCTGCCCTGGCTGCGCGGCCCGCGCTGCCCCCGCTGCGCGCTGCCGGCGCCCTGCCGCCGCTGCCCGGCCCGGGGCGCCGGCTTCAGCCGCGCGTGGGCGCCGCTCGCCTACGACGGGGTGGCGCGCGAGCTCGTCGCCGCGCTGAAGTTCCGCGGCGCGCTGCCGCTCTGCGCGCTGATGGCGGCGCAGATGGCGGCGACGGCGCCGGCCGGCCTGCTCACCGGCGCGCTCGTCCCGGTGCCGCTGCATCCGCGCCGGCGCCGCACGCGCGGGTTCGACCAGGCCCGGCGGCTCGCGGCGGCGCTGGCCGCGCGCACGGGCCTTCCCTGCGCGCCGTGCCTCGGGCGGCGCGGCGAGGCCTCGCGCCAGCTCGGCGCGGGCCGGGCCGCGCGGACGGCCGACGGTCGCCTCGAGGTCCGCCTGCTGGCGCCTCCGCCGCGCGCCGCCGTGCTCGTCGACGACGTGCACACGACCGGCGCGACGCTCGAGGCCTGTGCGCGGGCGCTGCGCGCCGGCGGCTGCGAGCGGGTCCACGCCATCACCTGGGCACGAACCCTGGCGTGAACGACGCGACGGCCGTACCCTGGGACCGGACGGCCACGCACGAGCCGAAGGGAGCCGCCGGTGCGGATCGACGTGAAGGGACGCAACGTCGCGATCACGGACGAGCTGGAGGCGCACGTGCGCCGGCGCGCCCGGAAGATCGACCGCCAGGTGTCCGAGCTCGCCGTGCTGGAGGTGGAGCTCCACGAGCACCGCAACCCGTCGATCGCCGATGCGCAGGTCGCCGAGGCGCTCCTCCAACTCAAGGGCGTCACGCTGCGCGCGAGCGAGTCGGCCCCGGAGCTGCGGGCGGCGATCACCGCTTGCCTGGACGATCTCGGCGCCCAGGTGGGGCGGCATCGCGGCAAGCGGCTCGCGCGCCGTCGCGCGCCGGCGGATGACGGTTCGGGCGAAGCCTCGCCGGCCGCCTGAGAGCCCGTTCCATCGGGTCTTCCGGGCCCGGCGGACGGGGCCAGACCTGCTGCTAGCCTCTGCGAAATGTCGTTCCTGGACAAGGCGCTCCGCATCGGCGAGGGCAAGAAGTTCAAGGGCTACGAGAGCCGCGTCAAGCGCATCAACGCCTACGAGCCCGAGATGGAGCTGCTCGAGGACCACGAGCTCCGCGAGGCCGCCGACGCGCTGCGCGAGCGCGCCCGCGGCGGCGAGTCCCTCGACGACCTGCTCTACGAGTGCTTCGCGCTCGTGCGCGAGGCGGGCCGGCGCTCGATGGGCATGCGGCACTTCGACGTCCAGCTCATCGGCGGGATGGTCCTGCACGACGGCTCCATCGCCGAGATGAAGACCGGCGAGGGCAAGACGCTCACCGCGACGCTGCCGGTCGTCCTGAACTCGCTCGGGGGCCGCGGCGTCCACCTCGTGACCGTCAACGACTACCTCGCCCGCCGCGACGCCGAGTGGATGAGCCCGATCTACGACATGCTCGGGGTCAAGGTCGGCGTGCTGCAGAACATGCAGGCCCACGAGGAGAAGCGCGACGCCTACGCCGCCGACGTCACCTACGGCACGAACTCCGAGTTCGGCTTCGACTACCTGCGCGACAACATGGCGACCTCGTTGGAGGAGAAGGTCCAGCACGGCGGTCGCGACAAGCCGGAGGGCGGCGGCTCGGCCTCGCACGCCTTCGGCATCGTCGACGAGGTCGACAACATCCTCATCGACGAGGCGCGCACCCCGCTCATCATCTCCGGCGCGCCCGAGCAGGCCGCCGACTACTACGCCCAGTTCGCCAAGCTCTCCAAGCGACTGACGGCCGGCAAGCGGCCTGAGGGGCTCGACCCGCGCCAGAAGAAGGAGTTCGTCGCCGACTTCGACTACGAGTTCGACGAGAAGCACAAGACGGTCTCGGTCACCGAGCAGGGCGTGGCCAAGGCCGAGCGCGGGCTCGGGATCGACCACCTCTACCGGGCCGAGAACGGCCCGCTGGTCAACCACCTCCATCAGGCGCTCAAGGCCGAGTCGCTCTACAAGCGCGACGTCGACTACGCCGTGGTCGACGGCGAGGTGAAGATCATCGACGAGTTCACCGGCCGCATCCTCGAGGGCCGGCGCTGGTCCGAGGGCCTGCACCAGGCGGTCGAGGCGAAGGAGGGCGTGCGGGTCCAGGAGGAGAACCAGACCCTCGCCACCGTCACCCTGCAGAACTACTTCCGCATGTACGACAAGCTCGCGGGCATGACCGGGACGGCCATCACCGAGGCCACCGAGTTCATGAAGATCTACGAGCTGCCGGTCGTGCAGGTGCCGACGAACATGCCGATGGTCCGCGGCGATCAGAACGATCAGGTCTTCAAGACCAAGGACGGCAAGTGGTCCGCGGTCGCCCGCGAGATCGAGGAGCGCCACCACCGCGGGCAGCCGATCCTCGTCGGCACGATCTCGGTCGAGGTGTCCGAGCTGCTCGGTGAGCAGCTGCGCAAGCGCGGAATTGACCACACGGTGCTCAACGCGAAGCCGGAGTTCGCCGAGCGCGAGGGCGAGACCATCGCCGAGGCCGGGGCCCCGGGCGCCGTCACGATCGCCACGAACATGGCCGGTCGGGGAGTGGACATCAAGCTCGGCGGCAACGCCGAGCACCTCGCGCGGCTCGAGGTGGTCAAGCTCGGGCTGAAGCCCGGCGATCCCGACTACGACGAGCACGTCGCGAAGGTGCTGCCCGCGCTCGAGCAGCAGGTGGCGGAGGACCACGAGAAGGTGGTCGAGGCCGGCGGGCTCTACATCGTCGGCACGGAGCGGCACGAGTCGCGCCGGATCGACAACCAGCTCCGCGGCCGCTCCGGCCGCCAGGGCGACCCGGGGGAGACCCGCTTCTTCCTCTCCGCCGAGGACGACCTCGTGCGCCTCTTCGCGGGCGACCGGATCTACAAGATCCTCGACCGGCTCGGGTCGACCGACGAGGAGGGCCACGAGGAGCCGATCGAGGCCGGGATGCTGTCGAAGCAGATCGAGAAGGCCCAGAAGAAGGTCGAGGAGCAGAACTTCCTCATCCGCAAGCGGGTGCTCGAGTACGACGACGTGCTCAACCAGCAGCGCGAGATCATCTACCGCTACCGCGACGAGATCCTCGAGGGCCGCGACATGGGCGAGTCGGCCCGGACGGAGATCACGGCGCTCATCGACCGGCTCGTCGCGGAGTACACCGCCGGCGACTTCATCGAGGAGTGGGACATCGACGGGCTCTTCGGCCGCGTCGGCGAAATCTTCCCCACCGACGAGCTGCGCGAGGGGATCGACCCCGAGACGGTGGACCGCGAGGAGCTCAAGACGCTGCTCACCGAGGAGGCGATGCGCCGCTACGACGCGCGCCGCGACGATCTCGGCGAGGAGCTTCTGGGGGCGGTCGAGCGCTACCTGCTGCTGGAGACGATCGACCAGCGCTGGCGCGAGCACCTCTACGACATGGACTACCTGCGCGAGGGCATCCACCTGCGCGGGTTCGCCCAGATCGACCCGCTCGTCGCCTACAAGAACGAGGGCTTCCAGCTCTTCCAGGACCTCATGGCGACGATCTGGGGCGACTACGCGCGGATGATCTTCAACGTCGTGGTCGAGGTGGACGGCGAGAACGGCCCCGGCGCCCCGACGCCGCCCCAGCGCGTCGCCGCCGGCGGCACGTCCACCGGCGGCGGGAGCGCGAGCTTCTCCTACAGCGGAGGTGGCGAGGCCCCGGGCGCACTGGCGCTCGCGGCCGCCGGCGCCGGCCCGGCGGGCGAGGCGGCCTACGCCGAGGAGGGCTACGACGAGGAGGGGCTCGCCCCGCCCGTCGTCGAGCAGCGCGTCGTCGCCGACGAGGACCAGATCGGGCGCAACGACCCGTGCCCCTGCGGCTCGGGCAAGAAGTACAAGCGCTGCCACGGCGCGTAGCGGCGGACCTCGTACCACGCGCGGGCTGGACGTCTGATCGAGACGGCGTGACCTTTCGGGACGGGTCGGATCCTCCGTCGCGACCGTCCCCGAACAGGAGCCTTCTCATGCAGATCAGGATCGGATACGCGCTGGTGCCGGCGGCCCTTGCCGCGCTCGCGCTCGCCGCGCCGGCCGGAGCGTCCACGGTGCGTGGCACCGTCGTGCACAAGAGCTCGAGCCGGCACAGCTTCGTGGTCGCGCAGCGCGGCGGTCGCCTGGCCGTCGTGGCCGGCCGCCGCGCGCCGCGGATCGGCCGTGTGGTGATCGTCAGCGGGCGAAGCCTGCGCCGTGGCGTCCTGGCCGCGCGGCGCCTCCGGGCCCGCGGCCTGCGCCGCCACGCCCGCCTGCGCGGTACCGTGACCTGGCGCGGCCGCCGGGCGTTCACCGTGTCCTCTGCCGGCGCGTCGATCCTCGTGCGCGACGGCAGCGGGGCCGATCCGGCACCGCCGGTGGGGGAGGACGTGACGGTCGACGTCAACATCGGCGACCACGGCGACCTCGAGCGCGGCGACGTGCAGGAGCACGGCGATGACGGCGACGGCATCGAGGTCTCCGGGCACGTGCTCGCGGTCGACACCGCGGCACGGACGCTGACGCTGTCGGCCGACGACAGCGAGGAGGGCGACGGCTCGGTGACCGTGGCGGTGCCGGCGACCTTCGAGCTCGGGCAGTTCTCGGCCGGGCAGGACGTCGAGCTGCGGGTCACGAAGGCCGACGACGGCACGCTCACGCTGGTTCGCGTGCTCCATGTCGCGGCCGGTGACGGCGAGCACGGCGACGACCCGGGCGAGCACGGCGGCGGCGACCATCCCGGCCAGGGCGGCGGCGACGAGCCCGGCCACGGCAGTGGGCCTCCGGCGGGCGGCGGCGAGCCCGGCCACGGCAGCGAGCCTCCGGCAGGTGGCGGCGACGAGCCGGGCCACGGCACCGGCGATCACCCCCCGGCCGGTGGAGACGGTGGGCCCGGGCACTGATTCCGGCGAGCACGGTGGGAGCGGCCGCGGGGAGTCCCCGGGGCCGCCGGCCGTGGGCGAGCCGTCCGCGCGGTCTCGTCTCGGCTCCGCTCGGCGCCCGCTCGGGTCGATAGGACCCTCGTGAGCCCGTGGCTCTCCGACACCGTCCTGCGCGGGCAGTCCGACGCGCGTCTCGTCGCACTGGCTCGCGGCGGCCACGAGCGGGCGTTCGCGATGATCATCGAGCGCTACCGCCGCCCGCTGCTGGGCTTCGCGCGGCGGCTGGTCGGGGAGGACCGCGCCGAGGACGTGGTCCAGCAGTCGTTCGTCTCGGCCTGGGGCGCGCTGACCGGCGGAGCCGAGGTCGACCATCTCCGCGGATGGCTGCACGGGATCGCCCGCAACACCGCCTACCGCGCGATGGCCGCTCCGGTCGAGACGCCGCTGAGCGACCGGATGGTCGGCTCGGCCGGGGTGGAGGCCGAGGTCGAGGGACGCGAGCGGATGCGCGACACCCTCGCGGGAGTCGCCGCCCTCCCCGACGCCCAGCGCGCGGCCCTGGTCCAGACGGCGTTCGAGGGGCGCAGCCGGGTCGAGATCGCCGGCGCGCTCGGGCTCACCGAGGGCGCCGTCCGCCAGCTCGTCCACCGGGCGCGCTCGACCCTGCGGGCGGCGGCCACCGCCGTCACGCCCGGCCCGGTCGTCCAGTGGGCGGCGCAGGCGGGACCGGGCCGGGTCGCTTCCGGCTCGGCCGACCGCACGCTCGAGCTCGTCGCCGGCGCCGGCTCCGCGTCGCTCGCCGGCGTGTTCGCGAAGGCCGGGGCGGTCGTCGCCGTCACCGGCGTGGTGGCGGCCGGGGTCGCCGGGACCGGCGGCGTCGGCGGTCACGCGAGCGGGGGCACCGCCAGCGCGGCGACGTCCCGCACGCTCGCGCAGGGGACCGGGGCAACCGGCTCCTCCCGCGGCGCCGCAGCCGCAGGCCGCGCCGGAGAGAACGGACGTCCCGCCAACGCCGACCGCAACCGTGCGGCCACGCCCGGCACCGGGCCGGGCGGTTCACGGTACGGGACCCAACCCCATCGGACACCCCACCCCGGAGCGCAGCGGCCCGGGCTCGGCGTCGATCACCCGACCGGCGACCGCCCGGGCTCAGGCAGCCCCACCGATCGGTCACCCGGCTCGCGCGGGCCGGGCACACCCGGGCGAGGCGGCGGCGACAGCGGCGGCGGCCAGGATGCCGGACACACCGGGGACGGCCACTCCGGCGACGGGGAGCACGGCGCCCTGCCGAGCGGATCCGAGCCCGGCGGCGGCGAGCCGCCGTCTGGCGGCGACGTGCTCGGCGGGTCCGCAGAGCCCAACCATCCGAACGGACCAGACCCCGCGCCGCCGGGCGCCGGCGGAGGCGAGAACCACGGCACGGGCTCCGCCGAGCCGCCGGCTCCCGATCCTCCCGCCAGCGGCCCGCGGGCCTGAGCGGCCAGCGGCGCCCGATCCCCGCCGCGATAGCCTCCCGCTCATGAGCACCGCCTCCACGTCGGAGCCCACGCCGCAGCGCCTGGCGGCGATCCGCGACCAGCTCACGCTGCTCGCGGACTATCTTTGACCCTGCGGGGCTCGAGGCGCGGATCGCCGCGCTGGAGGACGAGATGGGCGCCCCGGGCTTCTGGGACGACCAGGAGCGCGCCGCCCGGACGAGCGCCGAGCACGCGCGCGCGGCGCGGAAGCTCGAGACCTGGCGCCGGCTGTCCGCCGACGTCGATGACCTGGCCGGGCTCGTCGAGCTCTCCGGCGACGATCCCGACCTCGCCGGCGAGGTCGAGGAGCACTTCGCCGACGTCGAGCGTCGCCTCGCCGGCCTCGAGGAGGAGCGCCTCTTCTCAGGCCGCTACGACGCGGGCGACGCGCTCGTGACCGTGAACGCCGGCGCCGGCGGGACCGACGCCCAGGACTGGGCCGAGATGGTCCTGCGCATGGAGATGCGCTGGGCCGAGAAGCGCGGGTTCGCCACCGAGGTGCTGGAGGCCAGCGCCGGGGAGGAGGCGGGGATCAAGTCCGCCACCTTCCGCGTGAAGGGCGAGAACGCCTACGGGCTCTACTCGGCCGAGAAGGGCGTGCACCGGCTCGTGCGACTCTCGCCGTTCGACGCCGCCCACCGCCGCCAGACGAGCTTCGCCGGGGTGGAGGTTGCGCCGGTGGTCGAGGGCGAGGGGGAGATCGAGGTCGACCCCGACGACCTCCAGATCGACACCTATCGGGCCAGCGGCGCCGGCGGCCAGCACGTGAACAAGACCGACTCGGCGGTGCGGATCACCCACAAGCCCTCCGGTGTCGTGGTCCAGTGCCAGAACGAGCGCTCCCAGTCCTCCAACCGGGCGACGGCGATGGCGATGCTCCGCTCCAAGCTCGCCGAGCTCGAGGAGCGCCGCCGCGCGGAGGAGGTCGCGAGGGAGAAGGGGGACGCACAGGACGTGAACTTCGGCTCGCAGATCCGCAGCTACGTCCTGCACCCCTACGCGATGGTCAAGGACCACCGCACCGACCACGAGGTCGGCGACACCGCGAAGGTGCTCGACGGCGACCTCGACGACTTCGTCCGCGCCTACCTGCTCCAGGCCGCAGCGTGACCGAGGCCGCCGGCGGGATCCCCCCCCGCCAGCCCACCGCCCCCTACCTCGACGCGGTCGTCGCCTACGGCTTCCGCGGCTCGACCCGCTTCCACGTCCCCGGCCACAAGGGCGGCGAGGGCGCCGACCCGGGCCTGCGCCACGCGATCGGCGAGGACGCGCTGATGCTCGACGTCCCGGCCGACATCGAGGGGATCGACGTCGGCCCCTCGCCGACGCCCTACGAGCAGGCCGAGGCGCTCGCGGCCGAGGCCTACGACGCCGGGCGCACCTGGTTCCTCACCAACGGCGCGACCCAGGGCAACCACGCGCTCTGCCTCGCGCTCGCCCGGCCCGGGACGTCGGTCGTCGTCCAGCGCAACTCGCACGCCAGCATCATCGACGGGCTCGTGCTGAGCGGCGGCCTGCCGAGCTTCGTGGCTCCCGAGTACGACGCCGAGCTCGGCATGGCGCACGGCGTCACGCCCGAGGCCCTGCGCGGGGCGCTTGCCGCGGCGCCGGAAGCCCACGCGGCGTTCATCGTGAGCCCCACCTACTACGGGATGGCGGCGGACGTCGAGGGCTGCGCCGAGGTCGCGCACGCCGCGGACGCCGCGCTGATCGTCGACCAGTCCTGGGGCCCGCACTTCGGCTTCCACCCCTCGGTCCCCGCCTCAGCGCTGACCCAGGGCGCGGACGCCATCCTCACCTCCACGCACAAGATCGTCGGCAGCCTCACGCAGTCGGCCATGCTCCACGTCGCGCGCGAGAGCCGGGTCGACCCCGCGGCGGTGGCCCGCGCGGTGCGGCTCGTGCGCTCGACGAGCCCTTCGTCCCTGCTCCAGGCCTCGCTCGACGCCGCGCGGCGCCAGATCGCCGTCCACGGCGAGGCGCTGCTCGAGCGCACGCTCGCCGGCGCCGCCCGGGTGTGGGAGGCCGTGGACGCGCTGCTCGGCTGCGCCGTGGTGGGGGAGACGCTCGTCGGGCGCCCGGGGGTGGCCTCGTGGGACCCGCTGCGGATCGTCGTCGACGTTCGCGGCACCGGGCGCACGGGCTACGACGTCGCCTCCGCGCTGCGCGCCGCCTACGACATCCACGTCGAGCTCGCCACCCAGGCCACGATCGTCCTCGTGCTCGGCGTCGCGCAGCCGCCCGAGGCGCTCGAGCGCTTCGCGCACGACTTCGGCGAGACGGTCCGCCGCCTGGCGCGCACCGGCAGCGCGGAGGCCATCGTCCGTCCGGTGGCGGCGCTCGAGAACGAGACGGTCGTCCCGCCGCGCGACGCCTTTCTCGGCCCGACCGAGGTCGTCGCGGTCGACGACGCCGTGGGCCGCGTCTCCTCCGAGACGATCGCCGGCTACCCGCCGGGGATCCCGGCCCTGCTTCCGGGCGAGCGGATCACGGCCGAGCTCATCGCCTACCTGCGCGAGCTGACGGAGGCCGGAGCGCGGCTCCACGGCGCGAGCGACCCCGACTTCCGCACGATCAACGTCCTGCGCGACCCGGGCTGAATCGAGCGGCCCGCGTGCCGGTACCCGAGCTGCCCGCCGACGCCGTGCAGGACGCCGTGCGCCGCGGGCTGGAGGAGGACCTGGGCGCGGGCGACCTCACGACCGAGGCGCTCGTCCCCGCCGCCGCGCCCGCTCGGGCGACCATCGCCCGGAAGGCTCCCGGCGTCGTCTTCGGGCTGCAGGCGGCCGAGGCGGCCTTCCTCGCGCTCGACCCGGCGGCGCGCTTCGAGCGCCTGGGGCCGGAGGGCGAGTGGCGCGACGGCGGTCCCGTGCTCGCGGTGAGCGCCCGCGCGCGCGCCGTGCTCAGCGCCGAGCGCACGGCGCTCAACCTCGCCCAGCGCCTCTCCGGGATCGCCACGCTGACGCGCCGCTACGTCGACGCGGTCGCGGGAACCGGCGTGCGGATCCTCGACACCCGCAAGACGACCCCGGGGCTCCGTCGCCTCGAGAAGGCCGCGGTGGCGGCGGGCGGGGGCGTAAACCACCGGATGGGGCTGTTCGACGCCGTGCTCATCAAGGAGAACCACATCACCGAGGCCGGCGGCGTGGCGGCGGCCGTGGCCGGCGCGCGCGGTGCGGCGCCGGGCGTCCCGCTCGAGGTCGAGGTCCGCACCCTCGAGGAGCTCGACGCGGCCCTCGCCGCCGGCGCGCCGCGCGTCCTGCTCGACAACATGACGCCCGTCCAGCTCGTCGCGGCAGTCGAGCGGGCGCGGGGTCGCGCCGAGCTCGAGGCGAGCGGCGGTGTGAGCCTCGACACGGTCCGGGAGATCGCCCGGACCGGCGTAGACTTCATCTCGGTCGGCGCCCTCACGCACTCGGCTCCGGCCCTCGACCTGTCCCTCATCCTGGAGCCGCTGCCATGAGCATCCCGCTCCCCATCGCCCCGGCCGCCGAGGCGCCCCTGACCCTGGAGAGCATTCCCGCGCTGCAGGCCGAGGTCCGCGACCTGGCCCGCGAGCGCGGCGCCGTGATCCTCGCCCACAACTACCAGCTGCCCGAGATCCAGGACGTGGCGGACTACGTCGGCGACTCGCTCGGGCTCTCCCACCGGGCCGCCGAGGTCGAACAGGACCTCATCGCGTTCTGCGGCGTGCACTTCATGGCCGAGACGGCCTCGATCCTCTGTCCGGAGAAGCGGGTGCTGATCCCCGATCTCGGCGCCGGCTGCTCGCTGGCCGCGTCGATCACCGCCGAGCAGGTCCGGGAGTGGAAGGCCGAGCACCCGGGCGCGATCGTCGTGATGTACGTGAACACGACGGCGGCGGTGAAGGCGGAGACCGACTACTGCTGCACGTCCTCCAACGCCGTCCAGGTCGTCGAGCACATCGTCGCCGAGCACGGCGAGGACGTCGAGATCCTGTTCGGGCCCGACATGTTCCTCGGCGCCTTCGTCGAACGCCGCACGGGGCGCACGATGCACGTCTGGCCCGGCGAGTGCCACGTGCACGCGGGCATTCGGCCCGCCGACGTCGACGCGGTGCGCGCGCGGCACCCGGGTGCGGACTTCCTCATCCACCCGGAGTGCGGCTGCGCGACGAGCGTCATGGAGTACGTCGCCGCGGGCGACATCGATCCCGAGGGGGTGCACATCCTCTCCACTGGCGGGATGCTCAAGCACGCCGCCGCGCACGACGGCGGCACCGCGATCGTGGCCACCGAGACGGGGATGCTCCACCCGCTGCGCCAGGCCGCGCCCGACACGGAGTTCATCGCCGCCAACGAGGCGGCGAGCTGCCGCTACATGAAGATGATCACGCTGCCCAAGCTCCACGACGGCCTGCGCGACGACGTCTACGAGGTGAAGGTACCCGAGGACGTGGCCGCCCGGGCACGCGTCCCGATCGAGCGGATGGTGTCGATCGGGAGGGTGACTCAGCGCCCGTAGGCGCCGTCGCCCGCGGAGATCGCGGGCGCGCCGTAGGCGGCGTCGCCGGCGGGACCCTGGGGCGACGCGGAGCCGCCAGCCGCGCCCTGGGGCGAGGCCGAGTCGGGGGCCGGGTCCCGGGGCGACGCGGAGCCGCCGGCCGGATCCTGGGGCGACGCGGAGCCGCCGGCCGGATCCTGGGGCGAGGCGGAGCCGCCGGCCGGACCCTGGCGCGACGCAGAGTCGCCGGCCGGGGCGCGCGACCGGGATGCGGCGGAGGCAGCGGAGGCCGCCGGGTTCTGGGTTTCGACCATCTTGCGGACCGGGCTCCCGGGCGCGACGATCGCGCCGGTGGCCACGACGACCGCGCTCGCCGTGCGCGCCCCCCCGCCCCCACCGCCCCCCCCGGCGCCCCCGGCGCCCACCGCGACCCCCGCGATGCGCTGCGCGGGCTCGGCCCCGCCGGCGGGGGCGCGCGACGCCACCCAGGCCACGAGCGGCGCGGGGG
>JBBSBL010000001.1:0-154103 GCA_038251325.1 Solirubrobacterales bacterium | reverse complement strand
CGACGCCTATGTCCCCGCCGCCGCCGGCGACCAGGCCGCCGCCGCGCGCGCGTCCGAGATCTTCGCCGGCCTCGAGGGCGCGATCCGCCTGACCCAGGTCGACCGCGAGACCGTGCTCCAGGAGGGCGAGCTGCCAGAGGGCGTGATTGTCGCGCCCTTGGCCGAGGCCGCCGCGCGGCATCCCGACCTGCTCGAGCGCCACCTCGGCAGCGTCGTCGCGCCCGACGACCTGTTCGCCGCGCGAAACGAGGCGGAGTTCGCCGGGGGCGCCTTCGTCCACGTGCCCCGCGGCGTGCGGGTCGAGGCCCCGATCGTGCTCACCGTCATCCAGGACGCGGCGCGCAGCGCCCTGGCCTGGCGCGTGCTGATCGTGCTCGAGGACGGTGCGCAGGCCGAGGTCTGGGAGCAGGCGCTCTCCGGCTCGCCCGAGCTCGACGCGCTGCTCAACACCACGGTCGAGCTCGTCGTCGGCGAGAACGCGAACCTCCGCTTCGTCAGCGGCCAGGAGCTGGCCGAGGCGAGCTGGGTGCTCGGCTCCCATCGCGCCGAGGTCGGCGCGCACGGCGCGCTCGACTGGGTGGCGCTCGGGTTCGGGGCCGGCCACGGCCGCGTGCGGATGGAGACCAAGCTCGCCGGCGAGGGCGCCGACGCCAAGGTCACCGGCGCCTACGCCGGCCACCACCGCCAGCACCTGGACTTCGACACCACCCAGGAGCACGCCGCCGCCCACACGACCTCCGACCTCGCCTTCCGCGGCGTGCTCCAGGACCGCTCGAGCGCGGTGTGGCGGGGGATGATCCGCGTCGATCCGGGCGCCCAGCAGACCGACGCCTTCCAGGAGAGCCGCAACCTCCTGCTCTCCAAGCGCGCGCACGCCGACGCGATCCCCGGCCTCGAGATCGAGGCCAACGACGTGCGTTGCACCCACGCGGCGGCCATCGCCCAGATCGACGCCGAGCAGCTCTTCTACCTCCGCTCGCGCGGGCTCCGCGAGCCCGCCGCCAAGCGCCTGGTGATCGAGGGGTTCCTCGCCGCGCTCGTCGAGCGCTTCGAGGAGGGCCCCGTCCGCGGTGTGCTCGCGGGGGCGCTCGAGCGCCGCCTCGAGCAGGTGCTCGGCGCCTAGGGCTCGAGCACGAGCTTGCGGCGCGGCCCGTCCTGCTGGCGTGCCCATGCGCCGGCCACGCCGCCGAGCGGGATGCGCTCGACCTCGATCCGGATCTCCCCGGCCGCCGCGTGACGCACCATCCGGGTGTAGGCGTCGGCCCGCACCTCGGCCGGCGTGACGAAGTTCGCGTGGCCGAGGATGCTCAGGAGCTTCCCGCGGACCGAGCCGGCCGACAGCTCGGCGGTGGCGCCGGCCGACTGGCCGAGCTGGATGTGACGGGCGCCGAAGGCCGCCGCGTCGACCGCCGCGGCGGCCGGCGCGCCCCACAGCGGGTCGATCGTGACGTTCGGCCCGCCCTCGCAGGCGTCCCGCAACGCCCCGGCGAGATCGTCGACGCCGTCCAGCTTCACCGTCGCGTCGGCGCCGTCCGCCGTCGCGACCTCGAGCGTGTCCGCGTCGCGCGCCGCCGCGACGACGCGCCCGGCGCCGAGGAGCTTCGCGGCCTGGACGGCGATGCGCCCGACGGTGCCGCTGGCGCCGAGCACCAGCACGGTCTCGCCGGGACGTAGCTCCGCGCGCCACTCGAGCGCGAGCCACGCGGCCAGCCCGGCGATCCCGCAGGCGACGGCGAGCCCCGCGTCGACGTCGTCCGGCACGGGAAGCAACGACGACGAGGTGACGAGCGCCTGCACGGCGATCGAGCCCGAAGGCGGCACCGGCCCGTCGAAGTAGGCGCGCGTCCCGGCCGCCGTACGTCCGACCCCTTCGCGGCCGACGACGTAGGGCAGGGGCGGGGGGCCCGCGTAGAACGTGCCCGAGGCGAGCGAGATGTCGATCGGATTGAGACCGGCGACCTCGACGTCGACGATTTCCTGCCCGTCGCCGGTCGTGGGGAGATCGAACTCGCCGAGCGCCGGGACTTCGCCGTAGGCGGAGAGGACGGCCGCGCGCATCGCGGGCGAGTATGTCGCACGGCGGCCGGTGCGCGATCATGCCGCTGATCCGTCGCTACGACCTGATCATCATCGGGATGGGCTCCGGTGGACTCGTGGCCGCCGAGTTCGCCGCGACGCTCGACCTGAAGGTCTGCGCCGTCGAGCGCCACCGCATCGGCGGGGACTGCCTGTGGACGGGATGCGTCCCCAGCAAGGCGCTGCTCGCCTCCGCCAAGGCCGCGCACACCATGCGCCACGCCGACCGCTACGGGATCGAGCCGGTGGAGCCGACGATCGACACTGCGCGCGTCTGGACGCGCATCAAGGCGATCCAGCAGCAGATCGCCGACGCGGAGGACAACGCGGAGCACTACCGCGCGATGGGCTGCGAGGTGCTCCTGGGCGATGCGACGCTCACGAGCCCGAAGACCGTCATGGTCGGCGACGAGCTGCTGGAGGCGCGCTTCGTCCTGCTCGCCACCGGCAGCCGCCCGGTCGTGCCGCCGATCGAGGGCCTGGCGGAGGCCGGCTTCCTCTCCTCGGAGACCGTGTTCGAGGCCGACCGCGCGCCGTCGAGCGCCGTCTTCATCGGCGCCGGCCCGATCTCGATCGAGCTGGCGCAGGCCTTCGCCCGGCTCGGCGTGCCGGCGACGGTGCTGGAGCAGGGCGATCGCATCCTCCCGCGTGACGAGCCCGAGCTGGTCGCGCGCCTGCAGGAGCGCCTGCTGGCCGAGGGCGTCGACCTCCAGCTCGGCGTCGGGATCGAGCGGGTTGCGCTCGAGGATGGACAGAAGGTCGTGCACGGCACCCGACACGGGACGCCGGGCCGCTGGGCGGCCGCGGAGATTGTCCTCGGCGCCGGCCGGCGGCCGAACATCGAAGACCTGGGGCTCGAGGCGCTCGGCGTGGAGGTCGCGCCACGCGGCGTCGTGGTCGACGACCGCTCGCGCACCAACGTGCCCTCGGTCTACGCCGTCGGCGACCTCACCGGTCGCCACCTCTTCACCCACGCCGCCGGCTACCAGGCCGCCCAGGCGGTGCGCGACATGTTCTTCCCGGGCAAGGGCCGCGCCGACGCGCTCGTGCCGTGGTGCACCTTCACCGACCCCGAGCTCGCGCACGTCGGCATGACGATCGCCGAGGCGCGCGAGCGCCACGACCCCGACGACGTCCAGGTCTTCCGCGCGCCGCTCGACCACTCCGACCGCGCGCGCGCCGACGGAGCGGAGGCCGGCGAGATCGTCATCGTCACCGCGAAGCGGCGGGTGGTCGGCGCCCACGCGCTGGCTCCCGCGGCGGGCGAGCTCGTGCATGAGCTCGCGCTCGCGATCCACGAGGAGCTCAGGCTCTCCGATCTCGCGAGCATGATCCACGTCTACCCGACGCTCTCGATCGAGACCCAGAAGCTGGCGAAGGACGCGGCCTACGAGACGGCGGAGAAGTACTCCTGGCTCGTGCGGCGGACGAAGTGAGGCACGCCGGCCCCGGCCATCCCCCGGCTCAGAGTGGCTCGGCGACCCGCAGCCGCGGCACCGCCGTCTCGCCGACGCGCTCGGCCGCCGCCATGAGCGCGCGGTCCAGCGCCTCGCGCGTGAAGGGCTTCTCCAGCAGCGCCGCCGGCTCGAGCGCGAGCGTCTCCGCCGTCGGCGGGTAGATGCTGCAGACCACGATGGCGGCGTCGGGCCGCCGCTCGCGCAGCGCTCGGGCCAGCTCGACGCCGCCGGTGAGGGCCGGCTCGAGCAGGAGGATGTCGGCGTCGACCTCCTCGGGAGCGCCCGCGCGCTCGTGCGGGACGAGGCCGTGCCCCAGACGCTCGACGGCCCGCTCGAGGAGCAGGCGGATCTCAGGCGTCGGTTCAGCGATCAAGACTCTGGCCACGGCGGTCGATCATTCACCGTGACGAGTGGTAAACCGCAGGAATCTGGTATGAGAAAGGTATGACGGAGCGCGCAAACATCCTCGTGGTGGACGATGAGCAAGATGTCCGGCGTCTGATCCGGATCCTGCTCGAGCGCGCCGGCTTCGTCGTGACCGAGGCGGCAAGCGGTCCCGAGGCCCTCCAACGGCTGCACGCGGGCAAGCCCAGCCTCGTCGTGCTCGACGTCACGATGCCCGAGCTCGACGGCTGGCAGACGCTCGAGCGGATCCGCGACCTCAGCGACGTCCCGGTCCTCATGCTGACCGCCCGCGCGGCGGAGATGGACAAGGTTCGCGGGTTGAAGGCCGGGGCCGACGACTACGTGACCAAGCCGTTCGGTCGCCAGGAGCTGCTCGCCCGGGTCGAGGCGCTGCTGCGCCGCTCCCCCTCGGCGCCCGAGGTGCGCGAGGCCTACGCCGACGGCGAGGTCTCGATCGACTTCGCCAGCCGGGAGGTCGTGACCCACGGGCAGGCGGTGGCGCTCACCCCGCTCGAGTTCCGGCTGCTCGCCGCCTTCGTCCGCCACCCCAACCAGGTCCTGAGCCGCGAGCAGGTGCTCGAGCTCGTGTGGGGCGACCCGGACACCGTCGCGCCCGACCAGGTGAAGCTCTACGTGGGGTACCTGCGGCGCAAGCTCGGCTGGGACGCCGGCAACGGCGGCGGGGGCCCGCTGGAGACCGTGCGCGGCTTCGGCTACCGCTACCGGCCCCGCAGCGCCCTGGTCGACGGCAGCGCGCAGGCCTCCTAGCGCGGCCCGGTTACAGCGCGATCCCGCTGCCTCCGCGGGTGGCGTCCTCTCCGGGCTCGGCGAAGGCGAGCGGCAGCTCGACGCGGAACGTGGCGCCCTCGCCGTGGGCGCTGTCCACCGTCACGTTCCCGCCGTGGGCCTCGACGATCGCCCGCACGATCGTCAGGCCGAGGCCGACACCGGGGATGGCGCGCGAGGTGGCGGTCGTCGCCCGGAAGAAGCGCTCGAAGAGGCGATGTTGCTCCTCCGGCGGGATGCCCGGCCCGCTGTCGGACACCTCGATGACGGCGGTGTCGCCCTCCCCGGCGACGCGGACCTCGACGGTGCCGCCCACGTCGGTGAACTTCAGCGCGTTGGAGACGAGGTTGTCCAGGACCTGTCCGAGGCGGTCGTGGTCGCCGCGACAGGTGGGCAGGTCGGCGATGTCCGCGGCGAGGACGATCCCGCGGTCCTCGGCCACCGGACGCGCCGCCTCCAGCGCGTCGCGCGCCACCGCGGCGAGATCGAGATCGCGGACCTCGAGCTGGAGGCGCCCGGCCTCCACCTGGGCGGCGAACAGCAGGTCGCCGACGAGGCGGAGCAGCCGGGTGGCGTTGCGGTCGACGACCGAGAGGAAGTGGCGATGCTCGTCGGCGACCGGCTGCTCGGGATCGTCGAGCACGAGCTCGACGTAGCCGATCACGGACGTGAGCGGCGTGCGGAACTCGTGGGAGACGAGCGCGAAGAACTCGTCCTTGAGTCGATCCGCCTCGCGCTCGCCGGTGACGTCGCGCAGGACCACGAGCCGCCCGACCAGCTCGCCGCGGGTGTCGCGCACCGGGCCTACGTAACGCGCATAGAGCGCGTTGCGACCGAGGAGCTGGACCTCGTCGCGCACCTCCAAGGCCGGCCCCGACCCCTCGACGCGGAAGGCGCGGCGGAAGCCCTCCGGGCCCGCGGTGCGCTCGACCGCGAGCCGGACGCGCCGCATCGCGGGATTCTCGACCCGCACGGTGCCGGTGGCGTCGAGCAGCGCGATCGGGTCCGGCGCAGCGTCGATGACCGAGCGAAACGCGCCGGCGGTGTCGCGCGCGCTGCGCAGGGCGCGCTCGAGCTCCGCGCGGTCCTGCGCCCGGCGGCCGCGGCGGCGGGCCACCGCGGCGGCCGCGGCGCCTCCCGCCAGCGCGCCGAGCGCGAAGGCGCCGCCGCTGCGGGCGTGGGCCGGAGCGCGCATGACTCCACGGTACCTCTCGGCGGCGCGAGGAGCTAGAAGACGGCGCCCTTGCCGGGCGCCCGGGGTCGCGCTAGCGTCGGCGCCGACGTCGCAATCGAGCCCGGGAGGTGGGTCAGTGCCGGATCCGGCGAAGGTCCTCGTCGTCGCCAACCGCACCGCCGCGACCCCCGGCCTCCTCGACGCGGTGCGCGAGCGCGCCGGCCAGGGCCCCGCGACGTTCCACCTCGTGGTGCCGGCGTCGGTCCACGGGCTCGCCCGCGTGATGGATCCCGAGGACGACGTGCTCGGCGGCGACGAGGCGCGATCGACGCTCGAGATCGCGCTGCCGAAGCTCTCCGAGGCGGCCGGCTCGGAGGTCACCGGCGCGGTCGGCGACGCGGAGCCGCTGGCGGCGATCCAGGACGCGGTGAACCTCGGCCACCCGGACGAGCTCATCATCTCCACGCTGCCCGCGCGCGTGTCGCGCTGGCTACACCTCGACCTGGTGAGCAAGGCGCGAGGGCTCGGCCTTCCGGTCACCCACGTCGAGGCCGCGCACGCGGAGGAGGAGGCCGGCGCGGCGGGATAGGCTCCGCTGCGCGATGCGCCTCATCACCTTCATCCCGCCGGGCCGCGAGGAGCGGCTCGGCGGCGAGGCACGCGGGGAGGAGGCGGTCGCGTTCTCGGACGGGGCGAGCGTTGCGGAGGCGCTGGGCGCCGACGCGCTCGCGCCGGCCGACGGCGAGCGTTGGCCGCTGGCCGGAGTGCGGCTGCTCGCACCGGTGCCGCGGCCGCGGATGATCTTCGGGATCGGGCTCAACTATGCGACCCACGCCGCGGAGACCGGCGCAGAGCCCCCGGAGGCGCCGATCGTCTTCACGAAGTCCCCCGGCGCGTCGGTCCCGCCCTCCGGGCCGGTCGTCTGCCCCGCGGTCGTGCGCCGCCTCGACTACGAGGGCGAGCTCGCCGTGGTCATCGGCGCCGGCGGCCGGGTGGCGGGCTACGCCGTCGCCGACGACGTGAGCGCGCGCGACCTCCAGCGCCGCGAGCCGCAGTGGACGCGGGCCAAGGGCGCCGACACCTTCTGCCCGTGGGGGCCGTGGATCACGACCGCCGATGAGGTAGCCGACCCCGAGGCGCTGCGCCTGCGCACGTGGGTCAACGGCGAGCTGCGCCAGGACTCGAGCACCTCGGACCTCATCTTCGGGGTCGAGGCGGTCGTGGCGTTCATCGCCGAGGCCGTGACGCTGGAGCCGGGCGACCTCATCCTCACCGGCACCCCGAGCGGGGTCGGTATGGCGCTGGACCCGCCGCGCTTCCTGGCCGACGGCGACGTGGTGCGGATCGAGATCGAGGGCCTCGGCGCGATCGAGCACCCGTTCGTGGTCCCCGGATGACGGACGCCGCCACGCCGCTCGAGCGGGCGCCGGCCGGACTGGCCGGCGGGCGCGATCTGTGGCTCAAGCGCGAGGACCTCCACCCGCTCGGGGCCTTCAAGTGGCGCGGCGCGCTCCCGGTGCTCGAGCGCCTGCGCGGCGAGGGCGCCGACACCGTGGTCACGGCCTCGACCGGGAACCACGGCGCCGCCGCCGCCTGGGCGGCGGGGCGGCTCGGGCTCGCGGCCGTCGTCTACGCGCCCGAGGCGACGAGCGCGACGAAACTCGCCCGCATGCGCGAGCTCGGCGCCGACGTGCGGCTCGTGGGCGCCGACGTCGACGAGGCTAAGGCGGCGGCCGTCGCCTTCGCGGAGGAGACCGGGGCTCCGTTGTTCGAGGACGGCGCCGATCCCGTCCAGTACGAGGGCTATCGCGCGATCGCGGCCGAGCTGCTGGAGCAGCTGCCGAGCGCCCCCGCCGCGGTCGTCGTCCCCGTCGGCAACGGCGCGCTGCTCTGCGGGATCGCGCTCGAGCTCGCCGAGGCCGCGCCGCAGACCCGGGCCGTCGCGGTGGTCGCGGACGCCGCGCCGGTTATGGCGCTCTCCCACGCGGCCGGTCGGCCGGTGGAGAGCGACCGCTGCGGGACGTTCGCCGACGGGCTCGCGGTGCGCGTCGCGGTGCCGCTGGCGGTCGCGACGCTGGCGCCGCTCGTGGCGGAGTACGTCCGCGTCTCCGAGCGGGAGATCGCCGCCGGCGTGGGCGCCTACGCGGCGGCCGGCATCCGCGTCGAGGGCGCCGCCGGCGCCGCCCTGGCGGCGCTCGACCACATCGACGCCGAGGGCCCGATCGTCGTCATCGTCTGCGGCGCCAACATCGACGACGCGCTGCATCACCGCGCGGTACAGGCGCCCGAGTCCTTCCCGGGCGCGGCCGCCGCCGCCGGCCCGCTCAGTGTGTCGTGATCACGCGATCGATCAGCCCGTAGGCCTGGGCCTCCTCGGCGCTGAAGAAGCGATCGCGCTCCATGTCCGCGTTGACCTGCTCGACGGTCTGGCCGGTGTGGTGGGCGTACATCTCGTCGATGCGCCGGCGGGTGTCGAGGATCTCGCGGGCGTGGATCTCGATGTCGGTCGACTGGCCCTCGAAGCCGGCCGAGGGCTGGTGGATGAGGATGCGCGAGTTCGGCAGCGCCATCCGCTTGCCCTTCGCCCCGCCGGTGAGCAGCAGCGAGCCCATCGACATGGCGACCCCGACGCACATCGTCGCGACGTCGGGCTTGATGAACTGCATGGTGTCGTAGATCGCCAGCCCGGCGTAGATCGATCCGCCGGGCGAGTTGACGTAGATCGAGATGTCCTTATCGGGGTCCTGGGACTCGAGGTGGAGCAGCTGGGCGACCACGAGGTTCGCGATCGTGTCGTCGACGGGCTGGCCGAGGAAGATGATGCGCTCGTTCAGCAGCCGCGAGAAGATGTCGAACTCGCGCTCGCCGCGGGCGGTGCGCTCGATGACCATGGGAACGAGGGGCATGGGGCGGGCTCCTAGCGGTGAGAGGTCCGGGGAGGGCTCCCACCCTAGGGGGTCGGCTCAGCCGCCCTCCGGCACGAGCACCGCGGAGCCCGTGAAGCGCCCGGCACGGAGGTCGGCCAGCGCCTCGTTCGCGGCGTGCAGCGGGTAGGGCGTGACGTGGGTGCGCACCGGCACGCGCGGCGCAAGGGCGAGGAACTCCCGCGCGTCGGCGCGCGTCAGGTTGGCGACCGAGCGGATCGCGCGTTCGCCCCACAGCTCGGCGTAGGGGAACGACGGGACGTCGCTCATGTGGATGCCGGCGCAGACGACGACCCCGCCCTTCGCGCACGCCCGCAGCGCCAGCGTCACGAGCTCGCCGGCCGGAGCAAAGATCAGCGCGGCGTCGAGCTCGTCGGGGACCGGCTCGTCGGTTCCCCCTGCCCAGGCCGCCCCGAGGTCGCGGGCGAGCGCCTGGGCGGCTGTGTCTCCGGGTCGGGTGAGCGCGTACACCGTCCGCCCTTCCCAGACCGCGACCTGGCAGCAGATGTGCGCGGCGGCCCCGAAGCCGTAGAGCCCCAGCCGAGGCGCCTCGCCGGCCATGCGGTAGGCGCGGTGGCCGATGAGCCCGGCGCAGAGCAGCGGAGCGGCCTGGAGGTCCGGGTAGCCGTCCGGCAGCGGGAAGCAGAAGCGCGCGTCGGCTGTGCACCGCTCCGCGTAGCCGCCGTCGCGGTCGCGGCCGGTGAACTCGGCTCGATCACACAGGTTCTCCCGCCCGCTCGTGCAGTAGCGGCAGCGGCCACACGTCCATCCCAGCCACGGCACGCCGACACGCGTGCCACGGGCGAGCTCGACCCCCTCGGCGGCGGCCTCCACGGTGGCGACGATCTGATGGCCCGGGATCACCGGCGGACGCGGCACGGCCACCTCGCCGTCGAGCAGGTGGAGGTCGGTGCGGCAGACGCCGCACGCGTGGACGCGGAGCCGCACCTCGCCGGGACCGGGCACGGGGTCGGTGACCTCGGCCGGGCGCAGCGGCCGCCCCGGTATGTCGAGCACCATCGCGCGCATCGCCCACATGATCCCCCGGGGGGCAACCTGGGTACTAGCCTCGGATGGGCATGCCGACCGCCGATTCCGTGCCCGCCCTCTCCCTGCGCGCCCTGACCAAGCGCTACGACGACGGCTTCCTCGCGCTCGACGGCTTCGACCTCACGATCCCCGACGGGGAGTTCTTCGGCCTGCTCGGCCCCAACGGCGCCGGGAAGACCACGCTGATCAGCGCGGTCTGCAACCTCATCCGGATCACGGCCGGCGACGTCGAGGTCTTCGGCCACCCCCACCACACCTCGCCGGCGCGGCGGCTGATCGGGCTCGCCGAGCAGGACGTCAACCTCGACCGCTTCCTCGACGTGGAGGAGACCCTCGTCTACCACGGCGGCTACTACGGCATGGGGCGCGCCCAGGCACGCCGCCGCGCGGGCGAGATGATGGACGTCTTCGACCTGCGGTCCAAGGCGGAGGTGCGCGCTCCGAAGCTGTCCGGCGGAATGCGCCGGCGGCTGCTGCTCGCGCGGGCGCTCATGCACGAGCCGCGGCTGGTCATCCTCGACGAGCCGACCGCCGGCGTCGACTTCGAGCTGCGCCTCGAGCTCTGGCGCTACATCCACCGCCTCCACGACACCGGCACGACGATCCTCCTCACCACGCACTACCTCGAGGAGGCCGACGAGCTGTGCGAGGACATCGCGCTCATCCGCGACGGCCGCCTCATCGCGCGGGACACCGCCGACGGGCTGCGCGCCCACTACGGCGCGGCGTCGCTCGCCGACGTCTACGTGAAGGCGATGGCGACCCCGGCATGAGCACGCCCCTCGGGTGGCTGGCCGCGCGCGAGGTCCTCCGCGTGCTCAAGCTGTGGTCGCAGACCATCGCCGCGCCGGTGCTCTCCTCGTTCCTCTTCATCCTCGTCTTCGGACTCTCGCTCGGCGGGCGGATCAAGCAGATCGACGGGGTGCCCTACGAGGTGTTCATCGTCCCCGGGCTCGTGACGATGGCGATGGTCCAGGCCGCCTACGCGAACAACTCTTCCTCGGTCTTCCAGGCGCGCTTCGACCGCTACATCCACGACGTGCTCGCCGCCCCGATGCGCCCGTGGGAGGTCAACCTCGGCCTCTCGCTCGGCGGAGCGGTGCGGGCGCTGTGCATCGGCGTCCTGCTCGTGCTCGCCGCGGCGCTCGTCGTCGCAGTGCCGATCCGCCACCCCTTCGAGCTCGCGCTCGCGGTCGGCCTCGCGCTCGTGCTGTTCAGCTCGCTGGGCGTCGTGGTCGGGATCTACGCGCAGACGTGGGACCACGCCGGGTTCGTGCAGAACATCGTGATCCTGCCGCTGAGCTTCCTCGGCGGCGTCTTCTACTCGATCGAGCGGCTCCCCGAGCCGTGGCGCGAGATCTCCCACGCCAACCCGCTCGTGTACATGATCGCCGCGGTGCGCTACGGCTTCCTGGGGACCAGCGACGTGAGCATCGCGCTCTCGCTGGCGATCACCGCCGTCCTCACGGCGGCGGTCGTGGCCTGGAGCGCGTGGCTTTTCCGGACCGGACGGCGGCTCAAGGCGTAGTCGAGCCGCTACGCTCGGCCGGCCGTGGCCGCGCTGAACGTCCCCAATGTCCTCACCCTGGTCCGGATCCTGCTGGTCCCGGTCCTCGTCGTCGCGCTGCTCGACCAGACCTCCAACGGGGACGTGCTCGCGGCGATCGTCTTCGCGGCGGCGTCGCTGACCGACGCCGTCGACGGCTACCTCGCGCGCTCGCGGGACGCGATCACGACGTTCGGAAAGCTCATGGATCCGATCGCCGACAAGCTGCTGATCATCGCCGCGCTGCTCGCGCTCGTGTCGCTGAATCGCGTCGCCTCGTGGGTGGCGATGGTCATCATCGCGCGCGAGTTCGCGGTGACCGCGCTGCGCGCGGCCGCCGGCGCGCAGGGCGTGGTCATCGCCGCCAACGCGTTCGGCAAGGCCAAGACCGTGCTCCAGGTGGGGATGGTCTTCGCGCTGATCATCGTCGACGGCAGCCCGGCCTGGCTCGATGCGCTCGTCTACCTGACCGTCGCGGTGACGGTCGCCTCGGGCCTCGACTACGCCTTCGGGCTGCGCCGCACGCTCGAGGACGCCCGCCGCGCCCGCACGCGGCGCCGGGCGACGCGGGCGGGCTGACGGGGGGGGCTGGGCGGGGCCGGCTCCCGGCCGGGCGTCGGGATCGGCGAACGGCGGCAAGGAAGGGTGCCCCGGACCGTCGTGCATCGGCCGGCCGGCCGGGCCGTCCTGGCCTGGTGTCGTAGCACGACACTCAGGCAGGAAGGCTTCGTCCCGCCGAGGCCAACTGTCCTGCTTTGGGGGCGCTATACGCCCCCCAGGCAGGAGGCTTCATTCCGATGGCCCGGCACGGCCAGTGGAAGACCGACTGCGGCCGAACCACGCAACCCTTCCCTGCCGCCGTTGGCCGGCGGAGAACGCGACCCGTCCGGACCCGAGCCGCCGGCGCTCGCCCCGCCCCCGCGCCTCAGTCCCCCTCCAGCCACTCCTCCCGGCTCGTGGCCCGCACCGGGTGCTCGCCCGTCGCAAGCTCGTGGCGCAGTTCGCCGAGCCGGCCGAAGCGCTCTGCCGCGACATTGTGCTGGTGGATCGTCTCGAGGTTCTCCTGGCGGGCGGAGACCCAGGCGTCGTCGTCCAGGGACCCGAAGCGCGCGATCACCCCGCCGATCATCTCGCGCACGCAGTCCTCGACGAAGCGCGGGCGGCGGTGGGCCTTCTCGACCACGGCGGCCTCGTCGGACCGCTTCATCAGCTCGTAGATCTCCGAGGACATCGACTCCTCGACGACCTCGAGCAGGGTGGCGGCCTCGATCTCCTCCGTGCAGCCGGCCGGGCAGCCGATGAGCAGGGTGCCGAGCCCGCGCTGGTTGTGCGTGGCGACCGGGACCGCGTCGAGGATCCGCTCGATCTCCGCCTCGCCGTAGCCCTCGGCGGTCAGCCGCTCGCGGGCGCGGCCGGCCACGAGCTGCTGGGCGCACGGGCAGGCGGTGATGCCCGCCGCGGCGACGCCGACGATGCGGCGCGTGCCGGACTCCGCCGCCACCGCCGAGCCGAAGAGCGTGTAGATCTCCTGCGTGGGGATCCCGGACTCCGGCGCCGGCTTGTGCTCGGGGTAGCGGGCGGCGATCGTGACCTCGGCGCGGCGCGCGTCCTGGCGCCCGCGGACGAGCTCGGCGATCCGCTCGGCGAGCCGCTCGGCCTTGAAGCCCGACTCGCCGAGCACGACCTCGCCGATCGCCGCGTTCACGACCTCCTCGAAGCGCGACATGTGGGCGCCCTTCTGGCGCGGCCCGAGATCGACGTAGCAATCGAGCCGCGCGGAGAAGAGCTGCTCGGATCCGTTCTGGCGGATGCGGACGATCTTCTCCACGCCGGTCACGCCGACGCGGGAGAGCGAGACGTGCAGCGTCGGCAGCTCGGCCTGGACGTCGGGGGCGGTGAACTCGATCGGTGTCATGTCGGCTCCGCTGATGGGGAGGTATGAGAAGCGTATTGGCGGTCTGCGTAATGCTTCACACGGCTTGTGAGCGTGGTATCAATCTCGGCCTGCCGATGGGTGGGCGGCCCCCGGACCTTCCGGACATACGAGGCTCCACCCTCTGGCGCTCAGACGCCACGCTACGGCCGGGAGAGGTGCACATGGGAGCGAGGGAGCACGGGAGCCCAACGGGGTCCCCCAGGATGACGCATCGCCGAGGCCGACGCGCATGAGCGAGCAGTCGCAGACGCTGCTGGCGGACGAGGTTCCGGTCGGCGAGCTCGAGGAGCTGCGCGACCTCGTCGCCCGGGGCCTGGAGCAGGGCTTCCTCACCCACGCGGAGATCGCGGCCCGCCTCGAGGAGGTCGAGGTGGCCAAGGAGCAGCGCCGCGACCTCGACGCCCACCTCGCCGAGCAGGGCATCGACGTCGTGGGCGAGGACGGGCGGCCCGTCGCGCCCGCGGCGCCGAAGGAGGACGCCGCGCCCGGCGACGGCGACGGCGACGGCGCCACCCCCGAGCTGCCGCGCCGGCCGGTCATCGACCTCACGGTCGAGCCGAGTCTCGACTCCCTGCGGCTCTACCTGCGCTCGATCGGCCGCGTGAACCTGCTCACCGCGCAGGAGGAGCAGGACCTCGCGAAGCGCATCGAGAAGGGCGACCTGGAGGCGAAGCAGCGGATGGTCGAGGCCAACCTGCGCCTCGTCGTCTCGATCGCCAAGAGCTACCTCGGCCGCGGACTCACCTTCCTCGACCTCATCCAGGAGGGCTCGCTCGGCCTGATCCGCGCGGTCGAGAAGTTCGACCACCGCCGCGGCTTCAAGTTCTCCACCTACGCGACGTGGTGGATCCGGCAGGCGGTGACCCGCGCGATCGCGGACAAGGGCCGCACGATCCGCATCCCCGTCCACATGGTCGAGCGCCTCAACAAGGTCGTCCACGTCGAGCGCCAGTTGGTGCAGCAGCTCGGCCGCGAGCCGACCGACGCCGAGGTCGCGCTCGAGCTCGACTGCTCCATCCGCGAGGTCCGCGACATCATGCGCCTCGCCCAGCAGCCGGTGTCGCTGGAGAAGCCGGTCGGCGACGAGGAGGAGTCCGAGCTCGGCGACTTCGTGGAGGACAAGGCGGCCGAGTCGCCGTTCGAGATCGCCTCGGAGAACCTGCGGCGGGAGAACGTGCGCCGCGCGCTCGCCGCGCTCCCGTGCCGCGAGCGCGAGGTCATCGAGATGCGCTTCGGGCTCACCGGCGGCCAACCGCGCACGCTCGAGGAGGTCGGCCGGGCCTTCAACGTCACGCGCGAGCGGATCCGCCAGATCGAGAACCACACGCTGAAGAAGCTCGAGGTGCTCCCCGAAGCCCAGCGCCTGCGCGACGCCTCGTAGCGCCGGGACGCCAGACCCGGCGCACCCGACCTGCGCGATATCGCCGTGCCGTACGAGCGCCGCCGGGAGCGGTCCCAGGATGCGCGCGTGTTCCGACCCCGCCCGCTGCCGCTGGTCGCGTTCAGCGTGCTCCTGGCGCTGCTCCTCGCCGCTCCCGCCCGGGCGGGCGGCCGCGACCGCCCCGAGCTGCTGGTCACGCTCGCCGCGCGCGTCTGCCCCGCCTACACGGACATCACCGCCAACCGCGCGCGCAACAACATCATGGAGAGCCTGCGCGACCTCGGGAGGACACGCCCTACCGCGCCGGTGAGCCGATCGATCCCGCCGTGGAGGCGCGCGTCCAGCCGCGCTGCGCGGCGCTGCCGAACTGGCGCTTCACGCTCGGCAAGGGGTATCGCTCTCGCGCGGTGACCGGGCCGTCGGGGGCGTTGTCGATCGTCACCACCCCGTTCTCGCGCGAACTCGTCACGCAGGTCTCGACCCCGTTCCTCGACACGCAGGGTCGGCCCACCGGCGCGGACATCGACGGCGCGACGACCTTCACCCTCTCCGACGCCGAGGCGGCGCTGGCGGCCAAGCCGTCGTCGCTGTGGGTCCAGGGCGGCACGACGACCGACCCGGTGCTCGATCAGCCCTTCCCCGGCCAGTACGGCTTCGGCGCGCTGCGGTGCGCGATCGACAACCTCAACGGCGACAACGTCGAGTGGATCTCGGTGCCGCGACCCCGTGTCACGGCGTGGCGACGCGGGTGAGCGTCCACTCGTCCGAGAGGCGCGCATAGCGCCCGGCGGCGAGGGCGGGAGACGCGGCCGACGCGAGGAGGCCGAGGAGCGCGGCGGCGAGGGCGGCGAGGCGGACGCTCACGGGGCCATTGAACCAGGGGATCGGGCGGGGCCGCGCGACTCATCGCGACGGGACGTTCGCCGCGCGCTCGGCCATCACCGCCTCGGCCGCGGAGCTCGAGCGCTGGTGGCCGGTGACCACGGTGATGAAGTCGTCGCGCTCGAGCGCGAACAGGAGGCTCTCGCGGCTCGCGGTGATCGTCGCGTTGCGCGGTTGGTCGCGGAGCAGTGCCATCTCGCCCACGTAGTCGCCGACGGGGGAGTGGTCGACGGTGACGCCGGCCTTGACGACCGTGAGCTCGCCCTCCGCCACGACGTAGAAGCGATCGCCATGGTCCCCCTCGTGGAACAGGGTCTGGCCCATGCCGAGGGGCACCCGCTCGACCTTCCGCGCGAGGTTCTCCACGGCGACCATCGGGACCGGGGCGAACAGCGGGATGCGGCGTAGCGCCGCGAACTCGGCTGGCGGGACGGGGGCCGCGTCCTCGAAGCGGGCCAGCGCGCGCCAGCGGGCGAGGAAGACCGCCGGCAGCGTGACACCGCAGAAGACGAGCGCCCCACGGTCGCCGAGCAGGTCGATGAGCGGGACCGCGAGGATGGCCCCGAGCGCGGTGGTCAGCCAGAACGAGCTCTCCACGACGGCGAACACCCGGGCGCACATGTCGTCGGGGACCAGGCGCTGGAGCAGCGTCTGGCCGGAGATCTCGACCGTGACGTAGCCGGCACCGACGACGGTGAGCAGCACCACGGTGAGCGGTACGCTCGGGAGCAGGCCGAGCACGACGAGCGGCACGCCGATGAGCAGGCTCGCCACGGCGAGGGCCGAGCTCACCCGGCTGCGGCCGAGCACGTGGAGCGCGATCGCTCCGCCCGCGAGGCCGCCGAGGCCCCAGGCGGCGTTGAGCCAGCCGACCCCGGAGGCCCCCATGTCGAGCAGCGAGAGCGCCGTCACGACGACGATCACGTCCAGCGCGCCCTCGATCAGGGTCGAGGTGCCGGAGAGCCCGACGAGAATGCGCATCGGCGGGTCGGCGACCACGGTGCGCAGCCCGAGGGCCAGCTCGTGGCGGGTCGACTCGACCGGCTCGGTCCGGTGCGGCGGCGGCGGGTCGCGGCGGATCAGGGCCCAGACGGCGACCGGCACGAGCGCGGCGACGGCGATCGCGGCGAAGGCGCCGTCGGTGCCGGCGAGCGCGACGACCACGCCGCTGGCCAGCGAGCCGACGAGGAACCCGCCGTGCTCGACGCCGCGCAGGATCGCGTTGGCCGCGGCGAGCTGGCCGGGCGTCTCGACGAGGTCCGGGAGCAACGAGGCCACGGCCGGGTTGATCGCGGTGGTCACGGCGGTGAAGGTGGCGGCGAGGGCGATCGCGACGCCGATCGGCGCGCCGGCGCTCGCCGCGACCGCGATCGCCGCGAGCAGGACCGCGCGGGCGACGCTCGCGACGACGAGCACGTCGCGCCGGGACAAGCGGTCGGCGGCGAGGCCGGCGACCGGGGCCAGGAGGCCGGCCGGGACCATGCGCACGAGCGCCGCGACGCCGACCGCGGCGGTCCCCCCGACCTGGTAGGCGTAGAGCCCGAACACGACCATGAGGCCCCACGAGGCAAGCGAGGCGGCCGCCCAGCCGATCTGCAGCCGGCGCAGCGCGGGGGTGCCGAGCGCCTGGGACAGCGGGGACCCGACGCCCGCGGCCTCGCGCGGCGCGCTCATCGCCGCCCCGCCGGGTCCGGCGGACGGCGGGGTCGAGGCGACGGAACCACGGGCAGGCCGATCCTAACCGTCGCTAGAATCCCCGCCCGCTCGGGGGGATGTCCGAGTGGTTAAAGGAGACGGGCTGTAAACCCGTTGGCTCTGCCTACGCAGGTTCGAATCCTGCTCCCCCCATCGCCTCCTCATCGACGCAGCAGGGTGCGGGCGACGCCCTCGATGGTGTGGATCCCGTACCCCATCGAGGGGTCGCCGTCCGTCAGCACGGCGATCGCGCAGGTGCGGCCGGGACGCTCGAGGCGGGCGACCTGATGGACGAGTTGGCCGAGCGCGGTGCCGCGCCAGCCGCCCTTGAAGTAGACCGCGTAGTGCCGCGGCCGCGCGACGTGCGGGACGCCCCAGCTCTCGTAGCCGACGATGGACGACAGCAGTCGCCGGGCGTAGGGGCGGAAGTGACGCGGCACCAGTCGGTCCATGGCGAAGAAGAAGCGCGCCTGGTCCGCGGCGCTGATCTGCGATCTCGCCCACGACCCGACCACGCCGTAGTCGCTCATCCCCGCCCGCCGGGCCACCGCGCGCAACCCGCGGTCTCCGACGATCCGCCACACCGCGGTCGCCGCGCCGTTGTCGGAGACGTGGATCATCGGTCCGAGGACCGCACGCGCGAAGCCGCCGAGTCCGCGGCGATGCTCGGCGTCGAGGCGCCGCAGATAGGCGACGAGCAGCATCGCCTTGACGACGCTCGCCGACACGAACCGCCAGTGCAGGTGCACCCCGTTCAGCCGGCCCTCGCTGTCCACGACGGCGAACGCGACCCGCCCGGCCCGGTGTCGCAGGTAGCGCCGGACGGCGCGGATCGCCGGCGGGGCCGGGAACCCCGCCGGCGCCGAGCCGACCCCCGCGTACCCGCGGCCGCGGCAGCCCCGGACGGCCGCCGCCGGGCGCAGGGGGCCCACCGCGAGCGACGGGACGCACGCCGAGACACGGACGCGGCCCGCCGGAACCGAGAAGGTGGCGGTGAGTACCGTCACCCCCGCTCGCCGATTGCGTGTGCGGGTCCGGGCCGAGGCCCGGACCCGGCCGGCCGCGACCGACCAGACGACGACCCGGCCGCCCCAGCGCAGGTCGCGTGGGTGCCGGGAGACCACGACGACCCGGACCCGGCCGAGGGGGAGTGCCCGCACCGACACCGAGGCGCGCTCGCGCACCGACACGCCGACCGGTGCGCTCGCCACCCTGGTAACCAGCACCCGGTAGCGCGTCGCGCGATCGGGACGGACCCGGAAGGCGAATCGCCCGTCCGGCCCCGCCGCCACCGTCCCTGCGGGCCGCCAGGTCCGGAACGGGAACGGACTCGCGACCAGGTCGACCCGGACGCCGGGCGCGCCGGCCGAGCCCGTCAATCGCGTGCCGGACCCGAAGACCACCACCGAGCGCGCCGCCGAGACCACCGGCGCGTCCGGGGGTCCGGCCGCCGCCGCGGGCGCCGCGCCCGCCGCCACCATCACGACGAGACCCGCGGCCATGAAGGTCCAGCGCACCGCCGCTCCTCCGATCGACGCTCGCGCCGGCGAGCCTAACCGAGTCCCACCCGTGCGCGGGACCGACGACGCGAGGGGCTATATGGTCGCGACGTCCGGCGGGAGGAGATCGTGGTGACGCTCCGCGCAGCGGTGGTCGTGTCGGCGGTCGTGGTCGCGGCCGCCACCGCGACGACGGTGGCCGGTGCGTCAGGGCGGACCGCCGCCCGGACGCCGGCGGTCTGCTGGCGACCCGACGTCCGCGCCGCGGTCCGCTACGCGCGGCATCGGCGTGGTGACATCGCCTTCGCGGTGCGGACCCGGTGGCGCCTCTACGCCCACCGCGGCGCGCATCGCGAGCGCTCGGCCAGCGTCGTCAAGGCAATGCTGCTCGTCGCCTACCTCGATCGACCGCAGGTGCGCCGGCGCGCCCTGCGCCCCGGGGAGCTCGCGATGCTCGCCCGGATGATCCGCCGCTCGGACAACCAGGCCGCGACGGCCGTTCGCGACATGGTCGGCAACGGCGCCTTGCGCCGCCTCGCCCGCAAGGTCGGAATGCGTCGGTTCGCCCCGCGGGCGGTGTGGGGCGACAGCCTGATCGACGCCGACGACCAGACGCGCCTCTTCCTCGCGATCGACCGTTTCGTCGCGCGCCGCCACCGGTCGACCGCGATGCGACTGCTCCGCTCGATCGTCCCGTCGCAGCGATGGGGGATCGCGCGCGTCCGGCCGCACGGCTGGGCGCTCTACTTCAAGGGCGGATGGGGCTCGGGCGTCGGGCTCGTCGACCACCAGGTCGCCCTGCTGCGCCGCGGGCCGCAGCGGGTCGCGATCGCGATGCTCACGCTCTATGACGGGAGTCACGGCTACGGCATCGCCACCCTCCGTGGCCTCGCGCTCCGGCTCACCCGCGGGCTCGGGCCGCACGCGCACGTCGACGATCGACGTTGCCGGGGCTTCCACCGTCGCGCGCGTCGTCGGCGGGGATGAGGATCCGGCGGGGGCTCAGCCCAGCAGCCCCACGAGGCCGACGACGATCAGGTAGCCCCCGGCGGCGAGCGCCGTCAGCTGGATGGCCCGGCGCTCGTTCGCGCGGAGCCAGGCGTCCATGCGATCGAGGGTGTCCTTGGTCCAGCGCGGCGCGACCGCGAACGCGATCAGCGGCAGCTCGATCGGCAGCAGCATGATCGCGTTGAAGGCGGCGAGCACGGCGATCGTGTGCGGCGTGCTCAGGCTCTCGTGCGCGACGTCGGTCAGCGCCACGAGATAGAGCATGCCGGGCAGGTGCATGGCCACGCCGAGCGCGACGGTGATCCCCACCGAGCCACGACTCAGGAGCCGGGTGGTACGGCTCGGCCCCTCGTGCCCCTTCCGCGCGTGGCGGGCTTTGCGCTCGGCGCGCATCGCCGCCGCGCGACGGCGGATCGGCGAGGAGCGGTCCGAGCGCAGGAAGGCGGCTGTGGCGAGGACGAGCACGCCGGCCACCAGGTGGACGGTCGGGTTCGCGCTGCGCTGACCGGGGTTGAAGGTGCCGATCGACTTCAGTGCCTCCACCGCCGCGAGGCCGACCACCATCGAGGCGACGAAGCTGCCGATCACGTAGGCGGCCAGGAGCGGGATCGCCCGCGGCCGGCTCAGGATGAGCAGGACCGCGGCGATCGCGGTGGGGCTCGTGATCGCCGAGAGCAGGGCGAGGGTCAGCAGTTGCCCGGTCACCGGCGCCGACCCTACCCGGGGCGCTCGCGGCGACCGCGCGGCCCCGCGCACTACCATCGCCGTCGTGCCGCGCCGCATCCTGCTCGCCGGGGCGACCGGCGCCGTCGGCCGCCCGCTCGCCCGTCGTCTGCTCGCCCGGGGCCACGCCGTCCGGGCGCTCGTACGCGACCCCGCAGCCGCCGGGGATCTCGCCGCCTCCGGCGCCGAGGTCGTCGCCGGCGACGTGCTCGACCGGGACGCCGCCGGCCGCGCGGCGGAGGGGTGCGACCACATCGTCCATGCCGCCGTCCGCGGCCCGGCCGTGGGCGACGAGCAGGCCGATCGCCTGCGCCGTGACGGCACCGCCGCCCTGCTCACCGCCGCGGAGCGGGCCGGCGCGGCGATCGTCCTGCCCAGCCTCGTCGCCCTCTACGCCGACGGCGGCGAGGAGCCGATCGAGGCGGCCGACCCCGTGATCGCCTCCGGCCCCGGTGTCGACGCCGTCCAGGAGGCCGAGCTCGCCACGTTCGGGTCCGGCGCGCGCTTCCTCATCCTCCGCCAGGGTGTCCTGTTCGCGGCCGGCACGGGCGCGGCCCACGACCTCCTCGGGCGCGTGGCCGCCGGCACGTTCCCCGTCGTCGCCGACCGGCCGGTGTGGCTGCCGCTCCTCCACCCCGATGACTTCGCCGAGATGGCGACGACGGCGCTCGAGCGCGACCTCAACGGGGTCTACGACACGGTGTCCGACACGGTCGCGGCGGCGGACCTGGCCACCGCGGCGGCACGGGCGCTCGGCGCCCCACCGCCGCCACGCGTCGGCGGAACCACGGCCCGCGAGCGCCTCGGCGCCGACGGCGCCCTGACCTGGACCGTCTCGCGCCGGGTCGGCCCCGGCGCCCTGGCGACGCTCGGGATCGCCCCCGCGCGCGGGTGGGAGGCGATGCTCGCCGACGCGGTCGGGGCGCGGACCCCGGCACAATGAGCGCACCGCCGCCGACGCGCGACTGGGCGGCGCTCGCCGCGCGGGTCGGCATACCGCTCGTGCTCGTGCTCGGCGGGATCGGGGTGCTGCTCAGCGGCTGGCGCTACGCCGACGGGATGGCCGTCGTGCTGATCGGCGGCGCCGCGGCGATCGCCCTGCTCGGCTGGTTCTTCCGGCTCGGCGTGGAGGGCGACAAGGACCGGGATCGCGAGGAGGACGCCCGGCGCCGCTACGACCGCACCGGGCGCTGGCCGGACGAGCGCTAGGGCCGCTGGAGGCCGCTGCACACCGCCGCGCGGGCGTCAAGACCGCCGGCCCGGGGGCCGATGAGATCACACCCGACCCGTCAGGGCGCGCCCGCGTGCCCGTCTCCGTGACCCCGAGCCACGACCGCCGATCCCCTGCCCAACCGGATCTCCTGGCCGCCCAGGCGGAGATCGCCGGCCACCTCGCGGATTTCCCGCCGCCGGAGGACCTCTGCGACCTGGTCCTCGGGACCCTCTGCGGCGCCCTCGGCCACGACGCCGGCGAGGCGTGGCTCGTGACCGCGGACGGCGAGCGGCGAACCGTGGCCCGGCGCGGGGACGGGGGCGAGCCGGGGCCCGCCGTCGCGCTCACCGGCGCCGACGACGCGGACGTGATCGGCGGGCTCCGGCTGACCGGCGGCGCGGCGCCCGTCGGCGAGGACGAGGCGGTCGTGGCGTGGCTCGCGAGCGTGGGCGCCCAGGTCGGACGCGCGATCCGCGCGGGCCAGGCGCGCGACGCGGCGCTCGCCGACGCCGAGGGACGCCTGGCCGGCGCCGAGGCGCGCCACCGGACCCTGGTGGAGAACATCCCCACCGTCACCTACATCGCGGAGTGGGACGAGCACTCCTCGATCACCTACATCAGCCCCCAGATCGGGCGGATCTCGGGTTATGCGCCCGACCTTTGGCTCGGCGCCTCCGCGGTGTGGGAGCACGTCCTCCATCCGGAGGACCGCGCCCGGGCCGTCGCGGAGGCGAAGCGCTCCTACCACGAGGAGCGCGAGTTCGACTGCGAGTACCGTCTCGTCGCCGCCGACAGGCGCATCGTCTGGATCTGGGAGCGCGACACGATCATCCGCGACGCGGACGGCGCGCCGCGCTTCAGCCAGGGCGTGATGATGGACATCACGCGCCTGCGCGAGGCCGAGGCGGCCCAGCGGGCGAGCGAGGAGCTCCACCGGCGCAGCATCGCCGCGCTGCACGAGGGCGTGTTCGTCCACAGTGCCGACGGGCGCATCGCGGCCTGCAATGCGAGCGCGTGTCAGATGCTCGGCCTGCCCGAGCGGGAGATCGTCGGCAAGGGCCCGGGCGGCACCGAGTTCTCGTTCTTCCACGAGGACGGCGCGGCGCTCACCGCGGAAAGCTCTCCGACGATGCGGGTGCTCGCCTCCGGCCGTCCGCTCACCGGGGTCGTGCTCCGGGTCCAGCGCCCCGACGGGGACGAGCGCTGGGTCTCGCTCAACTCCCAGCCGCTGTTCGGCGACGGCGGCAGCGAGCCGACCGGGGTGGTCTCGACCATGGCCGACATCACGGAACGGCGCCGCGCGCAGGAGGAGGTCGCCTACCTCGCCTACCACGACGCGCTCACCGGCCTGCCCAACCGCACCCTGCTCGCCGAGCACCTCGAGCTCGGCATCGCCCGCGCGCGGCGCAACGGCACCTCGATCGCCGTGCTCTACGTCGATCTCGACGACTTCAAGCTCGTCAACGACTCCCTCGGCCATCAGGCCGGCGACGAGGTCCTCACCCGCGTCGCCACGCGGCTGCGCGAGAGCCTGCGCGGCTCGGACCTGCTCGCGCGACAGGGCGGTGACGAGTTCCTCGTCCTCGTCACCGACATCCCCGGCGACGCCCACGCGCACGCCGAGCGCATCGCCCGGCTCACCGCCCAGGTGCTCGAGCCGCCGTTCGTCGTCTCCGGCGCCGAGTTCCACGTTACGGCGAGCGTCGGGATCTCCTGCTACCCCCGCGATGCCGAGGACGCGGAGTCCTTGCTCACCCACGCCGACGCGGCGATGTACCAGGTGAAGTCGACCGGCCGCAGCGGGCACGCCCTGTACGCGGGCGACCCGCGCGAGCCGCTCGCCCGCCTTTCGCTCACGACGCGGCTGCGCCGCGCGCTCGCCCGCGACGAGTTCACGCTCTGCTACCAGCCGATCCTCGCGCTCCCGGGCCGGGAGGTCGTCGGGCTCGAGGCGCTGATCCGCTGGGAGGACGGCGATCGCGGCACGGTGATGCCGGCCGAGTTCATCCCCGTCGCGGAGGAGACCGGCCTCATCGAGTCGATCGGCCACTGGGTGCTCGAGCGGGTCTGCGCGCAGGCGCGAGCCTGGCGGGACGCCGGCCTGGACCCGCACGTCGCGGTCAACGTCTCGATCCGCCAGCTCCGGCGCCCCGACTTCGGCGCCCGGGTGCGCCGCCTGCTCCAGTGGGAGGGGATCGACCCCGGGACCCTCACCCTCGAGGTGACGGAGTCCACGGCGATGGCCGAGCCGCGGCGCACCGAGCCGGTGCTGCGAGAGCTGGCGGAGGCCGGCGTGTCGCTCGCCATCGACGACTTCGGCTCGGGCCACTCGTCGCTCGACCGGCTGCGCTCCCTGCCCGTGGACGTGCTGAAGATCGACCGCTCCTTCCTGCGCGAGGTGCCCGAGGACCCGGAGGCGGCGGCGATGGTCGTCGCGATGGTGCGCCTCGCCGAGGCGCTCGGGATGACGACCGTCGCCGAGGGCGTCGAGACCGCCGAGCAGCTCGCCTTCCTCGTCGCACACGCCTGCCCGCGCGCGCAGGGCTTCCACCTCGGCCGCCCGGTCGCCGCGGAGTCGGCGGGGGCGCTGCTGCCGAGCCGCGCCGGCGCGGTGGGTAGGGTCGCGTAGATGACCGGCGAGGAGTTCGCCGCCCTCTTCGCGGCGGTGCGCACCTGGGGGCGGTGGGGGCCCGACGACGAGCGCGGCGCGCTCAACCACCTCACCCCGGAGCGGGTGTCGCTCGCCGCCGGGCTCGTGCGCGACGGGCTCACCGTCTCGCTCAGCCTTCCGGTGAACACGGCGGCCGCCCTCGACAACCCCGAGCCGGCCCTGCACCACATGACGATGCTCGCCGACACCGACATCGGGTCCGGCTCGCTGCGCTTCGCGAAGGACTACGTCGGCGTCGACTACCACAACGACGGCCACACCCATCTCGACGCCCTCTGTCATGTCGCCTGGGCCGGCCGGCTCTACAACGACCGCCCGGCCACCTCGGTCGGCTCGCAGGGCGCGACGTTCGGGACCGTCGAAGTGGTGCGCGACGGGCTCGTTGGGCGCGGGGTGCTGATCGACGTCCCGCGGCTGCGGGGCGTGCCGTGGCTCGAGCCGGGGGAGGACGTCTTCGCGGAGGACCTGACGGGCGCCGAGCGCGAGCAGGGCGTGAGGATCGGCGCGGGCGACATCGTGCTCGTTCGCACCGGGCACGCCCGCCGGCTCGCGGAGCTCGGGTCGTGGGACACGGCGAGCGCGAAGGCGGGGCTGCATCCGACCACCGCGACGTTGCTCGCCGAGCGCGAGATCTCCGTTCTCGGCGGCGACGGCAACAACGACACGGCGCCGAGCACGACCGAGGGGGTCGGCTACCCGATCCACGTCCTCGCGCTCAACGCGATGGGCGTGCTTCTGCTCGACTACCTCACGCTGGAGGATCTCGCCGCGGCGTGCGTCGCGGCCGGACGCTGGGAGTTCCTCTTCGCCGCGGCGCCGCTGCGGATCCAGGGCGGGACCGGGTCGCCGCTCAACCCGGTCGCCGTGCTCTGAGCCGCTCTCAGCCGAGCCGCTCGAGCAGGTGGTCGCCGACGCGCAGCGCGTTGGCCATCGCGGTGAGCGCCGGGTTCACCGCGCCGATGCTCGGGAAGACGCTCGTGTCCACGACGTAGAGGTTGTCGACCTCGTGGGCGCGGCAGTTCACGTCGAGCACCGAGCTCGCCGGGTCGGTCCCGAAGCGGCAGGTCCCGGCCTGGTGGGCGACCCCGGCGACCGGGATGTCGTTCTTCAGGTAGGCGTTGCGCGGGATGAGGTGGTCGTGCATGTCGAGGCGCCCGAGGAGGGACTTCAGCTTCGCGTACAGCCGCTCCTTCGGCTCCTGGTTGCTCGGCGCGTAGGTCAGGCGCACGCTCCCGTCGTCCCGAAGCGTGACGCGGTTCTCGGCCCGCGGGAGATCCTCTGTGGAGAGCCAGAAGTCGACCGCGTGCTTCGCGATTGTCTCCAAGGACCACGTCGGGGCAAGCGCGGTGGCGATGGGCTTCTCGCCACGGAACATCGGGGCCTGCGACTTGCCGACCATCTGGATGTTCCCCATCGGGAAGTCGAAGCCCTCGGTGGCGAAGTAGAAGTCGTTGAGCCCGAGCGTCTTCTGGTAGACGGTCGGGTTCTCCTCGCGGGAGAGGGCAAGCACCGCCTGGCTGTTGTGGAACATGTAGTTGCGCCCGACCTGATCGGAGCCGTTGGCCAGGCCGTCCGGATGGGCGTCGCCGGCGGAGGCGAGGAGGAGCTTGGCGGTGTTCGCCGCGCCGCAGGCGACGACGACGAGGTCCGCGGCGATGCGCTCCTCGGTCCCGTCGCGCTCGACCACCACCTCGGTCACGGTGCCGCCGCCGGCGTCCGTCTCCAGCCGCACGGCCGTCGTGTCGGTGAGCAGCTCGACATTCGGATGCTCGAGCGCGGGCCGCACGCCGAGGACCTCGGCGTCGGACTTCGCGTGCACGAGGCACGGGAAGCCGTCGCAGTCCGCGCAGCGCACGCATGGGCTGAACGGCGGGCGCGCCTCGTCCAGCATGATCCCGCAGGGCGCGTGGAACGGGTGATGCCCCTCGGCGGCGAGGTCATCGGCGAGCTTCTGGATGCGCGGCTCGTGCGATACGGGCGGATGCGGGTACTCGCCGCTCGCCGGCGGGTCGGTCGGGTCCTCGCCGTGGCGACCGTGGACCTGGTAGATGCGCTCGGCCTCGGTGTAGTGGGGCTCGATCTCCTCGTAGGTGATCGGCCACGCCGGCGAGACGCCATCGTGGTGGCGGAGCTCGGCGAAGTCCTCGGCCCGCAGGCGATAGAGCGCCGCCCCGTAGAGCTTCGTCGCGCCGCCGACGCAGTAGTGGATCTGCGGCTGGAAGGCGTTGTCATCGCCGTCGTACCAGGTGTCCGGGGACACGTAGCGGTTGTCGACGAACACCGCCTCCGCGGACCAGTTCTCCTTCTCGCGCGGGAGCCAGCCGCCGCGCTCGACGAGGAGGATGCGCTTGCCGGACGGGGCGAGCTTACGGGCGAGCGTGCCGCCGCCGGCGCCGCTGCCGAGGATGACGACGTCGTAGTGCGCGCTTGGCATCTCCGCTAGACCCCGGGGCTCTGCTGCATCATCCCGCCGTCGGTGATGATCGTCGTCGCGGTGATGTAGCTCGCGCCGTCGCCGGCGAGGAAGGCGACGACGCTGCCGATCTCCTCGGGCTTCGCCATGCGTCCGACGGGAATCGCCTCGCCGAGCTTCTTCATGGTCGCCGGATCGTTCATCTCCGAGAGGTTGATCGGCGTCGCGACCGCCCCGGGGGCGACGCCGGTGACGAGGATCCCGTGCGGCGCGAGCTCCACGCCGGCCGTCCGGGTGAGCATCCGCATCCCGCCCTTGGAAAGGCAGTAGGGGGCGTTGCCCGGCATCGGCCAGTCCTCGTGGATCGAGGTGAGGTTCACGATCCGTCCCCCGTCGCCCTGGGCGACCATCTGCTTCGCCGCGAGCTGGGTCCCGAAGAACGCGCTCTTCAGGTTGATCGCGATGACCTTCTCGAAGTCGGCCTCGGTCGAGTCGAGCACCGAGGTCCGCGTCTCGACCCCCGCGTTGTTGACCATCACGTCGAGGCGCCCGAACTTCTCGACGGCTACGTCGACGAGCTTCTGCAGGTCGGCGACCTGGCTGACGTCGGCCTCGACCCCGATCGCCTGCTCGCCGAGCTGGACGATCTGGGCCTCGAGCTCCTCGGTGGCCTCGGGGTGGGAGACGTAGTCGATCACCACGTCGGCGCCCGCCGCGGCGAGCGCGAGGACCACGGCCTTGCCGATGCCACTGTTGCCGCCGGTGACGATGGCGACCTTCCCCTTCAGGGTCATGCCGGCTCCTTCGTGTTGGGTGGCACCGAGGCTCAGAGCCCCATCTCGGTCAGCCGCTCGCGCAGGACGATGCGGCCGGCGGCCTCGATCAGCGCGAGGTGGCTGAAGGCCTGGGGGACGTTGCCGAGGTGGCGGTTCTCGTCGGGCATGAACTCCTCGGCGTAGAGGCCGAGCGGCGAGGCGATCGCCAGGAGTCGCTCCATGAGCGCGTGCGCGCGGTCGTGCTCGCCGACGATGGACAGTGCGGAGACGAGCCAGAAGGAGCAGATGAGGAACGTGCCCTCCTTGCCGGACATGCCGTCGTCGGTCTCGTCGGTGCGGTAGCGCAGGACGAAGCCGTCCTCGGTCAGCTCCTCGGCGATCGCCAGGACGCTCGCGTGGAGCCGCGGATCACCGGCGGGCAGGAAGCCGAGCAGGGCCGCGAGCAGCGTCGAGGCGTCGAGCGCGTCGGTGTCGTAGTGCTGGACGAGCGCGCCGTCCTTGCGCACGCCGTGGGCGAGGATGTCGGCGTGGATCTCCTCGGCGGCCGCGCGCCAGGTGTCGCGGTTCTCCGGCGCGCCGCGCAGCTCCGCGAGCTTCGACGCGCGGTCGAGCGCAACCCAACACATGAGCTTGGAGGAGACGTAGTGCTGCGGCTCGCCGCGCGCCTCCCAGATCCCCTGGTCGGGCTGCTTCCAGACGGCGAGCGCCCCCGCCGCCTGGGTGCCGACGATCGGCCAGAGCCGCTCGGGCAGCCGGCGGCTGTGCTGGGTGTGGATCAGGATCGAGTCGAGCACCGCGCCGAACACGTCGTTCTGGCGCTGGTCGAAGGCACCGTTGCCGACCCGGACCGGATGCGCCCCCTCGTAGCCGGAGAGGTGGTCCAGCGTGCTCTCGGAGAGGTCGCGCCGGCCGTCGATCCCGTACATGATCTGCAGCGAGCCGTCGTCGTTGGCCTCGAGATCGGCGACGAACTGCATGAAGTCGTCCGCCTCCCAGTCGAGGCCGAGGAGGTGGAGCGCGCGCAGGGTGAACGTCGCGTCGCGCATCCAGGTGTAGCGGTAGTCCCAGTTGCGCTCGCCGCCCGGCGTCTCCGGCAGGGACGTGGTCAACGCCGCCACCAGTGACCCGGTGGGCATGTAGGTCAGGCCCTTGACGGCCAGCACGGAGCGCTGGATGGCCTCGCGCCACGGATGGTCGGGGAGGAACCGCGCCCCGCGCAGCCAGCGGCGCCAGTAGCGCGCCGTGAGGTCCATCCGCTCGCGGGCCTCGGCGGCGTCGGCCGGCCCCGCGAAGTCGGGCGCCCAGGAGAGCGAGCAGAACGCCTCCTCGCCGTGCTGCAGCGTGTGGCGGGCGCGGACCCGGTTGCCCTCGATGCCGAGGGCGAGGTCGGTCTGCAGGCGGAAGGCCTCCTCGCCGCCGCGGGCGTCGGCGGCGCCGCGCGTCCCCTCGACGAGCGTCCACTCCGCGGCCTGGCGGCCGTAGTCGAACGCCGGCTCGCAGATGAGCTCGATCTCGACCTCGCCGGAGAGGCAGCGCAAGGTGCGGACGAGCACGTGCTCACCGTCGTAGTCGGCCGGCGGGCGGGTATGGGGCGTGACCGTGTCCTCGCCGACCGACGGGCCCATGGTCAGGGCGTCGCGGACCTCGAGCCATCCGCTCGGCGTCATCCATGTGGCGACGAGGACGTTGGTGCCCGCCTCGTAGGCGCGCGCGCTCGGCACGCTGACCCCGAAGGGACCGAGCCGAAAGGTGCCGGCCTCCCGGTCGAGCAGCGCGCCGAACACGCTCGGGGCGTCGAAGCGCGGGATGCAGAGCCAGTCGATCGCGCCGTCGGGCGCGACCAGCGCACCGGTGTGGCAGTTCGAGATGAACCCGTAGCTCGCGATCGGCGGGAACGGCGAGGCGCCCGTCCCCGGATCGGGCGGCGACGGGACGGGCTGTCCGGTGGCGGTCACGAGGCGGCATCCAATCGCATCCCCGGCCCTCGCGCATCGTCCGATCGGGAGGACGGTGCGTGAACGAGCCGCGGCGCGCGGGCCTGAGGGATCACGCTGCGTCGCCCGGGGCGGTGACGCCGCGATCGGCGAGTCCCGCGAGCGCCGACCCGATCACCTTGGCGACAGGCGGGGCCACGTCGACCACGACCGCGTCGCTCGGCGCCTCGAGCGTCGCGAGCTGGGAGGGCAGCAGCGTCGCCCCGGCGAAATGCCCGGTGCGCGCGGCGAGGCGGCGACCGATGAGCTCGGGCGCGCCGGTCAGGAGGACGAACGAGACCCCGCCGAGCCCGGCCGTGAGCCGCCGGCGGTAGACGTCGGTCAGCGCGGAGCAGGCCAGCACGGCGCCCGTGTGCGCCGCACGCCGTCCCCGCAGCTCGCCGGCCAGCCGGTCGAGCCACGGCTCGCGCTGCGCGTCGCCTAGCGGCTTCCCCGCGCGCATCAGCGCGAGGCTCACGGCGTCATGGAAGTCGTCGGCGTCGAGGAAGGGCAGGCCCAGGGCGTCCGCGAGACCCCGGCCGACGGTCGTCTTGCCGGACCCGGCGACGCCCATGACGACCACGATCGGGGCTACGGCATCGGCCACGGTCGCTCGGGGCCGCCCAGCCCGCGCTCAGCCGCCGTCGGCCGCGGGCTCCTCGCGGGTGAGCCGCGCGCGGAAGACCCAGTAGCTCCACGCCTGGTAGGCGATCACCACGGGGGTGAGCACGCCCGCGACCACGGTCATCACCGTGAGCGTGTAGTCGGCCGACGAGGCGTTGGCGACCGTGAGGCTGTTGGCGAAGTCGGTGCTCGACACCATCACGCGCGGGAAGAGCGCGACGAAGATCGTCAGGACGAAGAGGCCGATCGTGGCCGCCGTCGCGCCGAACGCGGGCCCCTCCCGGTCGGTTCGGACGAGCAGGGCGGCGGCGAGCGCGGCCAGCGCCGCGAGCGCCGCCGGGACGATCGAGGGCAGCAGGTCGCGCCCGTTCACGTCGACGGACTTCGCCGCGGTCCAGGCGACGAAGGCGACGGCGAGCAGCGCGGCGGCGGGGGCTACACGGGGGGCGAGGCGGCACGCCCGAGTGTGGAGATCGCCGCTCGTCTTCAGCGTGAGGAAGACCGTCCCGTGCAGCACGCATAGGGCGACGAGCGTCACGCCGCCGAGCACCGTGTACCCGCTGAGGAAGTCGAGCGGGTCGCCGCTGAAGTCCTGCTTCCCGTTGATCGGGACGCCGTTCAGGAGCGAGGACAGCGTGATCCCCCAGAGCAGCGGCGCGACGAGGCTGCCCCCGGTGTTGGCCCACTGCCAGAGCGATCGCCAGCGCGGGTTCTCGCTCTTGCCGCCCCACTCGAACGAGACCACCCGGACGATGAGCGCGAGCAGGGCGAGCACGAGCCACAGGAAGGCGCCCGAGAAGAGCGTGGCGTACCACACGGGGAAGGCGGCGAAGGTCGCCCCGCCGGCCACGAGCAACCACACCTCGTTGCCGTCCCACACCGGGCCGATGGCGCCGAGCATCGTGTCGCGGTCGGGCTCGTCGCGACCGAGCACCGGCAGGAGCATGCCCACCCCGAAGTCGAAGCCCTCCAAGACGAGATAACCGATCCACAGGACCGCGATGAGGAAGAACCAGAAGTCCGCGAGCGACATCAGTACGTGAGGGCCGGGGGCTTCTCCGCCGCCTCGGGCTCGATCTCCGGAAGCTCGCGCCGCGCGTAGCGGCGCATGAGCCAGAAGTCGGCGACCCCGAGCCCGGTGTAGAGCAGCATGAACACGCTGAGGGCGAAGATCGCCTCCGCGGTGGTGACGCTCGGCGACACGGCGTCCTTCGTCTTCAGCAGGCCCTGCACCACCCACGGCTGGCGCCCCGCCTCGGTGAAGAGCCAGCCCGCCAGGTTCGAGATGAAGGGCAGCGCGATGCCGGCGACGGCGCAACCCAGGAATCGCCGGCTCGTCACGAGCCGGCCCTTGCGGTAGAGCCACGCGCCGACGGCGGCGAGCAGGAAGGCGAGCGACCCGACGTAGGCCATGACGCGGATCGACCAGTAGGTGATGCGCACGTCCGGGATGTAGTTCCCCGGCCCGTAGCGCGCCTGCTCATCCGCCTGGACCTGGTTGAGGCCCTCCACCTTGCCGTCGAAGGAGTTCGTGGCGAGGAAGGAGAGGAGCTTGGGGATCTGGATGTCGAAGTCGGGCTTCGGGTTGCTCGCCGAGAAGCCGCCGATCTGGAACAGCGAGAAGCCGGCCGGCTGCTCGGTGTTCCAGAGCGCCTCGGCGGAGGCGATCTTCATCGGCTGGTAGTCGGTCACCGTCACGCCGAACTCGCTGCCGACGGCGAGGTTCACCGCCGTGATCGGCAGCGCGACGACGAGGGCGAGTCGCGCCGCACGCTTGAACACCTCCACGTTGCGTCCCCGTCGCAGCTGCCAGGCCGCGACGCCGAGCACGAAGAAGCTCCCGGTCATGAGCGCGGCGAGCAGGGTGTGGCCGACGGCCCACCACGCCCACACGTTGCCGAACAGGTCGCCGATGCTCGTCAGCTCCGAACGCCCGGTGGCGGGGTTGACCTTGTAGCCGACCGGGCGCTGCATCCAGGAGTTGGCGACGAGGATGAAGGTCGAGGACAGCCACGTTCCCGCCACTACGAGCCAGATCGTCGCGAGGTGGAGCTTCGGGCTCAGCCGCCCCCAGCCGAAGATCCACAGGCCGATGAACGTCGACTCGAGGAAGAAGGCGGCGAGCCCCTCCATCGCGAGCGGCGCGCCGAACACGTCCCCGACGAACTTCGAGAACGTCGACCAGTTCATCCCGAACTGGAACTCCTGCACCAGGCCGGTGGCGGCGCCGATCGCGAAGTTGATCACGAACAGCGTGCCGAAGAAGCGGGTGAGGCGCAGCCAGGCCTCGTCGCCCGTGCGGTACCACTGCGTCTGCATGACCGCGACGAGCGGGACGAGGCCCAGCGTGAGCGGCACGAAGAGGAAGTGGTAGAGCGTGGTGAGCGCGAACTGCCAGCGCGAGATCTCGAGGACGTCGCTGGCGAGGTGCAGAGCGCCGCTCATGCCCGAGGGTTCATATCAGGGCGTTCCGACCTCAGCGACCTCGTCGTCGTCGTCGTCGCCCCAGTCGATCGCGGTCGCGTCGGGACGGTCGATCACCGCCTCGGCGCGCGAATGGCTGAAGTAGTCCCACCCCCACTCGACGAACGCGTCGACCTTGTCCCGCGTCCCGGAGAGCAGCGCGGCGTGGACGCCGAGCCAAGCGGCGAAGGCGATCGGGCCGTCGACCTCGTGGCGGCGCTTGCCGACCTCGGCGACCGCCGCGTTGCGGCCGATCATGGCCATGATGCCCTTGTCGCGGTAGTGGAACGGCGTGCGCTCCTCGCCCGCGATGTCCGCGAGGATGTTCTTCGCCGCCCATTTCCCGGACTGCTGGGCGACCGAGCCGAGCTGCGGGAGCGGCCCGCCGTCGGCCGCCGGCACGTTGGCCGCGTCGCCCGCCGCGTAGAGCCCTGGGAAGCCCTTGACCGTGAGGTCGGGTTGCACGTCGATGCGACCGCCGCGGCCCTGGGGCAACCCGGCCTGAGCGATGACGCCGGCCGCCTTCAGCCCACCGGCCCAGATGACCGTGCGGGTCGGGATCGTGGTGCCGTCGCTCAGGATCGCCGCCGCGTCGGTGACCTCCGCGACCCCGAGGCCGAGGCGGATGTCCACCCCGAGGTCCTCGGTGAGCTTCCGCGCCGCGTAGTCGTGGGCTTCGGCGGAGAAGCCGTTCAGCACGGTGTCGCCGTGATCGACGATCGTGACCTGCACCGAGCCGGCCGGGATGCCGGGGAAGACGGCCGCGAGCACCTCGCGGGTGGCGTCGGCGAGCGCCCCGGCGACCTCCACGCCGGTCGCGCCGGCGCCCACCACGACGAAGTTCAGCGCGCCCTGCGCGACGCGCTCCGGGCGCCGGTCGGTGTCCTCGAGCAGCGCGAGCACGCGCGATCGCAGCCGCTCGGCCTGCTCGAGCGAGTAGAGCGGGAAGGCGTGCTCGGCGGCGCCCGGCGTGTCGAAGAAGTTCGGCTGGGCCCCGGCGGCCAGCAGGAGGTGGTCGGCGGCGAAGGTCAGGCCGTCCTCCGTCTCGACGCTGCGTGCCGCGGGGTCGACCGACGCGACGACGGCGCGCTTCACCTCGACGCCCGGGTCCTTGCGGAACACGCCACGAAGTGGACGAGCCACGTCCTGGACGCCCACCTGCGCGGTGGCGATCTGGTAGAGCAGCGGCTGGAACTGATGGTAGTTGTGGCGATCGATCAGGGTGACCGCGACGTCGTGCTCGGCGAGCTCCTTCGCGCAGGCGACCCCGGCGAACCCGCCGCCGACGATGAGCGCGCTGGACGGAGACTCGGCCACGCGTCACATCAAACCCGAACGGCAGGCGTCGCGCATCCTCCCGTTGGGATGAGGAGTGTCTCGGCGGCTGCGGCTAGGGTCCGCGGTCGTGGACTGGCAACTCCTCCTGCTCGCCCTCGAGGCCGCGCTCTACCCGACGCTCATCGCCGCCGTCGTCATCCTGCTCAACCAGCCGCGGCGGGTCGTCCTGGTCGGGGCCTATCTCGCCGGCGGGCTGACGATCAGCATCGGGCTCGGCTGCGCCCTGGTCTTCGGGGCCCAGGGGGCGCTCGACAAGCACGGCTCCTCCTCGACGCTGAGCTGGAGCGCCGACCTGGCGATCGGCGGCCTCGCCCTGATCCTGGCCGTCGCCCTGGCCACGCGCTCCGACGAGCGCCTGCGCGCGCGCCGCGCCGCGCGCCGCGAGGCCAAGCACCCGCCCAAGCCGAAGGACGAGGAGAAGGAGCCCTGGTCCCAGCGCCTGCTCGCGGGCGGGTCGGCCCCGATCGTGTTCTTCGCCGCCCTGGCCATCAACCTGCCCGGCGCCGCCTACCTCATCGGCCTCAAGGACATCGCCGCCGGTCACCACTCGACCGGCGCGGCGATCGGGCTGATCCTCGCCTTCAACGCGATCATGTTCGTGATGGCCGAGATCCCGTTCGTCGGGCTGCTCGTCGCGCCGGAGGCCACCGAGCGGCTCGTGACCCGGACCAACGCCTGGTTCTCCCGCAACGGCCGAACGATCGCGATGGTGCTTTCCGGCGTGCTGGGGGCGTTCCTGGTCGTGCGCGGGATCAGTCACTCCTAGGTGGGCGGCCGCCGCCGGCGGCGGCCGGGCGCCGCTCAGTCGCCCGCCATCGACTCGATCGCCACGACGACGGCAAGCAGCAGCGCCTCGTCCTCGCCGGCGGCGATCTCGATGCCGTAGCTGTCGCGGACGCGGAACCAGCGCTTCGAGACGCTGGCGACGAGGTCGCCGCCGCGCTTGACCTCGTACTCGTGGTCGACCACGTTGCCCTTCGCCGAGAGATCCTCACCGTGCGCGACGCCGATCGCGAAGCGGTCGCGGATCCCGACGACCGCCTTGTGGACCGTGGCCAGCGTCTCGTCGCCGCGCTCGATGGCCATCGTGTCGCGGACCGTTAGCCGGTGCTCCTTGATGCGCGCGACCTCGCCGCCGTCCGGGTCCTCGAGGACGAAGGTCTGACGCACGCGGGCGGCCTTGCCGTTCACCTTGAACGCGCGGGCGCCCTGCTCGTCCTCGATCCAGAAGTCGTCGCCGATCGAGAGGAGCTTCTCCCGCATCTGGAACCGGCGCCCGGAGGCGCCGTCGTCACGCCGGCGCAGCAGGCCCATCGGCGTCTCCGGTCGTCGAGCCCTCGGCGTGGGGAGCGGGGAACTCCCGCATCGTCTGATGGCGCAGCGCGGCGACCGCCGCGACGGCGAGCACGATGAACAGGATCGCCGTCAGCGTGACCCGGGCGAAGTCGAGCGGGTGCCAGGCGACGATCACGAGCGCGAGGACGAAGGCGCCCAGGTAGACGGGGACCGGCTGGTCGCGGAGGGAGGGCGCCGCGAAGCGCCGGAACGCGAGCGCCGGCCGCGTCGGCCCGGCGAGCCACCCCGCGAGCAGCACGACGAGTCCGAAGAAGATCTCCGATGTGCCGATCTGCCGCACCAACTCCGTGGCGATCGACCAGGTGGCGTTCGCGGCGGGCACCGCCGACTGCGAGGTCGCGAGGTCGTCCACCACGGCCTTGCCGGCGAGCGAGCGGGCGACGAGCACCAGGATCCCGACCGCGAGGAAGCCGCCGCCGATCGCCATGAGCGTCCGTCGTCGCCGTCCGCGCGCCAGGACCATCGCCAGCACATAGAGGCCGATGACGAGGATCGTGAGCACGATCGCCAGGTCCTTGAGCGCCTGTGCCCCGTCCTGAGCCGCCTTGAGCTGGTTGGAGCGCAGGACGGTGAGTTGCGCCGCGCTGGCCGGGATCTTGCCCGCCAGGCTCGCGGGCAGGCCGACCTGCGATGCGATCTGGCCCACCAGCGAGCGGAGGTTGAGCGTGACCTCCCCGTTGGCGGTCGCCACGTTGCCGCCTCCGCCGTCGAGGATCTTGAGGAGCGACTTGTGCGCGGCGCGGTTCGCGTCAGCCCATACGGTGTCGACCTGTGGCGCGGCGAGCAGCTTCACCGAGGCCTGCTCCGCGAGCTGGCGCACGCCGCCGGCCGCCGGGCCGGCGAGCGGCTTCAGCGGATCGGGCAGCGTGGTCTGGAGCTGGGCCTCGACGTTGACCTGCTTGAAGAGCTCGTTCACCAGGTAGGGGCCGAGCGCGGCCTGGACGTCCTTGTTCCGGAGCAGCTGCTTGCTCGTGGAGACCCAGTTGTCGGTGTTCAGCAGCTGGCGGTTCGCCCACACCGCGAACGAGCCGACGAGGAGCAGCAGCGTGGCGAGCGCCACGCAGATCGTGGGGAGGACACGGCCGGCGGGCGGGCGTTCGCCCGGCGCGGTGGGGGAGGACGGGGGCGAGGGCGTCTCGGTGGACATGGCGCCAGTCCATCGCATGCCGGGGACGGCGTCATCGTCCAGAACGGATGACGCCGGGCGCTACGTCGCCCCGGCCGGCATGGGCTCGGCCGGCGGGCCGCGCTCGGAGGCGGCGCTCTCGCCGAGCGGCACGCTCGGCAGCCGTCGCGTGAAGAGGAACCCGACGAGCACGAAGAGCGCGGCGCCGAGCAGGGCCGCCTTGAGCGCGAAGAGCTGCGCATCGGCGTAGGCGCCGGCGACGGCCTTGGCCTGGTCGGGCGGGATCCCGTTCTTCGCCGCGATCTGCTCGACCTGCGCCGGCGGGACGAACTCGATGCCCTGCGTCGTGGCGGCCACGACCTGCTGCTGGACCGAGGGGGGCACGTCGGAGCGCTTGCCGATCTCGTCGGCGGTCGCGTTCGCGAGCCCGGTGAGCAGGATCGCGCCGATGAGCGCCGTGCCGAGCGAGGCGCCGAGGTTCTGCGCGGTGCCCTGGAGCCCGCCCGCCTCGCTGGCCCGCGACCCGTCCACCGAGGACATGATCACGTTGCCGAGCTGGGAGGCGAGCAGCCCGATCCCGACGCCGAACAGTGCCAGGGAGATCGCGAAGCCGGTCCCGTTGAGCTCGTAGTCGATCGTGGAGACCAGCCCGATCGCCGAGCCGAACATCGCGATCAGTCCGAGCTGCACGACCCGACGTGGGGAGAGCCGCGTGGCGAGCCGCGGGCCGAGCAGGGCGGCGGGGAGCATCGTGACCGAGATGGGGAGGATCGCGATGCCGGTCTCCAGCGCGTTCTTCCCCAGCACGACTTGGAGGTAGAGCGGCAGCACGAAGAAGATGCCATTCAGGATCAGCTGCTGGGCGCCGAGCATCGACAGCCCCGCCCGGAGCTGACGCACGGCGAACAGGTCGGGACGCAACAGCGGCTCGCGGCCGAGGCGCGCCTGCCGGACGATCCAGCGCGCGAAGAGCGCAAGCAGGACCGCGCCGGCGAGGATCAGGAACGGCACGACCGAGAAGCCGAACGGCGTGATCTCGGTGCCGGCGATGGTCATCGCCCCCTTCGGCCGCACGAGCCCCCACTGCGGGATGCGCAGGACGCCGAAGACGATCAGCGCCATGCCGGCGGCCGAGAGCGCGCCGCCGACGACGTCCAGCCGCGGCGGGTGCGCGGCCCGGGGAACGTCGGCCACGACGCGGACCGACAGCAGGATCGCGGCGATGACGACGACCTCGCCGACGAACACGTAGCGCCACGAGGCCTGCTGGGTCACGAAGCCGCCGATCAGCGGGCCGGCCGCCACCCCGACCGCGGCCATCGCCCCGATCAGGGCGTAGGCCAGCGCGCGGTCGCGCCCGCTGTAGTTGCGCGCGGTGAGCGAGGCGATGGCCGGGATCACGAGCGCGGCACCGATCCCCTCGAGCCCCGACCAGCCGATGATCAGCACGGTGATGTTCGGGCTCAGCGCGGTGGTCAGCGAGCCGGCCCCGTAGATGATCAGACCGATCGTGAACGCCCGGCGGCGCCCGATGATGTCCCCGAGCTTCCCGCCGACCAGCATGAGCGCCGCCATGACCAACGTGTAGAGCGTGATGGCGAGCTGGACCTGCGAGACGGACGTGTCGAGGTCCGCGACGACGTCGGAGATCGCCACGTTCATGACGGTGGTGTCGAGCACCATCACGAACTGGGCGGCGGCGACGACGAGGATGGGGAGCCACTTCTTCACGCGCGCATCATCCCGTTGATCGCCGCGCCCGGGTTCGGCGGCTTGGGGTGGCTCACACGCCGATCGCCGCCGATGTGAGGTCGCCGAAGGCCGGTGCGGGGTATCAACCGATTCGGAGGATGCGCGAGTGCACGAGCCTCCTTATCGTCTCTGCGGCCCCGGGCTCGTCGTCGAAGCCGAGCTCGAAGTCGCAGAGCCGACGCGCTAGCCGCTTGGCGGCCGCTGGCGAGCATCCCTCCCACCACGATGTCGTCCTTGATTGGAGCTGGTTCGATGCCCCCGGTCGTTCTCGCCGTCTCGACAGTCACATGGCTCATCATCGCGTTCATCTGGATCGCGATCGCCTTCTGGCCGGCCCGCGTCGCGGGCCGCAAGGGACACAGCTTCTTCGGGTACTTCATCTTCAGCCTGTTCTTCTTCCCGGCTGCGCTGATCGTGGCCTACATGGTCGGCGACCGCACCCGCGCTGCATCGGCCTGACCCGCCGCCGCAGAAGCCCCACGCGCCGCCCGCTGCGCCCACGCACCAGGCAGACGAGGACGGTCGAGTTGCTGCGCGCGACTCGACCGTCCTGCCTGCCGGCCTCAGTCCACCCGCGCCTGACCGCGGCCGCCGTGCGCGGCGAGGCCGTAGATCACGAGGATGTCGAGGAGCGCAGCGAGGAACGACCACGTCGCGTTGGCGTTGAGGAAGAGCATGTGGCTGATCAGGTTGAGGCTCACGATGAACACGCCGGTCCACCGGGCCCACTGGGCGCCGCTCCAGATGCCGAAGGCGACGAACAGCTCGATGACGCCGATGATCAGCAGCGACCAGCCGTAGCCGTGCAGGTCGCTGATGACGAACTTCGTGTCGGCGATCCAGAACTTCGAGTCGCCGATGGCGGAAATGCCGCCGATGATGTTGAGGACGGCGGCGATCATGATGATCACGCCGGCGAAGGTCATCCAGCCCGACGAGCTCTGCTCCTCGTCGACCTGGATCCGGTCGGTTCCTGCGCTCACAGCCACCACCCCTTGGTGTCTCGATTGACGGGCGCCGGCTCCCGGCGCCTCGCGATCAGACGCTAGATTCGCCTCGGGGCGCGCGCATCCTCCCAACCGGATGAAAGTCCGCGTGCGCCTTCGCGCGCGGGACTCAAGCGTCGAGCAGCCCCAGCTCCTGCGCGCGCAGGACCGCCTCGGAGCGTGAGGTCACGTCGAGCTTGCGGTAGACGGCGAGCGCCTGGGTCTTGACGGTGGTCTGGGAGACGTTGAGCCGTTCGGCGATCTCGCGGAAGCTCAGGTGGGTCGGGAGGTGCTGGAGGATGCGCCGCTCGGCGGTGGTGAGCGAGGAAGGACCCGGGTGAAGCGCGAGGTCAACGGCCTGTACGCGCCGCCAGGTGTCGTCGAGGTACTCCCGCAGCACGACCGCGTCGGGCACGGCGCGAAGCCCCCGCTGAGCGTCGCTGGCGAGCGCGCGGGCGGCCGCGAAGTCGCCGAGCCGGATGTGCGTCCGTGCGAGCACCACGGCAGCCTGCGCGGCGGCCCAGGGTGCGAAGTGGCGGTGCAGGGCGAGCAGGCCGGCCGCATGCCGCGCGTCGTGCTCCGCGACGGAGATCTGTGAGCGCTGCGCCGCAACGAGCGCCGAGGCCGCGAAGACGTTGGCCTGCGTCGCGTAGTCCCGCAGCCCGTGGCGCCGCTGGCGCAGACGGGCGCGCGAGATCAGCTTCTCCGCCTCGTCCCAGTCGTCGTCCTCGGCGGCCAGCAGGGCCAGCTGCGCCAACGACAGGGCGTTGGGCGAGGCCATCGTCGCGCCCGTCCGCCGCTCGGCGTCTGCGAGGGTGGCGCGCGCCGCCTCCCGCTCGCCCAGCAGGTGCTGACCGGCCCCCTCCATGAAGCGGCAGAGCCCGGTCCACAGCCGATCCTCGCGGTCGAGTTCCCGGGCGCGAGCCGCGCGCCGCACGAGCCCGGCTATCCCCTCTCCGCCGATCGCCGCGTGGGTCATCTCGACGAGTGCCGCGACCGGAGCGCCGTCGGGCAGCGCGGCGTCGGCGGGGCCGCGTTCGGCGACCGTCAGCCAGTCGCGCGCCCCGTCGCCGTCGCCGGCATCGAGCCGGCACCAGGCGGCGGTGAGCGCCAAGGCGGGATGTGACTCGACATCCTCCGGACGGAACTGATCGAGCCAGCGGCCGAGCGTCCCCGAGCGGCCCTGCCCCTCGTAGGTGGGCATGTGACGCCAAACCACCTCGCATGCTCTCCCGACCTCACCGGCCTCCAGCGCGTGGCCGATCGCGGCCTCCGGGTCGCCGTGGGCCAGGTGCCAGTTGCCCGCCCGGCGGTGCAGGTCGGCCTCCAGCTCCGGTTCCTCACGCCGGAGCTCCGAGCGCAGGGCCTCGGAGAACAGCGGGTGGATCCGGTACTCGCTCGCCTTACGGTCGACCGGCGCCACGAACAGGTTCGCGCCCGCGAGACGCCTCAACACGCGCGCCGAGTCGGCTCGCTGCAGCACCGCGTCACACGCCGCAGGGTCCACGGGCTCCAGGATCGACGCCCGCCGCAGGAAGGTCGCGTCACCACGACGCGCCTGCGAGATCACCTCCTCGTGGAAGTAGTCGGCGAGGGTCCGCTCGTCACCGGAGAGGAGCTCGTCGAGCGGCGCCTCCGGCTGTTCCCGAAGGGCGAGTCCGGCGAGGTACACCGCGGCCGGCCAGCCGTCGGTCCGCCGATGTACGGCTTGCGCAACCTCGGGATCGGACGGTGCGCCGCAGCCCCGCAGCATCTCCGCCACCTCGGGCGGGTCGGCCCGCAGGTCGGCCGCCTCGAGCGCCGCGAAGCGCCCGGTCGCCTCGAGGCGCGCCGTCGGCAGCCCGAGCCTCCCGCGCGTCCCGAGCGCGAGCTGCGAGCCGGGCGGCACGTGGTCGATCAGCACGCGCAGCACGTCGAGCGCGGCGCGGGAGGCGACCACTTCGACGCCGTCGAGGACGAGCAGCACCGGGCGCTCGCGACACTGGAGGGCGCGTGCGAGGCGCGGGAGAGCGCGCGGTACTACGGCTGCCTCGCCGCCCAGGAGCGCATCGAGCAGCGGGCGCCCGATCGGCTCGGTCCGGTCGAGGGCCGCCCCGACGTCGCGAATCAGGCTGACGGGATCGTCGTCGCTCGGCGTGACGGCGATCCAGGAGACCGCCCGGGCATCCGCGTCGGCCCAGTGGCTCAGCAGCGTCGTCTTGCCGTACCCCGCCGGGGCGCAGAGGGCGACGACCGGCACCTCCGACCACGCCGCGAGGCGCCGGGCCAGGCGCGGGCGGACGACCAGACCGGGACGGCCGGGCGGCGGCTCCAACCGCGCGTCGAGCGGCCAGTCCGGAGGCGAGGCTTCGATCGGATCGATCGAAGCGAGTTCCTCCGCGGATCGGAGGGCACGAGTTGGCATGCGCAGGAGCGTAGTCGTGCTGACTCTCGAGGTCCGCGACCGCTCCCGGATCATCCGCATCGGAGGATGCGACTCGCCGTCGTGCGCCGTTGAATGGGTGTCGTCCAGGCCGCCGATCGTTGGAGCAGCAGAGGGATGTCCGACCTGATCGCCATCGGTTACCCGGAGGAGACCACGGCGGCGAAGGCCGCCGAGGCGGCGCGCGAGCTCACCGGCGATCTCGTCCCCGAGCCCGACGCGATCGCCACGCTCGTGTGCGACAAGGAGGGCGGCGTCCGCGTCGACACGAGTCACGATCCCGTCGGGGCCGGGCTCGACGAGTCGTTCCGAGAACACGTGCGGGAGCTGCTCCAGCCCGGCACCTCGGCGCTCGTCCTGGTGGTCGAGGCGCTGAAGTCCGACAGGCTCCCGGAGGCCCTGAGCCACTACGGCGGCACGGTCCTGAAGTCGTCACTATCGACGAACGCGGAGGCCAGGGTCCAGGACGCTCTGCGCGGGGCCGCGTAGGCTGACAAAACGGAAACCACGACGGAGGCGAGACGACGATGCCACTCTTCGGACGCCGCCCGCTGATGCGGGCGGCCATGGTGGGCGGGGCCGGCTACATGGCCGGCAAGCGCATGGAGCGCGGCCACGAGCAGGAGGCGACGCAGAACGAGCAGATCGCCGAGCTCCAGCAGCAGCAGGCGCCCCCGGCCGCCGCGGCGCCGGCGGCGGCCCCCGCGCCGGCCGCCGGGCCAGCGAGCGCGGCCGACCAGGTCGGGGCGCTCACGCAGCTCAAGGGGCTGCTCGACTCCGGCGTGCTCACGCAGGCCGAGTTCGACGCCCAGAAGCAGAAGATCCTGGCGGGGGAGTGACCATGCCCGAGTTCGGACCCATGCAGATCCTCGTCGTCGGCTTCGACGGCCCGCCTACGGGCGAGGTCGCGCCGGTGCTCGAGCAGCTGCGCGAGGCGGGCACGATCCGCCTCGTGGACATGATCTTCGTCACCAAGGACGAGGCCGGCGACGTGGCCGCGATCGAGACGAGCGATCTCTCGACCGACGAGTCCACCCAGCTCGGCGCGATCGCCGGCGCCCTGATCGGGCTTGGCGCGGACGGCGAGGAGGGCGCGGAGGCGGGTGCGCTCGCGGGCGCCGAGGCCGGCGCGGACGGCGTCACCCCGCTGAGTGACGACGTCTGGTACGTCGCCGACACGATCCCACCCGGGACGAGCGCGGCGGTGGCGATCATCGAGCACCGCTGGGCGATCCCCTTGCGAGACTCGATCCGCAGCGCCGGCGGCGCGATGCTGGCCGAGGCCTGGCTGCACCCCGCGGACCTCGTCGAGCTGGGCGCCGACTTCGCCGACGCCGGCTGATGGCGGCGACGGCGGTCTCTCCCCCGAGCGTCGCCGAGCGGGCGGCGCTCGGGAAGGCGCAGCGGAAGGACACCCCGCGCTCCGCGCACGCGAGTTGGGAGGCCGCCAACGACGGGCGCGACGTCGTCGCGATCCTCACCGGGCAGGACGCGACGCGCGTGCCCGAGCTCGTCCCGATCCGCCACGGGCGGATGCTGGTCTCGCCGTTCACCTTCTACCGCGGGGCGGCGGCGATCATGGCCGCCGACCTCGCCGGAACACCCGACACCGGGCTGCGCGTCCAGGCCTGCGGGGATGCCCACCTCTCGAACTTCGGCGGCTTCGCGGCCCCCGACCGCCGGCTCGTGTTCGACGTCAACGACTTCGACGAGACGACGCCGGGCCCCTGGGAGTGGGACGTCAAGCGGTTGGCGGCGAGCATCGAGGTCGCCGGCCGGGACCTCGGGCTGGGGCGCGGTGTGCGACGCGCGATCGTCGCCGCGTCGGTGCGCGAGTACCGCGAGGCGATGCGCCGGTTCGCCGGGATGACGAACCTCGGCGTCTGGTACGCGCGGCTCGACATCGAGTCGCTGTTCGAGCGGCTCGCGGGATCGGTGGGCGGCGCCCAGCGCAAGGCGGCCCAGCGCAACCTGGCCAAGGCCAAGCTGAAGGACAGCCGCCGGGCGATCGCGAAGCTCACCGAGCGCGTCGACGGCCGGCTGCGCTTCGTCAGCGATGCCCCGCTGATCGTGCCGATCGAGGACCTCGCCGGCGCCCTCGGCGGGCAGGAGATCGAGGACCAGATCCGCAAACTCCTGCGCTCCTACCAGCGCAGCGTCGCGGCCGACCGCCGCCACCTGCTCGAGACCTACCGCTACGTCCACATGGCGCGCAAGGTCGTCGGGGTGGGCAGCGTCGGCACGCGCGCGTGGGTCGTCCTGCTCGAAGGCCGCGACGAGCAGGACCCCCTCGTGCTCCAGGCCAAGGAGGCGCAGGCCTCGGTGCTCGAGCCCTACGTCGGCCGCGGCCGCCATCGCAACCACGGAGAGCGCGTGGTGGCGGGCCAGCGGCTCATGCAGGCCTCCGGCGACATCTTCCTCGGCTGGGACCGGGTCACCGGGCTCGACGGGGAATCGCGCGACTTCTACGTCCGCCAGCTGTGGGACGGCAAGGGGTCGGCCGACGTCGACACGATGAGCGCCGATGGTCTGGAGACCTACGTGAAGATCTGCGGGTGGACGCTGGCTCGCGCCCACGCGCGCTCCGGCGACCGCGTGGCCATCGCCGCCTACCTCGGCGGCGGCGATGCCTTCGACCGGGCGATCGCCGAGTTCTCCGACGCCTACGCGGACCAGAACGAGCGCGACTACGCCGCGATGCAGGCCGCGGTAGCGGACGGTCGCATCGAGGCCGCGCCGGTCGAGTGAGCGGGGCGCGAGCGCGGCGCGAGCCGGCTTCGATCATCCGAAGTGGACGAGGCACGCGCCGCGCCGTTGCGCGAAGCTCCCGCCTATGACCAACCGCCGGCTCGCGGCGATCGCCGCGTTTGTGCTCGCGTTGGCCGCGATCGTGCTCGGCGTCGCCGCCGCCGCCGCCAACTTCCCGCGCGGCCTGCTCACCCTCGTCTTCGTGCTGCTCGCCCTGCCCGTGGCGTGGTTCGGCCTGCTGCGGCGCGGGGTGGCGCGCGGGCTCGCGGTCGGGGTGGGCGTGATCCTGCTCGTGGCAGGCGCCGCGCTCTTCCTGTCCAGTGGGGAACTGGTTCTCAAGGCGCTGGCGGTCGGCGCACTGCTCGCCGCCCTGGCCGCGACCCGGACCGCGTTCAGCGTCCACGTCCACCTGCCGCCGGCGCCCCCGCCGAAATCCGCCGTGCTGTTCTGGAACCCGAAGTCCGGCGGCGGAAAGGCCACGAAGTTCAAGGTCGAGGACGAGGCCCGCGCGCGTGGGATCGAGCCGATCCAGCTCAAGCTCGGCGACGACCTCGAGCAGCTCGTGCGCGATGCCGTGGCGCGCGGGGCCGACGGCCTGGCGATGGCGGGCGGCGACGGATCGCAGGCGATCGTCGCGACGGTCGCCGCCGAGCTCGACCTCCCCTACGCCTGCATCCCGGCCGGGACCCGGAACCACTTCGCCCTCGATCTCGGCGTGGACCGCGACGACGTCGTCGGCGCGCTGGAGGCGTTCGTCGACGGCGGCGAGCGCCGCGTCGACCTCGCCGAGATCAACGGTCGGGTGTTCGTCAACAACGTGTCGCTCGGGCTCTACGCCGAGGCGGTGCAGAAGGACGAGTACCGTGACGCAAAGCTCCGCACGCTCCTCGACACGATCCCGGCGGCGCTTGGCCCCGAGGCCGGCGACGCGGCGCTGAGCTGGACCGGCCCGGACGGCGAGGAGCAGAGCAGCGGCGCCGCGGTCTTGGTCTCGAACAACGCATACCGACTCGGTCGTGCGGTGGGCTCGGGCACCCGACCGCGGATGGACGAGGGCCGGCTCGGCATCGCGGTCTTCGGCACGCCCGCCCAGGGCGCCGTGCGTCCTCCGCGCGGTCTCACGCAGTGGACGGCCCGGCGCTTCGACGTGCGCTCCGAGGCCCCGGTGCCCGCGGGTGTCGACGGCGAGGCGCTCGTCTTCGACCCGCCCCTGCGCTTCCGGATGCGGCCCGGCGTCCTGCGGGTGCGGGTCGCGCCGGCCCACCCCGGCGCGTCGCCCTCGGCGGCCCAGCCGGAAACCTATTGGGGGATGGTGCGCGCCCTCGCGCGGATGGCCGCCGGGCGGTGAGCGAGGCGGCGCCGGGGTCGAGCTACCTCGACCTGCCCGACGGCTGGGAGCGGGTCGCCACCGAGGGGCCGGGACCGTTCGTCACCTCGGAGGTGCTGCGCCGCCCGGACGGCACGCTCGTGCGCTGGCGGTCGCGCGACCATCGCAAGCGTCGCGCGGCGCCGGCCGCGGCGGCCGCGGGGCGGACCGGCGTGGGGTGGCGACCCGACCGGCTCGCCTGGTGGATCGGCGTGCTGTTCGCGATCGGGTCCCTGTGCTTCGTGCTCGCCGCGCTCGCCTCCCAGTGGGCGTCCTCGCCGCGGCCGGCGGTCGGGGTCACATTCTTCGTCGGATCGATCTTCTTCACGGGCGCGGCCTATCTGCAGTACTGGGAGGTCGTGAACGTGGAGCACGCCCCGACCGGCCGACCTGGCGGGCCACCTCTTCGTCGGCGCCCGCGGCCGGTCTCGTGGGAGCCGGGCCGCATCGACTGGCTCTCGGCGCTGATCCAGCTCGTCGGCACCGTGTTCTTCAACGTCAGCACGTTCGAGGCGATGAAGCGTGGGTTGACCACGAAGCAATCCGACCTGCGGGTATGGACACCCGACGTCCTCGGCTCGATCTGCTTCCTGCTCTCGACCAAGTTGGCCTATGCCGAGGTCTGCCACCGGTGGATCTGCTTCCGCGACCGCAGGCTGTCGTGGTGGATCGTGGCGCTCAACCTCGGCGGGTCGCTCTTCTTCGGCATCTCCGCGCTCGCCGCGCTCGTCGCGCCGAGCACGAACGAGCCCGTCGCCGCCCATCTCGCGAACGCGACGACCGCGCTCGGGGCCCTCGGATTCCTGGTCGCCTCGGTCCTGCTGCTGCCCGAGGCGGGGAGGACGGCCGTGGCGGCGGCGTCCAGCACCGCGCCCCACCCGGCCGCCCGCACCGGATAGTGGTTCGTCGTGCGGTTCTGGGTGCCGTAGGGCGGCTGAACGAGACCCGGTGCGCGATGGCGCGCCTGCGCAACCATCGCGTCTTGTTCCGACGCAGGCCCAAGGACAGGCTGTGGGCATGCGTTCCCCATGCCCAGCCGAATGGCACCGGGAGACCCGCCGTTATCTCTATCTGACGAGTGGTCCACGCGCCTATGAGCGCGCGCCTTGCGACGGGTTCGTTCCCCTGCGCCTGGACTTCGCGCTCCAGCGCGCGCTGTCCAACTGGTGGAGGCTCGCTGGCTTCGATGGGGCGATGAAGACGGCCGTCCGCGAGGCGATCCTCCGCGCGAACACGTCTGCGTACCATGGACTCGATCCCGCGTAGTGTCGGGGTCGGCGGTTTGGGCCCGCCAGCCCCGCAAAGCACACCCCTTTCCATGGCGATCGATCCGCAGGTCCACCGACTCTCCTCCGCCGAGTACCGGCGCATGGTCGACGCCGGTGCGCTGGAGGATCTGCGGGTCGAGCTCCTCGACGGCCTTCTGGTCGACATGACCCCGCAGGGCGAACGTCACGCGCGGGTGATCCAGCAGCTCATGCGTTTGTGTTCCCATCGCATGGACCTGCTTCGCGTCCAGATGCCGCTCGCCGTGGCCGAGGGTTGGAGGCCGGAGCCGGATGTCGCGCTCGCCGCAGATCACGAGGACCCTGACCGCCATCCATCGACCGCGTTGCTGGTGGCCGAGGTCGCCATCTCCTCGCACGCCCAGGACCGGTCGAAGTCGCGGATGTACGCCGGCGCCGGCGTGAGCCGCTACTGGCTCGTCGATATCCCGGCCGACATCGTCCTGGAACATACGGAGCCAGGGGCCGAGAGCTACGGCGTGGTGCGGGCCCTCAGCGGGGAGGACGTGCTGGATGCGGGCGTACCTGGCGTCGTGCCGACCACGGTCGCCGCCCTCCTGGCCGAGCCGTCCTGAGCGCGGCTCGTCAGGCTCGCGCCTCCTCCTTGCCGAACCACCGTGCGCGGCGGCTCGCGCCGAAGTGCTGCTTCTGGGCGACCAGCGCAGCGGACGGCGGATTGAAGGTGCCGGTTCGCGTGGGACCGGAGAGGAAGTCGATGTCCACGCTCGCGACCCGATCTCGGCCGAACTCGATGTAGCAGGTGCCGCGCCCGAGATGAGGCCCCGGCCCCGGACCGCCTCGGGCGCCGGCGATCAGCGTCTGCGCCACGATGCGGGCGGCGCCCTCGGCGAAGACGCCGGCCTTCGGCACGCCCGCCGTGGCGACGTCGCCGACCGCATAGACGCCGGGGAAGCGGGTCTCGAGCGTGGCCGAGTCCACCGGCACGTAGCCGTCCTCGGTCATGCCGCCGGCGATGACGACGTCCGGGGCGCGGTGCTTCGGCACGCCGAGGAACAGGTCGAACGGTAACTCGGCGCCGTCGTCGAGCACGGCGACGTTTCGCGCCGGATCGATCGCGGTCACGCGGCGGCCGGCGACGAGGGTGATGTCGCGCGCGGCGAACTCCGCCACCAGGGCGGCGGAGGTCTCCGGCGACGGCGGCACCGGCGTGTCGAACGGCAGGGCGAACGAGATCTCGCAGTCGTCGCGGACGCCGCGCGCGGTCAGTTCGTCATGGAGCAGCAGCGCGCACTCGCTCGGCGCCGGCGGGCACTTGAACTGCGCGCCGCACACGCCGATGACCGCGTGCCCCTTCGAGAACGTCGGGAGGATCGTGGCCAGCCGCTCGGCCCCAGCCACGGAGTAGAACTCGTTCCCGCCCTCGGCGAGGCCGGGGGTCGCGTCCATGTCGTAGTCGGCGCCGAGCGCGACGACGAGGACGTCGGCGTCGTGGACGCCCGCGTCGGTGGTCACGCGGCGGGCCTCGGGGTCGATCGCCGTGATCGTCTCCCGCAGCACGCGCACGCCGGGCTTCGCGATGTCGCCGTAGGCCAACCGGACGGCGGCCGGCGTCGTGCGACCGAACATCACGTCGAGCTTCGAGAACCCGAACACGAACGCGTCGCCCTTGTCGATCAGCGTCACGTCGATCTCGTCGCCGAGCGCCTCCGACAGCGTCGCAGTGAGCTCCAGTCCGCCGAAGCCCGCCCCGAGGACGACCACTCGCTCGCTCATCGGCGAAACCTATCCCGAATCGGCGTCCTCTCGCGAGTACGCTGGTGGGGGTGGTCTGTCGAGCGGCAGGAGGGGTTGATGACCTTCATCGAGACGGTGCCCGAGGCCTCGGCAACCGAGGCGGTCGCGACGATGTACGAGACCGATCGGGATACGTTCGGGTTCCTGCCGAACTTCACCCGCGCCTTCTCGCTGCGGCCCGAGGTGTACGCGGCCTGGCGGCAGCTGAACGGCGCCATCAAGGCGGAGATGGATCCGCGACGCTACGAGCTCGCCACAGTCGCGGCGGCACGCCGCCTCCGCTCCAGCTACTGCACGCTCGCTCACGGCGCGGTGCTGATCGACCGATTCCTGGATCCCGAGGCGGTCCGCGCGGTGGTGGACGACCACCGCGCCGCCGGCCTCGACCCCGTCGAGGTCGCCGTCATGGACCTGGCCGACAAGGTCGCGGACGACGCCACCTCGGTCAGCCAGGACGACGTCGATCGCCTGCGCGGCCTCGGGCTGACCGACGCGGAGATCCTCGACATCGTCCTCGCCGCCGCCGCGCGCAGCTTCTTCAGCAAGACCCTCGACGCGCTCGGCGCCGCGCCCGACGCCCGGTATGCCGAGCTCGATCCCGAGACGCGGGAGGCGCTCAGCGTCGGCCGGGAGATCGCCCGCGAATGACCCGCTGTTGGGCCCGGAGACGGCCGCTAACATGAGCCGCCCGGTGCGCCGGTTCTCGCCCTCTTAGCTCAGCTGGTAGAGCACTTCCATGGTAAGGAAGGGGTCGTCGGTTCGAGTCCGACAGAGGGCTCTGCGAAAGCCCTGCTAGTGCCGGGTTTTCTTGTGCCGCGGGATTGGGCGCCACCGGCCTTGTCCGTCTCCCGATGCTGCTCGTCCGAGCGGGCGTCTCGGCCGGGCGGTCCCGCGTGACCTCCTCCTTCTCGTCCGGAGCGATCACGGCCTGAGTCGGCGCCAGCGTGATCGCTGTGCCGAATGGAGAAGCGAGCCGCTCACCCGGAGTGGGTCCCCGGCGAGTATCCCCCCGCAATGCGACAGCCCACGCCGAAGGTCGGCTACCGCCTCCGCGGGAGGCCGGCGGCGTCGAGGGCCTGATCGGCGTCCGAGAAGCCCTTGCGGTACGCGATCTTCCCGTTGCGCACCCTGTAAAGCTCCGAGTGCCGCTCGCTGACCTCGAGTCCGGCCTTCGTGCGGCCCCGCTCGCGGATGAATGCGACCACCCGGTCGTCGCCGGCATCGATCACGTCCTCGAGCTCGACCTCCCAGGTCTCCCACGTTTCGGCCCACTTGGTTGTGTGATCGACGACGGCATCGAGCCCGTGCGAGATCGTCCCGTCGGGCAGGTTCGTTCCATCCCACTCGATGTCCGGGTCGAACGCGGACAGCGAGTCCTCGAAGTCATTGCGCAGGAACGCCTCCCACATACCGCGAACCACTGCCACGCTCTCCGCCGACATGTCGGTGTTCAGAATCCCCGAGCAGTTGACCGCGAGACCGAGCTGCGCTCAGACCCCGTCGGGCTGGGGCACATGTCGGGCGCTCTGGCCGCCGCGAGTGCTTCGGCGCGATCGCGGACGAACATGTTGCGCCACACCAGGCCGTCCCGCAGCCTTACCAGCTCCAAGATGGGCATCTCGGATCGTGCTCGGCGGTCCCAGAGTCCCGCACTTTGCGGCAGACGTCCGTCCACGCCGCGACGCCTTCCGCCCTTGCGGCGCTGGGCGCGGTCCGAGCTACTTCTTCGGGGATGCCCGGCGGGCCCGAGCCGCGCAGTTGGCGGCCACCGCCGAGCGGATCAATTCCTCGAAGGCGGCCTCGTCGAGCGTCTCGCCTTCGCGAATGTCGATGGCTCGGCGCGTGCTCCCCTCGAGGCTGGAGTTGAACAGCTTCTTGGGGTCCTGGAGGGAGGCGCCTCGGGCGAAGGTGAGCTTCACGACCTGCTTGTAGGACTCCCCGGTACAGACGATGCCGTCGTGCGACCAGACCGGAGTCCCAGGAGAGGAGGCCTTCGCCCATTTCCATTCCTCCTGGATCTCCGGGTCCGCATCGTGGATGAGCCGGCGAACCCGGGCGAGCATCTCGCCCCTCCAGTCCCCCAGCTCCTCGATCCTCTTCGTGATGTTTTCCGAACCGGTCACGCTGTTCGGGGCACCCTTCGCCGTCATGATCTCTCCTCCCCAGTTCCGGAGCGTTGTGCAGTTGGTTCAGGGCCTGGGCCGACGCGAGCCAGGGACGTGCATCATCGCAAGGGCGAATGAGCCTCGGCGCCTGCTCGTTCGGGCACTCGCTCGCCGCCATGCGGGTCGCAGTCGCTCCGACGAGACGGATGGACTCCGCCGCACCGCGCGTATACGCTCGGCGGACTCAACGAGAGGAGAGTTCTCGTGTACATGCGTGTCGTCCGCTTCACCGATGTGACGCCCGAGAAGGTCGACGGCGTTGTCGCTCGCATCAAGCAGTCCGAAGGGCCGCCGCCTGGCGTCCCCGGCACGGCCATCCAGGTCCTGTTCGACCAGGACCAGGGCACGGCGGTAGTCCTTCAGCACTTTGACACGGCGGAGGACATGAGCACCGCCGCCAAGACCCTCGGGGCGATGGACCCCTCCGAGACGCCGGGCACACGGGCCTCCGTGGAGATGTGCGAGCTGAAGCTCGAGCAGCGGATGAAGTAGCGCCTCGGCGCACCCGGCCACCGCCGCCGACCTCGTCGTAACGCGGCCCGAACTACTCCGGCGCCGTCGCCGTCACGATCCACGTCGACGCCGGCGCCCAGAGGCCGTCCGGCCCGACGTACTCGGCCAACCCCTCGCGCAGCGCGGCGCGGACCTCGCCGTGCCGGTTGGCCGCGCGGTCTCCCGCGAGACGCAGGATCTCGCCCGCCGGCCCGAGCGACATCGCGAAGTCGACGGCCTCGTCCAGGTCGCGACCGATCTGGAGCGGGAGGTCGCAACGCTGCAGCGCGATGTCGGTGAAGCCGGCGTGCACCAGGATCTCCGAGGTGGTGTCCGCATTGGCCATTGAGAACGGGCCCGGCCCGCAGGTCGGCTCGTCGTACTCCTCGGGACGCTCGACGATCGGCTCGACGATCGTCTGGGCGCGGTAGAGCCAGTCGTTGTCGATCCGCTGGCGCCACACGACCATCGCGAAGCGGCCTCCCGGCCGCAGCGCCGCGCGGATGTTGCGCATCGCCGGCACGGGGGCGGCGAAGAACATCGTGCCCATGCGCGAGTAGGCCAAGTTGAAGCCGTCGCCGAGGGGGTCGGTCTGCGCGTCGGCCACGCGGAAGCTCACGTTCCGCGCCTCGGCCGAGCCCGCCTCCTCCCGTGCGGTCGCGATGAAGCGCGCCGCCACGTCGATCCCGACCGCCTCGCCGTCGGGGCCGACCCGCTCGGCGAGCTCCTGGGTGGTGTCGCCGAATCCGCAGCCGACGTCGAGGACGCGCTCACCTGGCTGCGGCGCGCTGAGCTGCATTGCCGCCTGGCCGTGAGGGGCGAGCCCAGTCGTGACCAGTTGGCGGAAGCGGACGAAGGTCTCGAACAGCGGACCGTCCCACGCCGCCGTCGCCTCCGCGTTCTCCGCGTCGCCCCAGCGGGTCTCGGCGGTGCTCACGTTCGCTCCCCTTTCCGGTGGTCAGGCCCAGCATACGCACGCGGCGCCGACGGCCCATCGCGTCATCCCGACCGGATGACGACCCCGCCCGGGCGAACGGATACGCTCGCCGCGTGGCCGAGCCCGCCGCCCCGCAGGACCCCGACGCGACCATGCGCAGCCGGCAGTTCGCGGTGCTGCTCGTGCTTGCGGCCGTGGTGGGGGTCATCGCCTCGCTCGCCGCCTGGGGATTCCTCCAGCTCATTCATCAGATGCAGGTCGGCGTGTTCACCGACCTGCCCAAAGAGCTGGGATATGACAGCACGCCTCGGTGGTGGTACTTCCCGTGGCTCGCGCTCGCCGGCGTGGTGACCGCCTTCGCGATCGCCCGCCTCCCGGGCCGCGGCGGTCACGTTCCCGCCGGCGGCCTCAACCCCTCGCCGACCCAGCCGATCGAGCTGCCGAGCGTCCTGCTGGCGGCGCTCGCGTCGATCGGCCTCGGGCTCGTGCTCGGCCCGGAGGCGCCGCTGATCGCGCTCGGCGGCGGGCTCGGCGTGCTCTCGATCCGCGTGCTGCGACGCGACGCTCCGCCCGAAGTGGCGGAGCTCCTCGCGGTCGCGGGGACGTTCGCCGCGGTCTCGTTCCTGTTCGGCTCGCCGCTCATCGCGGCCGTGCTGCTGATCGAGGCAACCGGGCTGGGCGGGCCGCAGCGCACCCTGGTGCTGCTGCCCGGTCTGCTCGCCGCCGGCATCGGGTCGCTGGTCTCGCTCGGGATGGGATCGTGGACGGGACTCAGCACCGCCGACATCTCGATCGGCGTCCTGCCGCTGCCGGCCTTCGCCCGCCCGGACGTGGCCGACTTCGGCTGGACGATCGCGATGTCCCTCGTCATCGCCGTGGTCGTGTTCGGGATCTTCACGCTCGCCCGCGCGACCGTGCGCGTGGCGACGCCGCGGCCGTTCGTCGTCCTGCCCGCCGTCGGCCTCGCGGTCGCCGGCCTCGGCGTCGCCTTCGCCGAGGCCACGGACAAGGGCGTCGAGGAGGTGCTGTTCTCCGGTCAGGACCAGCTGCCCGGGCTCGTCGCCCACGCGAGCACCTGGTCGCTCTCGGCGCTCGCGCTCGTCATCGCGTTCAAGGGGGTCGCCTACGCCCTCTCGCTCGGCAGCTTCCGCGGTGGCCCGGCGTTCCCGGCCCTGTTCCTCGGCGCGGCGGCCGGGCTGATGGCCGCTCAGCTCCCCGGTTTCTCCCTCACCCCCGCCGTGGCCGTCGGCCTCGGCGCGGCCTTCGTCTCGGCGCTCCCGCTCCCGCTCTCGGCGGTGGTGCTCGCGCTGCTGCTGACCTCCAAGGCGGGGCTGGCGACCGGTCCGCTGGTCATCGTCGGCGTCGTCGTCGCCCACCTCGCGACCCTCGTCCTGCGCGAGCGGCTGGGGCCGTCGGCAGCCGAGGCCACGGAGCCGGCGGCCGCAACCGGACGCTAACCGGCCTCCAACGGGGCACCATGCAGGGCACGCCACGCTGGTCGCATGATCCCGCGGAGAGCTGCGCGGGCGGCCGCGCTCGGCGCGATCGTGGCGCTCGGCGCGGCCTTGCGCTTCGGCGCGTTCGCCGCCGTGCCGGCCAACCCGTTCTACGACGCCGCGGTGCGCTCGATGTCGCTCTCCTGGCACAACTTCGTGCTGGGGGCGTTCGAGCCCGGCGGGTCGGTGTCGGTGGACAAGGTGCCGGTGGACCTGTGGCTCCAGGTGGCGAGCGTCCAGCTGTTCGGGTTCTCCTCGACCTCGTTGCGGCTGCCCGAGGCGCTCGCCGGCACCCTGGCGATCCCGCTCCTGTATCTCCTGGTCCGGCGACTCTTCGATCGACGGGCCGGGCTCGCGGCGGCGGCGGCCATGGCCGTACTGCCCGCGGCCGTGCTCACGGCGCGCAGCGACACGATGGACTCGGTGATGATGGCGTTGGTCGTGCTCAGCGCCTGGCTGGTCCTCCGCGGCGCGCAGGAGCGCTCGACTCGGTCGCTCCTGCTCGGCGGCGCGGTCCTCGGGCTCGCCTTCAACGTCAAGCTGTTCGAAGCCCTGGTCGTGGTGCCCGCGTTGGTCGTCCTGTACTGCCTCGCCGCCGAGGGGAGCGTCGTCGAACGGGCGCGCCGCCTCGCCGGCTCCGGGGCCGCGTTCGTCGGGGTGGCCTTGAGCTGGCTCGTCGCGGTGTCGTTGCTTCCCGGCCGCCGGCCGTTCCCGATCGGGTCCACGGACGGCAGCGTCTGGAACGTGGTCTTCGTCTTCAACGGGACCCAGCGCCTCGACGCCGCAGCAGCGCTCCGGCCCGGCCGGGCCGGGACCTCGGGGCCGGCGCGGCTGCTCGATCCGGCGGGACCGCTGCATCTCGGCGGGGTGATCGGCACCGAGCTGCTGGCCGCGCTGGTGCTCGGCGCGGCGGCGGTCGTCGGGGCACTCGTGCTCCGGCGCGGTCGTGGCGGCCGGCGGTCGTGGGCGAGCGTCGCGTTCCTGGCCGTCTGGCTGCTGACCGGCGTGGTGCTGTTCACGCGGATGCGCCAGCTCAACGTGCGCTACCTCGAGGCTATGACGCCGTCGGTCGCGGCCGTGCTGGGGGCGAGCGTCGCGTGGCTGGCGAGTCAGGCCGCGCGGCGGCCGGCGATGACGGTCGCGCTGGGCGCGGGCGTCGTGGCGAGTGTCGCGGGGAGCGTGGTCTCGGCACGCGTCGCGGGCAGCGCGACGGTGGCCGCTGGCGTCGCGGCCGCGGCCTTCGGCGGCGGCGCGGCGGTCCTCGTCCTCCTCGCCCGATCCGGTCGGCGGCTGCCCGCGTCCGGCGTCACGGCCCTGACGGCGGCGGCGATGGCGGTCGTGCTCGTGCTGCCGCTCGCGGTGTCCACCCGTGTCGTCGCCGGTGGCCAGCAGGATTCGGGGCGTCCGGGAGCGCTCCCCGTCCGCGCCGTGGAGTCGCTGTCGTCGTTCCTGCGCGCGCATCGCCACGGGGCGCGCTATGACGTCGCCACCCTGCCCGCGGCGCAGGCCGGTCCGTTGATCGCTCGCGACGGGCGTCCGGTGCTCGTGCTCACGAGCCTGGGCTCGACGTCGCTGCTCTCGACCGACGGTCTCGCGGACGCGGTCCATGCCGGCCGGGTGCGCTACGCCCTGGTGGCCCGGGTCCGATGCTGGCGCACGCCCGCGACCCGCAGACGCTGCACGCCCATGGCCCGCTGGATCCTCGCGCACGGAACCGACGTCGGCGCGCAGGCGGGCATCGGGCGCGGCCGGCTGCTCAGGTTGCGCGCCTGACCGGTCAGCCGTGCGGGTTGGCGGCGGCGGCCGCGAGCACCACGCGGGCGATCACGCGGTACCCGGTGGCATTGGCGTGATCGTTGAACCCGATCGGCGGGTGGCTGCACGCCCAGGTCCAGCGGCAGATCCGCGCCACCGCGAGGGGGACCCGGCCGCGGCCGCGCAGCGCGGTCCGCGCGCGCAGCTCACCGGATCGGAACGCGGGCCACGCGTCGGCGACGCCGAATCCAGCCCGGCGGTAGATGGCCGCCATCGTCAGGTTGAGCGATCGGATGACGATGACCGACGCGCGCGCGAAGTCGCGCTCCGCCCCCCCGCGCAGCCAGTAGGCGAGGAACTGGTCGTAGTCGGTGACGCCCACCATCCGCGTCTCGGGGCCGGCCGCGGCGCGGAGCCGTGCCGCGATGCGCGGCAGGTTGCGGCGCACCTGCCGCATGCCGCGCGCCACGCAGCGACGGTCGATGCGGCCGTCGCCGAGACACGCCTCGACGTCGTTGTCGCCGATGCCGATCGTGACGAGGGACGTGCGCCGGCGGTGGCGACGCAGCAGCCGCTCGGCCTGGGCGAGCTGGCCTCCGGGGCCGTAGCGCGCGTCGCACGACTCGCCGCTGATGAGCGTGGCGGTGGTTCCCTGGCAGCCGAGCTTGAGATGGCGCAGATCCCGCGCCGCGCGGCCGAGCGAGCGCTCCACGACGTCGGTGTATCCCTCGCCGGTGATCCCGTTGTGGCCCTCCGCGTCGGGTTGGACGCCGCCGGCCAGCGAGTCGCCGAGGGAGACGTAGTACCGCGTGTCCTCCGACTCGCCGCTGGCGCCGGCGCCGGCGACCACGACCGCGATGACGATGAGCGCGATCGCGCAGATACCGGCGACGGCGACCGGCCACGCGGCGCCGCGCCGTCCCGACCGTCGACCTCGGACGTGGGCGCTCACACGCTGATGGTGGCACGCGGCGACCGGAGGGTCGCGGGTGGCCACTGGCGCTACGGCGACCCGCGCCGCTCCTCACGGAACAGACGCAGCGCGTACGCGCCCGCCGCGTGCGCGCGGAACGTCTGGACCTCGCGCGCCGTCTCCGGCGGCAGCTCCGCCGGCTGGGGCAACGGCACCCCGTACTCCGGCGGCAGGAGCACGGCGGCGGCGAGCGACGCGAACGTCAGGTCGGCCGAGGTGAACGCGTCGCCGAACAGGAAGCGGCGCCCGTCGGACAGCCGCTCGGCGATCGCGTCGAACGCCGTCCCGACGGCGCGCGCGGATTCCGCCGTCGTCGCGGCGTCGACCCGCAGATGGCGCCGGATGTAGGCGGAGACGAGCGGGTAGGCGAGCGGGAACGCTCGGCGCTCCCACGCCGGCACCCCCGCGCAGTTGTAGGCGGCGGCGAGGTCGGGCAGCGGGAGGAACCGGGAGTAGGTCCAACGCCGGGCATGCGGTCCGAGGTCGTCGTCGAGGCGCCGCTCGAACGCGGACATCTCGGCGGAGGAATCGGTCGCGGGCGGGGCCAGACGACGCGCCGGGTCGGCATGACGGTCCGCATAGGCCAGGATCTCCGCCGATTCGGGGTAGAGGCCCTCCGGGGCCACGAGCACCGGCACGGTCGGACCGCCGCCCGCTCGCCGCGCCGCCACGCGATGCACGACTTGGACGTGGCGCTCCTCGCGGTAGGCGAGGCCGGCCCGGTCGAGCGCCCAGCGCGCCTTCTCGCAGTAGTGGCTGATCGGGATCGTGACGAGACGACGGCCGGGCGGCACGGGGCCGGCCGTGGTCACGGATCCAGCCCGGCTGCTGCGCGGGCCGGCGCCTCGTCGTAGAACTCCCGCCAGCGGGCGATCTTGCCCTCCCGCACGGTCACGACGACGAAGATCCGCGAGCTGACCGGCACGCCGCTCGCCGCCCCGCGCGCCTGTTCCCGAGCCGCGACGAAGACGTCCTCACCGCAGTCGACGACCTCCTCCAGGACGACGTCGTACTGACTCCACTGCTCGAGCCAGCGCGTCCACGAGTCGAGCACGCCGGCGTGGCCGCGCCGGACCTGTCCGTCGGCCCGCCGCGGATCCTCGACCCACTCGACGTCGGGCTGGGTGAACTGCGGAACGAGGTCGGGCAGGGCCGCGATGAGCGCCTCTCGGTCCATGCTCGCCGACGCCTCGAAGAGGCCGCGGACGAACTGGACGTTTGCCTCGGACATCGACGTCAGTCCTCCAATCCCGCCGCCCGCCGCGCCGACGCGTGGTCGGGGTGGATGATCCCGCGCCGCAGCAGACCGTCGGAGAGCGTCCAGACGAGGCCCATCGGCTGGTCCACCCCGATGCCGCTGTGCCGCCCCTTCCCGACGATGCGGTAGAGCCACAGCACCCGGCCATCCCCCGCCGCGAGGAACCGGTCGTCCTCGGAGTGCCAGTTCTCGAACACCTCGTCGATATCCCGGCGGTAGGCGGTGAGGCCGGCCTCGCCGTGGTAGGTCGTGCCCCCGAGGACGACGGAGGAGAGCTCGACCTCGGGGTGGAGCAACGGGCGCACGGCGTCGTCGTCCCCGGCGTTGAAGGCCGCCACCAGGCGGCGCACGACCTCGATGTCGCCGTCGGTCATCCTCTCTCCTCGCGACGGTCCAACCGGGAGTATCGCGCGGATCAGAGCCAGCGGGCCCGGCGGAACCCGAGATAGAGCGCCGTGGCCGAGATGACCATCAGCGCCAACGCGAGCGGATAGCCCGCGCCCCACGCCAGCTCCGGCATGTCCTTGAAGTTCATCCCGTACACGCTGGCGATGAACGTCGGCACGGCGACGATCGCCGCCCACCCGGAGATCTTCCGCACGACCTCGTTCTGCCGGGCGGAGGACAGCGCGATGCTCGACTGGAGGATCGAGGTGAGCTGCTCGCGGAGCGCGACGAGCTCCTCGTTCACGAGCTTCGCGTGGTCGTTGACGTCGCGGAAGTAGGAGCGCAGCGGCTCGACCTCGGGGACGGCGCCACGCTCGACCGACTCGAGCGGAGCGATCAGCGGATGCACGGCCCGGTAGAACTCGCCGAGCTCGCGCTTGAGGAAGTAGATGCGCTGCGCCGGGTCCTCGCGCGGCGCGTCGGCCGAGAACACCGTCGCCTCGACCTCGGCGACGTCGTTCTCCAGGCCGCCGACCACGGGCTCGTAGTCGTCGACGATCTTGTCCAGCACCGCCCAGAGCACGGCGACGGGGCCGACGGCGAGCAGGTCGGGCCGCGCCTCGAGCCGGCGCCGGGCGGTGGCGAGCTCGCTCGCCTTCCCCTCGCGGACGAGCACGGCGAACCGCGCACCGAGGAAGAGCTGCACCTCGCCGAACTCGACGCGCTCGGTCGCGTCGTCGTAGCGCGCGGTGCGCAGGACGACGAAGCGGTGCCCGTCGTAATCCTCGAACTTCGGGCGCTCGTGACGGGCCAGCGTGTCCTCGATCGCGAGCTCGTGGAGCTCGAAGATCTCCTGCGTGCGGCTCAGCTCCGCCTCGTCGGGGTCAAGCAGCCCGAGCCAGACGAAGCCGTCGCCCCGGTGGCAGGCGGCCGCCTCCTCGAGGGTGAGGACGGCCGCCTGCTGGCGCACGCCGTCGCGGTAGTGGGCGCAGTCGACGATCACGGAGTGTCCCGAGCGGGGGTTCCCGCCCGGCGCGCCGACTCCTGCCCGCGGGGCGCCGGCTAGGCCTCCGCCACCTCGGGGAAGGGCAGCGCGATCGGGTCGGTGGCGAGCGACGAGCGGCCCTCGGCGTCGAAGCGGTCGGCGCCGAGGAAGGAGACGTCGGTGACCCCGGTGCTCCCGGTCAGCGCGAGGTCGGCGGCGGCGCGGGCGACGCCCGGCCCCCACATCATCCCGTGGCCCGACGCCGACGCGAGCCAGAGCCCCGCGACCGGGGCACCGTCGCCGTCGAGCCCCGGGCCGAGGATCGGCAGATGGTCGGGCGAGTAGTCGATTGTCGCCGCCCACAGCCGGCGGAGGTCGAGCTCGCGGGTGAGCGGGAGGAGCGTCCCGAGCCGCTCGCGGATCCTCTCGAGCATCCGCCAGTCGATCCCCGTCGCCTCGCCCGGCGGCTCCTGGGGGTTGCTCATTCCGAACAGGAGCCCGCCCTCCTCCTCTCGCCAGTACAGGCCGGCGCCGAGGTCGAACCCCATCGGCAGCGCGTCGGCGAGCTGGGGGTGGGGGCCGGTCACCGCTACCTGGTGGCGCACGGCGCCGATCGGGACGCCGCGATCGCCGGCCATCGCGGCCAGCGCCCGCTGGCCCCAACCGCCGGCGAGGATCACGCGGTCGCTCGCCACGAAGCCGGCGCCGGTCTCCACGCCCGCCACCCGCCCGCCGGCGATGCGCAGGCCGGTGACGTTCGTGCCCTCGCGCAGCTCGACCCCCGACGATCGGGAAGAGCAGCAGCGAGCGGTCGGCCCGCAGCACCGCCCACGAGGTCTTCGCCAGCTCCCAGCCCCGCCGCATCCGTCCGCCTTGCATGATCGCCCTCAGCTCTCCGTTCTCGGGTGTGGGACGGTGATCGCCGCTCGGCGGCCGGCCTTCAGTCCCGGCCCAGCCCGTCCCGTCGCGCGACGGTGGCGACGTTCTCCACCGTCTCGCGGAAGCCGCGCCGCAGACGTGGCTGGACCACCGCCCGCGCGAACCGGTCGCCGGCCCGGCCGAGCGCGGCGCGGTAGCGCAGCCCGATCGTCACCTGCGTCCCGGCGGCCGCCGGGCCGAGCTCGACGAAGAACCACATTTCGCTCGCCAGGCGCGCGCCCGTGACGCGATGCACGGCACGCCGCGGCGGGACCTCCTCGACCACCGTGAAGGTGTTCACGGCCGTGAACGGGCCGAAGACCACGTTGCGCTCGACGTAGCGCCCGCCGAGGCCGAGCGGCTCGTCGTAGTCGAGCACCTCCCGGGTGAGGGCGGCCCAGCTCACGAAGCGCGAGGGATCGGCGAGCAGCGCCCAGAGCTCGTCCGGCGTCCCGGGCGCGACACCGGTCGCCGCCGCCGTGCGCAGCGGGTTCATGCCGGGACCTCGGAGGGGCCGGGAATGCGGGTCGGCCCCGGCATGTTCGGGTTGGTCAGCGTCATCGCCACCCCCGCCACGGCGGCCCCCGCCGCGAGCCAGAAGGCCGCCGGGTAGCCGCCGACCACCACCGCCACGCCCGCCAGCAGCGCCCCGACCCCGACCCCCGCGTCGAAGAACGCGGTGAACGCGCCGAGCGCCGCGCCCCGCTCGTCCTCGGGGACGCGGGAGACCACGACGAGCGCGAGCGAGGGGTAGAGCAGGGAGAACCCCGTGCCCATGACCACGGCCCCCAGGATCGCGATCGGCAGGGACGGCGCGAGCGCGAGCACGACGAGCCCGATCGCCTCCGTCCCGCCGGCGACCGGCGCGCTGATCCGCGGCCCGAGCACGTCGGGCAGGCGTCCGAAGACGAGCCGGGCGCTGACCACGCCCGCCGCGAAGGCGATGAAGACCAGCGCGCCATGCCCGATGCCGCGCGCGTCGAGATGGAGGACAAGGAAGGCGGCCATCGCGGCGTAGCCGAAGTTCGCGAGGAAGAGGGAGATCCCGGGTCGCACCGCCGGTCGCGGGATGAGCCGGCGCGGTCCCGTCGGCTCCTGGGCGGTGAAGCGGTCCTCCAGGCGCCAGGCGAGCGCGACCCCGAGCAGCGGCGCCGCCACCGCGAAGGCCCACACGAGGTCGTAGCCGCCGGCGGCGTAGAGCCCCTCCCCGATGGCGGGACCGACCGTCAGGCCGCTCCAGACCGCGAGCCCGAAGAGGCCGAGGATGCGGCCGCGCCGCTCCACCGGCGCGACGTCGACGGTCCACGCGGCGCCGGCCGTGAAGACGGCGCCCTCGGCGAACCCGAGCACGAGGCGCGCGACGATCAGGCCCGGGACGCCGCCGGGGACGAAGAGCAGCGCGCCGGCCACGGCGGAGAGCGCCATGCCGCCGACGAGCACGTCGCGGCGGCCGCGGCGGTCGGCGAGCCGGCCCGCGAAGGGCCGGCTGAAGATCGCGGCCACGGCGAACGCGCCGACGACCACGCCGACCGCGACGTCTCCCGCCCCGATCGGGCCCTTGACGTAGCGCGGGAGCACGGGGATGACGGCGCCGACCGCGAGGAAGTTGCACACCGCGGCGCCGACGAGGCCGGCGAACGCGAGCCGGCGCGCCGAAGCGCGTGCCCGAAAGGCGGCGGTGAGCGTTCCGGCTTCCACGGGCCACCAGCCTACGAGCCCGCCTCGGAGCCCGGGCCGCGCCCCGCCCGACGGGCGAGGCCCGGCCTGCGCAGACTGTCCACCCTGGCGGATGTGGCCGGGCGCGCGCGGCGTCAGAATCCCCTCCATGGCCGACGTCAGCACCCCGACCCCGGCGCCCGGCTACGCCCCGGCGCCGGGGTGCCTGGACGAGGTGTTCGGGGCCGGCGGCGCGCCGTGGGAGCACGCCGGGACGCGGGCCCGGTCGCTGGCCCACCTCGGCGCCGAGGGGCTCGCCGCGGCCGGCCGCCGGCGCGACGCGATCTTCATGGACCAAGGCATCACCTTCGAGGTCAGCGGCGGGGATGGCGACCGCGCAGTGCGCGACCGGCCGTTCCCGCTCGATCTCGTGCCCCGCATCATCCCCGCGGCGGAGTGGGAGACCATCGAGCGTGGGGTGGCGCAGCGGATCCGCGCGCTGAACGCCTTCGTCGACGACGTCTACCACGGCCACGAGATCGTCCGGGCGGGAATCGTGCCGTGGTCGCTGATCGTCAGCCGCTCGCACTTCGCCCGGCCGGTCCATGGCGTGCGGCCGCCCGGCGGGGTCTACTGCCACGTCGGCGGCTGCGACCTCGTCCGCGACGCCGACGGCGCCTGGCTCGTGCTCGAGGACAACGTGCGGACCCCGTCGGGCATCTCCTACGTGCTCGAGAACCGGGTGGCGATGGCCCGCCTCGTCCCCGAGCTGTTCTCCGGCTACCGGGTCCGGCCGGTCGAGCACTACCCGCAGCTCCTGCTCACCGCGCTGCGCAGCGTCGCGCCCGCCGGCGACGGCGATCCCACGGTCGTCGTCTGGACCCCCGGCCCGTCGAACTCGGCCTACTTCGAGCACGCCTACCTGGCCCGCCAGATGGGCGTCGAGCTCGTCGAGGCCTCGGACCTCGTCGTCCGCGAGCAGGTCTGTTATATGCGGACCACCGCCGGCCTCGCTCGCGTCCACTCCGTGTACCGGCGCCTGGACGACGACTTCATCGATCCGCTGGAGTTCCGCCCCGACACGCTGCTCGGGGTCCCCGGGCTGCTGCGGGCCTACCGGACCGGGACGGTGGCCATCGCCAACGCGATCGGCACCGGGGTGGCCGACGACAAGGCCATCCACCACTACGTCCCCGAGATGATCCGCTTCTACCTCGGCGAGGAGCCGGTGCTCCGCAACGTGCGCACCCACCTGCTCGCCGATCCCGAGCAGCGCGCCGAGTGCCTCGAGCGCCTGGCCGAGATCGTCGTGAAGCCGACCGGGGAGTCCGGGGGCAAGGGCGTCTTCATCGGCCCCGCCGCCGACGCGGCGGCGCTGGCCCGCCAGCGCGCCCTCGTCGAGCGCGACCCCGGTCGCTGGATCGCCCAGGACCTCGTCCGGCTCTCCACGGTGCCGACGACCCAGGCCGACGGCCGCCTCGCGGCCCGGCACGTCGATCTGCGGCCCTTCGCCGTCATGGTCGACGCCGACGACGTCCAGATCGTGCCCGGCGGGCTGACCCGCGTGGCCCTGGTTGAGGGGTCGCTGATCGTGAACTCCTCGCGCGGGGGCGGCTCCAAGGACACCTGGGTCCTCGAAGACGCCGACCAGCCGCGGGACGTCGCGCCGGAGTACGTCCCGCCGACCCTGCCGGAGGTGCGCTACGGCGAGCCCTGGCACGACCAGTCCCAGCAGCAGCAATGACGATGCTCGCCCGCATCGCGCAGGAGCTGTTCTGGCTCGGGCGCGACCTCAGCCGCGCGGAGCTCACCGCCCGCATGCTCGACGGCGTCTTTCACGCGGATCTGCAGGGCCGGGCGGACGCGATCAGCGTCACGCTCTCCTGGGAGGCGCTCCTGCTGGTCATCGGGGCCCAGCCCGCCGAGAGCTCCGCCGCGCGTGCGAGCGCGGATGACGGCGAGCGCGCGTTGGAGAAGGCGACCACGCGCGCGACGCGCGACGACGTCGTGCGGCTGCTCACCGTCGACGCGGCGAGCCCGGCCTCGATCGTCTCCTGCGTCGCGCGCGGGCGCGAGCGCGCGCGCACGGTGCGCGATGTGATCTCCACCGAGATGTGGGAGGCCGTGAACACCTTCCACCTCGAGCTGGTCCGCCGCGACCTCTCCGCCGCGATGAGGACCGGCCCCTACTCGATCTACTCCGAGGTCAAGGAGCGCTGCGCGCTGTTCTGGGGCCTGACCGACCGCACGATGATGCGCGACGAGGCGCGCTCCTTCCTCGTGGCCGGCGGGCGGATCGAGAGCGCCGACATGGTGCTGCGAATGCTCCGCGCCTCGCTTCCGCTCTCGACCGGCGCGTCCGTACGCGAGATGCTGGACGACGGCGAGGCCCTCGCGCTGCTCCACGCCGTCGGCGGCCTGCAGGCATACCGCCGGGCGGTGCGCGCCGCGCCGCGAACGGCGTCGGTCACGCGCTTCCTGCTCTACGACCGCTCCTATCCCGGGTCGGTGGCGGCCTCGGTCGACGGGCTCCACTACGCGCTCTCCACCGCGGACACCTCGCCGCGCTCGGCGCCCCCCGTCCTGCGCCTGGGCCGCATGGTCGCCGACCTCGACTTCCGCCGACGGGCGACGGTCGACGACGCGGCGCTGGGCTCGACCCTCGTCCAGGTCCAGGAGGAGCTCGCCGCCGTCGATCGCGACGTCGCGAACCGCTACTTCGCCGGCGCCGCTCCCCGCGCCGTCCGGTCCCCGGCATGAACTTCGCCATCCGCTACCTCACGGAGTACAGCTACGACGGCGAGGTGACCGACAACCTGAACGCCCTGCGCGTGCGGCCGGCCGCCAGCGCCCGCCAGCGGGTGGACGAGTTCTCGGTCCGCATCGACCCGGAGGCCCGCCTGCACCGTCACACCGACTACTTCGGCACCGAGGTCGTCGAGTTCGCGGTCACCGAGCCGCACACCCAGCTGGCGATCGACGTGCGCGCCCGGGTGGCGACGACCGCCGCCCCCGTGCCCCCGCAGGCCGAGTGGTCCGCGCTGACCCTCGCCGACTACCTCGAGCCCGCAGGCGAGTTCCTGCTCGCCCAGGGGGCTCCGACCGACCCGCGGCTCGACGCACTCCACGCGACGACCCGCGCGCGAACCCCGCTGGCCACGGTGCTCCTCGTGGCCGAGCTCATCCCCGACACCTTCGAGTACCGCGCCGGGGTCACCTATGTCGGCTCGACGGTCGGCGACCTGCTCGACGCCGGCGCCGGCGTCTGCCAGGACTTCGTGCACCTCGGCCTGGCACTCCTGCGGCGCCGCGGGATCGCGGCCCGCTACGTCTCCGGTTACCTGTTCGTCAGCCACGGCGACGAGGTCGAGTCGGTGGAGGTCGCCACCCACGCCTGGCTCGAGGCACTGCTCCCGAGCGGCACGCCGGGCGAGGAGCCGGTGTGGGTCGGTGTCGATCCGACCAACCGCGGGCTCAGCGGCGAGTTCCACGTCAAGATCGGCCACGGGCGCGACTACGGCGACGTCCCACCGACCAAGGGCGTGTATCGCGGGGGCGCCGAGGCCGCGCTGGAGGCGACGGTGGGCATGACGCGGACCAGCGGCCTGGACCCGGCGGCGACCGCCCGCTTCTAGCCCTCGGGGGCGGTCCGTCGTGCGCGGCCCGGCCCGTCGGCGCTCGCTACACTGCGCCCCTCCGCCGGAGGGCGCCGCTCTCGCGCGTCCCCAGCCGGCAACCGTACCCCCGACCTCTGGAAGCCCATGGCCCGCGGAGACGTCCGGATCGCCGTGACCCTCGCCTGCGAGGACTGCAAGCGCCGGAACTATCAGACGAACAAGAGCAAGCGCAACGACCCCGAGCGGATCGCCCTGCGCAAGTACTGCCGGTGGTGCCGGCGGCACACGGCTCACAAGGAGACCCGCTAGCGCGGGCGCGGCGCCGGTGGCCCGCGATCGCAAGCGCGCGAAGCAGCGTCGCGCCCGCGCCCAGGCGCAGGGCGGCGGTCGCCCGCGCGCCGAGACCCCCCGCGGCGCCGACGACGGCGATGACGGGCTGGCGGCCCCCTCGCCGCTCGAGCACTCCTCGGCGGACGTCGATCTCGTCGAGGCCGAGCTGGAGGCCGGCGCTGGCGGGTCCGAGCCGCGCGCCGACGGAGCCGTCGCCGCCGAGGCGGCGGAGGAGGCCTTCGAGCACACGCCCGAGGGGGAGCACGCGGTGGCTCGGCGCAAGGCCGAGGAGCCCGCGTTGCGGCGCCGCCGCGGCGGCCCGCGCGTCGTCGAGTTTCTCCGGGCGAGCTGGCGCGAGCTCCAGCGGGTACAGTGGCCCGACCGGCGACAGGTCGCCCAGGCGACCGGCGTCGTCATCGTCTTCGTCGTCGTCGCCGGTGCCTTCCTCGGCCTGATGGACTTCGTGTCCTCGAAGCTCGTCGACGCCATCCTCTAGCCCCCGTCCGAAAGCAGCGAGCCCGCAGATGTTCCGTTGGTATGTCGTCAACACCTACTCCGGCCACGAGAAGAAGGTCAAGCAGAACCTCGAGCATCGCGTGGTCTCCCTCGGCCAGCAGCGCTCGGTGAAGTCGGTCGTCGTGCCCACCGAGTCGGTCTCCGAGATGAAGGACAACCAGAAGGTGACGGTGGAGAAGCGGACGATGCCGGGCTACGTGCTCGTGAACATGAACCTCACCGACGACTCGTGGCAGCTCGTCAAGGGCACCCCCGGGGTGACCGGCTTCGTGGGCGCCTCCAACGAGCCGGTGCCGTTGACGCAGTCCGAGGTCGACCGCCTGCTCCACCGGGAGACGGCGGAGCGCCCGCGGACGCGCGCCCAGTTCTCCGTCGGGGAGTCCGTCAAGGTGATCTCCGGCCCGCTCTCGGACTTCTCGGGCGAGATCTCCGAGATCAACGAGGACGCCTCCAAGCTCAAGGTGCTGGTATCCATCTTCGGGCGGGAGACTCCCGTCGAGGTGGGCTTCGACCAGGTGAAGAAGGTCTGACGTGGCGAAGAAGGTCATGACGACGATCAAGCTGCAGGCCCCCGGCGGCCAGGCGAGCCCGGCCCCGCCGGTCGGCCCGGCCCTGGGCCAGCACGGCGTCAACATCATGGAGTTCGTCAAGGCGTTCAACGCGCAGACGCAGGCGGACGCGGGCACGACGATCCCCGTGGTGATTACGGTCTTCGAGGACCGCTCGTTCACCTTCGTCACCAAGAGCCCGCCCGCCGCCGTGCTCATCAAGCAGGTGATCAACCTCGGCAAGGGCTCCCCGGAGCCGCATCGCGAGAAGGTCGGCGCGATCAGCCGGGCGCAGCTGCGCCAGATCGCCGAGCGCAAGATGGACGACCTCAACGCCAACGACCTCGACGCCGCGGCGAAGATCATCGCCGGCACCGCCCGCTCGATGGGCGTGGAGGTGAGCGACTGATGGCCCGCCACGGCAAGAGCTATCGCGACGCGAAGGAGCGCTACGACCGCGAGCGCGAGTACCCGGCCGCCGAGGCGGTCGCGCTGGTCAAGGCGATGAAGAAGGACGGCGGCTTCGACGAGTCGGTCAAGCTGCACGTCCGCACCGGCTTGAACGTCCGCCACGCGGACGAGCAGCTGCGCGGCACGATCGCGCTGCCCCACGGGCTCGGCAAGTCGGTCACCGTCGTCGTCTTCGCCCGCGGCGAGAAGGCCCGCGAGGCGGAGGAGGCGGGCGCCGACGCTGTCGGCGCCGAGGACCTCGCCGAGCGCGTGGAGGGCGGGTTCACGGACTTCGACGTCGCGATCGCCACGCCGGACCTCATGCCGGTCGTCGGCAAGCTCGGCCGCGTCCTCGGCCCCCAGGGCAAGATGCCCAACCCCAAGGTCGGGACCGTCACCATGGACGTGGGCAAGGCCGTCGAGGAATCGAAGTCGGGCAAGGTCGAGTACCGGACCGACCGCACCGCGATCGTCCACCTCGTGATCGGCAAGACGAGCTTCGAGGAGCGCGCGCTGCTCGAGAACTACGCCACCGTCATCGAGGAGCTCGTGCGCGCGAAGCCCTCGGCCGCCAAGGGGCGCTACTTCCGCTCGATCGTGCTGTCGGCCACGATGGGGCCGGGCGTCAAGGTCGACTCCAGCCGGACCGCCGACATCCTCGGCGAGGAGGCCGCCGCGGCCTAGACGGCGACGCACATCGAACGCTCGGTCGCCCGAGACCCCCGGCCACGTAAGTCCGGGGTAGGCGGAGCAGACAGGATCGTGGGCCGTGCGGCCCGCCCCTCGACGCCCGCCTCGTGCGGGCGTCCGTCGTTCGCGGCCAGCACTCGAGAGCAAAGGGACGAACGCGATGAACAAGGAACAGAAGGCGGCGGTGATCGAGCAGATCGCCGGGCAGATCGAGGAGGCCGACGCGGTCTTCGCGGTGGACTACCGCGGGATCTCCGTGCCCCAGGCGGCGGAGCTGCGCACCCGGCTGCGCGAGGCCGACGCGACCTTCCGGGTCGTGAAGAACTCGCTCACCGAGCGCGCCGCCGACCAGGCGGGCGCAGAGTCGCTGAAGGCGCTGCTCGACGGCCCGACGGCCCTGACCTTCGTGCGCGGCGACGCGGCGGTGGCCGCCAAGGCCCTCGCCGACGCGCAGCGCGCGACCGACGTCCTCGACTTCAAGGGGGGGCTACTCTCGGGCCGGGAGATCGGCACCGAGGACATCAAGGCGATCGCCCGCCTCCCCGCGCGCGACATCCTCTACGGGCAGCTCGTCGGCCTCACGGCCACGCCGCTGACCGGCCTGGTCCGCGGACTCGGCGCGCTGGTCGGCGGCCTCGCCGCCCAGCTCGGGCAGATCCGGGACCAGGGACTCATCGACGCGGAGGCGCCGCCCGCCGAGGAACCGGCCGCCGCCGAGGAACCGGGCCCCGAGGAGGCACCGGCCGCCGAGGCCGAGCCGGACACATCCGATTCCACGAACGACGACGAGACTGCCGGCGCCGAGGGCGCCGGCGACTAAGGAGGAAGCAGCATGGCCACCACCACCCAGGACTGGATCGAGGAGCTCAAGGGCATCACCGTGCTCGAGCTCGCGGAGCGCATCAAGGCGTTGGAGGAGGAGTTCGGCGTGTCGGCCACGGCGGTCGCCGCCGCGGCGCCCGCCGCCGCCGGGGCCGCGGGCGGCGACGGCGCGGCCGAGGAGGAGCAGAGCACCTTCGACGTCGTCCTCACCGGCGCGGGCGAGAAGAAGATCCAGGTCATCAAGGTCGTCCGCGCGGCGACCGGCCTCGGGCTCAAGGAGGCGAAGGCGCTCGTCGACGAGGCGCCGGGCCCGGTCAAGGAAGCGCTCGAGCGCGAGGAGGCCGACAAGCTCAAGGGCGAGCTCGAGGAGGCCGGCGCGAGCGTCGAGGTCAAGTAGTCCCCGGGCGGCCTGCGCATGGCGCGGCCGCCCGGGCCGCGCGTGGGCGCGGCCGCCCGGGGTGGCTCCGGAGGCGTCCCGCCGCTACACTTCGGCGCGTCAGCCGATAGTCGCAGCCGCCTGACGGTCGGCTCCCGCGCCACATACGCGGGGCCCAGGGCGGGGTCCGTGAGCGCTGGCCGCCCGTGCCTCGGGGCCTGTATTGCCCTGTGCTATGTTCCTTGGTCGCGCCCTTTCGGCGCGGCCTCCGCCCATAGCCGACCATCCCGAGGAGTCGCCGCCTTGGCTTCCGCCCACGTGCCCCGGACGCGCCGTAACTTCGCGCGTCTAGAGAAGGTTCTCGACGTCCCCAACCTCATCGACATCCAGCGGCGCTCGTTCGCGTGGCTGACGGATCCGAAGAAGGGCGGGCTGCGCGAGACGATCGACGACATCTCGCCGATCGAGGACTACACCGGCAAGCTGGAGGTCCACTTCGAGGGGTTCGAGTTCGGGGAGCCGCCGGCCACAATCGAGGAGTGCCGCGAGAAGGACATGACCTACGCGCGGCCGCTCATCGCGCAGGTCTCCTTCGTGAACCAGGAGACCGGCGAGATCCGGCAGCAGTCCGTCTTCATGGGCGACTTCCCGTGGATGACGGAGCGGGGCACCTTCATCATCAACGGCACCGAGCGGGTCGTCGTCACCCAGCTCGTGCGCTCGCCGGGCGCCTACGTGATGAACCCGAAGGACGCCGAGAAGCAGGTGTTCATCGCGAACCTCATGCCCGCCCGCGGCTCGTGGCTCGAGCTGGAGATCGACAAGAAGGGCAAGGTCTTCGCGCGGATCGACCGCAAGCGGAAGATCCCCGTCTCGATCCTCCTGCGCGCGATGGAGTACGCGACCGACGCCGAGCTCCTCGACCTCTTCGACCACTCGATCTACATCCAGCGGACGATCGAGGGCGAGTACGAGCGGATGCCCACCGACGACCTCGAGCGCGACGTGCGTGCCGTGGGACGCGGGCTGGACGAGGCCGTGGCGCCGGACGCTGTCGCCGCCCTCGAGGCCCTGGCCAAGGGCCTGGCCGACGTCGAGCGCAAGCGCACGGCGGCCGCCACCGCGCTCGCCACCGCCACCGACGGGCTCGCCGACTACGTCAACGCCGAGACCCGGCTGCCCAGCGAAGACATCGAGGCCGCCGCCGCGCGCTTCGACCGGGTCGGTCCCGCCGTCGCCAAGTGGGCCGCCGCGATCGCGAAGCTGCGTCCCGCCGACGCCGAGCCCAAGCCGCTCAAGGCCTTCGACGCCTGGTCCGACGGCGCCGCCACGCTGGCCGAGAAGGCGAAGGCGCTGGGCGAGGCCGTCCGCGGCCACGACGTCGCCGAGCAGCAGTACAACGTCGAGAAGGCGCTCATCGAGCTGTTCAAGAAGCAGCGCCCCGGCGAGCCGCCGTCGGTCGACGCGGCGAAGAACCTGCTCAACCAGCTGTTCTTCGACCCCAAGCGCTACGACCTCACGCGGGTCGGCCGCTACAAGCTCAACTCGCGGCTGCACCTCGACATCGACCTCGAGACGCGCACGCTCACGCGCGACGACATCATCGCGCTGATCAAGGAGCTCGTCTCGCTGCCGAAGCTCCTCGGCCTGCCCGAGGACCCCGAGGTCGAGATCAAGGATTACGCGGCCGAGGCCGCGGCGCTGCCGCGCGAGCCGGTCGCCGATCGCCTCGACGAGTACGAGCACTTCGGCAACCGCCGGCTGCGCACGGTGGGCGAGCTCATCCAGGACGCCTTCCGCGTCGGGCTCTACCGGATGGAGCGCGTCGTCCGCGAGCGCCTGACCACCGAGGACGCCGACCAGATCACCCCGCAGTCGATCGTCAACATCCGGCCGGTCGTGGCGGCGATGAAGGAGTTCTTCGGCTCCTCGCAGCTCTCGCAGTTCATGGACCAGACGAACTCGCTCGCCGGCCTGACCCATCGCCGGCGCCTGAGCGCGCTGGGCGCGGGCGGGCTCACCCGCGAGCGCGCCCCGATCGAGGTCCGCGACGTGCACCCGACCCACTACGGGCGCATGTGCCCGATCGAGACCCCCGAGGGGCCGAACATCGGCCTGATCGGATCGCTCTCCAGCTACGCCGAGATCTCGGCCTTCGGGTTCGTGACGACCCCGTACCGGGTCGTGAAGGACGGCAAGGTCACCGGCGAGGTCGTGCATCTCGACGCGACGCAGGAGGAGGAGCAGAAGATCGCGCAGGCCAACACGCCGCTGGACGAGAAGACCGGGAAGCTCCAGGGCGGCGAGATCCTCTGCCGCACCCAGGCCGGCCAGTACGTGTCGGTCGCCCCGGCCGAGGTCGACCTGATGGACGTCTCGCCCGAGCAGATCTGGTCGGTCGCCACGGCGATGATCCCGTTCCTCGAGCACGACGACGCGAACCGCGCGCTGATGGGCTCGAACATGCAGCGCCAGGCGGTCCCGCTGCTCAAGACCGACGCGCCGCTGATCGGCACCGGGATGGAGCGCCGCGCCGCCGTGGACACCGGCGACGTGATCCTCGCCGGCGACGCCGGCACCGTCGCCTACGTCGATGCCGAGGGCATCGAGGTCGAGACCAAGGACGGGACCGCGAGCTACCCGCTCCAGAAGTTCATGCGCTCCAACCAGGGGACGCTGATCCACCAGAAGCCACTCGTCGCCGTGGGCCAGAAGGTCCGCGCGGACGACGTGCTGGCCGACGGCGCCTCGACGAGCGAGGGCGAGATGGCGCTGGGCAAGAACCTGCTCGTCGCCTTCATGTCCTGGGAGGGCTACAACTTCGAGGACGCGATCATCCTCTCCAAGCGCTTGGTGAAGGACGACGAGCTCACCTCGATCCACATCGAGGAGTACGAGATCGACGCCCGCTCCACCAAGCTCGGCGACGAGGAGATCACCCGCGATATCCCGAACCGCTCGGAGGAGTCGCTGCGCAACCTCGACGACCGCGGCATCGTCCGTATCGGCGCCGAGGTCCAGTCGGGCGACCTGCTGGTCGGCAAGGTCACGCCGAAGGGCGAGACGGAGCTGACCGCCGAGGAGAAGCTCATCCGCGCGATCTTCAAGGAGAAGGCGCGCGAGGTGCGCGACACCTCGCTCAAGGTGCCCCACGGCGAGGGCGGCGTGGTGATCGACGTCATGACCTTCTCGCGCGACAACGGCGACGACCTCTCGCCCGGCGTCAACGAGCTCGTCCGCGTGTTCGTGGCCAAGAAGCGCAAGATCGCCGAGGGCGACAAGCTCGCCGGCCGCCACGGGAACAAGGGCGTGATCTCGCGCATCGTCGACGAGCAGGACATGCCGTTCCTCGAGGACGGCACGCCGGTCGACGTGATCCTCAACCCGCTCGGTGTCCCGAGCCGCATGAACCTCGGCCAGATCCTCGAGACCCACCTCGGCTGGGTGGCGGCCAACGGCTGGTACGACTCCGACAAGCCGGCCGACCGCGAGGCCCGCGCGTCGGCGCGCAACGGCGGCCAGGGGAAGGTCTACGTGGCCACCCCGGTGTTCGACGGCGCGACCGTCGAGGACGTCGACACCGCGCTCGTGTCCTGGCAGGACCAGCACGAGGGCCGGATCAAGATGGACGTCGACAAGCGCGCCCGCCCGGGTGAGCGCGCGTCGGGCAAGGTCACGCTGTTCAACGGCCGCACCGGCGAGCGCTTCCAGAACCAGGTGACGGTCGGCTACATGTACATCCTGAAGCTGCTCCACCTCGTGGACGACAAGATCCACGCCCGCTCCACCGGCCCCTACTCGCTCGTCACCCAGCAGCCACTGGGCGGCAAGGCGCAGTTCGGCGGCCAGCGCTTCGGCGAGATGGAGGTGTGGGCGCTCGAGGCCTACGGCGCCGCGTACACGCTCCAGGAGATGCTCACGATCAAGTCCGACGACACCGTCGGGCGCGTGAAGGCCTACGAGGCCATCGTCAAGGGCGAGAACATCGCCGAGCCGAGCATCCCGGAGTCGTTCAAGGTGCTGCTCAAGGAGATGCAGTCGCTCGCGCTCGACGTGAACGTCGTCTCCGAGGAGGGCGAGCGCGCCGAGATGGGCGAGGAGGAGGACGACCTGCTCCGCGCCGCCGAGGAGCTCGGCATCGATCTCTCCGGCGTACGCGCGGCGGACGCCGGCGCCGTCGACGAGGCGACGACCGAGGAGGAGGCCGCAGGCGAGACCGAGGCTGCCGAGGCGCCCACGGCCCCGCCGGCGGAGGACGCGGTCGTCGACCTCGACGCTGCGCTGGACACCGAGACCGATACCGACGCGACGTAAGGGAACCCCACGTGATCGACATCAACAACTTCGACGCCATCGACATCGGCCTGGCCTCGTCCAAGCAGATCCGCTCGTGGAGCTCCGGCGAGGTGACCAAGCCGGAGACCATCAACTACCGCACCCTCAAGCCGGAGAAGGACGGCCTCTTCTGCGAGCGCATCTTCGGTCCCACCAAGGACTGGGAGTGCTACTGCGGCAAGTACAAGCGCGTCCGCTACAAGGGGATCGTCTGCGAGCGCTGCGGCGTGGAGGTCACCCGCTCCAAGGTCCGCCGCGAGCGGATGGGCCACATCGACCTCGCGGCGCCCGTGAGCCACATCTGGTTCTTCAAGGGCGTGCCGTCGCGCATCGGCTACCTGCTCGACATGGCGCCCAAGGATCTCGAGAAGGTCCTCTACTTCGCCGCCTCGATCGTCACCTGGGTCGACCGCGAGGCGCGTGAGCGCGACCTCGGCGAGCTTCAGACGCAGATCGACGAGCGCGTCCGCTCCTACGTCGCCTCGCTCGGGGACACGCTGCGCGAGATCGAGGCCGTCCGCGAGCGCCGCGTGGCGTGGGTCGGCTCGGGCTCGCAGAAGGGCTTCACGCCCGACGACGAGGACTGGTCCACGTCGCTCGAGGTCAACCAGAAGAAGCTCTCCAAGGACGAGAGCGAGCGCATCGTCGGCGAGCTTGAGGAGGCCGCGAGCTCCGACAAGTCCGACTACGTCGCGATGACCTACGACGCGATCTTCCGCCTCGAGCTGGCCTGGAAGGGCGACGTCGCCGCCGAGGACTTCGAGGAGCTCGCCGACCTGCTGCTCAGTCTCGAGGCCGAGGGGCTCGGCGAGTTCGCCAGCCGCCACGCCGAGATGGACGCCGCGCTGAGCCGCTACGGCGTGCGCCTGGTCGACGAGGGCGGCGAGAGCCTGGCCGGCTTCAAGGGCTTCCAGGACCTCGAGCCCAAGGACATCATCACCGACGAGGGCGTCTTCCGGGAGCTGAAGGACCGCTTCGGGTCCGTCTACGGCTGGGGCGAGTACTTCGGCGGCGGCATGGGCGCGGAGTTCGTCCGCGGCCTGTTGACCGCGAAGGACACGTGGGACCGCGACGCCAAGCCGCGCGCGGTCGACGGCGAGCGCACGCCCGGTCGCGACCTGCGCGACGAGGACAAGCCCGGCTTCTCGCTCGAGTTCGAGCGCGACGAGCTGGAGGAGACGATCCGCAGCTCCAAGGGCCAGAAGCAGGCCCGCGCGGTCAAGCGCCTGAAGGTGGTCTCCGCGTTCCTCAACGAGGACTCGGGCAACCGCCCGGACATGATGGTGCTGGAGGCGGTGCCGGTCATCCCGCCGGAGCTGCGCCCGATGGTCCAGCTCGACGGCGGCCGCTTCGCCACCAGCGACCTCAACGACCTCTACCGCCGCGTGATCAACCGCAACAACCGCCTCAAGCGGCTGTTGGACCTCGGCGCGCCGGAGATCATCGTCAACAACGAGAAGCGCATGCTCCAGGAGGCCGTCGACGCGCTGTTCGACAACGGCCGCCGCGGGCGTCCGGTCACCGGTCCGGGCAACCGGCCGCTGAAGTCGCTCTCGGACATGCTCAAGGGCAAGCAGGGCCGCTTCCGCCAGAACCTGCTCGGCAAGCGCGTGGACTACTCGGGCCGCTCGGTGATCGTCTCCGGGCCGTCGCTCAAGCTCCACCAGTGCGGGCTGCCGAAGCTCATGGCGCTCGAGCTGTTCAAGCCGTTCATCATGGCCCGCCTCGTCGAGCGCAAGTCCGCGCAGAACATCAAGGCGGCCAAGAAGATGGTCGACTCGATGATCCCCGAGGTGTGGGACGTGCTCGAGGAGGTCATCCACGAGCATCCGGTGCTGCTCAACCGCGCGCCGACGCTCCACCGCCTCGGCATCCAGGCCTTCGAGCCGGTGCTGGTCGAGGGCAAGGCGATCCAGGTCCATCCGCTCGTCTGCCACGCCTTCAACGCCGACTTCGACGGCGACCAGATGGCCGTGCACCTGCCGCTCTCCGCGGAGGCGCAGGCCGAGGCGCGGATCCTCATGCTGTCTTCCAACAACATCCTCTCCCCGGCCCACGGCGCGCCGCTGGCCACCCCGAGCCAGGACATGATCCTCGGCGCTTACTACCTGACCTACGGGCTCGAGGGCGAGGAGCTCGAGGCCCAGCAGGCGACGCTGCGCGCAGGCGACTGGCCGGCCGACCAGCCGCGCCCGCACCGCTACAAGACCGCCCAGGAGGCGGAGCTGGCCTACGAGCAGCGTTCGGTGAACCTCCACGACCTGGCCGAGTTCCGGCCTTTCGGCGCCGACACGGGCCACCGGCTGACCACGGTCGGGCGGATCATCTACAACGACCGCATCGAGCGGGCGCTGCAGGACGCGCTCGGCGAGGGCTTCGACCCCGCCACCTACGAGTTCGTCAACCGGTCGATGAAGAAGAAGGACACGACGACGTTCGTCGGCGAGCTCGTGCAGGCCTACGGCGCGGGGACGATCTCGCAGGTCCTCGACGCGTTCAAGGACCTCGGGTTCCACTTCGCCACCGAGGCCGGCATCACGATCTCGAAGAACGACGTGGTCATCCCGCCCCAGAAGGCGGAGCTCCTCGAGCGCTACGACGGCCAGGTCGCCGAGCTCAACGACCAGTACGAAATGGGTCTGATCACCGAGGCCGAGCGCCTGGACCGGGTGAAGGACACCTGGAGCGAGGCGACCGACGTCGTGGCCGACGCCATGGCGGACAACCTCGACGTGCTCAACCCGATCTACATGATGGCCAACTCCGGCGCGCGCGGGTCCTTCAACCAGATCCGCCAGCTCGCCGGGATGCGCGGCCTCATGACCAACCCGAAGGGCGAGACGATCGAGCAACCGATCAAGTCGAACTTCAAGGAGGGTCTGTCGGTCCTCGAGTACTTCATCTCGACGCACGGCGCCCGCAAGGGGCTGGCGGACACCGCGCTGCGGACCGCCGACTCCGGGTACCTGACGCGTCGCCTGGTGGACGTCTCCCAGGACGTGATCATCCGCGAGGAGGACTGCGGCACCAAGGACCACATCGAGCTCGCGCTGCACCTCGACGACGGCGAGCGGCTCAACGAGCAGCTCATCGGGCGCATCACCGCAAAGGACGTCAAGACCAAGCGCGGGCGCGTGCTCGCCGAGGCGGGCGCCGAGATCGGCCGCGAGCTGCTGGCCGAGCTCGGCGAGGTCGAGGAGCTCCAGGGTACCCAGATCCCGGTGCGCTCGACGCTCAAGTGCCAGGCGCAGACCGGCGTGTGCCAGGCCTGCTACGGGCGGGCGATGGCCACCGGCGAGATCGCTCAGATCGGGGACGCGGTGGGAATCATCGCCGCCCAGTCGATCGGCGAGCCGGGCACGCAGCTGACGATGCGGACGTTCCACACCGGCGGCGTCGCGCTCAAGCAGGACATCACCCAGGGCCTACCGCGCGTGGTCGAGCTCTTCGAGGCGCGCAAGCCCAAGGCGCTCGCCGTCATGGCGCCGCTAGCGGGCACCGTGAGCACCGAGACCGAGGAGAAGACGGTCGCGGTCACCATCACCCCGGCGACCGGCGAGCCCGAGACGATCGAGTTCGACGCCCGCGACCAGCTCCTGGTCGGCGCGGGGGACAAGGTCGAGATGGGCCAGAAGCTCACGCCGGGCTCGCTCTACCCGGGCGACATCCTGGATCACGGCGGCGAGAGCGAGGAGGAGCGGCGCACCCGCACCGAGCTCTACCTCGTCAACGAGGTCCAGAGCGTCTACCGCCAGCAGGGCGTCGACATCCACGACAAGCACATCGAGATCATCGTGCGCCAGATGCTCAAGCGAGTGCGGATCCTCCAGAAGGGGGACACCGACTACCTGCCGGGGCAGTTCGTGGATCGCAACGAGTTCCTCGCGCGCCGGGCTGAGACGAAGGCCTCCAAGGGCCAGCCGGCGACCTACGAGGACATCATCCTCGGCATCACCAAGGCCTCGCTGAACACCGACTCGTTCCTCTCCGCGGCCTCCTTCCAGGAGACCACGAAGGTCCTGACCGACGCGGCGCTGGAGGGCAAGCGGGACAAGCTCAACGGCCTGAAGGAGAACGTGATCATCGGGAAGCTGATCCCGGCGGCCACGGGCCTGCGGCGCTACCGCCGGATCGAGATCGAGCCCACCGAGCCGCTCCCGCGTGGCCTCGACGACGTCGGGCTGCTCGACCGGGACGCGCTGGCCGAGGAGCTCGGGTTCACCGACGGCGACGGGCTCGGCCTCGGGCCTGCGCTCGACCAGGGCGACCTGTCCGACCTGGAGGACATCGGCGCCGGCGGCCACCAGAGCTTCGCCGAGGAGCTGGCCGAGCTCGACGTGCCAGAGGCGCTACCCGAGGAGAAGTAGAGATGGCCGGCGTGCTCGACGGCAAGGTCGCGGCGGTCACCGGCGCCTCGTCGGGGATCGGCGAGGCGACGGCGCTGGCCCTCGCCGGCGCCGGCGCGGCCGTGGCGCTGGGCGCTCGCCGCGCCGAGCGCATCGACGCGCTGGCGAGCCGCATCGAGGGCGACGGCGGCCGTGCCGTGGCGATCGAGACCGACGTCGGCGATCAGGCGCAGGCCGAGGCGTTCGTGGCCGGCGCGCACGAACGGCTGGGGCGCCTCGACATCCTCGTCAACAACGCCGGCGTCATGCTCCTCGGCCCGGTGCAGGGCGCCGACCCCGACGAGTGGCGGCGCATGATCGAGGTCAACTGCCTCGGGCTGCTCTACTGCACGCGCGCCGCGCTGCCGCTGCTGGGCTCCGACGGCGGCGGCCACGTGGTGAACGTCAGTTCGGTGGCGGGGCGGACCGCGGCCCTGGGCTCGGCGGTCTACAACCTGACGAAGTGGGGCGTCGTCGGGTTCTCGGAGGGCCTGCGCCAGGAGGCGCTGCACTCCAACGTCCGCGTGACCTTGATCGAGCCCGGCTTCGTGGAGACGGAGCTGCAGGGCCACAACACCAACCCGATGGTGGTCGACGCCATGAAGAAGGCGACCGACGAGATCGGCGAGGTTCTCACCGCCGGGGACATCGCCGAGGCCATCCGCTACGCGGTGACGGCGCCCCCGCGCGTCAACGTCAACGAGATCCTCATCCGGCCAACCGGCCAGCGGCGCTAGGCGCCCAGCGCCTGCGCCCAGGCGATCAGCCGTTCCGCCTCGACGGCGGTCAGGCCGTGCTCCGGCCGCGTCGTGACCAGAAGCGTCGGCGTCGGCCGCGCCGCCGCCCACGTGGCGCAGCCCTCGTGGTCGTCGTCGATCCAGGCCAGCGGCCGCTCGCCGGCGTAGGCCTCGACGGCGTCGAGCTTCCAGTGCGGATGGCGTCGCGTTGCCCCGGGGTCGAACGCGACATGGGGGAGGGGGCCGGGGAGTTCGAGCTCGAGCGGAAGGTACTCGTTCGCCTTCTCCTCCCAGCCGGTGCACCACACCAGCTCGAACCGCGACCCGAGCGCGCGCAGGTGCCCGCCGGCCTCGGCGGAGAGCAGGTGGGAGATCCCGTCGACCATCAGCCAGCTCCCGGCCGGCTGCCGATGCGCCGGGAAGCCGAAGAGCGAGATGACCCCGTCGACGTCGACCAGGAGCAGGGGGCGGGCGCCCGGCGTGGAAATCGAGGGTTCGCGCCGACCCGCTTGCGACATTCGTAACGTAACGCCACCCATCCGCAGCCGGTACCTTGTCAGTGCCCGGGTCAGGAGTTGGAGGTTCCCGACCCTCGTGCCGATAGCCATCGTCACGCCCGCCTCCGCCACCCTGCCCCGGATCGCCACCCACCCATGACCTTCGCCACCGGCATCCTCCTCGCCTTCGCCTGCGCGTTCGCGACGAACCTGGCCTTCCTCTACAAGCACCGCGGCGCCTGCCTCGCTCCGGCCGTCGAGATGCGCCACCCGCTCCACTCGGCCGCGAGCCTCTTCCGGTCGCGCTGGTTCGCCGTGGGCATGGGGATCGCCTTCGTGGCCTGGGCCCTGCACGTCGCGGCGCTCGCCGTCGCGCCCATGTCGATCGTCCAGGCGGTGCTCGCCGCCGGGGTCGTGCTGCTCGCCGTCATGGCCGAGCGGCTCTTCGGCTTCTCCGTGCTGCGGCGCCAGTGGGCGGGGCTCGCGCTCGTCGCGCTCGGCCTCGCGCTGCTCGCCCTCTCCCTCCCGCGCCCGCACGGCACGGGCTCGGAGTTCTCGCTCGGCGGCATGATCGGCTTCGAGGCCGGCCTCGTCGTCCTCGGCGGCCTCCTCGTCCTCGGCCGCCGCATGGGCGCTCCGGCCGAGCGCCACGGCGTCATGCTCGCGGCCGCCGCCGGCCTGCTCTTCGGCGTCAGCGACGTGGCGATCAAGGCGATCACCGGCCTCGTCGGCGACGGCGGCGCCGCCGGCCTGCTCTCGCCCTGGCTGCTCGTGGCCGCCGCCGCCTCGGTCGCCGCCTTCTACGCCTCCGCGCGCGCCCTGCAGGAGGGTGAGGCGGTCCCGGTCATCGCCATCACGGGCACGGCGGCGAACGTCGCCGGCATCGTCGGCGGCATCCTCGTCTTCGGCGACCCGCTGTCGGCCGACCCGCTCGGGATCGCGGCGCAGTCGCTGGCCTTCGTCCTCGTCGTCGTGGCGGCGGCGTTCACGCCCGCTCCGGTGCGGGCGGCAGGCGCCACCCAGCCCGCGTAGACCGGCCCGCACCATCGGCGTTGTCCATCCTGGACAACGCCGATCCGCCCGGTTTTGCCCACCCACGGCTTGTCCGGGGTTGGGGGCGCCCGCTACCGTTGTACGCGGAGTCACAAAGCGGACGTCGGAAGGGACGGGAGACCATGGCAGCCACGACCGAGCCGGCCGTCGGGACGAGTGAGCTTCAGACGCTGGCCAAGCGCCACCTGTGGATGCACTTCACCCGGCACGGCGCCTTCCAGCACCACGACGTGCCGATCATCGTCCGCGGCGAGGGCTGCCACGTGTGGGACGAGCACGGCAACCGCTACTTCGATGGGCTATCCGCGCTGTTCTGCGTGAACATCGGGCACGGGCGCGCCGACGTCGCCCAGGCCGGAGCCGACCAGGCGAAGGACCTCGGCTTCTTCACGAACTGGACCTACGCCCACCCGCGCGCGATCGAGCTCGCCGCGAAGGTCGCCGAGCTCGCGCCGGGCGATCTCAATCGCGTCTTCTTCACCTCGGGCGGCAGCGAGGCAGTCGAGTCGGCGATCAAACTCGCCCGCCAGTACCACAAGCTCACCGGGAACCCGCTGAAGACGAAGCTCATCGCCCGCGAGATCGCCTACCACGGCACGTCGCTCGGCGCGCTCTCGGCCACCGGCGTCCCCGCCCTGCGCACCGTGTTCGAGCCGCTCGCCCCCGGCGGCTGCCACGTGCCGAACACCAACGTGTACCGCCTGCCCGAGCACATGGACCCGCTCGACCTCGCCGAGGCCGTCGCCCACCGCATCGAGTTCGAGGGCCCGGAGACGGTGGCGGCGGTGTTCATGGAGCCGGTCCAGAACGCCGGCGGCTGCTTCACCCCGCCCGACGGGTACTTCCAGCGCGTCCGGGAGATCTGCGACCACTACGACGTGCTGATGGTCTCCGACGAGGTCATCTGCTCGTGGGGCCGCCTCGGCGAGTGGTTCGGGGCCCAGCGCTACGGCTACCAGCCGGACATCATCACCACGGCCAAGGGCCTGACGTCGAGCTACGCCGCGATGGGCGCGCTCATCGCCTCCGACCGCGTGTTCGCGCCGTTCGAGGAGGGCACGAACTCCTTCACGCACGGCATCACCTTCGGCGGCCACCCGATGGCGGCCGCGGTGGCGCTCGCGAACATCGCGGTGTTCGAGGACGAGGACCTCCTCGACAACGTCCGTCGCAACGAGCCCCGGCTGCGGGCGATGCTCGACTCGCTGCGCGAGATCCCGATCGTCGGCGACGTGCGCGGCGCCGGCTACTTCCACGCGATCGAGCTGGTCCGCGACCAGAAGACCAAGGCGTCGTTCTCCGACGAGGAGGCCGAGGTGCTGCTGCGCGACTTCCTCTCACCCGAGCTCTTCCGACGCGGCCTCATCTGCCGCGCGGACGATCGCGGCGACCCCGTCATCCAGCTCTCGCCGCCACTGATCTGCGGCCCGGAGCAGTTCGACGAGATCGAGGCCATCCTGCGGCCCGTGCTCGAGGAGGCCTCCGAGCGCATGCACGTCGTGGGCTGAGGCCGCGCGCGTGCTGACCGTCCGCGAGCTGCTCGGCGACTTGGACGTGCGGGTCCTCGCCGCCGAGGGCCACCTCGACGCGCCGGTCCGCTGGGTGCACATCACCGAGCTGCGGGACCCGACCCCGTGGCTCTCCGGCGGCGAGCTGATCCTCACCACCGGCCTGCAGCTCGACACCGCCAAGCGCCAGCGCGAGTTCGTCCACCGGCTCGCCGACCACCAGCTCTCGGGGCTGGGCATCGGCACCGGGTTCGCCCACGAGAGCGTGCCGGCGGCGGTCCTGACGGCGGCCCGCGAGCGCGACTTCCCGGTGTTCGAGGTGCCCTATGACGTGCCGTTCATCGCGGTGACCGAGGCGGCCTTCACCCGGCTGGTCAACGAGCAGTACGCGGTGCTGCGCCGCTCCATCTCCGCGCACGAGCGGCTCGAGCGGATCGTCCTCTCCGAGCGCGGGCTCGACGCGGTCGTGGCGGCGCTCGCCTCGATGATCGGCGGCACGGTCGTGGTGGCCGGCGCGCGCGGGGAACCGCTGGAGCAGCGCGGCTTCCGCCGCGAGCTCGACCCGGCGATGCTCGAGCAGCTCAGCGGCGAGCTGGGCGCGCGCGCCCGGCGCGGCGAACGCTCCGCGTTCGTCCCCACCCACCCCGAGCTCGCCGGACGGGCGCTCGCCCTGCCGGTCGCCGCCACGGGCGTCCCCGAGCCGCCGGCCGATGTCGACGCCGCGACCCCGCAGGCCTGGCTCGTGGCGATGAAGGACGCCGGCGGCCTCTCCGAGCTCGACCGGCTGACGCTGCACCAGGCCGTCACGGTCGTCGCCCTCGAGCTCCTGCGCAGCCGCGTCGCGGAGGACACCGAGCGCCGGCTCGCCGGCGACGTGCTCTCCGCGCTCGTGGCGGGCGAGCTCGCGGGCCGGGAGCTCGCCCGGCGGCTGGAGCCCTTCGGCCTCGGCGACCGCGTCGCCGCCTTCGTCCTCGCCCCGCCCCGGCCCGGGCGCGCCGCCGCGAGCGCATGCGAGGCCGCGCTGCTCGCCGCGCTCCGTGCCGAGGCCGCGGGCGGCCTCGCGGCGAGCGCCGGCGAATGGACGTGCGCGCTGCTGCCCGGGCTCGACGAGGAGGAGCTCTACCCGCTCGCCGAGCGCCTCGCGGAGCGGCTCCGCGCGGAGCTCGGAGCGCCGATCCGTGCGGGCGCCGGCCGCAGCGTCCCGGCCGGCGAGAGTCGCCGCAGCTTCCACGAGGCGCGCTGCGCGCTCGAGGCCCTCGCCCTCGCGACGCCCGACGGAGGCCACGAGAACGGGCATGGCAACGGGCACGCGCCCGCCGTCGCACCCACGACCGTCGCCACCTACCGCGACCTCGGCTCCTTCCAGCTGCTGCTCTCGCTGCAGGACGACGACGCGCTGCGCCTCTTCTGCGACTCGATCCTCGGCCCCATCGAGGCCGGCGAGGGCCCCTACGGCGGCGAGCTCATGCGCTCGCTCGAGGCGTTCATCGAGGAGAACGGGCAGTGGGAGCGGGCCGCCCGGCGGCTTTACTGCCACCGCCACACGCTGCGCTATCGCATCCGCAAGGTGGAGGAGATCACCGGGCGCAGCCTCTCCAGCGCCCGCGACCGGATCGAGTTCTGGCTGGCCCTGCGCGGGCGGGAGCTCGTCTCCCGGCCCGACGGCGCCATGCCCCAGCCCCGACAAGCGAGGTCCCCAGTCACATGAAGGTCGGCGTCCCCACCGAGATCAAGACCGACGAGTACCGCGTGGCGTTGACGCCGGCCGGCGTGCGGGAGCTCGCCGACGCCGGGCACGAGGTGTTTATCCAGCGCGGCGCGGGCGAGGGGTCGGCGATCGCCGACGCCGACTTCGAGGCCCAGGGGGCGCGCATCCTGCCCGACGCCGAGGCCGTCTTCGGGACCTGCGAGATGATCGTCAAGGTCAAGGAGCCCCAGCCCGTCGAGGTCGCGCGGCTCGAGTCGCGCCACCTGCTCTTCACCTACCTGCACCTCGCGCCCGACCCCGAGCTGACGCGCGGCCTCATGGACTCCGGCGCGACCTGCGTCGCCTACGAGACCGTCGAGGATGCCGACGGGCGGCTGCCGCTCCTCGCGCCGATGAGCGAGGTGGCGGGGAAGATCGCCACCCAGGCCGGGGCGTTCATGCTCGAGAAGCCGCTCGGCGGCCGGGGCATCCTGCTCGGCGGGGTCCCCGGCGTCGCCGCGGGGCGGGTGATGGTGATCGGCGGCGGGGTGGTCGGCACCAACGCGGCCATCATCTCGATCGGCATGCAGGGCGAGACCTACGTCTACGACCGCAACATCGATCGTCTGCGGGAGCTCGAGATCGAGCTCGGCGGCCGCGCCTCCACCTGCTTCGCCTCCACGCTGGAGATCGAGCAGCGGCTGCCCGAGATGGACCTCGTCATCGGGGCGGTCCTCGTCCACGGCGCCAGGGCGCCGCACGTCATCAGCCGCAAGCAGCTTGGCCTGATGAAGCGGGGGGCCGTCCTCGTCGACGTGTCGATCGACCAGGGCGGCTGCTTCGAGACCTCGCGGCCCACCACCCACTCCGACCCGACCTACGAGGTGGACGGCGTGACCCACTACTGCGTCGCGAACATGCCCGGCGCCGTGCCGATCACGTCCACCTACGCGCTCACCAACGCGACCATGCCGTTCGTCGTCGATCTCGCCTCCCGCGGCGTCGCCGAGGCGACCGCGCACAACCCCGGCCTGGTGCCGGGGGTCAACGTCGTGGCCGGCCAGGTGACCTACGCCCCGGTGGCCGAGGCCGTCGGGGTGGCGCACACCCCGCTGAGCGAGGCGCTCGCCGCCGTGCCCGCGGGCTGACGTCCGGCCTCCCGGACGCCCGCCCGCTGCTATCGTGCCCGGCCGCATGCCGACCACCAGCCAACTCGTCCGCAAGGGCCGCAACGCGCCCAAGCGCAAGCTCGCCACCCCCGGCCTCAAGTCCGGGAAGGGGCGCAAGGCGAAGGTCGCCGCCCCGCAGCGGCGCGGGGTCTGCACGCGGGTCTACACGACCACGCCGAAGAAGCCGAACTCCGCCCTGCGCAAGGTCGCGCGCGTGCGGCTGACCAACCAGATGGAGGTCACGGCCTACATCCCGGGCGAGGGTCACAACCTGCAGGAGCACTCCGTCGTGCTCGTCCGCGGCGGCCGCGTGAAGGATCTGCCGGGCGTGCGCTACAAGGTGGTCCGCGGGACGCTCGACGCCGCCGGCGTCAGCGACCGCAAGAAGGCCCGCTCGCAGTACGGCGTGAAGGCGAGCTAGCCGCGTGCCCCGCCGCGCCGAGGCCTCGATCCGGCCGATCGAGCCGGACGCCGTCCACCGCTCGCGGCTCGTCCAGCAGGTGATCAACAAGGTCATGCTCGACGGGAAGAAGTCCACCGCCGAGCGGATCGTCTACGACGCGCTCGCCGTCATCGCCGAGAAGACCGGCAAGGACCCGATCGAGTCGCTCGAGTCGGCGATCAAGACCCTGACTCCGGTCCTCGAGGTCCGCCCCCGCCGCGTCGGCGGCGCGACCTACCAGGTGCCGGTCGAGGTGCCCCCGCGCCGGGCCCGCACCCTGGCGATCCGCTGGCTCGTCGAGTTCGCCCGCGCCCGCCGTGAGAAGACGATGGCCCAGCGCCTGGCCAACGAACTGCTCGATGCGCAGTCCCAGCAGGGCGGCGCGTTCAAGCGCAAGGACGACATCTACCGCATGGCCCAGGCCAACAAGGCCTTCGCGCACTACCGCTGGTAGCGCCGAAGCGGGACGCGAACGGGGCGAATCGGCCCGGCGGTTCGGCGTGAATCCTTTGCTATCGTGGCCTGCGCGACGCGGTCGCTGCGCCCGAGGCGCGCGGCTCGTCGTGTAGGACCCCTGCCGATGGAGACCTCGATCCCCTAGCGATCCCGACGGGCCGACACACGGATGTCGTCACGGGCCCGCTCGGGCCCGTTTTTTTCGCCCGCGTACCGCTTCATCAGACCCGCCTCAGCGCCCGACGACAACCACCCTCATGCCCCGCAAGTTCCCCCTCGAGAAGACCCGCAACATCGGGATCATGGCCCACATCGACGCGGGCAAGACGACGACCACCGAGCGGATCCTCTACTACACCGGCCGCACCCACAAGATGGGCGAGGTCCACGAGGGCGCCGCGACGATGGACTGGATGGAGCAGGAGCAGGAGCGCGGCATCACGATCACGTCCGCGGCGACGACCTGCGAGTGGGCCGACCACCGCATCAACATCATCGACACGCCGGGCCACGTGGACTTCACGGTCGAGGTCGAGCGCTCGCTGCGCGTGCTCGACGGGGCGATCGCGCTGTTCGACTCCGTGGCCGGGGTCGAGCCCCAGTCCGAGACGGTCTGGCGGCAGGCCGACAAGTACCACGTCCCGCGCATCGCCTACATCAACAAGATGGACCGCATCGGCGCCGACTTCGAGCGCGGCGTGCAGACGATGATCGACCGCCTCGGCGCCCACCCGGTCCCGATCCAGATCCCGATCGGCGCGGAGTCCGAGTTCCGCGGCCTCGTCGACCTCGTCGAGAACCACGCGATCATCTACCAGGACGACCTCGGCGCCGAGTTCGAGATCGCCGAGATCCCGGCCGAGGTGGCCGACGCCGCCGCCGCGGCGCGCGAGCACCTGCTCGAGGAGGTCTCCCACTACGACGACGGGCTCGTCGAGATGATCCTCGAGGAGCAGGAGGTCCCCGTCGACCGCCTCAAGGCCGCGATCCGCCAGGCGACGCTGGACATCCGGATGACCCCGGTGCTCTGCGGCTCCTCGTTCAAGAACAAGGGCGTACAGCCCCTGCTCGACGCGGTGCTGGCCTACCTCCCCTCACCGCTCGACGTCCCGCCGGTCGAGGGCATCGAGCCGGTGAAGGGCTCCGAGGACGGGAACGAGGCGACGCGACAGGCCGCCGACGACGAGCCGTTCGCGGCCCTCGCGTTCAAGATCATGGCCGACCCCTACGTCGGCAAGCTGACGTACTTCCGCGCCTATTCCGGGCGCCTGGAGGCGGGGTCGCGCGTTCTCAACGTGACCACCGGGCGCACCGAGCGCGTCGGCCGCCTGCTGATGATGCACGCGAACGAGCGCGAGGAGCTGGGAGAGGTCTTCGCCGGCGACATCGCCGCGGCCGTCGGGATCAAGCAGGTCGTCACCGGCGACACCCTCGCCGCGACCGACAAGCCGATCCGCCTCGAGACCATCGTGTTCCCCGAGCCGGTCATCAAGGTCGCCATCGAGCCCAAGACGAAGGTCGACCAGGAGAAGATGGGCGTGGCGCTCGGCCGGCTGGCCGAGGAGGACCCGACCTTCCAGGTCCGCACCAACGACGAGACGGGCCAGACCGAGATCTCCGGCATGGGCGAGCTGCACCTCGAGGTGCTCGTCGACCGCATGCTGCGCGAGTTCAAGGTCGACGCGAACGTCGGGCGCCCGCAGGTCTCCTACCGGGAGACCGTCCGCGCCGAGGCGAAGAAGGTGGAGGGCAAGTTCATCCGCCAGACCGGCGGGTCGGGCCAGTACGGCGTGGTCTACATCGACCTCGAGCCGGCGCCCGGCGAGGGCTTCGACTTCGTCAACAAGATCAAGGGCGGCTCCGTGCCCTCGGAGTTCATCCCGGCCGTCGAGAAGGGCGTCGAGGAGGCGCTCGAGAACGGCGTGAAGGCCGGCTACCCCATGGTCGACGTGCGGGTCACGCTCGTCGACGGGAAGTACCACGACACGGACTCTTCGGAGATCGCCTTCAAGGTCGCGGGCTCGCTCGCACTGAAGGACGCGGCGCGGCGCGCCAAGCCGGTGCTGCTGGAGCCGATCTTCGCGGTCGAGGTCGTGACGCCGGAGGACTTCATGGGCGACGTCATCGGCGACCTCAACCGTCGCCGGGGTCGCGTCCACGGCATGGATGCCCGCGGCAACGCCCAGGTGATCACCGCCTCGGTGCCGCTGTCGGAGATGTTCGGGTACGCGACCGACCTGCGATCCACGACCCAGGGCCGCGCGACGTACACGATGCAGTTCGAAGGCTACGAGGAAGTGCCGCCCAACATCGCCGAGACGGTCGTCGAGCATCGCACGGGCGGCGAGAAGGCGGCGTAGCGGTGATGGCCTGACCGGTCTCGCCGGCCAGCCGCCGCCGAGCCCACGACTGAGATAGATTTCCGAGGTTCGCTCTCTGCGGCGAGCCATTCCGATCCGAGAAGGAGCCAGACAAAGTGGCGAAGGAGAAGTTCGAGCGCGACAAGCCGCACGTGAACGTCGGGACCATCGGTCACATCGACCATGGCAAGACGACGCTGACGGCCGCCATCACCCAGGTGCTGGCCGAGAAGATGGGCGGCGAGGCGAAGAGCTTCGACGAGATCGACAACGCGCCCGAGGAGAAGGAGCGCGGGATCACGATCGCCACCTCGCACGTCGAGTACCAGACCGAGAACCGGCACTACGCCCACGTCGACTGTCCGGGCCATGCCGACTACGTGAAGAACATGATCACGGGCGCCGCCCAGATGGACGGCGCGATCCTCGTGGTCTCGGCCGCCGACGGTCCCATGCCGCAGACGCGCGAGCACATCCTGCTCGCCCGCCAGGTCGGCGTGCCCTACATCATCGTCTTCCTCAACAAGGCCGACATGGTCGACGACGAGGAGCTGCTCGAGCTCGTCGAGGTCGAGGTCCGCGATCTGCTCAACGAGTACGACTTCCCGGGCGACGACATCCCGTTCGTCATCGGCTCGGCGCTCAAGGCGCTGGAGGGCGACGAGTCCTACAAGGAGAAGATCGTCGAGCTCGCCGCGGCGCTGGACTCCTACATCCCGGAGCCGGTGCGGGAGCTCGACAAGCCGTTCCTCATGCCGGTCGAGGACGTCTTCTCGATCACCGGCCGCGGCACCGTTGCGACCGGTCGCGTCGAGCAGGGCATCGTCAACACCGGCGACGAGGTCGAGATCGTCGGCATCAAGGACACCACCAAGACCGTGGTCACCGGCGTCGAGATGTTCCGCAAGATCCTCGACCAGGGCCAGGCGGGCGACAACGTCGGCTGCCTGCTCCGCGGCACCAAGCGCGAGGAGATCGAGCGCGGCCAGGTGCTCTGCAAGCCCGGCTCGATCACCCCGCACACGAAGTTCATGGCCGAGGTCTACGTGCTCAAGAAGGAGGAGGGCGGCCGCCACACGCCGTTCTTCTCGGGCTACCGGCCGCAGTTCTACTTCCGCACGACCGACGTGACGGGAGTGGCCAACCTGCCAGAGGGCACCGAGATGGTGATGCCCGGCGACAACGTCCAGATGCAGATCGAGCTCATCCAGCCGATCGCGATGGATCCCGGCCTGCGCTTCGCGATTCGCGAGGGTGGCCGGACGGTGGGCTCGGGGGTCGTCACCGAGATCATCGAGTAGCCGCAGCGCCGGAGGCGGGAGCCGGCTCCCGCCTCCACCCCCACCAGGACGACGGATACGACCGACGAGAGGCGGGCCCCGCGACACCGGTCCGGGACTCGCCTTCGCCACGCAGTAGACCCCCCCGCCACACCACACTCACCACACACCGCCCATGGCCACCCTGACCCAGAACAAGATCCGCATCCGCCTGAAGTCCTACGACCACTCGACGATCGAGACGGCGGCGAAGGAGATCGTCGAGACGGCCACGCGCACCGGCGCGACGGTCTCGGGGCCCGTGCCGCTGCCGACCGAGAAGAACGTGTACTGCGTGATCCGCTCGCCGTTCAAGGACAAGGACTCGCGCGAGCACTTCGAGATCCGCACGCACAAGCGGCTGATCGACATCCACCAGCCGACGCCGAAGACCGTCGACTCCCTCCAGCGCCTCGACCTGCCCGCCGGCGTCGACATCGAGATCCGGCTCGCGGGGTGAGCGAGATGGCCGCGATCCTCGCCCGCAAGCTCGGCATGACCCAACGCTTCCTCGACGACGGGCGCGTCGAGCGCGTCACCGTGCTCGAGGCCGGGCCCTGTCCGGTCACGGGGATCCGCACGGCCGAGCGCGACGGGTACGACGCGGTGCAACTCGCCTTCGACGCCTGCCGCGAGAAGGCGCTCACGCGTCCCGAGCTCGGTCACCTCAAGAAGGCCGGGGCGGGCCCGCACCGTCGCCTCGCCGAGTTCCGCGGCGAGGCCGGCGAGCTCAAGGTGGGCGACACCGTCACCGTCGACGCCTTCGAGCCGGGGCAGGTCGTGAAGGTCGCCGGCGTCTCGAAGGGCAAGGGATTCCAGGGCACGATCAAGCGGCACAACTTCCACCGCGGCCCCGTTTCGCACGGCTCCCACAACGTCCGCGCCCCCGGGTCGATCGGCGCGTCGGCGACGCCGTCGCGGGTCTTCAAGGGGATCCGCGGCCCGGGGCACATGGGCCACGAGCGGGTGACCCAGCGGGGCCTCGAGGTCGTCGAGGTCCGCGTCGGCGAGAACCTCCTGATCGTCCGCGGCTCCGTGCCCGGCCCGCGCGGCGGAACGGTCGAGGTGCGCGTCGATGGCTAGCGCGCCCCGTCTGGGTGGCGGCGAGGTCGCCCTCGACGTGACGGCGTTCGCCGCGCCGTTCAACGCCGCGCTCGTCCACGAGTGCGTGCGCGCGGAGCAGAACGCGCGCCGCCGCGGCACCGCGGCGACGAAGACCCGCGGCATGGTTCGCGGTGGCGGCGCCAAGCCCTGGCGCCAGAAGGGCACCGGCCGCGCCCGCGCCGGGTCCAGCCGCTCGCCGCTGTGGGCGGGCGGGGGCACGACCTTCGGGCCCAGCCCGCGTCACTACCTCGGCAAGGTCAACCGCAAGGCCCGCCGGGCCGCGCTGCGCGCGGTGTTGTCCGTCCACGCCGGGCGCGGGTCGCTCGCGGTGATCGACGGGGCCTCCTTCGAGGCGCCGTCCACCCGCCAGGCCGCCGACGCGCTCGCCGCCTGGGGCGCGCCGCGGCCGGTGCTCGTCCTCGCCGCCGAGGCCGAGGTCGCCGCCGCGAAGTCGTTTCGCAACCTCTCGCGCGCCAGCGTCCTGGCCGCGGACGAGGCCGGCGTGGCCGACATCCTGGGCGCCGCCGCGCTCGTGCTGACCGACGCGGCCCTGGAGCAGGTGACGGCGCGCGCCGTCGCCGAGCCGCGGGCCGGGTCCGGCACCCCCGCGGAGGAGGCCGCCTGATGCACGACGGCCAGATCATCATCCGCCCGGTCGTCTCGGAGAAAAGCTTCGTGCTCGCCGAGGCCGGCCGCTACACCTTCCGCGTCCACCCCGACGCGCACAAAACCCGCATCCGCCAGGCGGTCGAGCGGCTCTTCGACGTCAAGGTGCTGGAGGTCCGCACCTCGAACGTGAAGAGCAAGCCCAAGCGCCGCGGCTACACGGCCGGACGCTCGCGCGCGTGGAAGAAGGCCGTCGTCCAGGTGCGCGAGGGCGACACCATCCCGATCTTCCAAGGGCTCGAGGCGACCGAGTAATGGCCATCCGCAAGCCCAAGCCGACGAGCCCGGGACGGCGCTTCGTCACCTATCCGGACTTCGCCGAGGTCACCAAGTCCAGCCCGGAGAAGTCGCTGACCGAGGGGCTGAAGAAGACCGGCGGACGCAACGCCCACGGGCGCAAGACCTCGCGCCATCGCGGCGGCGGGGCCAAGCGGCTCTATCGCAAGGTCGACTTCAAGCGGCGCAAGGACGGCGTGCCCGCGCGCGTCGCGGCGGTCGAGTACGACCCCAACCGCTCGTCCTACATCGCGCTGCTCCACTACGCCGACGGTGAAAAGCGCTACATCCTCGCGCCGCAGCGGCTCGAGGTCGGCGCCCGCGTCGCCTCGGGCCCGGACGCGGAGATCAGCGTCGGCAACTGCCTGCCGCTGGCCAACATGCCCGCGGGCACGGTCGTCCACAACGTCGAGCTCATCCCCGGTCGCGGCGGCCAGCTCGGCCGCTCCGCCGGCGCCGCGATCCAGCTGCTGGCCAAGGAGGGGGAGATGGCCACGCTGCGCCTCCCCTCGGGCGAGATGCGCCTCGTGCGCGCCGAATGTCGCGCGACGGTCGGGTCGATCGGCAATCCCGACCATCAGAACGTGAAGATCGGCAAGGCCGGCCGCAAGCGGCACATGGGCGTGCGACCGCAGACCCGCGGCACGGCGATGAACCCGGTCGACCACCCGCACGGCGGCGGGGAGGGGTCCACGACCGCGGGCCGCCACCCGGTCACGCCGTGGGGCGTCCCCACGCTCGGCTACCGGACGCGCAAGAAGAACAAGTCCTCCGATCGCTACATCGTCCGCGGCCGCCGCCGCGGGAAGAAGAGGTAGGCCGTGTCCCGCTCCAGCAAGAAGGGCCCGTTCGTCGAGGAGCGCCTCATGCGACGCATCGAGCGCATGAACTCCGCCGGCGACAAGCAGATGGTCAAGACCTGGTCGCGCACCTCGACGATCTTCCCCGAGATGGTCGGGCACACGATCGCGGTCCACGACGGGCGCAAGCATGTGCCCGTCTTCGTGAGCGAGTCGATGGTCGGCCACAAGCTTGGCGAGTTCGCCCCCACCCGCACCTACCGCGGGCACGTCCAGAGCGGCAAACGGCGCTAGCCCACACCATGGCCGACGAGAAGCCCGACACCCCCGAGACCGAGACGACGAGGCCCGCCGCCGAGAGCGAGGCGAAGCCCAAGCGCGCGCGCAGGAAGAAGGCCGCGGAGCCCGAGGCGAAGGCGCCCGCGGGCGAGGCGAAGCCCAAGCGCGCGCGCCGGAAGAAGGCCGCGGAGCCCGAGGCCGAGGCTGCGACGAAGGGCGAGCCCGAGGCGAAGGCGGAGCCCGAGGCGAAGGCGGAGCCCAAGGCGAAGGCGGAGCCCAAGGCGAAGGCGGAGCCCAAGGCGAAGGCGACGGCGAAGTCCGCGGCCGCCGAGGCGGAGTCGGCGGAGACCGAGGCCGACGGGGTGAAGGACGACGCCGCCGAGTCGGCGCCGACCACCCCCCCGGCGTCCGAGGCCTCCCCCCGCCGCCGGGGCCGGGAACCCTCCGGCCGACCGCCCGTCGTCCGCGCGCAGGCGCGCTACGTGCGCTCGTCCGCCCGCAAGGCGCGCCTGGTCTGCGACCACCTGCGCGGCAAGAGCGTGGAGGAGGCCCGCGCCATCCTCGCCTTCGCCCCGCGCGCGGTGGCCCGAGACTGGAGCAAGCTGCTCGAGTCGGCGGTCGCCAACGCCGAGCACAACCACGAGCTCGACGGCGACGAGCTCCGCGTGCTCGCCGTCCACGCCGACGAGGGTCCCACCCTCAAGCGCTTCCGCCCGCGTGCGATGGGTCGCGCCACGCGCATCCGCAAGCGCACCAGCCACCTCACGATCACGCTCACCCCGAAGGAGTAGCCAGGCAATGGGTCAGAAGGTCAATCCCGAAGGCCTCCGGGTCGGCTACATCCATGACTGGAAGTCGACCTGGTTCAGCGAGCGCAACTTCGCCGACTACCTCGACGAGGACGTCCGGATCCGCCGTCATATCGTGAACAAGCTCGCGCACGCCGGGCTGTCCAACATCACGATCCTCAAGGACACGGCCGAGGTCACGGTGAACATCAACACCGCGCGCCCCGGCATCGTGATCGGCAAGTCCGGGTCCGAGGTGGACGCGCTGCGCCGCGACCTCCACCGCCTCACCGGCAAGGCGGTCAAGGTCAACATCCTGGAGATCAAGCGCCCCGAGCTCGACGCCCGGCTCGTCGCGCAGTCGATCGCCGAGCAGCTCCAGAACCGCGTGGCCTTCCGCCGCGCGATGAAGCGCGCCCTGACCTCGGCCATGCGCTCCGGCGCCAAGGGCGTCAAGGTCCAGGTCTCCGGGCGCCTCGGCGGCGCCGAGATGGCGCGCACCGAGGGCTACTCGGACGGCCGGGTGCCGCTCCAGACGCTGCGCGCCGACATCGACTACGGCTACCACGAGGCGCGCACGACCTTCGGGCGCATCGGCGTGAAGTGCTGGATCAACAAGGGCGAGATCATGCCCGAGGGCTACACCGGCGCCGACCTGACGATCATGGACGAGCCGCCTCCGCCGCCGGAGCGCAGCGGCCGGCGCGGCGACCGCGACGGTCGCGGTCGCGGCGGTGGCGGTCGCGGCGGCCAGGGTGGCGGCGGCCGTGGTCCCGGTGGGCCCGGCGGCCGCGGTCCGGGCGGCCCCGGTGGGCCCGGCGTCGCTGGTGGTGGCCGCGGGCCGCGAGGCGGTGGGCGCTAGATGCTGGCTCCCAAGCGCGTCAAGCATCGCAAGCAGTTCCGCGGCCGGCGCCGCGGGCTCTCCCGCGGGCAGACCCGGGTCCAGTTCGGCGAGTACGGCCTCAAGGCGCTCGAGGCCGGATGGCTCACCAACCGCCAGATCGAGGCCGCCCGCATCGCGATGACCCGCAAGATCAAGCGCGGCGGGAAGGTCTGGATCAACGTCTTCCCCGACAAGCCCGTGACCAAGAAGCCGGCGGAGACCCGCATGGGCTCCGGCAAGGGGTCCCCCGAGGGCTGGGTCGCGGTCGTGAAGCCCGGGCGGGTCATGTTCGAGCTCTCCGGTGTGCCCGAGCCGCTGGCCCGCGAGGCGATGCGCCTGGCCGGGCACAAGCTGCCGCTGAAGGCGAAGTTCGTTTACCGCGAGGAGGGCCACTGATGGCCGTGCTCAAGGCGAAGGACCTGCGCGACATGGAGCCCGACCAGCTGGTGGAGCACGTGCGCGCGACGCGCGCCGAGCTCTTCGGCCTGCGCTTCCAGCACGCGACCGGCGAGCTCGAGGACACCTCCGGCCTCGGGAGCGCGAAGCGCGGGGTGGCCCGGGCCCTGACCGTCTGCGCGGAGCGCGGCATCGACGTCGAGAAGGAGCTGAGCCGGTGATGGCCGAGGACGACAAGGACGAGACCGTGGAGACGCCGGCCCCCGAGGCCGAGACGCCGGTGGCCGAGACGCCCGAGCCCGAGGCCGCCGAGGGGCCGGCGCCCGACGCCGAGACGCCGGCCGCCGAGGCGCCGGCGCCCGACGCCGAGACGCCGGCCGCCGAGGCGCTGGCGCCCGACGCCGAGACGGAGGCGCCCGAGGCGCCGGCGCCCGACGCCGAGACGGAGGCGCCCGACGCCGAGGCGCCGGTCCACCCGAAGGTCGCGCACAAGCGCGCCCGCTCGCAGCATGGCGGCGAGGCCCGCCCGCCCCGCAGCGCCCAGGAGCGCCAGGCCGAGCGCGACGCGACCCGCAAGGCGAAGGCGGCGGCGCGGCGGCGCGGGCGCGAGAAGGCCCGCGCCAAGCACCACGAGCGGCGCGGCCCGACGCCCGAGCCGACCCCGCCCGCCGAGCGCACCCCGGCGCGTCAGAAGCTTCGCCAGGGCGTCGTCATCTCCGCCAAGCCCGACAAGACGATCGCCGTGCGGATCGACCTGACCCGGCGCCACCCGCGGTACGAGAAGACGGTCCGCACCTCGACGACGCTGCACGCCCACGACGAGGCGAACGACGCCAACGCGGGCGACACCGTGCGGGTGGTCGAGTGCCGGCCGCTGTCGCGCACCAAGCGCTGGCGCCTGGTCGAGGTCCTGGAGCGCGCGAAGTGATCCAGAACGAGACCCGGCTCCGCGTGGCGGACAACACCGGCGCGCGGGAGATCCTCTGCATCCGCGTGCGCGGCGGCTCGCGCCAGCGCTACGCGGGGATTGGCGACGTGATCGTCGCCACCGTCAAGCACGCCGCGCCGCAGGGCGCGGTGAAGAAGGGCGAGGTCGTCACCGCCGTGGTCGTGCGCACCAAGCGCTCCTACGGGCGGGACGACGGGACCTACATCGGCTTCGACGAGAACGCCGCGGTCATCATCGACGATCAGAACAACCCGCGCGGCACGCGCATCTTCGGCCCGGTGGCCCGCGAGCTGCGCGAGCGCAACTTCATGAAGATCGTCTCCCTCGCGCCTGAGGTACTCTGACCATGCCCTCGCTCAAGATCCGTCGCGGCGACACGGTCCAGGTCATCTCCGGCAAGGACCGCGGCAAGCGCGGCGAGGTGATCCGCGTGGACCCGAAGCGCACCCGGGTCTATGTGGCCGGATTGAACATCGTCAAGCGCCACCAGCGCCCGCAGCAGGTCCGCGACGCGCAGCGTGCGGAGACCGTCGGCGGCGTGGTGGAGAAGGAAGGCCCCATCCACGTCTCCAACGTCATGCTGGTCGACCCCCAGGACTCCAAGCCCACGCGCGTCGGCATCGTGCGCGAGGACGGCAAGCGACGGCGGGTCGCCCGGCGAACGCAGACGAAGCTCGACTGACCATGGCCGCACGACTCAAGGAACGCTACGAGCAGGAGATCCGCCCGGCCCTGGTGGAGCGGTTCGGCTACTCCACGCCGATGCGGGCGCCGAAGCTCGCAAAGATCACCGTGAACATGGGCGTCGGCGACGCGAAGCAGGACTCCAACGTCCTCGACGCCGCCACCGAGCAGCTCGCGACGATCACCGGGCAGAAGCCCAACGTGCGCCGCGCGCGCAAGTCGATCGCGCAGTTCAAGGTGCGCGAGGAGATGCCCGTCGGCGTCGCGGTCACGCTGCGCGGCCAGCGCTCGTATGAGTTCCTCGACCGCCTCATGTCGATCGCCATCCCCCGCATCCGGGACTTCCGCGGCCTCAGCCCGCGGTCCTTCGACGGGCGCGGCAACTACTCGATCGGCGTGCGCGAGCAGATCATCTTCCCGGAGATCGACTACGACGCCGTCGACCAGGTGCGCGGCCTCGACATCACCCTGACCACGACCGCCCCGACCGACGAGGAGGCCTTCGCGCTCCTCGAGGCGTTCGGGATGCCGTTCGCCAAGGGGGGGCGGCCCGTCGCGGCCGCCACGGAGAGCTAGGAGCCCATGGCCAAGACGTCCCAGCGTGTCCGCGCGGCGCGCCCACCCAAGTACAAGACCCGAGGCTACTCCCGGTGCCGCCGCTGCGGCCGGGCCCGCTCGGTCTACGGGTTGTTGGGTGTGTGCCGGTTCTGCGTGCGCGCGCCCCCCCACGGCGGGTTCGTCCCCGGCATGACGAAGTCGAGCTGGTAGAGCCCACCATGTCCATGACCGACCCCGTCGCCGACTTCCTCACGCGCCTGCGCAACGGCGCGCACGCGAACCACGACACCGTGGAGATCCCGGCGTCGCGGCTCAAGCGCGACCTCGCCAAGATCCTCCGGGAGCAGGGCTACATCACCGACTACGTGGTCGAGCCTCGCCCGGAGGGGCCGGGCGAGCGGATCGTCGTCCGCCTCAAGTACACCGAGGACCGCCGGCCCGTGATGAGCGGGCTGCGCCGGATCTCGCGCCCAGGGCGGCGCACCTACGTCGACCACGACCACATCCCGAAGGTGCAGGGCGGGATGGGCACGGCGATCATCTCGACCTCCCACGGGGTCATGACCGGCCACGACGCCCGCCGCGCCGGCGTCGGCGGCGAGGTCGTGGCCCACGTCTGGTAGCCCGTGTCCCGGATCGGCCGCAAACCCATTCCCGTGCCCGACGGCGTCACGGTCGACATCGCCCCGGAGCTCGTGAGCGTCACGGGCCCGAAGGGCGAGCTCTCCGAGCGGGTGCCGCGCGACATCACCGTCGAGCAGCGCGACGGCGAGCTCGTCGTCACCCGGCCGACCGACCGGGGCGAGCACCGGGCCCTGCACGGCCTGACGCGATCCCTAGTGGCCAACATGGTCCTGGGCGTCACCGAGGGCTTTGAGAAGCGGCTCGAGATCCAGGGCGTCGGCTACCGCGCCCAGCTCAAGGGGGCCGACCTCGAGCTCGCGCTCGGCTACTCCCACGCGGTCCCGGTCCCTGCGCCGGAGGGCATCGAGTTCGAGGTGCCACAGCCGACCCGCATCGTCGTACGCGGCATTTCCAAGCAGCAGGTCGGCGAGATCGCCGCGAACATCCGCAAGCAGCGTCCGCCCGAGCCCTACAAGGGCAAGGGCATCCGCTACGAGGGCGAGCACGTTGCCCGGAAGGTCGGCAAGCGGGCATGACCGTCCTCACCGCGCCCGCTCGCCGCCTGCGGCGTCGCCGTCGCGTCCGCGCCAAGGTGCGTGGCACGGCCGACCGGCCGCGGCTGTCCGTCTTCCGCTCCAACCGCGGCATCAGCGCCCAGCTCGTCGATGACGATCGCGGCCACACCCTCGTCGCCGTCAACTGGACCGAGCCGGCGCTCGAGGACCTCGGGGCCACCGACCAGGCCGCGCGGGTCGGTGCGCTGCTGGCCGAGCGGGCGCAGGCCGCGGGAGTCTCCGCCGCCGTGTTCGATCGCGGCGGCTATCGCTACCACGGCCGCGTGAAGGCACTGGCCGAAGGGGCCCGCGAGGGCGGGCTCGCGTTCTGAGGGCAACCGCTACCCTGGATCGCTCCTGATGGCCGCCGAACGCACCGTCTCCTCCACCGGGCTGGACCTCGCCGAGCGCGTCGTCGAGATCAACCGCGTCGCCAAGGTCGTCAAGGGCGGCCGGCGCTTCTCGTTCACCGCGTTGGTCGTCGTCGGCGACGAGCGCGAGGTCGTGGGCATTGGCTACGGCAAGGCCAACGAGGTCCCGGTCGCGATCCAGAAGGGCGTCGAGCGGGCCAAGAAGGACCTCTACCGCGTGCCGCGCCACGGCGCGACCATCACCCATCCGGTGACCGGCGTCTTCGGCGCCGGCCGGGTGCTGCTCAAGCCGGCCTCGCCCGGCACCGGGGTCATCGCCGGCGGGGGCGTCCGCGCGGTCCTCGAGCTCGCCGGGATCCACGACATCCTCTCCAAGAGCCTCGGCTCGCAGAACCCGATCAACCTCGTCAAGGCGACGATGGAGGGGCTCCGCGCCCTGCGCACGCCCGACGAGGTCGCCGAACTGCGCGGCCTGTCGGTCGACGCGGTGCTCGGTCTCGGCGGCGAGGTCGCCCTCGGCGTCCCGGCCAACGCCGGCGACGGGGCTCCCCCCGACGCCGCGGCGGCTGAGCCCGTGCCGGCCGCAGAGGCCCCGGCGTGAGCTCGCTGGCCGTCGTCCAGACGAAGTCCTCCAACGGCGCGGACCGCCGTCAGCTCGACACCCTGCGCTCGCTCGGGCTCCGCCGCATCGGCCACCGCGTCGAGCACGACGACACGCCGCAGGTCCGCGGCATGGTGAACGCCGTCCGCCATCTCGTCCGGGTGGAGGAGCCATGAGCCCGGCCCGCCGCCCGGAGGCCGCCGAGCCCGATCCGGCCCCCGAGCGCCTGGGGCTGCACAACCTCGCGCCGGCGCCGGGCAGCCGGCGACCGCGCAAGCGGGTGGGCCGCGGCGAGGGCTCGGGCACGGGCAAGACGGCGGGTCGGGGCGAGAAGGGCTACGGCGCGCGCTCCGGCTCCAAGCGGCGGGCACGGTTCGAGGGTGGTCAGAACCCGATCCACATGCGGATGCGCAAGCTGCGCGGCCCGAACATGAAGAAGTCGATGCCCTTCGAGCCGTTCCGCACGCACACCCAGCCCGTCAACCTGTCCGATCTCGAGGCGCGCTTCGAGGCGGGCGCCGAGGTGACGCCGGCCTCGCTCAAGGCCGCCGGTCTGGCCACCCGCCGGGGCATCCCCGTGAAGGTCCTGGCCACCGGCGAGCTGAGCAAGGCGCTGACGGTCCATGCGCACGGCTTCAGCGCGACGGCCCGCGAGCGGATCGAGTCCGCCGGCGGCGCCTGTCACCTGATCGAGGCCTAGTCCCGGGCGAGCGTCGTGGTCACGACGATCCTCCGAGCCTTCACCGTTCCGGAGATCCGGAACAAGCTGGCGTTCACCGCGGCGATCCTGGCCCTGTACCGGCTCGGCTCGCACATCCCGGCCCCGGGCATCAACGCCCAGGCCGTCAACGAGATCTCCCAGAACTTCAAGGGCGCCGGGGTCCTGCAGTTCCTCAACCTGTTCTCCGGCGGCGGTCTCTCGCGGATCGCCCTGTTCGCGCTGGGCATCATGCCCTACGTCACCGCGTCGATCATCCTGCAGCTCCTGACCGTCGTCGTCCCCTCGCTGGAGAAGCTCCAGAAGGAGGGAGAGATCGGCACCGCGCGGATCACGCAGTACACGCGCTACCTCACCGTGGCGCTCGCCTTCGCGCAGTCGATCGGCTATGTCTTCCTCTTCCGCTCCTTCCAGAGCCAGGCGGGCACCCAGGTCATCAAGACGTTCAACGTGCCGACGGTCTTCCTCATCGTCGTCTCGCTCACCGCGGGCACGATCCTGCTCATGTGGATGGGCGAGCTCATCACCCAGCGCGGGATCGGCAACGGCATCTCGCTGATGATCTTCGCGAGCATCGCCTCCGGGCTGCCCAGCGGCGTGCAGAACTGGTGGACGAGCCCCGACCCGGTGTTCAAGGTCATGATGCCGTTCCTCGCGCTCGCGGTGATCGCCGCCGTGGTCTTCGTCCAGGAGGGCCAGCGACGAATCCCGGTGCAGTACGCCAAACGCGTGATCGGGCGCCGCATGACCCAGGGCGGGCAGACCTACCTGCCGCTGCGCGTGAATATGGCCGGCGTCATCCCGGTCATCTTCGCCGCGTCGATCATGGCCTTCCCGCCGACGGTGGGGCAGCTCATCAACACCCCGTGGGCCCGCGACCTCGCCAACTTCTTCAGCCCGCAGGACTGGCCCTACATCGTCGGCGAGTCGATCTTCATCATCCTCTTCACCTACTTCTACACGGCGGTCACCTTCAACCCGGTGGACCAGGCGGACAACCTCAAGAAGTACGGCGGGTTCATTCCCGGGGTGAGACCGGGCCGGCCAACGGCCGAGTTCCTCGATCGCATCCTCGCCCGGCTGACGTTCCCCGGGGCGATCTACCTCGCGCTCGTCGCGGCTCTGCCGACGATCCTCATCAACCAGACGAACTCGAACGTCTTCTTCGGCGGGACGTCGCTCCTCATCGTGGTCGGCGTGGCCCTCGACACGGTGAAGCAGATGGAGGCGCAGCTCATGATGCGCTCCTACGAGGGCTTCCTGAAATAGCCGTGTCGGAGCTCAACCTCATCCTGCTCGGGCCGCCCGGCGCGGGGAAGGGCACCCAGGCCGACCGGCTCCGCCAGGACTTCCGGCTCCCCTACGTGGCCACGGGCGACATGCTGCGCGCGGCGGTGAAGAACGGCTCGGAGCTCGGGGTCGAGGCCCACGCCTACATGGATCGCGGCGAGCTCGTCCCCGACGACCTCATCATCTCGATCATCACCGAGCGCATCGCGGAGGACGACTGCTCCGACGGCTTCATCCTCGATGGCTTCCCCCGGACCCTGGGGCAGGCCGACGCGCTGGGCCTGGCGTTCGACGAGCTCGGCCGGCGCATCACCGCCGTCTTGCTGATCGACGTGCCCGACGAGGAGGTCGTGCGCCGCCTCTCCGGCCGCCGGGTGAGCGTGAAGACCGGGCGCGTCTACCACGTCGAGTTCGACCCGCCCAAGCACGCCGGCCACTGCGACGTCGACGGCTCGCGGCTCATCCAGCGCGACGATGACAAGCCCGAGACGGTTCGCCGCCGCCTCGAGGTCTACCACGAGCAGACCGAGCCCCTGGTCGCCTACTACGAGGGCCATGGCGTGCTGCGCCGCTTCGACGGCACGCGCCCGGCCACCGAGGTCCACGATCACATCCGCGCCACGCTGGCCACACTGCGGCTCGAGGAGCAGCTGTGATCGTCGCCAAGACGCCTGAGGAGATCGAACGGATGGCGGCCGCGGGCGACGTCCTGGTCCGCACCCTGGCGATGATCGAGGGCAAGGTCCGCCCGGGGGTCACGACCGGAGCGCTCGACGAGGCCGCCGAGCGCTTCATCCGCTCCCAGGAGGCGGAGCCGGCGTTCAAGGGCTACCGCGGCTTTCCCGGGTCGATCTGCGCCTCGCCGAACTCGATGGTGGTGCACGGGATCCCCGGCCCCTATCGCCTGGAGCGCGGCGACATCCTCTCCGTCGACGTCGGCGTCATCCTCGACGGCTGGGTCGCGGACGCGGCGCGCACCTTCGCGGTGGGCGCCGTGAGCCCGGTCGCGCGGCGCCTGCTCACCGCCACCCGCTCCTCCCTGCTGGCCGCGGTGGAGGAGTGCCGTCCGCGCCACCGCCTCGGCGACGTCTCCCACGCGGTGCAGACCCACGTGGAGGCCGAGGGGCTGTCGGTGGTCCGCTCGCTGGTCGGTCACGGCATCGGCCGCAACATGCACGAGGATCCCCAGATCCCCAACTTCGGCGAGCCCGGCACGGGCCCGCTGCTCGAGGCCGGCATGGTCCTCGCCGTGGAGCCGATGGTCACCGCCGGGCGCCACGCCGTGCGGATGGGCGATGACGGCTGGTCGATCTACACCCAGGACGGCTCCCTGGCGGCCCACTTCGAGTTCACGATCGCCGTCACCGAGGCCGGGCCCCGGGTGCTCACCCCGTGGCACGAGCGCGCCGCCGCGCTGTCGCCGGCGCCCGCTGGGGCGGGTGCCGGGGCCGGGGGTCAGGCGGCCCCGTGAGCCCCTCCGGCGACGGGGTGCCGCTCCCGGCGCCCCTGCTATATTGGCTCGTCGCGCCCGAGGTCGCCTCGACTCGGCGTGCGCCTCGTCCTCGTCCCGGTAGCGGCGGCCGTCCCGGCAGCCAGAGCCGAGTCGCGGGATTCAGCCGAAAGGGACCATGAAGGTACGACCGTCGGTCAAGCCGATGTGCGAGAAGTGCAAGATCATCCGTCGGCACGGCCGCGTCCTCGTGATCTGCTCGAACCCCCGACACAAGCAGCGGCAGGGCTAGCGCGTCGATGGCTCGCATCTCCGGGATCAACATCCCGCTCAACAAGCGCGTCGAGATCGGTCTCACCTACATCTTCGGCATCGGCCGGGCCACCTCGAACCGGCTGCTCGCCGAGGCCCAGATCGACGGCGACACCTACGTCCGCGACCTCACCGAGGACGAGGTCGGCCGCCTGCGCGATCTCATCGATCGTGACCTCATGGTCGAGGGCGACCTGCGCCGCGAGCGCTCGCAGAACATCAAGCGCCTGATGGAGATCGGCTGCTACCGCGGCATGCGGCACCGCCGAGGCCTGCCGGTGCGCGGGCAGAACACGAAGACCAACGCCCGCACCCGTAAGGGCCCCAGGCGCATGCAGGTCGCCGGCAAGAAGAAGGCGACCAAGACGTAGATGAGTCCCGCACCCAAGCGCCCGCAACGCGGCCGCCGCCGTGTCCGGAAGAACATCCCGGTCGGCCAGGCCCACATCAAGACCTCGTTCAACAACACGATCGTGTCCCTCACCGACCGGGAGGGCAACGTGATCGCGTGGGAGTCCGCCGGCGGCGCCGGCTTCAAGGGCTCGCGCAAGTCGACGCCGTTCGCGGCGCAGGTCACGGCCGACGCCGCCGCCCGCAAGGGGATCGAGCACGGCCTGCAGAAGGTCGAGGTCTTCGTCAAGGGCCCCGGGTCCGGCCGCGAGACCGCGATCCGCTCGCTCCAGGCCGCCGGCCTGGAGGTTCTGGCCGTGCGCGACGTGACCCCGCAGGCCCACAACGGCTGCCGCCCCCGCAAGCGGCGCAGGGTCTAGGAGGGCGACCGATGGCCAGGGACACCGGACCGAGCTGCAAGCTATGCCGCCGCGAGGGCCAGAAGCTCTTCCTCAAGGGCGAGCGCTGCCTGACCGACAAGTGCGGCGTCGAGCGGCGCTCCTACCCGCCGGGCGACCACGGGCGCGGGCGCCAGAAGCAAAGCGAGTATCGCGTCCAGCTGCGCGAGAAGCAGAAGACCCGCCGCTATTACGGTGTGCTCGAGCGCCAGTTCCGCGACTACTACGACAAGGCGAGCCGCCAGCCGGGCGTCACCGGCGAGAACCTCCTGCGGATGCTCGAATGCCGGCTCGACAACGTCCTCGTGCGCCTCGGCTTCGCCGGCTCGCGCAGCCAGGCGCGGCAGCTGGTGCGCCACGGGCACTGGACCGTCAACGGCCGGCGCGTGGACATCCCGAGCTACCAGGTGCGCGAGGGCGACATCATCGCGGTGAAGGCCTCCACGCCGGCGGAGCCGGTCATCCGCGAGGCGACCGAGCTCTCCGGCCAGGTGCCGGCGTGGCTCCAGGCCGACCACGACGCGCTGACGGCGAAGGTGCTCCGCAAGCCGGAGCGGCGGGAGATCGCCGCGCCGGTGGAAGAGCAGCTCATCGTCGAGCTCTACTCGAAGTAGGCCGCCGGTCCGGCCGCGGCCCGCGGCCCGGACGACGGCCGCCGCCCCAGGCGGCACTCCCGACACGACGACGTTAGGACCCCGATGCGCGACTTCCCAGTGCCCCAGATCAACAGCCAGACCATGGAGGGCGACCGAGGCACGTTCGTGATCGAGCCGCTCGAGCGCGGCTTCGGCTACACGTTCGGCAACTCGATCCGGCGGGTGCTGCTCTCCTCGCTGAGCGGGGCGGCGATGACGAGCGTCCGCATCGAGGGTGTGGCGCACGAGTTCTCCACGATCAAGGGCGTGAAGGAGGACGTGACGGACATCGTCCTCAACCTCAAGGGCATCGTCTGCCGGATGCACTCCGACGCGACGGAGATCGAGGCGCCCCTCGTCGTGACCGGGCCGGGCGAGATCACCGCAAAGGACATCGATCTCCCCTCCGGCGTCGAGATCCTCAACCCCGACGCCCACATCGCGACGCTCGAGCGCAAGACGAAGCTCGAGGTCTACCTGACGATCGGGCGGGGACGCGGCTACCGCGCGGCGGAGCAGAACAAGTCCGCGGACCAGCCGATCGGCGTCATCCCGATCGACTCGATCTTCTCGCCGGTGCGCCGTGTCGCCTACGAGGTCGGCCAGGCGCGCCTGGGCCAGGAGACGGACCTCGACAAGCTGACCCTCGACATCGAGACCGACGGCTCGATCAAGCCGGACGCCGCGCTGCGCGAAGCCGCCGAGATCCTGATCGAGCAGCTGGCGATCTTCACCGACCCCGAGCGGGTGGTGGAGCTGCGCGAGGGCTCCGCCGCCGGGGTGCTCGAGGCCTCGCTGGCCGGCACGGCCGGCGTGGCGGCGGCCACCCGGCCGACGAACGCGATGGACGACATCCTCATCGAGGAGCTCGAGCTCGGCGTGCGCTCCTACAACTGCCTCAAGCGCGCCGGCATCCAGACCGTCGGCGACCTGATCTCGAAGACCGAGGGCGAGCTCAACGCGATCCCGAACTTCGGGCGCAAGTCGATCGACGAGGTCACCGAGACGCTCGAGGCGCGCGGCCTCGCGCTGCGCCAAGACTAGGCGCTGCTCTAGGCTCACCACGCCATGCGCCACCAGCGGAACCGCCATCAGCTCTCGCGCAGCGCCGCGCATCGCAAGGCGCTGCTGCGGAACCTCTGCAAGGAGGTCATCGAGCACGAGCGCATCAAGACGAGCGAGGCGAAGGCGAAGGCGGTCAAGCCCGAGGTCGAGAAGCTCATCACGCTGGCCAAGCGGGGCGACCTCCACGCCCGCCGGCGGGCGCTCTCGGCGCTTGGTCAGGACAAGTTCGCGGTCTACAAGCTGTTCGACGAGATCGCGCCGCGCTACGCCGACCGCCCCGGCGGTTACACGCGCATCCTGAAGCTCGGCCCGCGTCGCTCGGACGCGACCGAGATGGTCTTCATCGAGCTGGTCTAGCCGCGCTCGCCGGGGAGGGTGGCGGCGCCGTGTCGAGCCGGCTCACGCTCGCCTACGACGGCACCGGGTTCGCCGGCTGGGCGCGCCAGCCGGGCCGGCGCACGGTCCAGGGCGAGGTCGAGCGGGCGCTCGCCACCCTGCGCCGCGGCGACGTGCCGCTCCGGGTGGCCGGCCGCACCGACCGCGGGGTCCACGCGCTCGCCCAGGTCGTGAGCCACGTCGGCCCGCCGGCCGAGGCCCGAGCCCTGAACGGGCTGCTGCCGCCGGACGTCGTGGTGGCGGCGAGTGAGCCGGCGCCCGACGGGTTCGACGCCCGACGCGACGCGACGAGCCGCGCCTACCGCTACCGGGTCCTCGCCTCCCGGACGCCCGACCCCTTCGAGCGCGGCCGCGCGCTGTGGTGGCCGCACCGGCTCGACCGCGCCGCCCTGTGCGCCTGCGCCCAGGCGCTGGTCGGCGAGCACGACTTCACCGCCTTCACTCCGACCCAGGGTCGGCACCGCCACGTTCGCCGTCGTGTGCTGGCGGCGCGCTGGGTCGAGGTCGGCGGCGTGCTCTCCTTCGAGATCGAGGCCGAGTCCTTCCTGCGCCACATGAACCGCGTGCTCGTCGCCACGATGCTCGAGGTGGGCGGCGGGCGGCGCGGGCTCGCAGACTTCCGCGGGCTCCTGGAGGGGTGCCCGCGGGCCGACGCGGGGGCCACGGCGCCGCCCCACGGGCTGTGGCTGCTCGGCGCCGGATACGGGGCGCCGGTCCTGCCGCCGTCAGGTGACGCGGTCGGCGGCGACTACCATCCGAGGGCCTCATGAGGGTGCTCCTGACCAACGACGACGGCATCGGCGCGGCCGGCCTACAGACCCTGCGCCGGGCGCTGCTGGAGGTCCCGGGGATCGAGCTTGCGGTGATCGCGCCGAGCGCCAACCAGTCGGCCACCGCGCGCTCGATCACCACCCGCCGCCCGCTCGAGGTCCAGGAGATCCGGTTCGCCGACGGCACCGTCGGCTACGGCGCCGACGGCACCCCGGTCGACTGCGTGCGCTTCGCCCAGCTCGGGCTCGTCGAGGGCTTCGAGCCCGAGCTCGTGGTGTCCGGCATCAACCACGGCGCGAACCTCGGCGACGACATCACCTACTCCGGGACGGTGGCCGCCGCGCTCGAGGCGGTTGTGCTCGGCCTGCCCGGGATCGCGGTCTCCCAGCAGTCGCACGCGCGCGAGCTCGACTTTCGCATCGGGAGGCGGTTCGACTTCGAGCTCGCGGCCCGGTTCACCGCCCGGATCGTGGCCGAGATCGACGACCTGCCGCTCGCCAAGGGGACGCTGCTCAACGTCAACGTGCCGGCGGGAGAGCCCGAGGGCGTCGAGGTCACCCGGCTGGGGAAGCGGATCTACCGCGACGAGCTCGTGCTGGTCGAGGAGGACGGCGAGCGGCGCCGCTACCGGATCTACGGCGACGACCCCGATCACGAGCGCGAGGCCGGGACGGACCTCGCCGCCGTCGCCGACGGGCGGATCGCGGTGACGCCGATCCACTTCGACCTGACCGATCGCCCGGGCATCGAGGCGCTGCGCGACTTCGACCTCGGACGGCTCGTCGCGCCGGCGGTGCGCGGGGCGGAGTGACTCCCGCCGCGCCGAAGGGTTCCAAGGCCGCGGCTCGGCGCGCGACGGCGCTCCGCACCGAGATCGAGCACCACAACCGCCGCTACTACGCGCTCGACGATCCCGAGATCGGCGACGACGACTACGACGCGCTGCTCGGGGAGCTGCGGGCGATCGAGGCCGCGCACCCGACTCTCGTCACCCCGGACTCGCCCACCCAGCGCGTCGGGACGCGCCCGCTCGACCGCTTCGAGCCGGTCGAGCACCTCCAGCCGATGCTCTCGCTCGCCAACGCGCGCAGCGAGGAGGAGCTGCGCGCGTGGGTCGAGCGGATGCGCTCCCATCTCGCGCGGGAGGGGATCGAGGTGCCGGGCTTCACCTACGTGGTGGAGCCGAAGATCGACGGGCTCGCGGTGTCGCTGCTCTACCGCGACGGGGTCCTCGAGCGCGGCGCGACGCGCGGCGACGGCGTCGTCGGGGAGGACGTGACCCAGAACCTACGGACCATCCGCGCGATCCCGCTGCGCCTCGACGACGCCCCGGCGCTGGTCGAGGTGCGCGGCGAGGTCTACCTCCCGATCGCCGCCTTCACCGAGCTCAACGAGCGGCGCGCCGCCGAGGGCCTGCCGACGTTCATGAACCCGCGCAACTCGGCGGCGGGCTCGATCCGCCAGCTCGACCCCGAGATGACGGCCTCGCGTCCGCTGTCGATGTGGTGCTACGGCGTCGGCGCGACCGACGGCCTCGCTTTCGACCGCCACAGCGAGAGCCTCGAGTGGCTGCGCACGCACGGGTTCCGGGTCAACCCGGGCGTGGCCCTCCTCGACGACGAGGACGCCGTGGTCGCCGCCTGCCGGGGATGGGAGGAGCGCCGCGAGCGCCTCGACTACGAGATCGACGGCGCCGTCGTCAAGGTTGACGACCTCGAGCTCCAGCGGCGTCTGGGCGTCGTGGGTCGCGAGCCGCGCGGCGCGATCGCCTGGAAGTTCCCGCCGACCACCGCGGTGACCACGCTGCAACGGGTGGCCTGGAACGTCGGCCGCACCGGGCACCTCGTGCCTTTCGCCGTGCTCGAGCCCGTCGTGGTCGGCGGGGTGACGGTGAAGCTCGCCACGCTGCACAACGAGGAGGACCTGGCCCGCAAGGACGTCCGCGAGGGCGACGAGGTCATCGTGCTGCGCGCAGGCGACGTGATCCCCCAGGTCGTCTCGCCGGCGCCCCACGCGGCGGAGCGCCCCGGCCGCGCGGCGCCGCCGAAGCCGCCGGAGCGCTGCCCCTCGTGCGACACCCCGACGGTGAAGCCGCCCGACGGGGTGTGGACGATCTGCCCGAACCGCACCGGCTGCCCCGGCCAGCAGTGGCAGGCGCTCAAGCACTTCGTCCACCGCGGGGCGATGGACATCGAGGGGCTGGGGGAGGAGCGCGTCTCCCAGCTGATGCGCGAAGGCCTCGTCGGCAACGCGGCGGACCTCTACGACCTCACGTCGGAGCGTCTCGTCGGGCTCGAGGGGTTCGCCGAGCTCTCGGCGCGCAACCTCGCCGACGCGATCGAGGCCTCCAAGGCCCGGCCCTTCGCCCGGGTGCTGTTCGGCCTGGGCATCGAGCGGATCGGCGAGGTGAACGCGCGGAATCTCGCCCAGCGCTTCCGCTCGATCGACGCGCTCGCCGCCGCGACGCCGGAGGCGATCGCGCAGACCCCGGGCATCGGCCCGATCCAGGCGGACATCGTGGCCGAGACGCTCCGCGACGAGGGGATGGCGGAGCTCGTCGGGCGCCTGCGCGCCGCCGGCCTGCGCCTGGAGGAGGCCGGGCCGCCCCCGGAGGCGGGCCCCCTGGCCGGGACGGCGGTCGTGCTGACCGGCGCCCTGCCGGAGCTCACCCGGGAGGAGGCGACTGAGCGAGTGCTCGCCGCCGGCGGGCGAGTCACCACCTCGGTGTCCAAGAAGACCGACTGGCTGGTGGCGGGGGAGAGCCCCGGCTCGAAGCTGGAGAAGGCCGAGCGACTCGGGGTGCCGGTCACCGACGAGGCCGGGCTGCTCGCCCTGCTGGCGGGCGATCAGCCGCCGGGCGCGCCGCCCGGCCCGCCGGAGGGCGAGGGCGAGGGCAGCGGCCCCGAGGTCGGCGCACCGTCGTAGCGGGCCATCGCCGCCGCCATGCGGTCCTGCACCCGCCGCGCCCCGACGGGCACGACCCCGTTCATGAGGATCGCGAAGGCGAGGGTGTCGCCGTTGCGGGCACGGCAGTAGCCGGCGAGGTTGGAGACGTCGGAGAGCGTGCCGGTCTTCGCGCGACAGCGGCCCTGCGCGGAGGTCCCGCGCAGGCGGCCGGCGAGCGTGCCGGAGCGGCCGGCCACGGCGAGCGAGCGCTGGAAGGCGGCGTCGCGGGACATCGAGCGCAGCAGCCGCACGATCTCCGCCGGGCTCGTGCGGTTCGCGCGCGAGAGGCCGGAGCCGTCGGCGACGAGCGGATGGAGGCCGAAGGGCCCCAGCTGCGCCCGCACCGCGGCGGCGCCGCGGGCGTAGGTGCCCACGCCGCGCGAGCGCGTGCCGAGCGCGCGGAGCAGCGTGTCCGCGAGGAAGTTGTCCGACGGGACGTTGGTCAGCCGGATGAGCGTGGCGACGGTCGGCGAGGCGACGCCGGCCAGCGTCTCGGTCCCGGAGGGCAGCGTTCCGGTGCCGGTCCGCCCTCGCCCGATGCGGATGCCGGCGCTCCGCAGCGCGCCCACCACGCGCTCGGTTGCGTACCGGCGCGAGGCGACGCGGTCGTAGGTCAGAGTCCCCGCGCCGAGCACCCGTCCGCTCACCCGCCGCACGCCGGCGGCGGCCACCCCGGCCGCGAGCGCGCGCGCCGAGGCCCGGCTGCCGTACGCGCGCTGCGCGTAGGTCGAGGTGCCGAAGGTCGGATCGCCGGCGCCGCGGAGGTAGAGGTCGCCGCGCCAGGTCCCGTCGGGCTCCAGGGAGCCGGCGCCGAGCACGCGGGTGGCGAGGCGCCCGCCCGCTCCGAAGGCGAGGAGCGCGCTCGAGGTGGTGTAGAGCTTCTCGACCGAGGCCGGGATGCGGCGGATCCCGGCGCGGGCCGAGTACAGCGTGCGGCTCGCGTCGAGATCGACGACCAGCGCGCCCGTGTCCGGGCCGGCGGCGCGCAGCGACGCGCGCAGCGTTTCGGCCAGCCGCGCCTCGGGGGTGGCGGCGCTCGCCGGGGCGACGGCCACGAGCAGCGCGGCCGCGGCCGCGACGAGGGTCGCCCGCGGGCGTCGGCCGGAGATCCGGGGTCGCGGCATCCGGACAGTGAAACGGGTTCGGCGGCGCGAGGTCGCGGTCGGGGCGCCCGCCGCGGCGCCCGGATAGCTGGTCAGGCGGGCGCCCCCACCGGATTCCCACCCGTTCGCGGACCCCGCCCCGTAAACTGGAGGTCCCTATGGGCAAGGTGGTCAAGCTCGAGGCCCCGGCGGCGAAGCGTCGGCGGCCCCAGGGCGGAAGTCGGCCGGCCGGCCGTCGGCGGGGGCGCTCGAAGACGGCGCTCGTCCTCGGCGGCGGTGGCTTCACGGGCGGCGTGTACGAGATCGGCGCCCTGCGCGCGCTCGACCTCCTCTCGGTCAACCGGACCGTCAACCAGTTCGACGTCTACGTCGGCACCAGCGCGGGGTCGTTCGTGGCGGCGCTGACCTCCAACGGCATCACGCCCGAGGAGATGATGCGGGTCGTCTCCCAGCAGGTGCCGACCCCGTTCCGCGACATCGACGTGGGCACGCTGCTGCGGCCGAACTGGAAGGAGTTCGTCACCAAGGGCGCCGTGATGCCGCTGCGGCTGGCGTCCCTTGTCCGCAACGTGGCGACGAACGTCGGCGCGCTGTCGGCCATGGACCTCGTCATCGGCCTCGCCGAGGCGCTGCCCTCCGGCATGTACAGCGGGTCGGGCATCGAGGGTTACGTGCGCCAGGTCCTCTCCGACCCGGACCGCACCGACGACTTCCGCCAGATCGACGCCGAGCTCTACCTCGCGGCGACGGACCTCGACACCTGCGAGCGCATCGTCTTCGGAGCCGCGGGCTGGGACGACGTCCCGATCTCCACCGCCGTCCGCGCCTCGACGGCGCTTCCCATGGTCTACAAGCCGGTCGCCGTGAAGGACCGGGAGCTGGTGGACGGCGGCATCGTCTCGACGACCAACGTCGACATCGCCGTGGAGGCGGGAGCGAAGTTCATCGTCGTCGTCAACCCGCTCGTGCCCTACGTCAACGACCTCGACCGCCAGGACGCGTCGCCGGGTGGGGGCCGGCGGATCTCCTCGATGGGCTTCCCGCAGATCGGCTACCAGACCTTCAAGCTCCTCGCCTACCAGCGCCTGCACGAGCTCGCCCGCCAGTGGGAGTCCCGCTACCCCGGCGTGGACATCGTCCTCATCGAGCCCGAGCCCGACGACGAGCTGATGTTCCAGACGAGCGTCATGAACTTCACGTCGCGCATCGACATCGCCCGCCACGGCTTCCAGTCGGTGACGCTGAAGCTCGCCGAGGACTACGACGCCTTCAAGGAGGTCGCGGCGCGCCACGGCATCGAGATCTCTGCGACCCGGGTGCGCAAGGTCGTCAAGCACTTCGCGGCCGAGCGGGAGAAGACCCGCGCGTGGCGCAAGATCCTCGAGCAGACGACCTCGACGCTCCTGCGGCAGTCCGCGCAGGAGAGCTGATCCTCGGCAGGGGGCGCCGGTCTCGGGCGAGGTGACCCTGCGGCGAATCGCCCGGCTGGAGCTCGGGCCCGCCGCTCTCGTCACCGCGGGCGACAGCTCGGCCTCGGGCGCCGTGGTGGCGCTGCGCACCCGCTACGCGGCGCGCGGCGACTGATCGGCGGCGCGGCCGAGGGCCTCGAGCAGGCGGTCCGTTGCCGCTGCCAGGCCCGGGATCGTGATCCGGATTCGCTCCTCGTCGCCGACCGCGAGCCCGGGGTGGACGAGGACACCGGTCGCGCGGAGGCGACGGGCGAGCTCCCCGCCGGAGGTGCCCGCGAGCCGGACCCAGAGGACGTTCGCCTGGCTGGCCGGCGCATCGAAGGGCAGGCCGTCCAGGGCGTTCTCGAGCCGGGCGCGCTCGAGCCCGATCGCCGCCCGGCGCTCGGCCACCTGCCCCTCGAGCTTTCGGACCGCGTCCAGCGCCCCCGCCTGGGTGGGCGAGCTGACGCCGAGCGGCGGCGCGAGGCCGGCGAGCAGCGTCTCGGAGCCAGGGCCGCCGAGCGCCCAGCCGCAGCGCAGGCCAGCGAGCCCGTAGGCCTTGGACAGGGTGCGGACGATCACGAGCCGCGGGTGGTCGTCGAGCAGGTCGAGCGTCGCGCCGGCCGGCTCGGCGTCGGCGTAGTCCGCCAGCGCCTCGTCGAGCACGACCGCCACCCGCTCGGGGAGCGCGTCGAGCAGCCGGCGCAGCTCGGGCGTGGCCAGCCGCTCGCCGGTGGGGTCGTTGGGATTGCAGAGGACGAGGACCCGGGTGTCGTCGTTCACGGCAGCGAGCAGCGCCTCGACGGCGAAGCCCCCCGCCACCGGCACGGCGCGCGCTCCCACCGCGCGCGCCGCGAGCGGGTAGAGCGGATAGGAGGGCCAGGGCGTGAGCACCTCCTCGCCCGGTCCGGCCAGTGCCGCGACGGCGGCGGCGATGAGCTGGGCCGCGCCGGCACCCACCACCACCCGGTCGGCCTCCAGTCCGCTGCGTCGCCCGATCTCGCGCCGCAGCGCCTCGGCGGTCGGGTCCGGGTGCTCGTTGAGGTTGCGTCGCGCGGCGAACGTCACCGCCGCCACGACGTCGGGGTGGGGGAGCTCGGGCCAGGTCGTGTGGCGCAGGTCGAGCGGCTCGACCCGGGCGAGGACGCGCATCCGGTCCTCCTCGGCGCGGCGGCGGAGCTCCGCGGAGACCTCCTCGTCGGTCAGACCGGAGAACTGGCGGTAGTAGTCCAGCAGGCCCATGGCGCGCGGGACCGGCGAGACGGCTACAGGTGGACGCCGACCGGCGCGAACTCGGCGCCGCTGAACAGCACGAACCACACCCCGAACACGATCGCGCCGATCGCGCAGGTCACCGCGAACATCCGGCCGATGACGCCGGTCCGCTGATCGTGGCCCGCCGCGCGACGGATGAGGACCCACAGCCGGTCGAGCTGCTTGAGCACGACGAGACCGAGCATGAGCGCGGCGAGGATGAGCAGGAACGCGGCGAGGATTCCCGCGCCGGCGCTGTCGGTCCAGAACTGCACCCGCGAGCCGAGCCACAGGCCGGCGAGCGGGATCGGCCCCCAGAAGCTCAGGTTGATCAGCGCCATGAGCACGAGGATCCCGAAGGCCAGCAGGCCGTCGAGGCGGCGCCGGCCCTCGGACCCGCGCGACGGGAGCGCGCGGTAGCGGACGGGCCGGGTGCCCGGCCGGCGGCCGACGAAGAGGCCGCCGGTCTCGGTGGGATCCGTGCGCATGACGGGCCGCGTCCCGGGGCGGGCCGCTCAGCTCCCGTAGAGCTCGTCGAAGCGGCCGGCGTAGCGCTCGTTGACCACGTTGCGCTTCACCTTGAGCGTCGGCGTGAGCTCGCCGGTCTCCTGCGAGAGGTCGTGGTCGAGGATGAAGAACTTCTTCACCTGCTCGACCTGGGCGTATTTCCCGTTCGCCTTGTCGAGCGCCGCCTGGATCAGGGCGAGGACCTTCGGCTCGGTGGCGAGCTGCGCGACGTCGGTGCTCAGGCCCTGGTCCTTGGCCCACGGCACGATCTCCTCCTCGTCGAGCGTGATGAGCATGACCGGGAAGGGGCGGCGGTCCCCGTGCATCACCGCCTGGGAGACCCAGCGGTTCTGCTTGAGGTCGTTCTCGAGGTTGGCCGGCGTGAGGTTCTTGCCGCCCGCGGTGATGATGATGTCCTTCTTGCGCCCGGTGATCGAGAGGTAGCCGTCCTCGTCGAGCGAGCCGACGTCGCCGGTGTGGAGCCAGTGGTCGACCACCGCGCCGAACGACGCGTCGTCGTTCTTGTAGTAGCCGCCGAAGATGTTGGCGCCCTTGATCAGGACCTCTCCGTCCTCGGCGATCTTCAGCTCGACGCCGGGGAGCGCGCGGCCGACCGTCCCGAACTTGTGTTCCTCGATCGTCGAGTACGTCGCCACGGTGGCGGTCTCGGTCATGCCGTAGCCCTCGAGCACCGGTACCCCGCAGGCCCAGAAGAACGCGAGGATGTCCTTGGCGATCGGCGCCGCGCCGGTCACGGCCTGCCGCATCTGGCCGCCGAACACGGCGCGGACGTTCTTGAAGAGCTTCTCCTCCGCCAGGGCAAACGGGGCGCGCAGCTCCTCGGGAACCGGCTGACCGGCGGCCTCGAGGTCGTGCACCCGCTTGCCGAGCGCCACGGCGGCCGCGAGCTCCTCGGGATCGGCCGCGCTGGTGACCAGCGTGTAGATCTTCTCGAAGATGCGCGGCACGGACGGGAAGTAGGTCGGCTTGATCTCGCCGAGCTCGGGGACGATCTTCTGCGGGTCGCCGGTCCAGTAGGCGATCGTCGAGCCGACGTCGAACGAGAGCAGCTGGATGAGCAGCGCGAAGGCGTGGGCGAGCGGCAGGAAGAGGTAGACGGTCTCCTCGCCGACCAGCACGTCGAGTGAGAGGCACATGTCGAGCACGGAGCGGTAGTTCCCGTGCGAGAGCACGCAGCCCTTCGGCGGGCCGGTGGTGCCCGACGTGTAGATGAAGGTGTAGGGATCGTCGGGGGTGACCGCCTCGGCCCGGGCGCGCAGCGCGGCTGGGTCTCCGGCGCGCCCGCGCTCGCGGAGCGTCTCGAGCGTGATCGCGTCGCCGTCCTCGCCGTCGATGATCACGATGTGCCGCAGTGACGGCAGCCGCTCGGCGACCTCCCGGATCTTCGCGACCTGGGCGGCGTCCTCGCAGACGACCGCGACGGTCTCGGAGTTGCCGGCGACCCACTCGCACTCCTCCGGCGCGTTCGTCGGATAGATCGGCACGACGACTGCGCCCGTGCTGGCGATCGCGAAGTCGACGCAGGTCCACTCCGGCCGCGTGTTGCAGAGGATGGCCACCCGCTCTCCGGGCTCGATCCCGAGGTCCATGAGCCCGAGGCCGATCTCGGTGACGATCTCGCCGACCTCGCGGGTGGAGACGTCGCGCCACTCGCCGTCGACCTTGCGGCGGATCGCGATCCCGTCCGGTCGCTGCTCGGCCGCGCGCAGGAGCAGGTCGGCGATCGTCTTCGAGCCCGTCGACCGGCTGGCCGGGCTGGTGGTGGCCTCCATTACGGCGTCTGCCTCCCTCGGTATGGAACCCTCGGGCGCCGATTCTATTGCCCGCGCGAGGCGGGCACCCTCAGTTCGCCGGACGCCGCCCGTGGCGGCGCCGGGCTAGGAGCTCGTGGTGGCGTGGCTCGGCGTGAGCCCCTGATGCTCGAGGTTGATCATGAAGAGCGTCTTGTCGATGCGACCGTTGTAGATGGGGACGTTCATCTCGACGCACTTGGCGATCACGTCGCGTCGCTCCAGGCCGGCTTCGCGGGCGAGCTCCGTGGGCGTCAGGTGGATGGCCATCGATGCGTCCCCTCCTCGGGTCGGTTGCGCGCTCAGAACGTATGTATATCGGCTCGTGCGGACGGCCACAACGCCGCGATCGGCGGGCTCCGGACGGATGGCCCCCCTGCCGTCGGGCCAGGCGCGATCGAGCCAGGGATCACACCGGGTTCGGCAGATCGACCCAGTGGTGGGCCACGCCGAACCGCTCGGCGAGCAGGTCGCCCAGGCGCCGGACGCCGAAGGTCTCCGTCGCGTAGTGGCCGGCGGCGTAGAAGTGGACCCCGCCCTCGCGCGCGTCGGCCATCACGTGCTCGGCCGGCTCGCCGGTGAGGTAGGCGTCCAGGCCGGCGCGTGCCGCCTCGGCGACGAGGTCGTCGGCGGCGCCGGAGACGATGCCGATCGTCCGGATCGGGTCCGGGCCGGCCGGGAAGACGAGCGGCTCGCGCCCGGTCAGCTCGCGGACGCGGGCGGTCAGGTCGGCGGGGGCGACGCCGTCACCGGGGAAACGCCCGGCCACGCCGATCGCCCGGCCGCGGTGCACTCCGAACGGCGTCGTGCCCTCCACGCCCAGCCCGGCCGCGAGCAGGGCGTTGTTCCCGTGCTCGGCGTGGGCGTCGAGCGGCAGGTGATAGGCGGCGAGCGCGAGGTCGTCGCCGAGCAGCGCGCGCAGGCGGGCGGCCTGGACGCGATCGATCCGCCGGGGCTGGAAGTCCCACAGGATCCCGTGGTGGACGAGCACGAGCTCGCAGCCGAGCGCCGCCGCGCGCTCGAAGAGCTCGAGCTGACCGGAGACGCCGGTCGCGACGGCGGTGACGCCGCCCGCGGCCCCAGGGACCTGGAGCCCGTTGGGCCCGTGGTCCTCGAAGGAGTCGGGCTCGAGCAGGCCGTCGAGGTGGGCGAGGATGTCGTCGAGGGCCGTGGCCACGATCGGCGGCCAAGCTAGCAGCGGCGCGCGCTCGTTAGGGTGCGCGGCGTGGCGGACGACACGGCCGCGTTCCTCGCCTCGCTCATGGACACGCGCCTGTACTCGATGGGCGCGTACTTCTGCGATCGCCATCCCGACCTCGTCGAGGACGTCATCGCCGAGGCCGACGACATCGAGGCCGAGGGTCTCGAGCGCTACGCGGACCGCGAGGGGCTGGCGGTCGACACCGTCTTCCAGACTCTGTTGACCGGCCTGGCGGTGCGGTACTTCAAGGCCGTGGCGGGCTGAGGGCCTGCGGGCCGCGGTCCTCGCGGTCGCGCCGGCTGTTGCCGCCGCGACATCGGGGCGCCCGGATTTGAACCGGGGACCTCACCGACCCGAACGGTGCGCGCTACCAGGCTGCGCCACGCCCCGAAGGCGATCCAGTATGCCAAAGGGCCGCCGGCCGGCGCGGCGGGCGGTCGTCCCTGAATCCAACTTGCCGCTACCCCCGCCGCATCAATCGCCCGACGGTGGCCATGAGCTCGTCGGTGCGCGCGGTGCGGACGTCGTCGTCGCGCGCCTCCATGACGCAGTGACGGGCGTGGTCGTCGAGCAGGCCGAGCGCGACCTTGTCGAGCGCGGCCTGCACGGCGGAGATCTGCGTGAGGACGTCGATGCAGTAGCGCTCGTCGGCCACCATCCGCTCGATGCCGCCGACCTGCCCCTGGATGCGGCGCAGGCGGACGGCGATCTGGTCCTTGGAGGCGGCGTAGCCGCTGGAGGTCTCGGGAGAGGTCATGGCCGTGACGCTACCAAATACCCCCTGGGGGCATCTGGTAGGGTGGTCGACATGGCGAGCCGAGGTCTCCGATGAGCGGCGTCCTGGACACGCTGAGCTCCGGCTTGGGGGACGCGTTCCTCATGGCCTGGGAGGTCTGGTGGGCGCTCGTCCTGGGCTTCGCGATCTCGGCGATCGTCCAGGCGTGGGTGCCGCGCCGGCGGATCGAGGACGCGCTGTCGGGCGAGGGCTTCGGCGCGGTCGCCCGGGCCACCGGGCTCGGGGCCGCCTCCTCCTCGTGCTCCTACGCGGCGGTGGCGATCGCCAAGAGCCTCTTCCAGAAGGGCGCCTCGGTGGCGTCGGCGCTCGCCTTCCAGTTCGCGTCGACGAACCTCGTGTGGGAGCTCGGGCTCGTGCTCTGGATCCTCATCGGCTGGCAGTTCGCGCTCGCCGAGTACGTCGGCGGGATCGTGATGATCGGCCTCATGGTCCTGCTGCTGCGGTTCTTCGTCTCGCGCGGGCTGGAGGAGGAGGCGCGCGAGCACGCGCGCGAGGCCGACGCCGGCCACCAGCACCATATGGCCGGCGAGCGCCTGAGTTGGCGCGAGCGGCTCACCTCCGCCTCGGCGTGGTCGGACGTCGCGCACAACTTCCGCGGCGACTGGCAGATGCTCTGGAAGGAGATCGGCATCGGCTTCCTGCTCGCCGGGTTCGTCGCGCAGCTCGGCGACGACGTCTTCAACACGCTGTTCCTGACCGACTCGCCCGCACTCGTCCAGGTGATCTGGGGCGCGATCATCGGACCGATCATCGCCGTGCTGAGCTTCGTCTGCTCGGTGGGGAACGTCCCCCTCGCCGCCGTGCTGTGGAGCGGCGGGATCTCGTTCGCCGGCGTGATGGCGTTCATCTTCGCCGACCTGATCGTCCTGCCGATCATCGCGATCTACCGCAAGTACTACGGCACGGCGTTCGCGCTGCGGATCACCGCGCTCATGTTCGTGACCATGGTCCTCGCGGCGCTGGCGATCGACGCGGTGTTCAGCGGCCTCGGGTTGATCCCGACCGGGCCGCGCCCGACGCGCGGCGACATCTTCGGGTCCGTGCAGCTCGACTACAAGCTCGTGCTGAACGTGCTCGCGACGATCGTGTTCGCCGCGCTGTTCTGGCTGACGGCGCGGCGCGGGGTCACCGACCCGGTCTGCGGGATGAAGGTCGACCGGGCCAAGGCGGTCACCGCCGAGCACGGCGGCCGCACCGTGCACTTCTGCTCGGAGCACTGCCGCGACGCCTACGCGCCGGAGGGGGAGCGCGAGGCGGCGGTGGCGCCGTCCTGATCGCGGCCGGCGCATCGCGGCTCGGCCGCGTGCGATGCTCCGGCCCGTGACGGTCTCCGGGACCCCGTGGCGACTGGGCGCCGGACTCGTGGTGGGCCTCGCGCTGGCCGGCGCGGCGGTGGCCGGGCCGTCGGCGAACGCGGCGCGACGGCCGGATCGCGGTCACGTCGCTGTCTACCTGACGACGGCCGACGGACGGCTGAAGGCGGCGCGGCGTCCCTCGCTTCCGTTGCGCTCAGGCTCGGTCCGGCCGGGCCCGGAGTCGGTCCTGGTGAATCCGGGTCGTCGCTACCAGCCCCTCAGCGCCGGCTTCGGCGTCGCGATGACCGACACCTCCGCCTTCCTCCTGCGCGAGCGGCTGCCGGCGGCGCGGCGCGAGCAGGTCATGCGCCGCCTGTTCTCCCGACGCGACGGGATCGGCCTCTCCTACCTGCGGATCCCGATGGGCGCCTCGGACTACGTCGTCGGGAGGCCCTACACCTACGACGACGTGCCGCGCGGGCAGCGTGACCCGGAGCTCCGGCGCTTCTCGCTGGCCCACGACCGTCGCTACGTCCTGCCGATGGTCCGCCGGGCGCTCGCGCTCAACCCGGCGATGACCGTGATGATGAACCCGTGGACGCCGCCAGCGTGGATGAAGACCGACGAGTCGCTCATCCCCAGCGGCAAGACGACGAGCCGGCTGCGCGCCGACGCCTACGGGCCGCTGGCCCGCTACCTCGTCAAGGTGCTCCAGGGCTACCGCGCGGCCGGCGTCCCGGTCCAGCAGCTCGGCGTGCAGAACGAGCCGCTGAACCCGCTCCTCTCGCCGGGCATCCCGGGCATGACCCTCCCCGCGGCCGACGAGGCCCGGCTCATCCGCGACCACGTCGCGCCGGCCCTGCGCCGTGCGCGCCTACGAGCGCGGATCCTCGCCTGGGACTTCGTCTATCCCCGCGGGCCGATCCCGCTCGACGGCGCGACGACCTACGTGCCCGACGTGATGCGCGGGGCCGGCCGAGACGTCGACGGCCTCGCCTTCCACTGCTACTTCTCCGACGCCTCGACCGGCAGCGAGCTCCACCGCCGCTACCCGCGAACGCCGCAGTTCCAGACCGAGTGCGCGAGCTACCTGAGCGACGTCACCCCGGCGCAGATGTCGATCCGCAGCCTGCGCAACTGGGCTCAGGGGGTCCAGCTGTGGAACGCCGCGTTGGACCAGCGCTTCGGGCCCAAGATCGGCACGGGCTGCCGCGGCGTCTTCGGCCCGCACGCGGGCCAGGAGTGCATCGCGCCGGTCATCGTCGACGAGCGCCGGCGGACCTACCGGCTGACCTCCGACTACTGGGCGCTCGCGCAGTTCAGCCGCTTCATCCGCCTCGGCGCGCGGCGGATCGCCTCGACCCCGGCGAACGACTGCCGCGACGGCGTGGTCTTGGCGCTGCCGCCCTGCGGCCTGGAGAACGTCGCCTTCCGCAACCCGGACGGCAGCCGCGTGCTCGTGGCAACGACGGACGACGGACGCCGGCACACCCTCAGCGTGGCCGAGGGCGGACGGCGATTCTCCTTCCGAGTCCCCGACGGAGCGATCGCGACGTTCGTCTGGCGCTGAGCGGCGGGGCGCCTACGGCGCCGGCAGGCTCAGCACGGACCCGCCGACCGTCGCCCGCGCGGTCGTGGAGCGCTGGGTCCAGCGCAGCCCGACGACGATGCGCGCCCCCGACGGCGTGCGGACCGTCAACGTCCCCGCCGCGGCGCCGGCGCTCGGCGTCCAGATCGCCGTGCCGTCGACCGTCGCATCCCCGACGAAGCGGATCGCATGGAGGTGGAAGCGCGCGGGGTCGTCGCCCGTGGCGGTGAACGTGCCGCCGCGCAGGCCCGGACCCTTGCTCGCCGAGGAGTAGACCCGGCGGATCGTCGCGTCAGCGAGCGCGCCCGCCGCCACGGTGGCCGCGCGGCGAGCCGGAAGGCCGGGGTCCGGGCCCGAGACGAGCGACGCCGCGGCGGCGTCGCGCAGGCGCACCGGGTAGGCGCCTGGCGTGTGGACCGGCGGGATGCGGCCGGCGCACGAGGTGTCGAGCGTGCCCAGTCGCCCGGGCGCGCGGACGAAGGCGCGGATGATCCCGCGGGCGCAGCGCGTGCCCTCGCTGAGGTAGGTGTCGCCCTCGGAGGTGACGTGGACCGAGTTGCGCAACGCGATCACGCGGACCTTGGCGCCGAGCGTCGGGCCGAAGTCCACGGTGTCGGGCTGCGGGGTGAGCGAGTCGAGGTCGCCGCCCATGATGAGGACCGGTACCGAGGCGGGCAGTGGCTTCGATCCGGCGGGCACCGGCGGTGCGACGTGGCGCGGACGCGGCCAGTCGAGACAGAGCCGGTAGGGCTGCGTGAAGGCGCTCACGGTGATCCACTCGCGCGGGGTGAACGGCGCGAACGCGTCGGGCGCCCGCGCGAGCCGCGCGGCGAACTGCCCGCGCCGCCCGGCCGGCGAGGAACCCAGCGAGAAGAGCTGCGGATAGTCGGTGCAGGCGACCGCCGCGTAGAGCCCGTTCGAGAAGTAGTCCGTAGTGGAGACGCCGTGGTCGTAGGCGCCGGCCTGCGCGGCGAGGCGCAGCAGCGGCGCGCGGTCACCGGCTAGGGCCGCGCGGACCGACGTGTCGAGCTCGCGGTAGATCACCGGGTCCGACGCCGCGTCCTGGACGAAGTCGACGAGGGTGCGGACCGTCACCTGGGCGCGGACCCGGGCGCCGTCGGCGCCGCGTGTGGTCCCGGCGATCGACGCGCGGCGAACGACGGCCAGCAGCTGCCGCAGGCGCGCGAGCGCACTGCCGGGCGCCGCCGCGCAGCCCGGGTCCCGGGCGCACACGGCGTCGACCGCGGAGCGCGCGACCGGCCCAGACGACGCGTACCACGGGTCCAGGCCGCGCACCGGATAGGCGGAGTCGAGGGTCACCGAGTGGAGGCGCTCCGGGTGGCGGGCGATGAACGACTGGACGAACCACGTCCCGTAGGAGTCGCCGTAGAGGTCGACGCGGCCGAGCCGCAGCCGACCCATCACCGCCGCAAGATCCTCGACGGCGTACGCCGTCCCGAAGAGGTCGGCCGCGTGGAGCGCCGGGCGGCCGCGACGGGCCCATCTCCGCTCGATCTGCCGGGCGCAGGCGGCGACGATGGACGGGAACCCGGGCGCCGAGGTGACGCCCTGGAACTTCTGCAGACCGGGGCAGTCGATGAGGCCGGAGCCGCCGGTCCCCCGGTTGTCGACGAGGAGCAGGCCGCGCTCGCGCACGAGCGGCCCGTAGATGCCCGTGTACTCGACGAGGCTGCCGACCGACGGATAGCCGGGGCCGCCCTCGACCGCCACGAGCGCGGGGCCGGTCGGACGACGCTCGGGCGGCAGCCAGCGGAAGGCGATCGCCACCTTCGGGCTGTCGGCGCGCGCCGGGTCCAGACGCCGTGGGAGCGACCCGCACCATCCCGGCCCGCCGCCGGCGCAGCGGTGGAGGACGGCGCCGCCGACGCGCAGTCGGGGGGTCGTGGAGGCGCATGCCACGGCCGGCACGGAGGCGGCCAGTATGCCCGCGAGGGCGAGGACCACGGTGACCCGACGACGACGCAGATCCCTCATGGCGCGGCAGTATCTCGCGGGAGACCGCCGCGTGCGCCGGATCCGTCGTCGGGCGATAGCGTGGCGCGCCATGAGCTCGCCCACCGCGACGATCGACCGCGAACGGCTCGCCACGCTCATCGAGCGGGAGCGCGCCGCGCACCGCGACGCGAACCCCGAGTCGCGCCGGCGCTTCGAGGCCGCGCAGGAGGCGTTGTTCGCCGGGGTTCCGATGAGCTGGATGGCGAAGTGGGCCGGGGGCTTCCCGCTCCACCAGGCCGAGGCGCGCGGCGCGCGCATCACCGACGTCGATGGCCACGAGTACGTCGACTTCGCGCTCGGCGACACCGGCGCGATGGCCGGGCACTCACCGGCCCCGCTCGTGCGGGCGGTCGCCGAGCGGATCGGGGGAGCGGGCGGGGTCACGACGATGCTGCCGACCGAGGACGCGGCCTGGGCCGGCGTCGAGCTGCGGCGCCGCTTCGGGCTCCCGATCTGGAGCTTCACGCTGTCGGCGACCGACGCCAACCGCTTCGCGTTGCGCACCTGCCGCGAGATCACCGGCCGCCCGCAGGTGCTCGTGTTCAGCTGGTGCTACCACGGCACGGTGGACGAGACCTTCGTCATCGACGAGGGCGGTGTCGCGCGCTCGCGGCCGGGCAACGTCGGCCCGATGGTCGACCCGGCGACGACGACGCGGGTCTGCGAGTTCGGCGACCTCGACGCGGTCGAGCGGCTCCTCGCCGACGAGCAGGTGGCGTGCGTCCTGACCGAGCCGGCCCTGACGAACATCGGGATCGTGCTGCCGCCCGACGGGTTCCTCGCCGGGCTGCGCGCCACCACGCGGGCGACCGGGACGCTCCTCGTCATCGACGAGACCCACACGTTCAGCGCCGGCCCCGGCGGGTGCACGGCGGCGTGGGACCTGGAGCCCGACCTGGTGACGATCGGCAAGTCGATCGGCGGCGGCGTGCCGGTCGGTGCCTACGGCATGAGCCGCGCGGTCGCCGATGCCGCGCTGGCGCGCGAGCAGGCCGACTACGTCGACACCGGCGGGGTCGGCGGCACGCTGGCCGGCAACGCCCTCTCGCTCGCGGCGGTGCGGGCGACGCTCGGCGAGGTGCTGACCGACGACGCCTTCGTCGGAATGACGACATTGGCCGAGCGCTTCACCGCCGGGGTGGAGGACACGCTCGAGGCCGCTGGCGCGCCGTGGTCGATCACCCGCCTCGGCGCCCGTGCGGAGTACCGCTTCACCGCGCCCGCGCCGCGGACCGGCGGGGAGTCGGCCGCCGTGAGCGACGAGGCGCTCGACGAGTACTTCCATCTCTTCGCGCTGAACCGCGGGATCCTCATGACGCCGTTCCACAACATGGCGCTCATGTGCCCGGCGACGTCGACCGCCGACGTCGATCGCCACACCGAGGTGTTCCGCGCGGCGGTCGACGAACTATTTGCACCCCGACCGTAACTTTCTCGGCACCGACGGGTTCTTCTGTACATCTGTCCAAAAGACAGGGACCCCGGAATGCGAAGCGGCCCGCCGAACAGGCGGGCCGCGTGCGTTTGGGGGGGGGGGCCGGGTCAGGCGGCTTCGCGCAGGGCGCCGAGGCGTCCGTCGCGGGCGAGGCGGCGCAGGGCGCCCTCTTCGATCTGCCGTGCGCGCTCCGCGCTCACGCCGATCGTCCGCCCGGCCTGGGCCAGCGTCGTCGGCGCCTCGCCGCCGAGCCCGAACCGCAGCTCGAGCACGCGGCGCTCGGCCTCTGGGAGGCCGCGGACGGCGTCGGCCACGGCGCTCTCGCGCTCGTCGCCGGCCACCAGGTCCTCGATCGCGGGCTCGTCGCTCGGCAGCAGGTCGCCCAGGGCGGTCTCGCCGTCGTCGCCGACGCCGAGGTCGAGGCTCGTCACCGGCTGCGCAGCCTTGCGCGCCTCCAGCACCTCGTCGATCGGGATGTCGGCGGCCTCGGCGACCTCCTCGTCGGTCGGGTCGCGCCCCAGCAGCGTCGCGAGCTCCCTCTCGGTGCGGGCGATCGTGCGCAGGCGCTGGTTGACGTGGACCGGGAGGCGGATCGTGCGCGAGGAGTTCTCCAGCCCGCGCTGGATCGCCTGGCGGATCCACAGCGTCCCGTAGGTGGAGAACTTGAAGCCCTTGCGCCAGTCGAACTTCTCGACCGCGCGGATCAGGCCCAGCATTCCCTCCTGGACGAGGTCGGTCATCGGCAGGCCGTGGCCCTGGTACTTGCGCGCCACGGACACGACGAGGCGCAGGTTGGAGTTGATGAGCCGCTCCTTGGCGCCGAGATCGCCGCGCTCGATGCCCTTGGCCAGCTCGACCTCCTGCTCACGGGTGAGCAGCGGGTAGCGGCGACTCTCGGCGAGGACGTGCGCGAGCGCGTCCCCGGCGGGGTCGTCGGAGGTGTGCGGGCCGGCCGCGGCCGCGTTGGCGATCCGCTGGGAGGTGAGCTCGGCGTGATCGTCGCGACGGCGACGCGCACGGCGATTGGCCACCTGCCCGGGGCGGCGGGCGGCGGGACGCCGGGACGTGTGCTCTGCGTCGGAGCGACGCTCGTTGTCTGGGTGCTTCATGGCTATCGCGCTTCCATTGGTTTCGACAGGGGACTAACTATACAAAAGTAAGTAATGTGTGGCAAGGGCCGATCCGGCTCTGACGGGCTCCTGGCACCCGGGTCGCAACGTCGGGGCACAGGCTGACGCCTCCACCTAAACCCGCCGTTACGCATTGGTGACTCGGTCCATCGAGAACCTTCCTGGTGTATACGCGCGAGGCGCCCGATCGGTCGAATGTCCGTCCGACGGCCGCGGCGCCCGGATCGGCGGCCCGCGGCGCGTCCTCTGCCATCCTGCGGACGTGCCCGCCCCGGCCCGTCGGCAACCCCTCGTCGCGCTCGTCCTCGTGGCCTGTGCGGGCCTCGCCGCCTGCGGCGCCGGCGGCGGCGACCCGCCAGCGAGCACAGGATCGCACGCGGCCTCGACGTCCGCGCCCGCGCCGGCCCCGGCCCGCGCCGCTGCCGCGCTGGGCCTCACCCGGATCGGCACGTTCGCCCAGCCTACGTACGTGACCGCGGCCCCCGGCGACGGCTCGCGCCTGTTCGTGGTCGAGCAGGGCGGTCGCATCCGGGTCGTCGACCACGGCCGCGTCGCCCCCCGGCCCTTCCTCGACCTCTCGGAGAAGACGCTGGCGAGCGGGGAGCAGGGGCTCCTCTCGATGGCCTTCGCGCCGGACTACGCGCGGAGTCGTCGCTTCTACGTGGACTACACGGACCGCGAGGGCACGACCCGGGTCGTGGAGTACCGCCGCAGCGCGCGGTCGGCCGACCGCGCGGACCCGGGCACCGCCCGTCAGGTGCTCGCCCAGCTCCAGCCCGAGCCCAATCACAACGGCGGCCTCGTGCTCTTCGGCCCCGACCGCCGACTCTACATCGGGCTCGGCGACGGCGGCGGGGGAGGCGACCAGCACGGCCCGCGCGGCAACGGCCAGCGGCTCTCGACCTGGCTCGGGAAGATCCTGCGCATCGACCCGCGGGCCACCAGGGGGCGGCCCTACGGCGTGCCGGCCGACAACCCGTTCGTGCGACGTCGCGGGGCCCGGCCCGAGATCTGGTCGTACGGACTGCGCAACCCGTGGCGCTTCTCGTTCGATCGATCGACACGCGGACTCTCGATCGGCGACGTGGGCCAGGACAACGTCGAGGAGGTCGACTGGTCCCCGCGCTCGCGCGGGCGGGGCGTGAACTACGGCTGGCGGGTGTGGGAGGGAACGGACCGCTTCGCCCCCGGCGAGCCCGCGCCCGGCGCCACCCCGCCGGTGCTCGAGTACCGCCACGGGAGCGGCGACTGCTCGGTCACCGGGGGCTACGTGGTGCGCGACCCTCGCCTGCGCGGCTGGGCCGGCCGGTACCTGTACGGCGACTTCTGTCGCGGGCGGGTGCTGAGCGCGCGGCTGCGGCCCGGTCGCCTGGCCGCGTTCGCCAAGCGCGACACGGGGTTGCGGGTCCCGTCGCTCGCGTCGTTCGGGCAGGACGGGCGCGGGCGGCTCTACGCGGTCTCCTCCGGCGGCCCGGTGTACCGCATCGATCCCCGCTGAGTCTCCCGGCGCCTACCATCGTCGGGCCGTGATCGAGCTGCCCCCCCACGACGTCGTCGGCATCACGGCCGCCAATCCGGGCCCGTTCACGCTGACGGGGACGAACACCTGGATCGCGGGGCGGGACCCGGCCTGGGTCATCGATCCGGGGCCGGCGCTCCAGGACCATCTGGACGCCGTTGTCGCGGAGGTCGAGCGGCGCGGGGGGGTCGGCGGCATCGCCTTGACCCACGACCACGCCGACCACGCCGACGGGGTGGCGCTGCTGCGCGCCCCTCTCGGGCCCGTCCCCGTGGCGGCCGCCCGCGGGAAGGTCGATACGCGACTGGGCGACGGCGACCGCACCGGGCCGCTCGAGGCACTCGCGACCCCCGGCCACGCGCCCGATCACCTCGCCTACCTCTACGGCTCTGTCGCCTTCACGGGCGACGCGGTGCTCGGGACCGGCAGCGTCTTCGTCGCGCCGGACCCCGCCGCGCTGGCGGGGTACCTGGAGGGGCTGCGCCGCCTGCGCGCGCGGGCGCCCGTGGTGCTCTGCCCGGGCCATGGCCCGCTCGTGCGCGACGCCACCGCCAAGCTCGACGACTACCTCGCCCACCGGCTCGAGCGCGAGCGCCGGCTCCTGGCGGCCATCGCGGAGGGCCGGCGCGGGACGGACGAGATCCTCGACGTCGTGTGGGACGACGCGCCGCCCGCGCTGCGCGAGGCCGCACGGGTGACGCTCGCCGCGCACCTGGACAAGCTCGACGACGAGGGCCGGCTGCCCGCGGACGTCGAGCGCCCCGTGCTGCGCGACCGGCCCACGGTCTGACCCCGGGGCGCTCCCTGGCCCGCTGGCCAGGACGGGCGCGACGGGATACGCTGCGGGCAGGGCATGGCCGTGGAGGAGCGCATCACCTTCTGCCGCATCTGCGAGGCCCACTGCGGCATGGTCGCCACGGTGGAGGACGAGACCGTGGTCAAGCTCCGTCCGGACCGTGACCACCCGCTCTCACGCGGCTACGCGTGCCCCAAGGGCATCGCGATGCTCGACGTCCAGAACGACCCCGACCGGGTGACGCGGCCGCTGCGCCGGCGGCCCGACGGCGAGTTCGAGCCGGTCTCCTGGCCTGAGGCGATGCGCGACATCACCACGCGCCTGCAGGCGACGCGCGCGGCCCACGGGCCCGCGTCGATCGGCTGGTACATGGGCAACCCCGGCGCCTTCTCCTACTCGCACACGCTGTGGGTCAAGGGCTTCCTCGACGCGGTGGGCTCGCCGCACTACTACACCGCCAGCTCGCAGGACGTGAGCAACCGCTTCGCCGCGAGCGCGCTCCTCTACGGCTCGCCGCTCGTGGTCCCGATCCCGGACCTCCAGCGCACGGCCTTCCTCCTCATCGTGGGCGCGAACCCGCTCGTCTCCCACGGCAGCGTGCTCACGGCGCCGCGCGTCAAGGACCAGCTGCACGCGATCACCGCCCGTGGCGGCCGCGTCGTCGTCGTCGATCCCCGCCGCAGCGAGACCGCGCGGGCCTTCGAGCACGTCCCGATCCATCCCGACGCCGACGCGTTCCTGCTGCTCTCACTGCTGCACGTGATCTTCGCCGAGGGCCTCGCCGACGACGGCGTGATCGCCGCGCAGTCCCGGGGCGTCGCGGCGCTGCGTGCGGCCGCCGCGGCCCATCCGCCGGAGGCGACCGCCGAGCGCACGGGCGTCGGCGCCGACACGGCGCGGGCGCTCGCTCGCGACCTCGCCGCGGCGCCGTCGGCCGCGGTGTACGGCCGCACCGGCTCGTGCCTGGGGCGCTTCGGCACCCTGGTCTCCTTCCTGCTCGACGCGCTGAACGTCGTCACCGGCAACCTCGACCGGCCCGGCGGCGCGGTATTCGGCCGCCCGCCGGTGGCGCTCGACGAGATCGCCGAGCGGTTCGGCCTCGCCACGTACGGCCAGACCCGCGCCCGGTTCGGCGGATTCCCCGACGTGCTCGGGGCGCTGCCGGCGTCACTCATGCCGCGCGAGATCGAGACCGACGGCGAGCGCCGCATCCGGGCGCTCTTCGTGTCCGCCGGGAACCCGGTGCTCTCGGTGCCGGATGGCGATGCGCTCGAGCGCGCGCTCGGGTCGCTCGACCTCATGGTCTCCCTCGACTTCTACGTCAACGAGACCAATCGCCATGCCGACTACGTGCTGCCCGCGGCCTCATGGCTCGAGCGCGACGACGTCCCGCTCGCCTTCCTGGGCTTCTACACGACCCCCTTCATCCAGCACACCGACGCGGTGGTCCCGCCGCGCGGCGAGGCCCGCGAGGAGTGGGAGATCATCGCGGAGCTCGCCGAGGCGCTCGGCGTAACGCCGTCCTCGGTCCCCCCGCTGCGGGCGCTCGGTCGCCTCGGGATCCGCCTCTCGCCGCAGCGCATGCTCGATCTGCTCGTCCGCACGAGCCGCGACGGCGACTGGTTCGGTCTGCGTCCGCGCGGCCTCTCGATCGCCCGGCTGCGCGCGGAGCCGCACGGCCGGGTGCTGGCCGAGCACGTCGCGACGGGCGAGCTGGGTCGCAAGGTCCGCCACGACGACGGTCGCGTCCGGCTCGACCCACCGGAGATCGTGGAGGAGATCGCCCGCCTCGCAGCCGCGCCGGCGGGGGACGCCGACTACCCGCTGCGGCTCATCGGCCTGCGGGAGCTCCGCTCCCACAACTCCTGGATGCACAATGCCCCGCTGCTCATGCGCGGCGGCCGCGGGCAGGCGCTCCGGGTGCATCCCCGCGACGCCGCGCGCCTCGGGCTCGAGGACGAGGCTCCGGCGCGGATCAGCTCGAAGGCGGGCACGGTCGAGGTGCCGGTGAGCGTGACCGACGAGATGACGCCCGGCACCGTCGCGCTGCCCCACGGCTGGGGCCACCGGGGTGGCTGGCGACTCGCCAACGCCCACGCGGGGGTCAACGTGAACCTGCTGGCCAGCGGCGAGCCCGAGGACCTCGAGCGCCTCGCCGGCATGGCGTTCCTCAACGGGATTCCCGTGCGGGTGGAGCCGATCCGGCCCTCGCCGCGGAATCCCGCGGGCGAGACGGGCGCCGAACGGCGTCCCGCTCCCGTCCCCGCCTGATTCGCAGGACCCCTTTCTAGGGGCCGGCGGGCGCCGTCGCCGAGCCGGCCGTGGGGTCCGCGGCGGGCGCGTCGACCGGCGGGGTCGGTGGGGTGACGCTCGTCCCCGTGGCCGCGGGCGAAGTCGCGGTCTTCGGGTCGCCGGCCGGGGTCGGCGACCCGGTGCCGCCGGTCGCGGGCGCGAGTGCGGGCGCCGGCTCGTCCGCGGGCGCCGCGGCGCCGCCGGTGCCGTCCGGCGGGGGGGGCGTGGCGTCGGACGTCGCGCCGGCGGGGGCCGCTGCCGCGTCCGGCTTCCCGGTCGGCGCCGGCGCGGCGCTGGCCGACCCGGTGTGCACGGCGGGCCCGGCACCGACGGCGGGTCGTGCCGCCCCGTCGCCGGGCCGGCGCGGTGTCGCGGGAGCGGCGGCTGGCGTGTGCAACGGTGCCGCCTGGTGGCGGGGCGCGGGCGAGTTGAGCGAGCGCTCCACCTCGACGGCGCCGCCCGCGGTGACGACCGCGGCCGCGACGACCGCGACGACGTGGGAGAGCCCGAGCGCGCTTCCGCCGGCCGCGGCTCCGGCCGCCACGGCGCCACCACCAGCCGTGGGGGCGCCGCGCCCGGCCGCGCCGCCGCCGCCGAGCCCGAGGACCTTCGCCGCGAGGGCGAGGGGGCCCACGGGCGCGAGGGCGGCCAGGCTGCGGCGCTGGGCGCGCAGGTCCGCGCGCCACGCGCGGCAGGGCTCACAGTCGTGCAGGTGGCGGCGCGCCAGCCCGCCGGGGCGGACGCCGCGATCGACGGCGAGCGCGAGCTCCTCGCGGACCTCGGGACAGGCGGCGTCGCGCGCTTCCTGCGCCTGCGCGAGGCCCATGCGGGCGCGCACCAGCAGGGACTTCACGGCGGGGACGGTGGCGTCGAGCGCCGCCGCGAGCTCCAGGTAGGAGATTCCCTCGAGCTCGCGCATGAGCAGGGCGGAGCGCTGCTGGTCGGGCAGCCGGCGCACGTCCTCGATCAGCCGGCGCAGGCGCTCGCGCTGCTCCGCCTCGACGATCGGGTCGCAGGCGGGGGGACGCACGAGCTCGAGCAGCTCGGGCGCCGGCGGCGGCGGACGGCGGAGCTCGTCGACGCAGCGGTTGTGGGCGATCCGGTAGAGCCAGGCGCGGAGCGTGATCGACCGGTCGTTCGCCCGCAGCGCCGAGTGCGCGCGGATGAAGACGTCCTGCAGCGCGTCCTCGGCGTCCTGGCGGCGGCCGGGCAGCATCTGGCGCGCGTAGGCGAAGAGGCGCTGGCGGTAGCGGTCGTGGATGACGCGGAAGGCGTCGTCGTTGCCGGCCCGGAAGGACGCCACGAGCTGGTCGTCGGAGCGCAACCGCAGGAGCGGCCCTGGAATCGGGATCCGGCGGGGCGCGAGGCCCGCGGGGGCGTGAAGGGCGGAGGCTTCCACAGGGCGGCTCCTCGAATGATGCTAACGCGCGGCGAGACGGAAGGTTCCGAACTGGACGGCCCTCGCGTCCGGCTGGGTACCCTGGGACCCATGGACCCCGCGAACGGAGTCGGCATTCCGGTCGCCGTGGCGGCGGGCGTCGTCTCGTTCCTCTCCCCGTGCGTCCTGCCGCTGGTCCCCGGCTACCTGTCGGCCGTGGCGGGCGTCGCGCCGGCCGACCTCGAGCACGCCGGCGCGCGGCGGATGCTCGCGCCGAGCCTCGCCTTCGTCGCCTCGTTCTCGACCATCTTCATCCTGCTCGGGCTCTCGGCGACCCAGGTCGGGCGCTGGCTCCAGGACAACCAGGAGATCCTCCAGAAGGTCTCGGCGACGATGATCATCGCGCTCGGCGTCTTCTTCCTGCTCTCCCCGCTCGTGCCTCGGCTGGGTCGCGAATGGCACGTCGGCGGGCTCATGTCGCGCGCGGGGCGCGGCGGCCCCGTGATCGCCGGGGCGGCCTTCGCGATCGCCTGGACGCCGTGCATCGGCCCGACGCTCGGCGCGATCCTCGCCGCCGCGTCGCTCTCGCAGTCCGCCGGGCGCGGCGCGCTGCTCCTCGCCGCCTACTCCGCCGGACTGGCCATCCCGTTCCTGCTCACCGCGCTCGCCTTCGGGCGGATGACCACGGCCTTCGCGGTGATCAAGCGCCACTACCGCGCGATCATCGTGACCGGCGGCGTGATCCTGATCGCGCTCGGCGTCCTGATCTGGACCGGCGAGTTCTTCAAGCTCAACATCGAGGCCCAGCGGCTCCTCGACGACCTCGGGCTCAACGTCTCCAACGAGCTGTAGGCCGGCGTCAGCGCGGGCCGCGCGGCGAGCGCGCGAGGTCGTTCGCGATCCGCACCGCCTCGCGCGAACGACGCCCGGTGATCGGCTCGGTAAGCGGCTGCAGGACGCCGCGGCCCAGCAGAAGACCCTTGACCCACGGCGGGTAGGCGACCACGCGGGCGCGGCGCTCGACGTCGTCGGCCATCGAGGCGACCGCGTCGGCGAGCGGGTAGACCCGGCCGAGCGGGCCGCCGGTCGACTCCTGGAGCTTCGCCGCGGCCGGATGGGCGAAGGCCTCGCTCACCATGTCGGTATCCAGGAAGGAGAAGTAACCGCAGCCGACCCGCGTGCCGGTGCCGTTGAGCTCCTGGCGCAGCGAGTTGGCGAACGCCTCGACCCCGGCCTTGCTCGCGGCGTAGGGGGCCATCAGCCCGAGGTGGGTGGCCGCCGCCGCGGAGGCGATCGGCAGCACGTAGCCCCGGCGGTCGAGCACGTGGGGCAGAGCGGCGCGCACGGTGCGCCACACCCCGAGCAGGTTGACCTCGATGATGCGCTCGAAGAGCGCGGGGTCGATCGTCTCGACGGTGCCGACGGCCTCGATGCCGGCGTTGGCGACGACGACGTCGATGCCGCCGAGCCGCTCCACCGTGCCGGCGACCGCGCGCTCCAGCGCGGCCTGGTCGGTGACGTCGGCCTCGAACCACTTCGCCTCCCCGGGGACCGCCTCGGCGGTCTCCGCGAGCCGCTCCGGCTCGAGCCCGACGAGCGAGAGCCTGGCGCCGCGGCGGCCGAGCTCGCGGGCCAGCCCGGCGCCGATGCCGCGCGCCGCGCCGGTGATCAGCACGACGCGACCGGCGACCGGATAGGAGTGGCGGGTCATGGCCGGGAGCGTACCGGCGCGCGGGGCGGGCGGTGTCTATGCTCCGGCCGGACTGGCCGCCCGGCCAGGAACGGGGCCTCGCCCCGTCAGAGCGGCGACAGGAGACGGCAAAGCGTGGCGTATTTCGCAGACGAGCAGGAGGTCTATGCGTTCATCGGCGAGCTCTTCCGGGAGCTGGCCGACGACCCCGAGCTGGGGCCCAAGTTCCGCAAGGCGAACACGATCGTCCAGTACCAGTACCGCAACCCCGCGTCGCAGATCACGGTAAAGATGCTCGATGCCGAGGCGGGCGAGGTGGACTGCGGGCCCACCGACATGGAGCCCGAGGTCGTGATGAGCATGGACGCCGACACCGCGCACCGTTTCTGGCTCGGGAAGGTCAACGTCACCGTGGCGCTCGCGCGCGGACAGATGAAGGCCAAGGGGCCGGTGGCGAAGATCCTCAAGCTCGTCCCGCTGACCAAGCCGATCTTCCCGCGCTACAAGGCGAAGCTCGAGGCTGCCGGGCGCAACGACCTGCTGGAGGTGTGAGCGTGGAAGCGGCCGCCGACCTCGAGACCGGCCGCCAGATGGCCGGGTTCAAGGACTTCTACCAATTCGCCGCGCCCACGCGGGTGATCGCCGGGCGCGACCTGCTCGGCAGCGTCGGGTTCGAGTTCGCCAAGGAGGGCGCCCAGCGGGTGCTGATCGTCACCGACGAGGTCCTGCGCGGCACGGGGCTGGTGGATCGGGTCGCCGCGGGCGTGCAGGACGGCGGGCTCGAGGTCGCGGGGATCTACGACCAGGTGCCGCCGGACTCCGACTCCCGGGTCGTGAGCGCGACGGCCGAGGCGGCGAAGGCGCGCGGGGCCGACAGCCTCCTCGCCGTCGGCGGCGGCTCGGTGATGGACACCGCCAAGGCGGCGAACGTCGTCTTCGTCAACGGCGGGGAGCCGCGCGACTGGGAGGGCTACTTCGGGCTCCCACGCGCGAACGACGGCATGGGCCGCCCCGAGGAGCTGGCGCCGCTCGCCTGCGTCCCGACGACCTGCGGCACGGGCTCCGAGGTCTCGTTCGCCGCGGTGATCAAGGACGCCGAGGAGCACCTCAAGTACCAGATCGGCGACTTCCCGATGTACCCGCGGCTGGCGATCCTCGACCCGGCGAGCACCGCGACGCTGCCGCCGGCGATCGCGGCCGCGACCGGGATGGACGCGGTCTCCCACGCGATCGAGGGCTACGTCTCCTCGGAGTGGAGCGCGCACGGCGACGCCTACGCGCTGCAGGCCCTGCGGATGATCCGCGACAACCTGCTCCGCGCCGTCGAGCACCCCGAGGACGAGGACGCCCGCGGCAACATGCTCATCGCCGCGAACCTCGCGATCCAGCCCACCTCGACCGGGGCGCTCGGCATCACCCACTCGATGTCCCACCCCGCGGGCGCGCACTACGGGGTGCCGCACGGGGTGGCCAACGCGATCAACCTCCCGTGGGTGATCGAGTTCAACGCCGCGGCCGGCGAGGACATCGCCGATCGCTACCGCACCATCAACGAGATCTTCGGCCTCGAGGTCGGGGGCTCTGGCGCGCAGGTCGGCCACGTCTTGGCCGACCACGTCCGCGGGATGGTCTCTACGCTCGGGCTGCCGGGCCGGCTCTCGGAGGTTGGGGTGCCCGAGGCTGGGATCCCGACGCTGGTGGAGGGCGCGATGGGCGACGGCTGCACGCTCGTCAACCCGGTCGATCCCACCGAGGAGGACTTCGCCGAGCTGTACCGCAAGGCGCTGTAGGGGCGGCGCCGGGTCCGAGAGAGGAGCCGAGCATGGCCATCGACGTCGAGCAGGGTGTCCGCGACTACCGGAACTACGTCGGCGGGGAGTGGGTCGACGCGTCGGGCGGCGAGACCTTCGACGTCGTCAACCCCGCCACCGAGGAGGTCATCGCCCGCGTCCCGAAGATGACCCGCGAGGACGCCCAGGGGGCGATCCGCTCCGCGCGCGAGTCCTTCGACGGCGGCGAGTGGTCCGAGCTCGCGCCGGACGAGCGCAGCCGGATCCTCCTCCAGGTGGTCGAGAAGTTCACCGAGCACGAGGACGAGCTCGCGGCGCTGGAGACCGCCCAGGCGGGCATGACGATCCGCGCCACGAGCACCTTCGTCATCGGCTACTGCATCAACCACTGGGACTACTTCGCCCGCAAGGCCGACCGCTCGATGCAGGAGGCGCTGGAGCCGGTCTCCTTTCCCACCCACTCCTACAACTTCGCGCTGCGCGAGCCGATCGGCGTGTGCGCCGGGATCATCCCGTGGAACTTCCCGCTGGTCATGGCGGTGTGGAAGCTCGCGCCGGCGCTGGCGATGGGCAACAGCGTCGTGCTGAAGCCCGCCTCGAACACGCCGCTCACCGCGTTGCGCCTCGCCGAGCTGATCGACGAGACCGACCTGCCCAAGGGCGTGCTCAACGTCATCACGGGCGGCGGCGCCTCGGTCGGCGAGGAGCTCGCCTCCAACCCGATGGTCGACAAGATCTCCTTCACCGGCTCTACGGTCGTCGGGCGCCGGATCATGCAGCTCGCCTCCTCCACGGTGAAGAAGTGCACGCTCGAGCTCGGCGGGAAGTCGCCCAACATCGTCTACGAGGACGCGAACCTCGAGGCGGCGGTGGACGGCGCGCTGTGGGCGACGTTCTTCCACCAGGGGCAAGTCTGCGAGTCCGGCACCCGGCTCATCCTGCCCGACGCGATCCACGACGACTTCGTGGAGGCGCTTGTCGAGCGGGCCAGGACGATCCGCATCGGCGACCCGATGGACTACGACAGCGACCTCGGGCCGCTGATCTCCGCGGAGCAGCTCGAGACGGTGAAGAACTACGTCCGGATCGGGCAGGAGGAGGGCGGCAGGCTTGTGCTCGGCGGCGAGCCGGAGACTGTGGAGGGGAAGGGCTACTACTTCGAGCCGACGATCTTCACCGAGGTCGAGAACGCGATGACGATCGCCCAGGAGGAGATCTTCGGGCCGGTGCTCTCGGTCATCCGCGTGAAGGACGACGAGGAGGCGATCGCGGTCGCCAACGACTCGATCTACGGTCTCGCCTCCGCCGTGTGGACCGAGGACTACGACCGCGCGCTCACGACCGCCAAGCGGCTGCGCGCGGGGACCGTCTGGATCAACGACCACCACCTCATCAACTGCGTCGCGCCGTTCGGCGGGTACAAGCAGAGCGGGGTCGGGCGCGAGCTCGGCCCCTACGGCCTCGACGAGTACACCGAGCTCAAGCACATCCACGTCGACCTCACGCGCGACCCCGACGCGAAGATGTTCGGGGTGCTGCTCTCAGAGCCGCGGGGCTGAGCCGGCCGGCCGAAGCCGCGTGTAGGTCGTCGGGTCGTCGAGGTCGGTCAGCGAGCGCAGCTCGGGGTCGGCGGCGGCCACCGCCGGAATCGCGAGCAGGTCGGTCGCGTCGATGCGGTGGACGGGCGCGGCGGTGACCAGCGCCCGGGCGCGTCGCTCGCCCGCGTCCAGCAGCTCGTGGGCGGCGGCGGCCAGGCCTGGTCGGTAGGCCGCCGGGAAGGGCGCCGTCCGCCGGCCGGTGTCGATCGCGGCGATCTCGGCGGCCGGGTCGCCCGCGAGGGCGGCGGCAAGCGCCGTGACCACCGCGGCGGCGAGGAACGGCGCGTCGACGGTCACCGCGATCGCAATCTCGGCGCCGGCCGCGCCCGCCGCGGCGAGGCCGCCGGCCAAGCCGCGCAGCGGACCCTGGTCGGCGACGGCGTCGTCGATCCGGGCCACGCCGGCCGGCAGCGCCGGCAGAACCTGGCCCGGCCGCGCGACCACGAGCACGGAGACGTCCACCGCGGCGGCGAGGCGGCCGACGACGTGGACCAGCAGCGGGACGCCGCCCCAGTCCAGCGCGGCCTTCTCGGCGCCCATCCGGCTCGAGCGGCCACCGGCGAGGACGATGCCGGCGACGGGCGCCACGAGGCGGCTCAGCGCAGAAGGCCGGAGAGGCGCGCGGCCGCGACGGTCTGGTGCAGCGTGGACCGGGCGTCGTGCTTCGGGCGCCAGCGCAGCGCGCGCCGAGCGCGGGTCGTGTCCATCAGCAGCGGGGCCCGCAACGCCTCGACCCACTGCGCCTCGTTGGGCAGGAACGGGACCCGCGCGACGCCCTCGCGGACGGCGTCCAACGCGACGTCGGGGAGGGGGATCGAGTACCAGCCGAGCTCGGCGGCGACGTCGCTCAGCGTCAGCTCCCCCTCGCCGGCGAGGTTGTAGATCCCCGGCTCGCCGCGCCCGGCGACCGCGGAGCGCATCGCCGCGGCGACGTCGTCGTGATGGACGAGCTGGAAGGGCGTGCCCGGGTCCGGGATCACCGGGGCGAGCGCGGGAACGACGTCGAACAGGCGGCGGACCGCGTCGGGCAGCCGGCCGCCGATCTGGACGTAGGGGATGTTCTCGATCAGCAGCAGCGCCTCGGGGCCGGCGACGATGCACGGGCGGAAGACGTAGGTGTCGATGTCGCTGCCCGCGGTCGCCTCCGCCAGCACCCCCTCCACCTGGGCCTTCTCGGCCGAGTAGGAGTGCGCGTCGCTGCCGCGGGCCGCCATGTCCTCGGCGAGCAGGCCCGTCCGGTCGTCGTCGAAGCCGTAGGCGGCGACGGACGAGGCGTAGACGAGGCGCTTCGCGCCGGCGGCCACCGCCGCGTCGAACACGTGGCGCGAGCCCTCAAGGTTGACCCGGCGGCTCTCGTCGCTGCCGCTCATGATGACGAAGGCGAGGTGGACGACGACGTCGGCGCCCGCGACGAGGTCGTCCACCGCCTCGCGATCCAGCACGTCGCCGCGCCGGTACTCGGTCTTGCTCCATCCGCGCGCGGCGGGGTCGAACGGGCGGCGGGCCATGCCGACGATGCGGCCGACCTCCCGGCTGCGCTCGAGCGCGGCGACGAGCGGCGCGCCGATGTCGCCGGTCGGCCCGGTGACGGCGACGGTCAGGGGCCTGGGCTTCGGCCTGGGCTTGGCCTTCGCCTTCGCCTGGGCCTTCACCTTCGGCTTCGCCGTGGTCGGGGCCTTCGCCTTCGCTTTCGCCTTCGTCGCCACGGCTCAGGCCCCCCGGCGGCGCATCTGCTGTTTCGCCACCCGATGGAAACGCCGCCCCTTCGACCAGTTCGCCCGCAGCCCCTCGAGCTTGGACGGCGGCAACTCGAAGCCGCCGACGAGGCGGTGCGGGCGCACGGCCCAGCCGTCGGCGTCGGGCACGAGGTCCCCGCGCACCTGGAAGTTCACCTGCCAGGTGAAGTCGGGTGCGTGCTCGTGCGCGGTGACGCAGGCGCGGCCCGCGGCGATCGGGAGGCCGGCGAGGTCGCCCTCGAGCCGGACGAGCCCGGCGGCCCGGTCGGTGCGCACCGGAGCCCGGACCGAGAACGGGAAGCCGTCAGGCCCGACGAAGGTCAGGACCGCCGTGGGATAGCGGGTCCCCATCTCGTCGAGGCGCTCGTCCCAGGCGGCGGCGCCGCCCTCCGGCTCGGCGTGCGGCGCCTCGGGCTCCTCGGAGTGGCCGGAACGCACCTCCTCCATGTGCGCGTCGTACAGCGTCGGCTCGTCGCCGAGCGCGCCCGCGGGCCAGACCCAGATCCGCTCCGGGCGGACGTGCACGTAGAGGCGGGCGAAGTACCAGAGGAACGCACGGCGCAGCGGCTTGGGCGGCAGGAGCTTCGTCGTCGCGGGAAGCTTCTCGGCCGCCTCGCGCTCGTAGCGGGCCCGGTTGGCGTCGAGGTCCTCGTCGTCGACGCGCGCGGTGCCCTGGATCAGCACCATCGGGGCGCCCTGCAGGCCGCTGCCGTTGGGCTCGGAGAAGAGCAGCGAGACCTGCGGGTTCGCGCGTGCGTCATTCGCCTTCTTCGGGTAGCCGAGGCCCGTCGTGACGTCGACGCACGGGTCTCCGGGACGGTAGTACGGCGTCACCGGCCAGGTGATCGGCTGGCCGGCGCCGTCGAGCGTCGTGTACTCCGTCGTGATGAAGCGATCGAAGACCGACTGCACGTCCGCCGGAAGGGAGGCCGTCACCACGGCAACTATAGTCGCCGACATGCCGACGGTCGCGCCCACCGACGCCGCCCGGCGAACGCTCGGCGAGGTTCGGGCCCTCCGGTCGGGCGCGCTCACCCTGGTCATCGGCAACGGCTGCTGCGACGCGACCGCGGCCTTCCTCTTCGAGGCGCACCTGGCCGGCCCCGACGAGGTCCGCGTGGGCGTTCTCGACGGCGTTCCCGTCCTGCTCGACCGTCCGCTGCTCGCCCTGTTCGCCGATCGGGAGGTCGTGCTCGACGTGGTGGCCGATCCCGGTGGGGACTCCTTCTCGTGCGAGAGCGAGCTGGGGATGCGCTTCACGCTGGCGCGGATGCCGGCGGTGGGCGGAGCGCCGGCTTCTCACGCGTCGTAGCCCGGCTCGCCGGGCAGCAGGACGCGGGCGATCTCCCCGTCGAGCACGACGCGCGGCTCCACCGGCCGCACCTCCAACCCGCGGGCGTGGGTCAGGAGGGCGCCCGCGGAGGGAAAGCTCGCGATCTGCTCGAGGTGCTTGACGGTGGGGAAGACGAGCAGCAGCTCGTCGCGCGCCCCGGCCTCGAGCGCCGAGGCCGGGCTCTCCCAGCGCAGATCGACGCACTCGTCGCCGTCGACGCGCGGCGCCGCGCCGGCGGGGAGCGGCGAGAGGTAGAACCACGTGTCGAACCGGATCGTCACCACCGCCGGGGTGATCCACCGAGAGTAGGCGACGAGGTCGTCGGGTGAGGCCAGCGCCACCCCGGCCTCCTCGCGCGTCTCCCGCACCGCCGCGGCGCGGAGGCCGGTCTCGCCGTCGCCGTCGCCGGGGTCCACCGCGCCCCCGGGGAAGACCCACGCGCCGCCCATGAACCGCTGCGCGGGGTTGCGCTGGACGAGGAGGACCTCGAGCGTCTCGTCTCCGCCGCGGAGCAGGATCACCGTGGCCGCCGGGCGCGGGACGGTGACCTCGCCCGCGTTGAGCTCCTCTCCGGGACCGGGCCGGTCGACCTCCATGGCCCGCGACCCTAGATGATTGATTCCGCGACCATCTGCCGTCCGCGGGCGGCGAATACCCAGGCCCGTCGGCCCCGTACCCTTCCCGCCATGAGCACCGAGACGACGACCGCCCAGCGTTGGATCTGCGAGTCCTGCGGCTTCATCTACGACCCGGCCGAGGGAGATCCCGACGGCGGTATCCCGCCCGGCACGGCCTTCGAGGACATTCCGGAGACATGGTTCTGCCCGGTGTGCGGCGCGCGCAAGCGCGACTTCGTCGCCTACGAGGACTGAGATGGCTGATTCCGCGACTCCGCGTACGCGGAACCGACCCATCTAGGCGGCGCAACTCCCACCGGCCCGCCGTGTTCAGAGCGGTGGGCCGGCCGCCGTGCGCCTACGACCCCGGTTCGGGGGCCGGCCCCTCTCCTCACTCGGGCTCCGGATTCGGTCAGGCCGCGGCGGCGACGGCGGGCTCGGACCGAGCGCGCCGGCCGATCGCCTCGGTGATCGACGCCGTGGTGACCGCAACGAGCCGCGCCAGCTCGGATTCGCTGATCGAGAGCGGCGGCATGAGCACGACGACGTCCCCGAGCGGGCGGACGATCACGCCCCGGCGGCGCGCCGCGAGCGTGACCCGGTGGCCCATCCGCTCCCCGGGCGCGAAGCCTCCGAGCTCGATGCCGACCATGAATCCGCGCCGGCGCACCTCGGCCACGCCCGGCAGCGGCACGACGTGCGTGTCGAGCAGCGCGCCGAGCTGCGCGATCTTCGGCTCCAGGCGCGCGAGCGTGTCCTCCGCCGTGAACACGTCCAGCGTCGCCACCGCCGCGGCGCAGGCCAGCGGGTTGCCCGTATAGGTGTGGCCGTGGAAGAAGGTGCGGAACTCGCCGAACGCACCGTGGAAGCCCGCGTAGACGCGCTCGGTGGTCAGCGTGGCGGCGAGCGGCAGGTAGCCGCCCGTCAGGCCCTTGGCGAGGCACATCAGATCGGGTGCGACTCCCTCGTGCTCGCACGCGAACATCCGGCCGGTGCGGCCGAATCCGGTGGCCACCTCGTCCGCGATCAGGAGCACACCATGGACGTCGCACAGCTCCCGCACGCGGCGCAGGTAGCCGTCGGGTTGCAGGCGGATGCCCGCCGCCCCCTGCACCAGCGGCTCGACGACGACCGCGCACACGCGCTCGCCGTGCTCGGCGAGCAGCGCCTCGAGGTGGGCCGCGTCGCCGGGGCGCGCCCGCCAGGCGTCGAACAGGAGCGGCCCGTAGGTGGAGTGGAAGAGATCGATCCCGCCGAGCGACACCGACCCGACCGTGTCGCCGTGGTAGGCGTCCTCGAGACAGACGAAGCCCGTCCGCTGCGGCTCCCCGCGCTGGGCCCACCACTGGAAGGCCATCTTCAGCGCGACCTCGACCGCCGTCGAGCCGCTGTCGGAGTAGAAGACGCGCGCGAGCCCCTCCGGGGCGAGGGCCACGAGGCGCTCGGCCAGCTCGACCGCCGGCGGGTGGGAGAGGCCGAGCATCGTCGAGTGGGCGACGCGGTCGAGCTGGGCGCGGATCGCGGCGTCGATCGCGGGATGGCGGTGGCCGTGGACGTTGCACCACAGCGACGACACGCCGTCGAGGTAGGCGTTGCCGTCGGTGTCGTAGAGCGTCGTGCCCTCCGCCCGCTCGATCAGCACGGGCGGCTCCTCGTCCTCCCAGCCGCGCTGCTGGGTGAACGGATGCCAGAGGAGGCGGCGATCGAGCGCCGCGAGCTCGTCGGTGTCCATCGCCGCCCAACGTAGAGCCGCGGGCGGTCGGATCCGGCTGCTCTACCCTCGCCCTCCCGTGGGCTCGCGCGCCTTCCCTCCGATCCCGCTCGTGGTCTTCGTCGTCGGCGCGGCGAGCCTCGGCGTGGAGATCGCCGCGGCCCGGCTCCTCGCGCCCTACTTCGGCGCCTCGACGATCATCTGGGCCAACACGATCGCGGTCGTCCTCGTCTCGCTCTCGGCCGGGTACTGGCTCGGGGGGCGCCTGGCCGATCGCCGTCCCGACCTGCACGGGCTCTGCCGCCTGGTGCTCGGCGCAGCCGCGCTGCTCGCGGTCGTGCCGTTCGTCGCGCGGCCGTTCCTCGACCTCGCGGTCCACGCGCTGGACTCGATCTCCGCCGGCGCCTTCGTCGGCTCGCTCGTCGCCGTCCTGCTGCTCGTCGCCCTGCCGGTGCTGCTGCTCGGCGCCGCCTCGCCCTACGCCGTGCGGCTCACGGTGGGCAGCGTCGAGGAGTCGGGGACCGTCGCGGGCCGGCTCTACGCGATCGGCACCGTCGGCTCGCTGGCCGGCGTCTTCCTCTCGGCGCTGCTGCTCGTCCCGCTCGTCGGGACCCAGCGGACGTTCCTGGTCTTCGCGGCCGCGCTGGCCGTGGTGGGGGCGCTCGGCCTCGGGCGCCGGTGGGCGCTCGCCCCGGTGGTGGTCGCGGCGCTGCTCGCGATCCCGGCCGGGACGGTGAAGGCGGCGGGCGACGGTGTGCGGATCCTCGCCGAGCGCGAGACGCCCTATCAGTACGCCCGGGTGCTGCAGCGGGCGGACGGCAAGCGCTCGCTGGAGCTCAACGAGGGTGTCGCCGTCCACTCGGTCTACCGCCCCGGGCGGTGGCTCACGGGCAACTACTGGGACGACTTCCTCGTCCTGCCGCTGGCCGCGCGCGGCGCGCCGCCGGGGCGGCTGGCGATCCTCGGCAACGCGGCCGGCACGACCGCGCGCGCGTACGCCCACTACTTCCCGCGCACGGCGATCGACGCGGTCGAGATCGACGGCGTGCTCACCGACCTGGGCCGGCGCTGGTTCGGCCTGCGCCCGGGGCCGCGCCTTCATCTCGTGACCGCGGACGCGCGGCCGTTCCTGCGGCGGACCGCGCACCGCTACGACGCGATCTTCGTCGACGCCTACCGCCAGCCCTACATCCCGTTCTACCTGGCCACTAGGGAGTTCTTCGCGCTGTGCCGCGAGCGGTTGCGGCCGGGGGGCGTGGTGGTGGTCAACGTCGGTGAGCCTCGCGACACGGATCGGCTCGAGCGGGTCCTCGCCGCGACGATGGGGGCGGAGCTGCGAACGGTGCTGCGCGATCCCGTCGAGCCGACGAACACCCTGTTGCTGGGCACCGCGGGCCCGGCCTCCGCGGCGCGGATCGCCGCGGCCCGCCCGCGGCTGCCGGTGCCGCTGCGACCGCTCGCGGCCGCCGCCGCCGTGCGGCTCGGCCCGCCGCGCCCGGGCGGTCAGGTCTACACCGACGACCTGGCGCCGGTCGAGTGGCTGACCGACACCTCGATCGTGCGCTACGCGGCGGGGAAGTGACCGGCTATTCCCGCACGATCCGCGGGGCGCCGAACCCGCGCGCCTCGAGCACGATGACGACGATCAGCGCGACGTTGACGGCGGCCTGCGTGACCAGGCCGGGCGCGACGAGCCCGAGCACGGTGAGCAGCGCGATCGCCACCAGCCCGCCGGAACGGGTCCGCGTGAGCGAGCCGGCCATGATCCAGCGGAACGCGACGTGCCCGAGCAGATAGAGCACCGGGCCGCCGATCACCACGCCGAGCTCGAGCCCGTGGAGGACCTCCCGCGGATGGGCGATGACGATCTCGTCGCCGACCGCGGCCACGATGATGCCGGCGATGATCAGGATGTGGACGTAGGTGTAGGCGTCCCGGCCCATGCGCGCGGTCTCGTCGATGTCAATCAGGCGCCGGGTCGAGACGGCGGCGACGTAGTCGAAGTACAACCACCAGAGCGCCGCGCTCCCGGTGAAGGCCACCGCGATCGCGACACCGATGACGGGGTCGAGCGACAGGTCCGACGCCGTCGCGCCGGTGACCACGATCGACTCCCCGAGCGCGATGATGATGAAGAGCTGGAAGCGCTCGGAGAAGTGGCCGCCGTCGATGTTCAGCGTCGACATGTCGGCGCGGCCGAGGCGCGGGGTCCAGTAGGCGAACGCGGGGGCGAGGTAGTCGATGGCGACCGCGAGGATCCAGATCGGGATCCGCCATTCGTTCGGCGCCAACGCGCCGGCGAGCCACGGGATCGCCGCGAGCAGGCCCCACCCGAGGATCCGGCGGTACTGCTCGTGCGCCGCGTCGTCGCGGTCGGTGGCCCAGACGACGAACGCGTTGCGCACCGTCTGCAGCGCCACGTAGGAGCCGGCGAAGAGCAGCGCCCGGTCCCCGAAGGCCTCGGGGATGGCGATCGCCATGCCGAGGCTGGCGAGCATCACCCCCAGGAGGACGAGCCGCACCTCGGTGGAGTCCGGATCGAACCAGTTGGCCATCCACGTCGTGTAGATCCACGCCCACCACACGACGAGGAGGAGCAGCGCGGTCCGCAGGACGCCTCCGGCATCGAGGTGCGTCAGCAGGAAGTGCGAGAGCTGGGTGACGGCGAACACGTAGACGAGGTCGAAGAACAGCTCGAGGTTCGTGGCGCGCTGCTTCTCGCCCGGCTTTCGACGCAGGTCGCGGGCCATGGCTAGAGCTCCGGCACGAGCGCGTCGAGGTCGAGCTGCGCCCCGGCGGCGGCGAGCGCGTGCGGGTCGGGCGAGGACACCGTCTCCAGGACGGCGACCGCCACGTCGCCGAGCGCGGCGACGGTCTCGCGGTTGGACCGCTCGACCGGGCCCGGCTCGGCCGGCCACGGTGTCATCACGACGCCGGTCACCCGCAGGCCCGCGCCGCGCGCGGACTCGAGCGTGAGCAGGGTGTGGGAGATCGTGCCGAGCCCCGCGCGCGCGGCGAGCACCACGGGGAGGTCGAGGTCAAGCGCGAGGTCGCGCACGAGGTACCCCGGCGTGAGCGGCACGAGCAGGCCGCCGACGCCTTCGACCACGAGCGCATCGGCACCTTCGCCCGCGGCGCCCACCGTGGCGACGAGGTCCGCCGGCTCGAGCGCGCGGCCGGCGAGGGACGCGGCGAGGTGCGGCGAGACCGGCGGCCCGAAGCGGAACGGGGCGACCGCCTCGGGGCCGCGACCGCCGCCCGCGGCCGCCGCGAGCACCACGTCGTCGGGTGGCCACGCGGCGTCGGCCGGCTCCGCGACGCCGGTGAGCACCGGCTTGCTCGCCGCCACCCGCAGGCCCCGGGCGGCGAGGGCCGCGAGCAGGGCCGCAGCGACGACCGTCTTCCCGGCGCCGGTGTCGGTCCCGGTGACGAAGCAGCCACGCACGCGTCCGGCTACGCGGCGCGGCGGACGGGCTCCGGCTCGCTCTCGACGTCGAACGGCCGGGCGCGCCCGGCCCGGGGCTCGGGCGGCTCGGCGACCGGCCCGGCCGCGGCGGGCTCGAGCGCGTCGACGGCGATCGGCGCCGCGGGAGGCATCGTCGCCGCCGGCTGGAACCCGGCCGCCAGCGCGGCTCGGGCGAGGGCGCGCGCCGCGCCGCGCAGCTCGGTCCGCGTGTGCGAGGCCATCACCGCCAGGCGCAGCCTCGAGGTCCCGGCCGGCACCGTCGGCGGGCGGATCGCCTGGGCGAAGACGCCGCGCTCGAGCGCGGCCTCGCAGACCCGCATGGCGGTCGCGGGCTCGCCCACCACGAGCGGCACGATCGGCGTCTCTCCGTCCGGGACGCCGAATCCCTCGCGCGCCAGCTCCTCCCGCAGGACCGCCCCGTTGCGGCGCAGCCGCTCGACCCGCTGGTGCTGGGTCGCCAGCAGCTCCAGGGCCGCAAGCGCGCCGGCGACCGCCGGAGGCGAGGGGGCCGTGGAGAAGATCAGCGTGCGCGCCGAGTTCACGAGCCAGCGCGCCATGGACACCTCGCAGCACGCGTAGGCGCCGTAGGCGCCGAGCGCCTTGCCCAGGGTCCCGATGACGACGTCGACCTCGTCCTCCAGGCCCGCCGCGGCCACGGCCCCGCGCCCGCCGGGGCCGAGGCATCCGGTGCCGTGCGCCTCGTCGACGACGACGCGCGCGCCGTGGCGGCGGGCGAGCCGCACGATGTCCTCGAGCGGCGCCACGTCGCCGTCCATCGAGAAGACGGAGTCGGTGACGATGAGCGCGCCGCGGCCCTCGGCCTTCTCCAGGCCCCAGGCGAGGTGGTCGACGTCGGCGTGGGCGTAGACGAAGGTCTCGGCACGGGCGAGCCGGCACCCGTCGACGAGCGACGCGTGGTTCAGCGCGTCCGAGAAGACCACGTCCCCCTCGCCGGCGAGCGCGGAGACGATGCCGGTGTTCGCCAGGTAGCCCGAGCCGAAGAGCAGCACCGCCGGGGCGCCCTTGAAGTCGGCCAGGCGCTCCTCGAGGCGGCGGTGGATGGTCATGTTGCCGCAGACCAGGCGCGAGGCTCCCGCCCCGGCCCCCCCGCGCATGGCCGCCTCCGCGGCGGCCTCGCGCACGGCCGGGTGGTCGGCGAGCCCGAGGTAGTTGTTCGAGCACAGGAGCAGCACGGGCTTGCCGTCGAGCACGACCCGCGGCCCCTGGGGCCCGCTGACCAGGCGCATCCGCCGGTAGAGGCCGTGCTCCTTGAGCTCGGCCAGCCGGGCCTCGATCGCCGTCATGCGCCGGCCCCCGTGGCGGCGCGCTCGCGGGTCTCCCGGTCGTGCCCGGCGTTCGGCGCGCCGTCGGGCCGGGGCGGGACGGCGGCCTTGCGCCTGAAGCGCAGCTGCGCGGCGGGGTCCCAGAGCCGGATCTCGAGCTCCTCCGGCGGCGCCGGGCCAGGGGCCGCGGAGAGGTGCGCGCCGACGAGGTCCGGCGTGTCGCCGTCGAGCCACCCGCTGCGGTTGTCCGGCCGGGGATTGGCGCCGTTGTCGGCCTGGGGGGCGACGTTGAGGCCGAGGCCCTCGAACATCGCGCGGTCCTCCTCGGGCGTGTTGCCGAGCGTCGTGAGGAAGTTCCCCATCATCACCCCGTTCACGCCGGCGCGCACCGCGAGCGCCTGGAGCTCGCCGAGGTTCTCGACCCGGCCGCCGCAGAGGCGGAACAGCGCCGCCGGGAGGATGAGGCGGAAGATCGCGATCCACTTCACCGCCTCCCAGGGGTCCATGAACTCGCGGTCGCCGAACTTCGTCCCCGGTCGCGGGTTGAGCAGGTTGATCGGCACGCTCGTCGGGTCGATCTCCGCGAGCTGGAAGGCCATCTCGACCCGCTGCTCCCGGGTCTCGCCGAGGTTGAGGATCCCGCCGACGCACGTCTCCAGCCCCGCCTCGCGCACCGCGTCGATGGTGCGGAGCCGCCCCTCGTAGCGCACGGTGGAGGAGACCTCCGGGTAGTAGCTCTCCGCCGTCTCGACGTTGTGATGGACCCGCTGGATCCCGGCCTCCCGCAGCGCGTGGGCGCGCGCGGGCGAGATGTGCCCGACCGACGCGCAGCGCTTGAGGTTCGTCTGCTCGGCGACGAGGCGCGCGCCCTGGAGCACCTTCTCGAAGTCGCGCTTCGACAGCCCCTGCCCCTGGGTGACCATGCAGAAGCGGTGGGCGCCGGCCGCTTCCGCGGCCCGGGCGTGCTCCAGGATCTGCTCGGGCTCCATCATCGCGTGCATCGGGGTGTCCGCCTCGGCGTAGCGCGACTGGGCACAGAAGCCGCAGTCCTCCGCGCAGCCGCCAGACTTCGCGTTGACCAGCGAGCACATGTCGGTCGCGTCGGCGAAGCGCTCGACGCGGGCCCGCCAGGCGCGCTCGACCAGCGCCTCGATCGCGACGGGGTCGTCGAGATCGCCGAGGCGCAGGGCCTCGTCACGGGTGATCAACGGGGGCATGGCGGGCGGCAACCTCCCTCTCGATTGGCCCGGAAAGTAGGGACGCCCCCGGACGACTCCGCGGTGGCGCGCGGGTAGGCTCGCCCCGCGATGGATGACCACGTCCCGACCAGGGGGCCCGCCGAGACCGAGCAGCAGCAGCTCGCCCGCAACATGACCGAGCTCCTGCAGGAGCTCCGCGTCGCTCAGGCCGGCGTGCAGATCCTCTTCGCCTTCCTGCTCACGCTCCCGTTCAGCGCGCGCTTCGGGGGGATAACCGACTTCCAGCGCACGCTCTACTTCGCCACCCTGCTGGCCACGGCCGCGGCGGCCGCGTTCCTCATCGGCCCGACCGCGTACCACCGCATCGTCTTCCGCCACCACGCGCGACGCGAGGTGATCGCCACCGGGAGCCGCTGGATGCTCGTCGGGCTGTCCTGCCTCGCCCTCGCGATGGTCGGCGCGGTGATGCTGGTCAGCGACGTGCTCTACGACTCCGGCGTGGTCGTCGGCGCGGCGACCGGCGCCCTCGCGCTGCTCTTCGTGACGCTGTGGTTCGCGATCCCGCTGCGTCGCCGCCACAGCGAGGAGCGACGTGGGCACACGCGCGCTGCGGACGAGCCCCGCTAGCGGTTGCTCAGGCGCCGGTCCATCGCGGCGGGCGTCGCTCGCCGAACGCGCGGACGCCCTCGCGGAAGTCGGCGGAGGTGAAGCACGACTCGCGCAGCGCGACGAGCTCCGCCTCGACCTCCGGGTCGAGCGATCCGCGCGCGTCGGAGAGCGCGCGCAGGATCCGCTTGTTCCCGCTCAGCGACAGGGGGGCGTTGCCCGCGATCTCCTGCGCGAGGGCGAGCGCGTGCTCCGCGAGCGTCCCACCGGGGGCCAGCTCGTTGACCAGTCCCCACGACAGCGCGGTGGCGGCGTCGATCCGGCGCCCGACCAGGAAGAGCTCGCGCGTGCGCGGGAAACCGATCGCGTCGACGAACCGGCGCAGGCCGGTGTGCGAGTAGACGAGGCCGAGCTTCGCCGGCGGCATCCCGAGCCGCGCCTCGGCGTCGGCCACCCGCAGGTCGCAGGCGAGCGCGAGCTCGAGCCCGCCGCCGATCGCGTGGCCGTTCAGCGCCGCGACGGTCGGCCACGGGTGGGCGTCCAGCGCCTCGAGCGCGCTCGTGAACGGATGGGCGACCAGACGCTCGGCCTCCCGCGCGAAGACGTCGTCGGCCAGGTCGCCGATGTCGTATCCCGACGAGAACGTCGGGCCCTCGCCGGTGAGGATTACGCAGCGGGCGTCGAGCCCCGGCAGGGTCTCGGCGATCCCGTCAAGGATCGCGTGGTCGAGCGCCCCCCGCTTTCCGGGATTCGCGAACGTGATGCGCGCGACGCCGGGCGCCGGCACCTCGACGCGCAGTCGCCCGCCGGGCTCGGGTCCCTCGCCCACGCGCTACTCGAGCACGACGAGCGTGTCGCCCTCGGAGACCGACTGGCCCTCCGCGCAGCGGATCTCCGAGACCTTGCCGGGATCCTCGGCCTCCACCGGCATCTCCATCTTCATCGACTCGAGGATGACGACCGTGTCGCCCTCCTCGATCGCGTCGCCGACCTGCACCTCGATCTTCCACACCGTGCCCGTGATGTGGGCCTCGACGTCTGGCACCGTGGGTCCTCCCGTCGTGTCCGCTGGCTCGCCGGTCCGGAGCGCGAGCACCATACTCAGCGCCGCCGACCGACCGGCCGCGGACCTGGAAAACGGTGTCTTCGGAACGACCGGGTTCTTCTCGCTCAAGGCGCCCCGACGGCGCGCGCGTTCCGACCGGGGTGAGGTATAGAACGTCACCATGCGCACAAGGAAGCGGTCCTCCGGCGGACGTCCCGGCCTGGTGCTCGCCCTCCTCCTCGTCCTCTCCGCGGCCATCGCCGTCGGCGGCGTCGCCGCCGTCCGGATGCTCTCGGGAGAGTGGTGGGTCGCGGGAGCGCTCGTCGCCTCGGCGGTGGTGGCCTGGGTGGTGATCGCCGTGGTGACCGACGAGCGGGCGTCGAGCCGCGTGAGCGCGGCCGACTCCGGCGGCCCCCAGCCGATCCCGGCTCGTGCGTCGCCCTCGCGGCGCTCGAGCATCGCCTGACGCCGCGCCGGGGCGATCGAGCGCCGGGATTAGGCTCCGGCCCGTGATCCTCGCCATCGACGAAGGCACGACCGGCGTCACCTGCCTGGTGTTCGACGACCGGGCCGAGATCCTGGGGCGCGCCTATCGCGAGATCACCCAGCACTTCCCGCGGCCTGGCTGGGTCGAGCACGACGCCGAGGAGATCTGGACGACGACGCACGATCTCGCCGGCGAGGCGCTGAAGGACGCGGGCGTCGGCCCGGGCGAGCTCGACGCGATCGGCATCACCAACCAGCGCGAGACGGTCTGCGTCTGGGATCCCGCGAGCGGCGCGCCGCTGCACCGGGCGATCGTCTGGCAGGACCGCCGGACCGCGGAGCGCTGCGAGGCCTTGCGCGCCGCGGGCCACGAGCCGCACGTCCGTGCCACCACGGGGCTCGTGCTCGACCCCTACTTCTCGGCGACGAAGATCGGCTGGCTGCTCGACGAGGTTCCCGGCCTGCGGGCGCGGGTCGATCGGGGCGAGGCGGTCTTCGGCACGATCGACTCCTGGCTCGTCTTCCGCCTCACCGGCGAGCACGTGACCGACCCGTCGAACGCGTCGCGGACCATGCTCTACGACATCCGCGCCGGTGCGTGGGACCCGCAGCTGCTCGAGCTGTTCGGCGTCCCCGAGAGCGCGCTGCCCGCCGTGCGGCCGAGCGCGGGCGAGGTCGGCCGCACGAGCGCGGCGGCGTTCCATGGCCACGAGGTCCCCGTGGCCGGCGTGGCGGGCGACCAGCAGTCGGCCCTCTTCGGCCAGGGCTGCCTCGATCCCGGCCAGGGCAAGAACACCTACGGGACCGGGTCCTTCGTCCTCCTGAACGTCGGCCACCGGGCGCCCGAGCCGGTCGAGGGTCTGGTCGGAACCGTCGCGTGGGGGGTGGGGGCGAGCACGACCTACGCGCTGGAGGCGAGCATCTTCGTCACCGGCGCCGCGATCCAGTGGCTGCGCGACGGCCTCGGCATCGTCGGCAAGGCGTCCGAGACCGAGGCGCTCGCGAGCTCGCTCGAGGGCAACGACGGCGTGTACTTCGTGCCCGCGCTCACGGGGCTCGGCTCCCCGCACTGGGATCCGCACGCGCGCGGGACGATCGTCGGGCTCACGCGCGGGTCGGGGCGGGCGCACCTGGCCCGCGCGGCGCTCGAGGCCATCGCCTACCAGGCGGTCGACGCCGTCCGCGCGATGGAGGCGGCGAGCGGCGCGCCGCTGGCCGAGCTGCGGGCCGACGGCGGGGCCACCGCCAACGCGTGGCTCATGCAGTTCCAAGCCGACGTCCTCGGGGTGCCGGTCGTCGTGCCCGAGGTGGCCGAGACCACCGCCCTTGGCGCGGCCTTCCTCGCCGGGGTGGGCACGGCGACGCTCACGCTCGACGACCTGCGGCGCTCGTGGCGCGAGCGCGCGCGCTACGAGCCGCGCATGGGCGACGACGAGCGGGCCGGCCTGCTCGCCGGTTGGTCACGCGCGGTCGAGCGCTCCCGCGGATGGACCCAGGGCGTCGAGTCGCCCGCCGCCGGGTAGGCTTCGGGGCACCGTGCCGCACGAAAGCGACAGGGCGCCGGCGCTCGTGCCGATGAAGGAGCAGGTCTACAAGGACCCGCGCCCGGCGGAGTACTTCGACCAGTTCTACGATCGGGTCGAGCGGGGCGAGCCCGACGCGATGTACGAGGTCGTCCGGCTCGTCGTGGTGCCCTACGTCATGCTGGCCTTCCGCGGCCGCTCGATCTCCTCGGAGAAGGTGCCGCCCGGGCCGGTGATCCTGGCGCCGAACCACTTCTCGTTCATGGATCACTTCTTCGCCGGCGCGTTCACGCGCCGGCGCGTGCAGTTCGTGGCGAAGTCCCAGCTGTTCACGCCGCCGCTGCAGTTCATCTACACGCACGGCGGCGTGTTCCCGATCCGGCGCGGCGCGCGCGACGAGCGCTCGTTCGCCGTCGCACGGGCCGTCCTGGCGCGCGGCAACGCGATCGTCATGTACTGCGAGGGCGGGCGCTCCCGCACCGGGAAGATGGCGGAGCGGGCGAAGCCCGGGATCGGCCGCCTCGCGCTCGAGACCGGCGCGCCCGTCGTCCCCATCGCGATCCACGGATCCCACAAGGTCCGCAACTGGAAGCGGCTGCAGTTCCCGAAGGTCACGGTGCAGTACGGGGACCCGGTGCGGTTCGAGGCGGTGGAGCATCCGGCCCGTGAGCAGTCCCAGCGCGCGGCCGACGAGGTGTTCTCGCGCATCAAGACGCTGTACGCCGGGCTGGAGGCCTACGGCAGCCGGGCGGTGCGCCAACGCGTGCGGGCCGAGCGCCGCGGCCGGCGTGCCGGCGCCGCCCCGGCGTCCTCCTAGGTCGTCAGTAGCTCGGTTCCAGCTCGGCCCAGCGCTCCGGGTCGTGACCGGGGATCACGAGGAGTCCGGGCGTCTGCTCCACGAAATGGCGGAGCTCGCCGAGCGAGCGCTGGAAGCGATGGGCGTCCTCGACGAGGAACGGCCGGGCCTCGCCGGCCAGCGTCCGCATCGTGTAGGCGGCGTCGCCGATCAGCAGGGCCTCGCGGCCGGCCAGGCGCAGGAGGACCGAGAGGTGGCCGGGAGTGTGCCCCGGTGTGGAGAGCAGGCGGACCGAGCCGTCCCCGAACAGGTCGAGGGCGCGCGCGAACGTCGCGAAGGACTCGGTGCCGGCGCCGGCGAGATCGACGGTTCGCCAGTCGAAGGCATGGTCGAACTGCCGCGGGACGTAGCCGCGGAGCGAGGGCCGGGGCGCGGTCGCGGCGGCCCACTCCTCGTGATCGATGACGAAGGTCGCGTCCGGGTACTCGGCGACGGCGCTCGCGTGGTCGTTGTGCAGGTGCGTCATCACCACCACCGCGACGTCCTGCGGCGCGTGGCCGAGCTCACGAAGGCGGGCGCTCGCCGCCTGCTCGGGCTCCATGCGGATCGGCAGCACCCGACCCATGACGCCGAGGTTCTGCTCGTCGCCGGCGCAGCACGGGTGCAGGCCGGTGTCGACGAGCACGAGCCCCGCCCCGGGGTGCTCGACGAGGAACGCCGGCACGGGAAGAGGGACCGTCTCGCCGCGCCGCAGGAGCATCGTCGTCCAGGTGCGGAGGTCGGAGAGCGGAACCTCCCGCCGCTCGACGAAGGCGGGCGGGGCGTCGAGCTCACCGGTCAGCAGCGGATGCAGCCGGACGGCCGCGCCCTCGCGGCCCCCCGGGAGCGGCAGCTCCGCCGGACGGGGAGTGGTGTGGACCGCCATCGCCGGCGGAGGCTATACCTGTAGCGTCCGGCGACGCCATGGCCCTCGTGCGCTTCCGGGACGGGCTGCTCGTCGGCCGCATCGTGGCGGTGGCGGGCGCGCCGGGCCGGCTGGCCACGCTCGGCGGCACCGTCGAGGCGGCCAGCGCCCCGTGGTCGCTCGACGCGGCGGCGGCCGACGCCTGGGGGGACGACCTGGTCACGCGCCACGGACATGTCGACGCCTTGGTCCTTCACGTCGGCGAGGCGTTCGGCGCCGGCGGGAGCGAGGCGCTGGCCAGGACGCTCGACGCGACCTGGCGCCTCGTCCGCGCGGTGGCGAACGCGGCGATGATCCCCGGAGGCCGGGGCGGCGCGATCGTCCTCGTCGGCCCGCGCCCGGGTGCCGGCGAGCACGCCGAGGCCGCGCGGGCCGCGCTGGAGAACCTCGCGCGCACGCTCTCGGTCGAGTGGGCGCGCTTCGGCGTGCGGGCGGTGCTCGTCGCGCCGGGCGAGACGACCACCGACGACGAGGTCGACGACCTCGTCGCCTGGCTCGTCTCGCCCGCGGGCGACTACGTCTCCGGCGGCCGGCTGGCGCTGGGCGCACGGCAGGTGCGGGTCGGCGAGAAGGGCAATAGGATCGCGCCCGTGTCCGACGACCCGCTCATCTGCCTCGTCGAGATCCCCAAGGGAAGCCGCAACAAGTACGAGTGGGATCCGAAGCTGAAGGCGATCAAGCTCGACCGCTTCCTCTTCTCCTCGACGGTCTATCCGACCGACTACGGGTTCATCCCCGAGACCGAGGGGGAGGACAACGACCCGCTCGACGCCATGGTCTGCGTGTCGGAGCCGACCTTCCCGGGCTGCGTCATCCCGGTGAAGCCCGTCGCGGTCTTCCGTATGAGCGACGACCACGGCCAGGACGACAAGATCGTCTGCGTCCCGCTCCAGGACCCCAACTGGAACCACATCTCCAAGCTCGAGGACATCCCGGCGGTGCTCCGCACCGAGATCCAGCACTTCTTCTCGATCTACAAGATGCCCGAGGGCAAGGTCGTCGAGGTCCAGGGCTGGCGCTCGCGCGAGGAGGCGCTGCGGATCATCGAGGAGTCGCGCGAGCGGTGGCGGGCGATGGGCGAGGCCGCGCCGAGGGCGCCCGAGTTGTAGGGGGCGCGATGGTGCACCCGCTCGAGCGGCCGCTCCTGGCGGAGCGGCCGCTCTGGCTGAGGGTGCTCTCGGTGATCGGCGGCCCGCTCGTCCTCGGGGCGGTCGCCGGCTGGGCTCTCGGAACGAGCAGCGTGTCGTATCTCGCCATCAGCGTCGTCGCCATCGCCGGCGGCATCCTGGGCGGGGCCGAGCACCGCACCGCGCGGGGCGCCGCGCTGCGCGGCTTGGCCGGCGGCCTGCTCTTCGGGTCGGGCATCCTCGCCGTCGATGCCCTCACCGGGGCCGACCGGACGATCGAGCTCCCGCATCCCGCCGTCCTCCTCCTGGTCCTGACCACGGTGCCCGCGGTGCCGCTGCACCTGCTCGGCCGGCGGTTGCGGGCGCGCCGCGCCGCGGCCGCGCCGCGGCCTGACGCCGCGGCGCCAAGCGGTCCCTCGGACTAGGTCGTCATCCCGGTGAACTGACCGCCGGTGACGTTGAGCGTCTGGCCGTGGATGTAGTTCGCCCACGGCGAGCAGAGGAGGAAGACGCCGCCGGCCGCCTCCTCGG